>JARKPR010000031.1 GCA_029975165.1 Selenomonadales bacterium
GTGTGCGTGGCCAACAACTGCACCGACGCCAAGTGCCTGGCCAAGTGTCCGACCAAGGCCATCCGCCCGGCGGTGCTGGGCATCGTCCCCGGCACCGAGAGCCAAGAAGCCGTCGAACAGGCTTGCCCTTCCTGCGCCAAGGCCAATACCGCCGCCGGGTGAGATTAGAATAAAGATGAAGGAGGAGACGCAAGTCTCCTCCTTTTTGTATGTTTGTGGGATGGTTCGGGTTAGAACCTATTCTACATTTTTCGCATATTATGTCAAAGGAAGCTATTAAAGGAGGTGTTTCTTATGTCATACCGCTACCGCTTCTATCCGCCGGAGATCGACGACTGGTACGACGACGATTTCGACGGCCGCCAGTACTACTACGCCTGCTATCCGGCGTGCTGCCCCAATCCGCGTTGTTTCCCGTACAACTGCGAGCCGAGCACGAACTACGCGACTTGCTGCCCCAATCCCAAGAGCATATATAACGCCTATGCCTATGCAACATACTCCGCCTGCAGCCCTGACAGCTACACCGCCACGGCCTGCACCCCGGGCGGCTGCAGCCCGAATTGCAACCCCAACTATTGCAACCCGCGCGGTTGCCGGCCGCGTGGCTGCCGGCCGCGCTGAACGCATTGCGGCGGAAGTTCAGTTTATCAGCCGCTTTTCCATCAGCCTGAGCGGCAGCGGCAGGACGACGGCGCCGATGAGGGCCAGGACGCCTACATGCAGCCACAGGCCGGCGCCGGCCCGGCCGAGGGCAAGGGCCCGGCAGACCTCGACGCTGTGATAGAGGGGGTTGAGGTTGTTGGCCGCCTGCACCCAGGCCGGCAGGGAGTCGACCGGGAAGAAGAGGCCGCCGAACAGGAAGAAGGGCAGGATGGCCAGGGTTATATAGTAGTTCAGGTAGTCGATGTTGGTGATGTAGGCGGTGTACCACATGGCGAGGGCGGCGAAGACCACTCCCTGGACGGCGAGCAGCAGGGGGATGGCCAGGGCCTGCGGCGACCGCACCAGGCCGAGGAGGGCGACGACGGCGAGAATGACGGTGCCGAACAGGGCGCTCTTCAGCGTGCCGTAGAGCATTTCGCCGAGGATGACGTCGCGGGCGGTGACCGGTCCGGCCAGCATCGCCAGGAAGGTTTTCTGGTAATGGAGGCGGACGAAAGTGCCGTAGGAGCACTCGAAGGTGGCCGCGTACAGCGCCGACAGGGCGACCATGCCGGGGGCGAGGAATTCCAGGTAACCCATGCCCTCGATTTCCCGGACAAAGGCGCTCATGCCGAAGCCGAACGCCGCCAGGTAGAGCAGCGGCTCGATGACGGTGAACATGACGCTGTGCTGCCAGGTGTGGCCGAAAACGCGCAGATGGCGGTTGAGGACCCGGAGGGCGCCCATCAGTCTTCCTCCCCTTTGCCGGTGAGTTTGAGAAAAACGTCTTCGAGATTCGACGGCCGCAGGAAGCAGGCATGGGGCGGCACGCCCCAACCGTCCAGGCGGCGCCACATATCTTCGCCGTCGGTGGCGTAGAGGAAGAGGCCGTCCACGACCTGGAGGGCTTCGCCGCCGGCGGCGGCGACTTTGTCGGCCAGCCCCGCGGGTATGGCGTCGAGGAGGACGAGCACTTCGATGGCCCAGGGGAGGGTGTGGCGTTCGACGAGCTGGCGCGGGCTGCCTTCGGCGAGGATGGCGCCTTCGTGCATGACGAGCAGACGGTCGCACAACTGGGCGGCTTCCTCCATGTAGTGGGTGGTAAGGACGAGGGTAACGCCCTCGCTTTTGAGGGCGCGGAGTTTTTGCCAGACGAGGTGGCGGGCCTGGGGGTCGAGGCCGGTGGTGGGTTCGTCGAGCACCACGAGGCGGGGGCGGTTTATGAGGGCGCGGGCGATGACGAGGCGGCGCTTGAGGCCGCCGGAGAGTTCGTTGACCTTGGCGTGGGTCTTGTCTTCGAGGCCCATGAGGGCGAGCAGGTCGCGGGCCCGCTCGCGGGCTTCGCGGCGGCGCAAGCCGAACAGGCCGCCGTAGACTTCGAGGTTTTCCAGGACGTTGAGGTCGGGGTCGAGGTTGTCCTCCTGGGGGACGATACCGATAAGGCTTTTGATGGCCGGCGGGGTGAGGCGGACAGGACGGCCGAAAATGGTGAGGCGGCCTTCGTCGACGGTGGACAGGCCGTAGATCATCCGCATGGTGGTCGTTTTGCCAGCGCCGTTGTGGCCGAGAAAGCCGCAGCATTCGCCTTCGCGGATGGCGAAGGAGATGCCGTTGAGCGCCCGCAGGGAGCCGTAGCATTTGCCGAGGTTTTCGGCGATGACGACGTTATTCACGGGAAGCCTCCGCAGGGCCGGCGACAAGGCCGGCCGGTATCGACAGCATTATATCACCGCCGGCGGGGAAATGCAAAACGGAGTTTCCTCTTTGGCCAACAATGGGCAGCCGTTTGCAGGCCGGGGCGATTTACTATACAATAATGGCAGTAAGAGGGAGGAGGGTACAGATGCGGCTCACGAAGGCTGACAAGTGGCTTACCGGGGCGCTGCTGGCGGCGGCGGCGGGCGGCATCGCCCTCAATATGCTCCTCCTCTCGGGCGTCGGCGCGCAGGAAGCCCGCGTCTACAAGGAAGGGAAGCTCGTCCAGACAATCAGGCTGCGGCCGGGCTATCACGAGGAACTGCGGCTGGGCGGACAGGAGCGCTATAATCTGATCGTGGCCGACAACGGCCGGGTGCGGATAGCGGAGGCCGACTGTCCGGACCAGGTGTGCGTGCGCACAGGCTGGGTGAGCTTGGCGCCGCAGCAGATCGTCTGCCTGCCGTACCGCGTGGTGATCAAGGTGGTGTCGAGCGAGCCGCCGGATGTGGACGATATAACGAAGTAGAGGGGCGGCTGCCCAAAAGGTCCATCTGCGGCGTTGCTCCTCGGCGGTCTTGCTCGGCGTACGCAACCAAGTACGCCGTCGCGGCGCCGCCTCCGGTGCGCCTTGCATCTGGAGCCTTTGGGACAGCCTTTGGTGAGAGCTTATGGTCGATACAAGACGTCTCATAATACTCGGCCTGCTGGTGGCCATCGCCGGGGTGCTCCACGCCGTCGAGGGGTGGCTGCCGCTGCCGGTGCCGGTCCCCGGGGTGAAGCTGGGCCTCGCCAATATCATATCGCTGGTCGCGATCGTGCTTTACGGCTGGCGGGACGCACTCGCCGTGGCCGCGGTGCGGGTCGTCCTCGGCACGCTGCTGGGCGGCGCCTTCCTCGGGCCGTCGTTCGCCCTCGGCATCAGCGGCGCCCTGGCCAGCACGGTGGCGATGGCCTATGCGTGCCGGCGGTGGCGGCCGGCGCTGTCGCTGGTCGGCGTGAGCGTCCTCGGCGCCGCCGTGCACAACCTGGCCCAGATCAGCGTCGCCGCCCTGCTGGTGTCGAGCGCCACCTTGCTGTGGTATCTGCCGTATCTTATCCTCTTCGCGCTGCCGACCGGCTTGGCGACAGGCTTCACGGCCGCCTTTCTCCTGGCGAGGCTGCCGGCTGCGGGCCGTTAGAAAACTTATCGCCAGCTGCAAGGAGTTGGCGCCGAGTTTGTAGAAACTATACTGGACAAGCTGTTAAGCGGCGTTGGAGGAGGGTAATCTATGAGAGGCGGTCCCAGCGGCAAAAGCGTAGGGCTGATAATCTTGTTTCTCGTTCTCGGCGCGATAATCGGCGGCATCATCGGCGAGCTCATCGCCGGTTTCCCGCTGGGCGGTCTGACTGTTTACCTCGTGAAGACCTACCCGATTTTCGACTTGTCGCCGGTGACGATCAATCTGTACGTCATCAAGTTCGTCCTCGGCCTTTCCTTTCACCCCAACCTTATCAGCCTTATCGGCATGATCGCGGCGTATTTCCTGGTCTGGCGTTTTTAGGCGCGCCGCCCGCCTTTGCGTTACGAGGAGGTTCCATGGCCCTTATCCTTGCATCCGCCTCGCCGCGGCGGGAGGAACTGCTGCGGCAGGCAGGCTGCGCGTTCACCGTGGTGGCCAGCGAGGCCGAAGAAGAGAACGACCGGCAGCTGCCGCCGACCGAACTGGCTGTCGACCACGCCCTGGCCAAGGCCCGGGATGTGGCCCTGCGGGTGCCGCCCGGCGACGTTGTCGTCGGCGCCGACACGATTGTAGTTTTGGATGGGCAGGTGTTCGGCAAGCCGCGCGACACCGCCGACGCCCGCCGGATGCTGACGGCTTTGGCCGGCAGGGAGCACCAGGTGATAACCGGGGTGGCGGTGGTCAAGGACGGCGCGGCCTGGACCGATTTCGCCGTAACGGCGGTCCGTTTCCGGGCCGTGGGGCCCGAGGAGATCGAGCGCTATCTGGCCGGTGGCGAGCCGCCGGGCAAGGCGGGGGCGTATGCTATCCAGGGCGCGGGCGCACTGTTGGTCGAGGGCATCACCGGCTGCTATACCAATGTGGTGGGGCTGCCGCTGGTGACGTTGGACAAGCTGCTGCGCCGCGCGACGGGGGTTGATTTGCTGTGAAGCTCAAGGAGACGGCCAAGGCGGTGACGGTCAAGGATCTGCCTGCGGCCGAGCGGCCCCGGGAACTGCTGCTGGCCAAAGGGCCGGCCGCGCTGTCGAACGCCGCCCTGCTGGCCATCCTCCTCCGCACCGGTACGAGCCGCGAGTCGGTCATCCGCCTGGCCGAGCAACTGCTGGCCAAGCATGGCGGCCTGGCGGGGCTTGGGCGGCTGGCGCCCGAGGAAATGAGCCGGCTGAAAGGTATCGGCCCGGCCAAGGCGGTGACGGTGGCGGCGGCGGTGGAGCTGGGCAAGCGCCTGGCGGCTCTGGCCGGCGGCGAGCGGCCGGTGGTGCGGTCGCCCCAGGACGCCGCCGACTTGGTGATGCCCCGGCTGCGGTTCGAGAAGAAGGAATTGTTCGTCGTGCTCCTCCTGTCGACGAAAAACCACGTCCTGGCGATGCCGACCCTGGCGGTCGGCACGCTGAGCGCCTCGGTGGTCGACCCGCGCGAGCTTTTCCGCGAGGCCATCAACCACAATGCGGCGTCCGTGGTGCTTGTCCATAACCATCCCAGCGGTGATCCCGCCCCCAGCGTCGAGGATATCGCTTTGACGCGCAAAATGACCGAAGCCGGCCGGCTGCTTGACATTTCCGTTCTCGACCATCTGATAATCGGCGATGGCAAGTATGTTAGCCTGAAAGAAAAGGGAATACTATAACAGCTTTTATTGCATTGATCTATGAAAGGGGTCATTGTCACATGAATATATTCGGATCGCTCTCCCGCGACATGGGGATCGACCTCGGCACGGCCAATACGCTGGTACATGTGAAAGGCCGGGGCATCGTCCTCAACGAGCCGTCGGTGGTGGCCATCCAGCGCGATACCGGCGATGTTCTGGCCGTCGGCGAAGAGGCAAAACAGATGATCGGCCGTACCCCGGGGAATATCGTGGCTATCCGGCCGCTGAAGGACGGCGTGATCGCCGACTTCGACGTGACTCAGGCCATGTTGAAGTATTTCATCCGCAAAGCGATGTCGTCGCAGTCGATGATCCGGCCGCGGGTCATCGTCGGCGTGCCTTCGGGCGTCACCGAGGTGGAGAAGCGGGCCGTCATCGACGCCACCATCCAGGCCGGGGCCCGCGAGGCCTACCTGATCGAGGAGCCCATGGCGGCGGCCATCGGCGCCGGCCTGCCGGTGCACGAGCCGACCGGCAACATGGTGGTCGACATCGGCGGCGGCACGACCGAGGTGGCGGTCATATCCCTGGGCGGGATCGTGGCCAGCCGGTCGATCCGGATCGGCGGCGACGAGATGGACGAGGCGATCGTCCAGTATATCAAGCGTACTTATAACCTGATGATCGGCGAACGCACCGCCGAAGAGATCAAAATCAATATCGGCTCGGCCATCCCGCCGGCCGACGACGAAACGCTCGACATCCGCGGCCGCGATCTGGTGAGCGGGCTGCCGAAGACGCTGACCATCCGCGCCCATGAGGTGCAGCGGGCTTTAAGCGAGCCGGTGTACGGCATCCTGGAGGCGGTGAAGGTTACACTGGAGAAGACGCCGCCCGAGCTGGCGGCCGACATCATGGACCGCGGCATCATTATGACCGGCGGCGGTTCGCTGCTCCGCGGCCTCGACCGGCTGCTCAACAAGGAGACGGGCATGCCGGTGAATATCGCCGAGGATCCGCTGACCTGCGTAGGCGTGGGCACCGGCAAGGCGCTGGAGAGCATCGACCTTCTGAAACGCGTGCTGATGACGCCCAAGAAGCTGGGATAGAGAAGATAGGCTTTTGATTTGCTGTGATTAGGAGAGGAAGCCTGTGCGGCGTTTGAACAAGAAGGCGGTCATTCTTACCGTTGCGGTAATAACCGTCTTTTTGCTTGCTGTCTCCGCGGCCCGCGGAAAATACAATTTTTATTGGAGCGAACGCATTGTCACTGTCGTCCTGGCGCCGGCCGAGTATGTGGCCTCCAAGGTCGGCTACGCCGTCCGCGGGGCCGGGACGAGCGTCGCCGACCTTATGAGCGTTTACCGCCACAACCAGGCGCTGCGGGAGGAGAACGAACAGCTCCGCAAGGAGATAATCGACAACACCGAAATCGTCGCCGAGAACGCGCGCCTCAAGGCGCTCCTCGATTACCGCAAGGGAACGCCGCAGTTCGACACCGTCGTGGCGACAGTCGTCGCCCGCGACCCGGCGGCCTGGACGAACGTCGTCGTCATCAACCGCGGCACCGCCCAGGGGGTAAACAAGGACATGGCCGTGGTGACCCCCCGGGGGCTGGTGGGCAGCGTGGTGCAGGCCTACAGCAATACTGCCAAGGTCCAGCTCGTACTCGACCCGCGCAGCGCCGTCGGCGGCCTGGTGCAGCGGCCCGAATCGCGGGTGGCGGCGATCGTGGAAGGCAACGCCGCCAAGCCGCTGTCGCCGCGGATGGTGAACCTCGCCCGCGACGCCGACATCATCAAGGGCGACAAGGTCATCACCTCCGGTCTGGGCGGAATCTATCCCAAGGGGATATTGGTGGGCGAAGTGACCGATGTCGTCAACGAGGAGGGCGGGCTGCTAAAATATGCTGTCTTGAAGCCTGCGGCCGATTTTGATAGACTAGAGGAGGTGGCCGTGGTCGTCCGTTCCCGCGAGGCGGCTACGCCCGTTCCGCCGGCTGTTCCGCCGGCCGCGCCCCGGGGGGCGGGACAATGAAGCCCTTCGTCTGGGCGTTTTTCCTGGTGGTGACGCTGGTGGTCCAGACCACCTGGCTGCCGCTCGTAACCGTGGGCGGCGCGCGGCCCGACCTGCTGTTGCTGGTGGTGGTGTCCACCGGCCTGCTGCTGGGGCGGGAGCATGGCGTGGGCATGGGTTTTTTCGCCGGCCTGCTCCAGGATCTGGTGTCAGGCAACATTTTCGGCGTCAGCGTGCTGTCGAAGACCGCCACCGGCTATCTGTCCGGCGTGATGGAGCGCAATGTCTTCAAGGAGAATGTTCTCCTGCCGCTGATGGGCGTTGTTGTCGCCACGGTCTTCAACAGCGCCGTCATGGTTGTTATGCTTATTTTTCTCGGGTTCGCGGTGGACATCCCCACTGCGGTGGCCAACACGCTGTTCGTGCTCGGCTACAACGCCGTGCTGGCCATCCCGGTGCATCAGATAGTGTATCGCATCGCCAAGAACGAGATTGCCGACCCGAATGTCAAATAAAAGAGATTTCAGCAGAGGGAGAGGATCCCCGTGCTTGCCAAACGCTTTGGCCACCGGCTCGACGTCCTCGGCCTGCTCGTAATATTCGTGTTTGTTGCGCTCGTCACCAGGCTGGGTTATTTGCAGGTGGTGCAAGGCAGCTATTACGGACGGCTGGCCGACGGCAACCGCATCAAGCTGATTCCTATCATGGCTCCCCGCGGTACATTTTACGACCGGAACGGGGTGCCGCTTGTTTCTAACAGGCCCGGTTTCACTGTCACGTTGGTGCCGATTTCCGGTCCCGTCTCCGACGAGGTCATCACCAAGCTGGCCGGCATTCTCGGCATGAAGCCGGCGGAGATCAAGGCCAAGGTCGACAAGCAACAGGGCTCGTTCGAGCCTGTCCACGTCAAGGCGGACATCGGTCCCGATGTCGTGACCAAGATCGAGGAGCGGCGCAGCGAGCTGCCCGGCGTCGTGATCGAGATCCAGCCGGTCCGCAACTATATCAACAACGAACTCGGCGCCCATATCTTCGGCTACGTGAGCGAGATAAGCGACGCCGAGCTTGAGAAGAGGAAGGCGGAGGGCTACAAGCCCGGCGACATCGTCGGCAAGTTCGGCCTGGAGAAGGTCTACGACAAGGCGATCCGCGGCATGCCCGGCGGCGGCCAGGTGGAGGTCGACGTCAACGGGCGGGCGGTCCAGGTGCTGGGCAAGCGGGAGGCCGTGCCCGGCGACAATCTCGTCCTGACGCTCGACTTCCGCATCCAGAAGGCGGCCGAAGAGGCGATCGACGAGCATCTGAAGTATCTGCAGACCAAGCTCGGCAACGTCAACGCCAAGTCGGCGGCGGCGGTGGTGATGAACCCGAAGACGGGCGAGATCCTGGCCATGGTCAGCCGGCCGGCGTTCAACCCCAATCTGTTCAACGGCGGCATCTCCGCCAAGGACTGGAAGGCTATCAACGACAACCCTTTCCACCCCATGGACAACAAGGCTATTTCCGGGGAATATCCCCCTGGCTCGACTTTCAAGATCGTGACCGGCACGGCTGCTTTGGAGCTGGGGAAGGTGACGCCGGAGGAAAAGATTCTCGATACCGGCCACCACTGGCTGATCCCCAAAGGCAACGCTATGGGCGAGGCGCTCGGCTGGATAAGCTTCCAGGAGGCGCTGTCCAAGTCTGACAATGTCTATTTTTACGAGATGGGCAACCGCCTGGGTATCGACAACTTGGAAAAATACGCCCGCATGTTCGGGCTGGGCGCTTATACCGGCATAAACCTGCCGGGCGAGTCCGACGGCCTCGTAGCCAACCGCCGTTACAAAGAGAAGGTGTACGGCGAGGACTGGTATTTATCGGAGACGTTCGACGCCGCCATCGGCCAGGGCTTCCAGCTGGCAACGCCGCTGCAGATGGCGGTGGTGATGAGCGAGGTGGCCAACGGCGGCCACCGCTACCGGCCGTATCTCGTCAGCCGGATCGTTTCCAAGACCGGCGAGACGGTCAAGGAGTTCGCTCCCGAGGAAACGGGCAACATCAAGATTTCGGACCGCACCATGAACCTGATCCGCGCCGGCCTGCGCGACGTCGGTATGGAGGGGGGCACCGCCGGGTACATCTTTACCGGCTTTCCCATTTCGATGGCCGGCAAGACGGGCACGGCGGAGAACCCGCACGGCGACGACCACGGCTGGTTCGTGGCCTATGCGCCGTTCGAGGACCCGCGGGTCGCCGTGGCGGTGGTCGTCGAGCAGGGCGGCTTCGGCTCGGACGCGGCCGCGCCGATCGCCCGGAAGATTTTCGAGGCGGCGTTCAACCTGAACCAGAAGCCGGGCGAAGGGGCGAGGGTATACCGCCCGGGAACGGCATTATAGAGACAAGAAAAGGGTGCCAGCCGGCACCCTTGATTTTTTTATGCACGAGGCTGTCTAGAAAGTTCCAGATGCACGTTCTGATTACGATAGCTAAACCAGCGCATAAATTTTTCTGGCAATGGTCGGTACGAACATTGTGCGGGGCGCACCGGGCAGAGCGCCGCAGATGGACTTTCTAGACAGCCTCCCCCGTTATCCGGCGCGAACATCGACCTTTGTGTCGTAGAACGTGCTGCCGGCCGCCCGGTCGGTGAGGCGCTGCGAGGTGAGGGCGTTGACGGTGCGGTCGCCGGGGGCGTTTTTTAGCCACCACACGCCTTCGGCCACCGCCACGCCGGCGGGGATGCGGGGCGTGACGCGGAGGGTGAAGGCGACTTCGCCGCGGCTGTTGAAGGCGACCACCCGCCCGCCGTCGGCGAGGCCGCGCGCGGCAGCGTCGGCCGGATTCAACTGCAGCGTCATCGCCTGGCCGGTCAGCAGGTCGTCGCGCTCGCCGAAGGACGAGTTGAGCAGCGCCGGCATGGGGGCGGTCATCAGCCATAGGGGGGCGTCGTCGCCGTGGGGCGGGAGGTAGCGCGGCAGCGGCTCTTTGTCGGCGGGGTTGAGGAGCTCGATCTTGCCGGAGGGGGTCTTGAAGTTCAGCTTGGCGTCCGGCGGCAAGGGCAGCTCGACCGCCTCGCCGGCTTCGAGCCTGGTGAGGTCGGTTTGCGCCAGCCACGGCGACGGGTTGGTTAGCACATCTGCGATGAGGTCGTCGGCGCTGCGGGTGAACATCTCGTCGCTGAAGCCCAGCGCGGCGGCCAGCAGGGCGAAGACGTCCCAGTTGGCCTTGGCCTCGCCGGGCGCCGGCACGACCGGGAAGGCGCGCTGCACGCAGTAGTGGCCGTAGGAGCGGTAGATATCGCTGTGTTCGAGCGAGGTGGTGGCCGGGAGGACGATGTCGGCGTAGCGGGCGGTGTCGGTCATGAACCGCTCGTGGACGACGGTGAACAGGTCTTCGCGGGCCAGGCCGGCCAGCACCTTGTTCTGGTCGGGGGTTATGGCGGCCGGATTGGAGTGGTAAACGTACAGGCTCATGACCGGCGGGTCGTCGAGCGTGGTCAAGGCGTCGCCCAGCATGTTCATGTTGACCACGCGGGTGGGTGCGGCGATGAAATCCTCCCTGGTGACGGGCGCGGTGTCGATGGCGCTGCCGGTCGCCACGCTGCCGAGGAGGCCGCCGCCTTTTTTGGCCCATGCGCCCGTAAGCGCCGGCAGGCAGGTGACGGTCCGGACGGTCATCGCCCCGTTGCCGTAGCGGCACAGGCCGCTGCCAAGGCGGATGAACGGCGCCGTGGCGGCGGCGTAGCCGCGGGCCAGCTCCTCGATGGCCGCGGCGCTCAGGCCGGTGATGGCGCTGACGGCCGCGGGCGGGTAGGCGGGGAGGATGCGGGCGGCGAATTCCTCGTAGCCTTGGACGTGCTTGGCGATGAAGTCCTGGTCGGTCAGCCCGTCGCGGGCCATGACGTGCATCATCCCCAGAGCAAGGGCGGCGTCGCCGCCCGGCCGGGTGAGGAAGACGCGGTCGGCGACCTGGGCGGTGGGGGTTTCGTAGGTATCGATAAGCCAGACGCGGGCGCCGCGCTTTTTGGCTTCCCGCACGTTGTGGAGGAAGTGGATGTTGGTGGCGACGGCGTTGAGGCTCCAGAGGATGATGAGGTCGCTGTCCATCGCCTCGTCGGGGCGCGTGGCGAGGGTGTTGCCCATCACCGCCTTCCAGCCGGCGTCCTTGGAGGAGGAGCAGATGGTCCTTTCCAGGCGGGAAGCGCCCAGGCGATGGAAGAAGGCATGGCCGACGTTGCGCTGGACGAGGCCCATGGTGCCGGCGTAGGAGTACGGCAGGATGGCTTCGGCGCCGTGGGTGGCGATGATTTGGCGCCAACGATCGGCGATGAGGCCGACGGCCTCCGGCCAGGAACATGGCCGGAATTCGTCCGCCCCTTTGGGGCCGGTGCGCAGCAGCGGACGGGTCAGGCGGCCGGGCGAGTGGACGGTCCGCTCGTAATGGGCCATTTTCGGGCAGAGGGTGCCGCGGGTGAACGGGTGGGCGGGATCGCCGGCCACCTTGACCGCCCGGCCGCCTTCCACCGTCACCAGCAGGCCGCAGGTGTCGGGGCAATCGTAGGGGCAAACGGAACGCTTGACTTCGGACATGGCCATTCCCTCCGCGCTTTATTTCTTTTATATTCATAGTATATTCATATCTTACCATGCCCGCCCGCAGGGCGACAATGCCGCGAAAGGCGGCGAAAAAGACGAAATTTTCCCTGTTTTGTCGAACCGATGGCAGGTATTGGCAGGAAAAACCGGCGGCCGGCGAGAAACAATTTACAGGACTTGGTGCCATGCCTTCGGTGACGGCGAGACCGACCGTTAAGCAGGATTGAAAGGCGGCATGCCCATGCGCGGCGCTACGGTGAAGTCCAACCTGCGTTCTATCCGCTACAACGCCGAGACCCGGATTCTGGAGGTCGAGTTTCACGCCGGCGGCCTGTACGAATACTACGGCGTGCCGCCGACGGTGTACGAGGCCATGCTGGCCGCCGCCTCGCGGGACGGGTATTTCGAGCGGCATATCCGCTACCGCTTCCGCCACCGCCACGTTTTCAAGATTTAACGCCCGTTTTCGGCCCTCTACGGATATTTGGCAGGAATATCGCCGACTGACGCGAATTTAAAAGAAATGCAGAAGCGTTATGTTATTTACCGGGCGGCCGTTGTGCCGCCTGCCAGCCATGACAGCAGATTTCCGGCCAAGCGCGCTGTCGAGCGAGCCGACAGGTAGGGAGGAAGCTTTGATATGGGCGAAGTCATCGTTATCACTTCCGGGAAGGGCGGCGTCGGCAAGACCACTGCGACCGCCAATCTCGGCATCGGTCTTGCCCTGCTGGGCAAGAAGGTCGTCCTTATCGATACCGATATCGGCCTGCGGAATCTCGACGTGATCGTCGGCCTGGAAAATAGAATCGTGTATGATCTTGTCGATGTCGTCGAAGGCAACTGCCGCATGAAACAAGCTCTCATCCGCGACAAGCGCTACGAGTCGCTCTACCTGCTGCCGGCCGCCCAGACGAAGGACAAGACGGCGGTCAGCCCCGACCAGATGCAGCGCCTCTGCAAGGAGCTGGCCCAGGATTTCGACTTTGTCTTGATCGACTGTCCCGCCGGCATCGAGCAAGGGTTCCGGAACGCCATCGCCGGCGCCGACAGCGCCATCGTCGTAACCACGCCCGAAGTAGCGGCGGTCCGCGATGCCGACCGGATCATCGGCCTGCTGGAAGCCGAGGGCAAAAGCAGACCGAGGCTGATCGTCAACCGCATCCGTCCGCAGATGGTCAAAGCGGGCGATATGATGGCCGCCGACGATGTCAAAGATATTCTCGGCGTCGAGCTCCTGGGCGTCGTTCCCGAGGACGAGTACATCGTCATCGCCACCAACCGGGGCGAGCCGGTGGTCGCTACCCCGACCTCGGCGGCCGGCAGGGCGTTCCGGGACATCGTCCGCCGCATGGCCGGCGAAGATGTGCCGATAATGCCCCTCGACGCGGATGACGGAGGCTTCTTCGGCAAACTGCGAAGAATGTTCAACGCCAAGGAGGGATAAGCGATGTTCGCCCTGTTGCCGAAGCTTTTCCGCCGCGAGAAAACAAGGTCGCGGGATATCGCCATGGAGCGGCTGCGCCTCGCGCTGGTTCATGACCGGGTGAACGTTTCGCCGCAGACGATGGAAGGGCTGCGGCAGGATATGATTTATGCCATTTCCAACTACATGGATGTCGACGCCCAGGAGGTGGCGGTGAAGCTGACCCCGACAGGCGCGGCGCAGGTGGCGCTGGTGGCGAGCATACCTGTCAACAGGATGAAAAAGGACGCTCTGCGGGACTGACATGGCCGCCGGCGGGCCTTTATCGACAGCCTGAAGATCCCGGCACTGGCCGGGATTTTATTCTGCCTTTTTACCAACTGGACTGGCCGGGAAATTGCGGCTATAATATATAGAGTACTATGGAAGGTAAGGGAAAAAATGCTCAGCCGTCGCCTGCTAAAGAATCTCGACTTCACCGTCATCAGCGTGACGGTTCTTCTTGTGCTCATCAGCCTTGTCGTCATCGGCAGCGCGACCCACGTCAACACGCCCGGCGAAGACCGCTACTGGTATGTGCAGCGCCAGGGAATTTTCGCGGTCATCAACATCGCCGTAATCTTCATCCTGCTGCATTTCGACTACAAGTCGCTGGGCAAATACGCGAACATCCTGTATGCCATCAACCTGGTGATGCTGCTGGCGGTCATGTTCGTCGGCCAGTCGGCCCTCGGCGCCCAGCGCTGGATCCAGATCGGGCCGATCAACCTGCAGCCGTCCGAGTTCTCCAAGCTGATAATGATCATCTCCCTGGCCCACCTGCTGGAGAAGAAGCAAGGCCATTTCGACGCCTTCAAGGACCTGATCCCCATCTTCATTTTCGTCGGCGTCCCTTTCCTGCTCGTGCTCAAGCAGCCCGACCTGGGCACTTCGCTGGTTTTCCTCGCCATCCTGTTCGGCATGCTGTTCATCGCCGGCATCCGCGTGAAGCACCTGGCCGCCATCTTCGCCGCCGGGCTGGCCATCCTGCCGATCTTCTGGCATTTCCTCAAGGACTACCAGAAGATGCGGCTGACCGTCTTCCTCGACCCCAACGTCGACCCGCTCGGGTCCGGCTACCATATCATCCAGTCGAAGATCGCCATCGGCTCGGGGATGCTGTTCGGCAAGGGGCTGTTCGCCGGCACGCAGAGCCAGCTGAACTTCCTGCCCGAGAACCACACCGACTTCATCTTCGCCGTTATCGGCGAAGAGTTCGGCTTCGCGGGCTCGCTCGCCGTCCTGACCCTATATCTCATCCTCCTTTACCGGGGGGTGAAGATCGCCGGCGAGGCCAGGGACAGTTTCGGCATGCTGCTGGCCACCGGGATTACATCGATGCTGGCTTTCCACGTGCTGGTCAACGTCGGCATGACGGCCGGCATAATGCCGGTGACCGGCATACCGCTGCCGCTCATGAGCTACGGGGTGAGTTCGCTGACCACCAACATGGTGAGTGTCGGCATCCTGCTCAACATTTACATGCGCCGCCAGAAGATACTCTTCTAGCCCACAGTTTTCTCCGTCGCGTCACGAAGTGCACAGGCATGGCTTGTGCACTTTTTTTGTTATGATTTCCGCCCCGCCGGCATATACATCAATAAAGAATGCGATGTCTTGGCATGGGGGGCGGCGGAGAATCATGGCCAGGCAATGGAACAACTACTGGGGGAACCATCGCCGGGAGCAGAGGGATCCTTGGCAGCAGCACGAGAACGAGCCCGGCTACGGCTGGCTGAAGCGCACGGTGGCTGCGGCCGTCATTTTCGCCGTCGTGTACGCGGCCCAGGTGTCGGACACGGCGGTGGGGCGGGTCGTCACCGACGCGGTGCGGTACACGCTGACGACCGAGACCGACTTCGCGTACCTGGCGGACAAAATAGCGGGCTATGCCCCGGGCAATATGGATATATCGGTGTTCAAGCGCCTCGGCGGCAATGTGACCAAGCCGGCCGACCCGCTGCAGTACATGGCCAGGCCGGTGGACGGCAAGGTGGTCATGCCGTTCGGTTGGCAGGTCCACCCCGTGCTCAAGCAGGAAGTGATGCAGGAGGGCGTGAGCCTGGAGGCGGCGCTGGGCACGCCGGTGAAGGCCGCGGCCGCCGGCCGGGTCAAGGCGGTGGCCGACAGCGCCCGCCACGGCAAGGTGCTGGTGGTGGAGCACGGCCGCGATATCGACACGCTCTATGGCCACCTCGGCGAGGTGCTGGTCAAGGAAGGGGAGACGGTCAGCCAGGGCCAGGTTGTGGCCAGGGTGGGCAAGTCGGGGATGACGGCGGCGCCGCTGCTGTATTTCGAGGTGCGGGAGAAGGGCATGGCGGTCGATCCGCTGCCCAGGCTCGCCGAGAGGAAGTGAAAGCTTGCGGGCCGGTAGGGTTGCAGGCGTACAGCTGATACTCAACAACTGGTTTCTGGCGCTCATCGTCCTCTTCGCCTTCGCCGGTCTGGCCGGAAAAGCTCTGGCCGTATTCGCCGCAGTGCTGTGGCACGAGGCGGCGCACGCCGCCGCCGCCGCCACCCTCGGCTACCGGGTGCGGGAAATCGAGCTCCTGCCCTTCGGCGGCGTGGCCCGCATCGACCGGGCGGACACGGCGGGGGCGGCGAGCGAGATCATAATGGCGGCTGCCGGACCGTTAGCAAGCCTGGTCTTGGCGGCCGCCGCCTATTTGGCGCGGGAAAGTCTCCCCGCCCAGGCCATGTGGCTCGATTTCTACGGCCAGGCCAATCTCATGCTGGCGTTCTTCAATCTCCTGCCGGCCCTGCCGCTCGACGGCGGCCGCATCCTGCGGGCCCTGCTGGCGCTGCGCTGGGACTGGGGCGGGGCCACGGCGGCGGTAGCCGGCCTGGGGAAGGTGCTGGCGGTAGTGCTGGCGGCGGCCGGGGTCGCGGAGCTGTGGCGGTCGGGAACGGCCAACCTCACGCTGCTGATCGCCGCCGTGTGGCTGTTTGCCGCCGCCCGGGCCGAGACGGCGTCGGCCGGCTTCCGGGCCATGCGCATCCTGGCCCGCAAGAAGGCCGACCTGACCGCCCGCGGCGTCATGCCGACCGCCCACCTCACCGCTATGGCGTCCGCCCCGGTGCGCGAGGTCGTCAGCCTGTTCGGCCCCGAGCAGTACCACGTAGTGCTGGTGGTGGACCGCGACTGCCGCCTCAAGGGTGCCCTGACCGAAACCGAGGTGTGGGAAGAGTGGCCGGAGCGGGGCTTTTCGGCCCGGATAGGCGATTTTTTATGAAGGGAGCAGGATTTTTCCGCCCGGCGGGAGAACAAGGAAAGACACCTTTTCCTGCCAATTTCAGCCGCCGTGCCGGCGGCTTCTTTATCCCCAGCGGGGAAAAACGCATTTGTGGGAATAATAACTATACCTGGATATGATACCAGCAGCCTTTTCCGGAGGAAACGATGACAAAACTCCCGCCCGCCGTCTTGAGCCGGGTCGCCAAGCCGGCCCGTTACACCGGCCAGGAATGGGGCAGCGTCACGAAAGACCATGACAAGGTCGACGCCACCTTTGCCCTGGCTTTTCCCGATGTCTACGAAGTCGGCATGTCCCACCTGGGCCTGAAGATTCTCTACCATGTCGTCAACCGCCGTCCCGACGCGGCGGCGGAAAGGGTATACGCACCCTGGCCGGACATGGAGGCCGAACTGCGCCGCGAAGGCATACCCCTCCATACGCTGGAGAGCTTCCGGCCGGTGGCGGCGTTCGACATCGTCGGCTTCACCCTCCAGTACGAGCTCAGCTACACCAACATCCTCAACATGCTCGACCTGGCCGGCATCCCGCTCAAAAGCGCCGACCGTGGCGAAGAGGCGCCGCTGGTCATCGCCGGCGGGCCGTGCGCCTTCAACGCCGAGCCGCTGGCCGACTTCATCGATTTTTTCGTCCTCGGCGAGTCCGAGGAGGCTTTGGACGACGTGGCCGCGGCCGTGGCGGCCTGGAAGAAGGCCGGCAAGCCCGGCGGCCGGCGTGGGCTGCTCGCCCGGGCGGCCGGCATCGGCGGCGTCTATGTCCCCGCCTTTTACGAGGCGCGCTACAACGCCGACGGCACGCTGGCCGGCGTTACGGCGACCGACCCTGCCGCCCCCCCGGCAATCACCAAGCGCATCGTCGCCGACCTCGAACAGGCTCCTTATCCGACCAGGCCGGTGGTGCCGTTCCTCGAAGTCGTCCACGACCGCATCATGCTCGAGCTGTTCCGCGGCTGCACCCGCGGTTGCCGCTTCTGCCAGGCCGGCGTCCTCTACCGCCCGGTGCGGGAACGGCGGCCGGAAACGCTGCTCCGCCTGGCCCAGGAGCTGGTGGACAATACCGGCTACAACGAGATTTCGCTCACTTCGCTTAGCTCGGCCGATTATTCCTGCCTCAAGGACGTCGTCGGCCGCCTCATCGACCAGTTCCAGGGCCAAGGGGTGAGCGTGTCGCTGCCGTCGCTCCGGATCGACAGCTTTTCGATCGAGCTGGCCCAGGAGGTGCAGAAGGTCCGCAAGAGCGGCCTGACCTTTGCCCCCGAGGCCGGCACCCAGCGCCTGCGCGACGTCATCAACAAGGGCGTCACGGAACAGGACCTCGAAGAGGCGGTGGGAGCAGCCTTCCGCGCCGGCTGGTCCGGCGTTAAGCTGTACTTCATGATCGGTCTGCCGACCGAAACGGACGACGACATCCGCGGTATCGCCGCCCTGGCCCACCGCGTCCGCGATATTTACCGCGAGGTCACCGGCAAGCGGGGCGCGCGGGTGGCGGTAAGCGTTTCGTCGTTCGTGCCCAAGCCCCATACGCCGTTCCAGTGGTACGGGCAGAACAGCATGGACGAGCTGGAGCGCAAGCAGCAGCTCCTGCGGACGCTGTTCCGCGACCGCAGCGTTACTTTCAGCTGGCACGACGCCCGCGTCAGCTTCCTCGAAGCCGTCTTCGCCCGCGGCGACCGCCGGCTGGGCGAGGTGCTGCTCGCCGCCTGGCGGCGGGGGGCCAAATTCGACGGCTGGTCGGAGTATTTCAAGTTCGACGTCTGGCAGGAGGCCTTCCGCGAAACGGGCGTAGACCCGCTCTTTTACGCCGCGCGCGAACGGGGCGCCGCCGAAATTCTCCCCTGGGACCACCTCAGCGCCGGGGTGGACAAGTCGTTCCTGCGGCGCGAGTACGAGCAGGCCCTCGCCGCCGCACCGACCCCGGACTGCCGGCGGGGCGACTGCCGCGCCTGCGGCGTGTGCCAGGGACTTGGCGTGGATATCATCGACTGGGGGACGCCGTGATGGGCAAAAAATACCGGCTGGCGATAACCAAGGGCGAGGAGATCCGTTACGTCTCCCATCTCGACTATATGCGGGCCGTCGAACGGGCCGTCAGGCGCAGCAAGCTGCCGGCCGCCTACTCGGAGGGGTTCAACCCCCATATGAAGCTGGCGTTCGCCTCGGCGCTGTCGGTGGGAGTGGCCAGCGAGGCGGAATACCTGGACATCGAGCTGACGGCAGAGGTCGATCCCGCGGCCGTCGGCGGGGCGCTGGCCCGAGAACTGCCGCCCGGCATCGCCGTGCGCGGCGTGCGGACTATGGGCGCCGGGCGGGCCGCCCTGATGGCGGTGGTCAACCTCGCGACCTACCGCATCGCCGTGCCGCTGCCCGCGGCCGCGCTGGACGCCGCCGAGGCGGCGATCGCCGCCTTCAACGCCGCGCCGGCCGCGCCGTACGTCAAAGAAAGCCCCAAAGGCCGGCGGGAGATCGACGTAAAGAATTTTGTGCATAGCATCGCGGCAGCGCGCCGCCCGGGCGGCCTGGAGCTGACCCTCGCCGTCAGGATCACGCCGGCCGGCAGCGTCAAGCCGGCGGAAGTGCTGGCTATGCTTGTGAAATATTTCGGCTTGTCCGCCGATCCGGACGCCGCCCTCGTCACCCGCACCGGCCTGTTCGTGGCCGACGGGAGCGGCAGGGTTGCGCCCCTCGATTTGTAGCGGCAGCCAGGGGAGAAGGGAAATGGCCAAGACAATCATCGTCAACGCCGTGCCGGAGGAGACCAGGATGGCCTTCCTCGAGGACGGCGAACCGGCCGAGGTCGCGATCGAAAGAACCACCAGCGGCCACATCGTCGGCAGCATCTACAAGGGGAAGATCCAGAACGTCCTGCCGGGGATGCAGGCGGTATTCGTCGACATCGGCCGCGAGCGCAACGCTTTCCTGTATGTGGGCGATCTCGGCGGCGGCAAGCGCCGCGGCAAGGGCAAGGGCGAAGCCTTCACCGCCGGCCGCGAGCTCATCGTCCAGGTGGCCAAGGAGGCCATCGGCAGCAAGGGGCCGCGTCTGACCACCCACCTCACCCTGCCGGGGCGCTATGTCGTGCTCATGCCGACCGTCGATTTCATCGGCGTATCGCGGCGCATCGGCACGGCCGAAGAACGCCGGCGTCTCAAGGAGCTGGCCGCCAAGGTGCGGCCGAAGGGCATGGGCCTGGTCGTCCGCACCGTGGCCGAGGGCCGCGGCGAGGACGACCTGCGCAAGGACTGCGAATATCTCATCAACCTGTGGCAGTCGCTGACGGCGCGGAGCAAGATGGTCAAGGCGCCGACGTTGCTGTACCGCGACGTCGACCTCCTCATCCGCATCGTCCGCGATTACTTAAGCGCCGATGTCGACAAGATCGTCATCGACAACCGCGAGGCCCACGCCCGGGTGGTCGAGCTGCTGCAGGCCGTGTCGCCGGAGATGCTGCCGCGCCTCGAGCTGTACGCGGGCAACGAGGACATCTTCGCCCGCTACCGCCTGGAAGGGGAGCTCGACAAGCTGAGCATGCGGCGCGTCGACCTAAAGAGCGGCGGCTATATCGTCATCGACCGCACCGAGGCGCTCACCGTCATCGACGTCAACTCCGGCAAGTTCGTCGGCAAGACCAAGCTGGCCGACACCGTCTTCGCCGTGAACATGGAGGCGACGGCCGAGATCGCCCGCCAGATCCGCCTGCGCGACATCGGCGGCATCATCGTCGTCGACTTCATCGACATGGAGCGCGAGCAGCACAAGCAGGCGGTGCTGGCCGCCTTGAACGAGCACCTGCGCAAGGACCGCACCCGCACGAACGTCCTCGGCCTCACCGGTCTCGGCCTGGTGGAAATGACCCGCAAGAAGGTCCGCCAGGACATCGCCACCGTCCTCAACGGCCGCTGCCCGTACTGCGACGGCCGCGGCTTCGTCCGCTCGCCGGAGACGGTGGCCGCCGCCGTCCGCCGCCAGATTCGCAAGCTCGGCAAGACCCAGCCGGTCGCCCAGGGACGCGTCGTCGTCCAGGTGCATCCCCGCGTGTCCGAGGCCCTGCAGCAGCCCGGTGAGCTCGAACGCCTGGCCAAGGAGATTGCCCGCCCCGTCGCCGTCGAGGCGGTGGGCGACATGGGCCTGGAGGCTTATACGGTGCTTACTGATAAGAATTGACAAACCTCCCGCGCTATGATAAAATTTTAATCCGTAGGCGGCCTAGCCCGCCGAGGGTTTTCCGAACCGCTCAGCGTAGGTTTTGAAATTCGCGGTTTATCACCAGCCGCGGTACCGTTGCTGGCGAGTCCAACGCAATAGGAGGTGTATATATGGTATACGCAATCATCGAGACCGGCGGCAAGCAGTACCGCGTCAGCGAAGGCGACGAGGTGCTCGTCGAGAAGCTGGACAAGGGCGAAGGCGACGCCGTTACCTTCGACAAGGTGCTGGCCGTGGTCAAGAAAGGCGAGCTGGTCGTCGGCACGCCGACGGTGTCGGGCGCGAAGGTCACTGGCAAGGTGGTCGAGCACGGCAAAGGCAAGAAGATCCTCGTCTTCAAGTACAAGGCCAAGTCCAACTACCGCCGCCGCCAGGGCCATCGCCAGCCGTTCACCAAGGTAGTCATCGAAAAAATCAAAGCCTGACATGGTCAGGATCGACATCTTCCGCGACGCCGCCGGCAACATCGCCGGGTTTGCGGTCAACGGGCACGCGGATACCGCCCCTCACGGCCAGGATATCGTCTGCGCCGGGGTGGCGGCTCTCGCCCAGACCGCGGTGCTGGGCCTGGAACGGCACCTGGGACGGGATTTCGATCTCGATATCGGCCCCGGCAAACTAGTCCTCGAGCTCAAGGGCGCGGCCGATGCTTCGACCGGCGCCATTCTGGAAACGATGCTTCTCGGCCTGGCCGAGATAGCGAAACAAAGTCCGCATAGTGTTCGCGTATCCGAACACAGGAGGTGAAGGCAATGTTTAAATTCGATCTGCAACTTTTCGCCCACAAAAAAGGCGTCGGCAGCTCCCGCAACGGCCGCGACAGCGAGGCCAAACGCCTGGGCGTGAAACGCCACGACGGCCAGGTGGTCACCGCCGGCAGCATTATCGTCCGCCAGCGCGGCACCCACTTCCATCCCGGCAAGAACGTCGGCATCGGCAAGGACGACACCCTGTTCGCGATGGTCGCCGGCAAGGTGGCCTTCGAGCGCAAGGGCCGCGACAATCGCCAGGTAAGCGTTTATCCGGCGGAAGAAGCAGCCACGATGTAAGCGCGCAAGCCCGCGGTCAACCCCGCGGGCTTTTCGTTTCCGTGGCTGAGGGCAGGATTTTCGCCGCCTAGCCACGAACGGTAGAATTGCCGGTTTATTTTGTATTTGCTTTAGGAGGCGCGTCGGATGGCCGACGGAGTGTGCGAGGAACTGGAGCGGCTGCTGCGGGCGCAGCGCCACGATTTCGTCAACCATATCCAGGTCGTCCATGCCCTGCTGCAGCTGGGCAGGACGGAGAAGGCGATGGCTTATCTCGAAGCGCTGGCGAAGGACGATTCCCTCGTCGCCGGCCCGCTCGGCATGCATCGCGAGCGGTCGGAGTGCCGGCGGCGGACGGGCTCATAAATCCCCGCCTGTTGGCATATATTACATACGGTACCTAATTTCCGCAGCAAAAGGTGATATGATGTTCATCGACCGGGCGAAAATCCATGTCAAGGCCGGGGACGGCGGCAACGGCATGTCCAGCTTCCGCCGCGAGAAGTACGTTCCCAAGGGCGGGCCGAGCGGCGGCGACGGCGGCCGCGGCGGCAATATCGTCCTGATCGTCGATCCCAGCCTCAATACGCTGATCGATTTCCGCTACAAGCGCAAATTCAAGGCCGGGTCGGGGGAGAACGGCCAGACAAGCAATATGTTCGGCAGCGATGCCGACAACCTTTATATCAAGGTGCCGCCGGGAACGGTGGTGCGCGACGAGGCTACCGGCGAGCTTATTGGCGACCTGACCGCCGAGGGCCAGGAGCTCGTGGCCGCCAAGGGCGGCCGCGGCGGGCGGGGCAACGCCCGCTTCGTGACTAGCGTGCACCGCGCGCCCACATTCGCCGAACGCGGCGAGCCTGGCGACGAACGCACCCTGCTCCTGGAGCTGAAGGTGCTGGCCGACGTCGGCCTGGTGGGCTACCCCAGCGTGGGCAAGTCCAGCATCCTGGCCCGCGTCTCCGCCGCCAGGCCGGAGATCGCCGCCTACCACTTCACCACCCTCACGCCGGTGCTCGGCGTGGTCAGCGTGCGGGAGGGGCAGAGTTTCGTGCTCGCCGACATCCCCGGCCTGATCGAGGGCGCCCACGAGGGCAAGGGACTAGGCCACGACTTCCTCCGCCACATAGAAAGGACGCGGATCATCGTCCATGTGCTCGACGTGTCCGGCCTGGAGGGCCGCGACCCGATCGAGGACTACCATAAGATCAACGCCGAACTCAAGCTGTACAGCGAGAAACTGGCGGCGCGGCCGCAGATCGTAGCCGCCAACAAGATGGACCTGCCGGAAGGGCGGGAAAACTTCCCGCGGGTGGCCGAATATCTTGCCAAGGAGGGCCGCGAGGTCTTCCCGATCTCGGCGGCCACCGGCGAGGGGCTGCCCAAGCTCCTCGACCGCGCGGCGGCGCTGCTGGCCGCGCACAAGGACGAGCCCGCCCCGGCGGCCGAGCATGTCGTTTACACCGCCCCGGCGGCCGACACCGTCACCATCAGGCGCGACGACGACGGCGCCTTCGTCGTCGAGGGCCGGGAGATCGAGAAGCTCGTAGCCATGACCAACTTTGCCAACGACGAGGCCCTGCGCCGCTTCCAGCTCGCCTGGCGGCGGCTCGGCATCGACGCCGACCTCAAGGAGCGAGGCATCAAGGAAGGCGACACCGTCCGCATCAGGGGCGCGGAATTCGAATTCAAGGAATAGAGCGGAGGAGGTCAGGCAGAACCATGCTGACCAATAAAGAGAAGCGCTACCTGAAAGCGCTCGGCGGCAAGCTGGAGCCGGTGGTGCAGATCGGCAAGGCCGGCGTCGCCCCGGCGGTGGTGGCCGGCGCGGCCGGCGTCATCGCCGGCCGGGAGCTCATCAAGGTCCGGGTGCTGAAAAACAGCCCCGCGGAGCCGGCGGCGGCCATCACCGAGCTCGCCGCGGGCGTGGGCGCCGAGCTTGTCCAGGTCATCGGCCGCAACGGCCTGCTCTTCAAACGCAATGCCGAGAAACCGAAGATCGTCTTTCCCGTCGCCGCGCCGCCCCCGCCCCCGGCTGCCAAGCCGGCCGCCGCCAAGCCGCCGGGCGCGGCCAGACCTGCCGGCCGCCCGCCGCGGCCGGGCGAAGACCGGCCATCGGCCCCCAAACCGCGGGGCGTGGCCAAACCGGCTGCCGGCAAAGCTCTCGGCCCCAGGCCGAAGGGTGTGGATAGAGCCGCCGACCGGCCGTCGCGGCCGGTCGGCAAGCGGCCGGCCGGGCCGAAAGGAACGGCGGCGCCCGCCGGAGTGGCCTTCGGGCCCAAGCCGCGGGGCGCAGCCGCACCGGTTACAGAGAAAGCCTTCGGGTTCAAACCGCGGGGCGCAGGCAAACCGCTGTCCGGGCCGAAGAAGGATGGGAGAGAGAAGCATGCTTACCAGGCAGAGCCTGGGCGAGGCCAAACGGATCGTCGTCAAGGTGGGTACAAGCACCTTGACCCACAGCACCGGCAAGCTAAACCTGCAGGGGATCGAAAAACTGGTGCGCGAGCTGTCCGATCTGGCCAACCAGGGAAAACAGATTCTGCTGGTCACGTCGGGCGCGGTGGGCGCGGGCATGGACCGGCTGGGGCTAAAAGAAAAACCTAAGACCATCCCGGAGAAGCAGGCCGCCGCGGCCGTGGGCCAGGGCATCCTCATGCACACCTACGAGAAGCTGTTCGGCGAGTACGGCCAGGTGGTGGCCCAGGTCCTGCTGACGCGGGAGGATTCGGTCAACCGCAGCCGCTACGCCAACTCCCGCAATACCTTCATGACGCTGCTTTCCATGGGGGTCATTCCGGTCGTCAACGAGAACGACGTCGTGGCCGTGGACGAACTGAAGATCGGCGACAACGACACCCTCTCGGCCATGGTGGCCAGCATCGTCGAGGCCGACCTGCTCGTCATCCTGTCCGACATCGAGGGCCTTTACACCGCCAATCCCCAGACCGACCCGGCGGCGACGCTTATCCCCGAGGTGGCCGACATCACGCCGGCCATCGAGGACTTGGCCGGCGGTCCGGGCACGGACAAGGGCACGGGCGGCATGTACACCAAGATCCAGGCGGCCAAGATCGCCGTCAACTCCGGCGTGGTGATGGTCATCGCCTCCGGGGCCCGCGGCGGCGTGGTGCGCGAGATTCTCAGCGGCGCGGCCGTCGGCACCATCTTCCTGCCGAAGGTCAACCGCCTGCAAGTCCGCAAGCGCTGGCTGGCCTTCGGGGCCCGCATCCGCGGCGCGGTCACGGTCGACAAGGGCTGCGAGCAGGCCATCCTGCGCGGCGCCAGCCTCCTGGCGGCGGGCATCAAGGCGGTGGACGGCGAGTTCGACCACGGCAACACCATCCGCATCCTCACGGCCGAGGGCCGGGAGATCGCCCGCGGCCTCGCCAACTACAGCGCCGCCGAGACGCGCCTCATCATGGGCGCCCACACGAACGCGATCGCCGCCATCCTCGGCGGCAAGCCCTACGACGAGATCGTTCACCGCGACAACATGGTGCTGCTCGTCTGAGGAGGGCCGAACGGAAGCAAAAGCTGCACCCCGGGGGGTGCAGCTTGTTTTGCGGGGCGGGTTCGTTCGCGGCCACATTTCACACATTTTTCACAAATGCCCGTAATACCTTATATTACAAGCATTGGCCGGTATTGGTAGTCCCAAAGTGGCCGGGGAAGGCGATTGACTAGTCAGTCAGTTGTGTGTACACTGATGGTAGAACGATGCGGGAGGTGCGGGTCATGAAGGCCATCTGGCAGAAGGTATGGCAGTATAAATGGTGGATCGCCGCTCTGATCATCCTGGCGGTGGCGGCCAAATTCGGCAGCGATTATTACGCCCAAAGCAGCAAGCCGGCGTTTACCGGCACGGTGGCCGCCGTCGAGCGCGGCGACATCGAGTCGTTGGTCTCGGCTACAGGCACCATTTCGCCGGTCAACAGCGTCGACGTCAGCTCCAAGATCACCGGCCGCATCGTCGAGGTCAAGGTCAACGAAAACGATCTGGTCAAGACCGACCAGGTGCTCATCCTGCTTGACGACGACCGCCTGAAGACGACGGTGTCCCAGGCCTCGGCCAGGCTGGCCAACGCCGCCGCCAACTACGAGCGCAACCGGCGGCTGGCGGAAATCGGCGCCATATCGGCCCAGCAGCTCGACGCGTCCCGCCTGGACTACCAAGTGGCGCAAGCTACATACGACGACGCCTCGTCCCAGCTCGGCGACACCGTCATCAAGGCGCCCATCGACGGGATAGTCATCGGCAAGCCCATCCCCGCCGGCCAGACGGTGGCGCCCGGCATAGCGAACCCGATGGTGCTGCTGACGATCGCCGACATGTCGATGATGCAGATCTCCGTCCAGGTCGACGAGTCGGACGTCGGCAGGGTGAAGGTAGGGCAGAAGGTGAGCTTCACCGTCGACGCCTACCCCGGAAAGACCTTTACCGGCGTCGTGTCCAACGTTTCCAACAAAGCCACCATAACCCAGAACGTCGTCTATTACCCGGTCACCGTGGACATCGCCTCGCCCGAAGGACTGCTCAAGCCGACGATGACGGCCAGGGTTTCCGTCCATGTGGGCGAGAGCAAAAACGTCATCGTCGTGCCGCTGTCGGCGGTCAAACAGAGCAAGGGCCAGCAGTACGTCCAGGTGATGCAGGACGGCAAACCGCAGAACGTGACGGTCGAGCTCGGCCTGTCCAGCGACGACAAGGTGGCGGTTACCAGCGGCCTCAGCGACGGCGACAAGATCCTCCTGCCGACGAGCAAGCCCCAGACGACCCAGGGCGGGGCGCCGGGCGGCAATCCGTTGCGCGGCATCCGTTAGGAGGGAGAACGCCATGACCATTGTCCTGCGCGACATCACCAAGGTTTATCAGATGGGCGACAACATCGTCAACGCCCTGGCGGGGGTCAGCCTCGACGTCGCCGCCGGCGAGTTCACCGCCATTATGGGCCCGTCCGGGTCGGGCAAGTCGACGCTGATGAACATCCTCGGCTGCCTCGACCGCCCGACAAGCGGCTCTTACTCTCTCGACGGCGAAGGGGTGGCCAAGTTGAGCGACGACGCGCTGGCGGTCATCCGCAACCGCAAGATCGGCTTCGTGTTTCAGAGCTTCAACCTCCTGCCGCGCATGTCGGCCCTCCAGAACGTCGCCCTGCCCATGGTCTACGCCGGCGCCGACAGACACAGCCGGCTGGAGAAGGCCGCCCATGCCCTGGCGCTCGTCGGCCTGTCCGACCGCCAGCACCACAAGCCCAACGAACTGTCCGGCGGCCAGCGCCAGCGTGTGGCCATCGCCCGCTCGCTGGTGAACGACCCGGCCATCATTATGGCCGACGAGCCGACCGGCAACCTCGACACAAAATCCGGCAACGAGATCATGGAGATTTTCCGCGACCTCAACAACCAGGGCCGGACGGTGGTGCTGATCACCCACGAACCGGACATCGCCGCCTGCGCCAAGCGGGTCGTCCATATGCGCGACGGTAAAATAACCCGCGACGAGCGGAATTAGGGGGGTGGCGCAATGTTCTGGGAAAGCGTCCTCATCGCCCTCGACGGCCTGAAAGCCAACAAGCTGCGCGCCTTCCTCACCATGCTGGGCATCATCATCGGCGTGGGGGCGGTCATTGCCATGGTCTCCATCGGCATGGGGGTGCGGCAAAAGGTCGAGACGTCGATCGCCGGCCTCGGCTCCAACCTGATCATCGTCATGCCGGGCGCGACCACGCCGTCCGGCGTACGTCTGGCGGCCGGCTCCAGCACGACGCTCACCAACGCCGACGCCCGCGCCATCGGCCGCGAGATCGCCGGCGTCAGCGCCGTGGCGCCCAGCGTCCAGCGCTCCTACCAGCTGGTATACGGCAACCAGAACTGGACCACCAACATTCTCGGCACGACGCCCGAATATCTCGACGTGCGCAATTTCGCCGTCGCCGCCGGCACCTGCTTCACAAACCAGGACATCGACACCCGCGCCCGCGTGGCCGTCATCGGCAAGACGGTAGCCGACAACCTCTTCGGCGACGTCTCGCCCCTCGGCCAGACCATGCGCATCAACAAGGCCCCCTTCCGGGTCATCGGCGTGCTCGAGGCCAAAGGCCAGTCGTCGATGGGCCAGGACCAGGACGACATCGTCATCGTGCCCCTCACGACAGCCCAGGAAAGGCTGCTGGGCGTCACCTGGCTGCAGAACATCAACGTTCAGGCCGACAACCCGGAGGTTATCGATAAAGTCCAGGAGGACATCACCGTCCTGCTCCGGGCCCGCCACCGCCTCCAGTCCGGCGTGCCCGACAATTTCACCGTCCGCAACCTGGCGGCCGTCATGGCCACCGCCCAGGAAACGACCGGCACCATCACCCTCCTGCTCGGCAACATCGCCGCCATCTCCCTGGTGGTCGGCGGCATCGGCATCATGAACATCATGCTGGTGTCGGTGACGGAAAGGACGCGGGAGATCGGCATCCGCAAGGCCCTTGGCGCCACGTTCAACAACATCCTCCTCCAGTTCCTGATCGAGGCGATCGTCATCGGCGTGACCGGCGGCTTCATCGGCATCGGCCTCGGCTTGGCCGGCTCGTACGCCATCTCCTATTTCGCCGGCTGGAACACGGTGGTATCGCCGCTGTCGATCATAATCGCCTTCGTTTTCTCGGTGATGATCGGCCTGTTCTTCGGCCTCTACCCGGCCCGCAAGGCGGCCCTGCTCGACCCCATCGAAGCCCTGCGGTATGAATAGGCGCGCAAAGGACAGAATAAGGGGAAAAAGCGATGGCGGGGAAGGGCGGCATGGGCTACATCCAGGCGGTATGGAACTGGCTGAAGGAAGATAAGACGAAGCGCGATTTCATGGATTACGTGCGGGCCGCGGTGATTATCGCCGCCGTGATGGCGATGGTGCGGATCGTGATGGATATGATCCGGACGCTATAACCCCGGCTTGCTGATAAGCCTAAAACCGCCCTTAACACGGGGCGGTTTTTTGTTTTGCTATATTCCCACCATGGACAGGCCTCTGCTATAATTAAAGATGCACTGAAACGAGCAAATGAGCGCTAGAGGGGAGACCTGATGGCTACGACGCAAAAAATCGGCATCATGGGCGGCACCTTCGACCCCATCCACATCGGCCACCTTGTCACCGCCGACGCCGTGCGCATCGAGTACCGCCTGGACAAGGTGCTGTTTATCCCGGCAGCCAACCCGCCCCACAAGCAGGATTCGCCGGTGACGCCGGCCCTGCACCGTTATATAATGACAGCGATGGCCACCTATTCCAATCCTTATTTCTTCGTTTCCGCCATCGAGATGGAGAGGCCGGGGCCGTCCTATACCATCGATACTGTCAGGTCCCTGCACGAGCGCAGCGGCGGCCGGACGAAATTTTACTTTATCACCGGCGCCGACGCGGTCGGCGACCTGCCGACCTGGAACAATATCGATCAGCTCCTGGACCTGTGCGAATTCGTCGCCACGACCAGGCCCGGCTGCGTCAGCACGCTCGACGACGTCATCAGCCATTTCGGCGCCAAAGGCGCGGAGCGCATCCACCGCCTGACAACGCCCGAGCTCGAGATCTCCTCCACCGACATCCGCGACCGCGTCAAAAAAGGGCGGTCGATCAAGTACATCGTCCCCGAGAGCGTGGAAAACTACATCCTCAAGGAAGGGTTATACCGCGAATGAATATGTCGAAAACCGCTCCGGCCGCCGCCGGGGCAGTTTTTTTGGTGCTGCCGGATAAAATCGCGATTTATTGTGTCGAATTTTGCAGGAGAAAGTGGCAGCGACGGTAAAATTTTGTAATAACCGCTGCCGGTTTACAGCGGCAATTTGGCGTAGGGGTATGCGACTGTGGCGAACAAGCTCCCGCTCATCGTCCTGATCATCGGCCTCGTCTTCTGCCAGCCTGCCATGGCCGAACCTGTGGTCCCGCCGCCGGCCAATATCATCATTCTCAATTCCTACAGCCGGGCCCTGCCTTGGACGGAAGAACAAACCGACGGGATCATCGCCGCTTTTCGCAACTCGGGGCTCGACCCGAACTTTTTCGTCGAATATCTCGATTGGAAGAACCAGCCTACCGAGGAAAACCTCCGCCTGATGCACGGACTGTTGAAAGAGAAATACGCCCGCCGCCATATCGACATGGTGATGGCCACCGACGACATCGCCCTGCGCTTCGCCCTCAGCCACCGGCAGGAGCTGTTCTCCGCCGCGCCGGTCGTCTTTTCCGGCGTCTATCCGGTGGCCGCCGCCCAGCTGACGGCCGGTGAGCGCAACGTCACCGGCGTGTACGAAGTGCCGGACGAGGAAGGGACTCTCAGGCTGATGACCGGCCTGAACCCCCGTCTGCGGCTTGTTTATCTGCTGTTCGACAACACGGAAAGCGGCGCCATAACCTGGGTGCCGGTCGAGAAAGCCGCTCCGCGGGTCAAGCCCGGCCTTTCGGTCGTGCCGCTGAATTATCTTACCCGCGACAAGATCATCGCCATGCTGCGGGACCCCGACGACGAAGCCGCGGTCCTTTTTACCTCGTACTCCCGCGATGCCGCCGGGTATGTGATGGAGCTCGAACGCTACGTGAAATTCTTCGCCGAGAACAGCCGCATTCCGGTCTATATCCTGTATGATTTCGAGACAGGCTACGGCGCGGTGGGGGGAAGCGTGCTCAACGGCCGCCGGCAGGGCCAGGATGCGGCGGCGCTGGCGATGCGGATCCTCGCCGGCGAAAACGCGGATACGATATCGCCGGTCGATGCCAAGGACAGCGTGACCGTGCTCGACTACCGCCAGCTCGTGAAGCACAAGCTGCCGCTGGATAAGGTGCCGGACGGGGCCATCGTCATCAACGGCCCGAAGAGCTTCTACCGGGAGCATAGGCAGGTCATCTGGACTTCGTTGGCGATAATCCTCGTCATGGCTGTTTGCATAGTGGCGCTGGCCCGCAACATCCGCCGGCGCCGCGAGGCCGAGAGGAACCTCACGAAAAGCAACGAGGAACTCGGCGGCATGTACGAGGAAGTTCTGGCGTCGCAGGAGGAACTGCAGGCCCAGTACGAATCGCTTGAAGCCGCCCAGAGGGCCCTGCAGGCGAGCGAAGAGAGATACAAGCTGTCGCTGTCCGGGGCTAACGACGGCCTGTGGGATTGGGATTTTACGACCAACGAGGTGTATCTGTCCGAGCGCTGCGCCGAGCTCCTCGGCCTCGATACGGCGTATTCCGGCGGCCTGGACCGCCTGTTCGCCAAGGCTGTGCCGGCCCGCGAGCGCCGCCGGGTGCTCGCCGCCCTGCGCAGCCATCTCGCGGCACGCACGCCGTTCTTCCATCAAGAGCACCAGATAGTCACCCCCGAAGGGGTAAAGTGGATACTGACGAGAGGCAAGGCGCAGCTGAGCGCGGCGGGCAAACCGGTCCGCATGGCCGGCTCGATCACCGACATCGCGGAGCGCAAATCCCAGGACGATCTGGTGGCGCATCTGGCCTACCACGATGCCCTCACCGGCATCGCCAACCGGGCGGCGCTCAACCGCGAGCTGTCGTCCATCCTCGCCCGCGCGGCGAACGGCGACGCGGTGGCGCTGGTTTTCATCGACCTCGACAATTTCAAGGGTATCAACGATACATTCGGGCACTCCTACGGCGATCGCGTGCTCGTCGTCGTCAGCGAGATGCTGCAGCGCATCGATGACGGCCGCCATTTCGTCGCCCGCGTCGGCGGCGATGAATTCATCGTCCTCCTGGAAGGCATCGGCGGCCGGGCCGAGGTGGCGGCTTACGCCGACAAGCTGCTGGCGGCTTTCGCCGGGCCGCTCGCCGTCGACACGAAGAGTTATTACGTCACGGTCAGCATCGGCCTGACCATGCACCCGGAGGACGGGGCGACGGCCGAGGAGCTGTTCAAGAACGCCGACCTGGCGATGTATAAAGCCAAGGAGCTGGGCAAAAACCGCTACGTTTTCTTCGACCAGTGGATGGACGAATCGGTCCGCCAGAAGATGGCGGTCGAACGCGACCTGCGCGAGGCGATTTCCCGGCAGGAACTGCGCCTGTGGTATCAGCCGGTCGTCGAGACGGCCACCGGACGGATACGCGGCCTCGAGGCCCTTATCCGCTGGCAGCGCGGCGGTCGCATGATCATGCCCGGCGAATTCATCAAGGTTGCCGAGGAAACCGGCCTCATCGTCCCCATCGGCGACTGGGTCTTCCGCACGGCTTGCGCCTTCGTCGCCGCTCTCCACCGCCAGGGCAGGACCGACCTCGTCGTGAGCATCAACCTCTCGGTCGTCCAGCTCATCCGCAGCGATTTTGTCCAGTGGGCGCGGGAGACTATCGCCGAGACGGGCGTCGACCCCGGGAGCATCGCCTTCGAGATCACTGAAAGCGTGCTGATGGATTCCCTGGAGGCCAACACGGAGAAACTGAGCGAAGTACGGCGGATGGGGGTGCATATCTACCTCGACGATTTCGGCACAGGCTATTCGTCGTTGAAGTACCTGCGCCAGCTGCCGGTCGACATCCTCAAGATCGACAAGTCCTTCACCGACGACCTCGACGCGGCGGCAAACGAGCGGGAAATAATCGGCTCGATCATCAACCTGGCCCACCGGGCGCGGCAAAAGGTGGTTGCCGAGGGCGTCGAGACGGAATACCAGCTGGAGAGGCTGATGAAATTCCGCTGCGATTTCGTACAGGGTTATTATTTCAGCAAGCCGGTCCCGGAAGAAGACGTGCCGGCGGTGCTGGCGCGGTTCGGCTGACCGCCGGAAAGGAGCGCCGATGAGAGCGGGGAGCATATTTTTCCCCCAAAGTCAGCCCAGCCGCCGGGAAAGCGAACGGCGCGAAGCGGCGGCGCGGCGCCTCGGCGGGCGGGGGCCGGGGCCGGCGCGGCCGCGCGGTTTGGCCCGGGCGCTGGTCGTCGTCCTGTGCATATTCGTCACCGGCTTTTTTTTCGGAAACAGCGTCCCGATGCCCGACAACGCCTGGGTCTACGCCGATATCCGCCAGGGCGTGTACTTTGCGCCCCCTTACCTCCAGGCGGCCGGCCGGGACGCCGCCGGCCTGCTGCTGACCAGCGCCGGCGAAGCGCGGCGGATGAACTGCCGGCCCGACCCCGAGGCGCGCAGCAGGGGCTACTTCCGGCAGACCGTCCGCAGCATGTCCGGCGGCCTCCTCCAGAGCCTCGGCCTCCTGCCGCCGCTGCCGAGCCGCTGGAACAGCGACGGGACTTGGAACTGGTAAAAGAGTGGGAAACCGCTCTTTTTTGGTGCGCATTTATGCGGCCGGTAATATCGATGCCAATTGTCAGTATTTATTTGTAACGGCCCGGCGGGCGATTTATTTGCCGCGTTTCGGGAAAGATATTACCGGTAGGAAAAGGAAAAACTATGTCGAAGAATAAAATAAAGGGGTTTTCAGTGTGAATCGGCATCAGGATAGGGAGGGTGATCGTATGGCGCTGAACGATGCTTTACAACAGTTGATCGATCAAGGGAGAATCATAAACGAACGAATCCAGCCGCAAGAATATAAAGATTGGAAAAACCTCTGCATAAAGACGCTGCAGGCTAATTTCCCCAGGGCTATCGGTATGCATTCCATCGAATCGACCGCTTTTTCGCGCACCAATACGACAAAAGAGGGCATCATTCTTCTCAGTTCGTTTATGAACAAAGAGTTTGCCGAAACACTGAAATTCGACGCGCCGAAACCCGCGCCCCCGAAGGCGGAAACACTGCGGGCGGAGATGTGGGAGACGCCGAAATACGCGGCGCCGAACGCCGAGGCGCCGAAAGCCGAACTGAACCCCGAACCGCCGACGGGGCTGCAAAAATCCGTGCCGGCGGCCAACATCGACCTGTCGCCGCTGGCCTATTTCGAAGCGCAAGTCTCGCTCAGGTTACTCCTCGGCATCGAGCATTCGCGGGAACTGTCGGCGGACCAGAAAGCGGCGGCGAAGACGCTCTTCCAGCAGGTGACGGCCGAGATCAAGAAGGATAAGCCCAGTTGGTCGTACGTGACCGAGCTGCTTAGGAAGAGCCTGGATTACGGGCTGAATATCGCGCCCGATATCATCCGCGTGGCGGAGGCCTATTACCGGTCCAGGATGTAAGGAGACGGACAAGGACGGCACGGCATGAGGGCCTTGATTTTCGCCCGCCGTTCGCACTTCTCCCTCCCAATATTAGGCAAGCATAAAGGTTATTATTTCGCAGATACTGATGATGCAAGCGATTGTTCAGTTCATTGGAAAGAGGGGTGATTCTTTTAATGGCGAAAACTCTCTATGTCGGTAACTTGCCCTGGAGCACAACGGAAGCTGATTTGGCGGACGCCTTCCGTCCGCATGGCTCGGTCATATCCAGCCGCATCATCACTGACAAAGAAACAGGCAGGTCAAGAGGCTTTGGTTTTGTCGAGGTCGAGGATGCTGATGTGGAAAACATGATTGCCGCGATGAACGGGGCCGACTTCGGCGGCCGCCAGGTGGTCGTGAACGAAGCCAAGCCGCGGCAAGGACAGTATTAGTCGAGCAACAAGTGCCTCCTCACGCCGGGAGGCATTTTATTTTACCGGGTCCGGCCGTGTGCCGGGCCTTTTTTTCTCGCTCTTGCCTGCGGCCGGGACACGCAGGAATCGGGCCGCGTTTGGCGAATTTTAGCCTAAAGGTGAGATTTATGACGGAAAAGATCCTCGACAGGCTGGCAAAGGAGCTGTCGCCCAGGCGGCTGGAGCATTCCCGCGGCGTGAGTTCGGCGGCGGCCTCGCTGGCGGCCAGGTACGGCGCCGACGTGGCCAAGGCCCGGCTGGCCGGGCTTTTGCACGACTGCGCCCGCGGCATGCCCAACAACCTCCTATTGCAGGCGGCGGCCGCGTCTGGTATAGTGGTGAATGGTGTCGAACAACGCGAGCCCGTGCTGCTGCATGCACCGGTGGGGGTCGTGATCGCCGGCCGCGATTACGGGGTAGAAGACCCCGAGGTGCTGTCCGCTATTCGCTGGCACACCACCGGCGGTCCGGTGATGTCGCTTTTGGATGAAATCGTTTTTCTTGCCGATTATATCGAGCCGGGCCGGTCGTTCCCCGGCGTCGGCCACCTGCGGGAGTTGGCTGCGGCCAGCCTGCCGGAGGCGCTGCTGGCCGCTTACGACCAGACCCTGCGCTATCTCCTCGCCGAGGGGGGGCTGATCCACCCGGCGACGGTGGAGGGACGCAACGCCCTGCTGATGAAGATGAAGAAAAAATAGGCAGCTAGGAAGGCTTGTCGAGAAGCTCCGCACGCGAGGCGCCCCCCAGTGGGCCGCCGGGGGCCTTTTGATGAGCCGTACAATTATATGGGAGGGAGGTGGTGCCGATGCGCAGCCGCCTGGAAGCGACCCGCACGCGCCGCCGCAAGATCCGCTGGGGGCGGGTAATCCTCGTCCTCGCTTTTCTCGCCGCCCTCGTGGCGACGTCTGCCGGCACCGCCTTTTACGTTTACCTCAATATGGTCGACACCACCGCCGCCCGCGGCGGCGGCAGCCAGGCCGCCGGCGGCAAGGCCGCGGACGCGGCGCTCGGCCAGCGAGTCAACGTGCTTATCCTCGGCATCGACGACGGCGACAGCGACGCCGCCGGCGCCGCCAAACGCTCGGATACGATGATCGTGGCCAGCGTCGATCCCCAAGACGGGGCGGTGAATATGCTCTCCATCCCCCGCGACACGCGGGTCGCCATCCCCGGCCGCAGCGGCTACGACAAAATCACCCACGCCTACGCGTACGGCGGCCCGCAGTTGGCCGTACGCACCGTGGAGGACTTCCTCGGCATCCGTATCAACTATTACGTGACCATGGACTGGCAGGGCTTCATCAACATCGTCGACATCCTCGGCGGGGTGGACCTTTACGTCGAGCAGAACATGAACTACGACGACCCGTACGGCGGCCTGAGCATCCACCTGAAGAAGGGCTACCAGCATCTCGACGGCGAGAAGGCCGGCCAGTATGTCCGTTTCCGCCACGACGAGCTGGGGGACATCGGGCGGGTGCAGCGCCAGCAAAGGTTCCTCAAGGCGATGACCGACGAGATGTTCCAGGTCGGCACGCTGTTTAAGCTGCCGGCGCTCACCGCCAGCCTGCGGCAGTACGTGTCCACCGATATGCCGCCGCTCATGACGTTGCGGCTGGCCAACACCCTCACAGGGTTCAAGGACGGCGGGCTGAGAGCCGAGCTGCTGCCGGGCAATTTCGCCACCATCGACGGCCTGAGCTACTGGGTGCCCGACAAAGAAGGCACGAAGGCGCTGGTGCGCGACCTGTTCTCGTCCGGCGGGGCCCAGGTGAGCGGTATGGTCCCGGCGACCCGCGGCAATTGACCATTGTGCCGCTACCGGAGATAAAACCCTGTGGGACGCGGGAAAGCCCGCCTTCACAGGGTTTTATCTCCGGTAGCGGCGATTTTCCGTCTCAGTCGTGGCGACGGATGGCCGGCGGGGCAGGAAACAGGCATAACCGGCAAGAATAGAATATGATAGGAATGAGATAACTAAAGCAAGGTACCGATTTCAGGAGGGAAAGTATGACCGAAGCGAACTTAGCCGAATTGGCGGCGGCGGCGGCCAGCGACAAGAAGGCCCGGGACATCGTCATCCTCGATATGGAAGGGGTCTCGCTCGTTACCGACCACTTCGTCATTTGCAGCGCCAATTCCACTACCCAGGTGCAGGCGATCGCCGACAACATCGAGGAGAAGCTCGAAGAGGCGGGGATCAAGCTGCTGCGTAAGGAAGGCTACCGGGAGGCCCGCTGGATACTGATGGACTACGGTTCTTGCGTCGTCCACGTCTTCGTCGAGGACGACCGGCGGTTTTACAGCCTGGAGCGCCTGTGGGGCGACGCGAAGTCATACGTATACCACGAGTAGGATGAAAACCGCCAGCGATCTCAAGCCAGGCACCGTCCGTACGCTCACCGTGGCCAGGACGGGCGAACTCGGCGCCTTTCTCGACGCCGGCACCGGCAAAACGGCCGACGACATCCTCCTCCACCGCGCCCAGCAGACGCGGGAGGTGGCGGCGGGGGAAGAGGTGGCCGTGTATCTGTATCTCGACCCCAAGGGACGCCTCACCGCCAGCATGCACCTGCCCAAGATGCGCGAGGGCCAGGTGGCGAGAGCGGCGGTCATCAACACCACCAGGGACGGGGCCTTTGTGGACATTGGCGCCGAGCGTGGCGTCTTCATGCCGTTCGCCGGAATGCGCGGCAAAGTGAGCCGCGGCGACAAGGTCTGGATCAAGCTCTACACTGACAAATCCGGCCGCCTGGCCGTGACCATGGAAGTCGAGGACGAACTGCGCCGGGCGTCGCGGCCGGCCGCGGGCGTAAAGGTCGGCGATACGATCAGCGGCTCGGTCTACAACATCACCGACGAAGGCGCCTTCCTGTTCACCGCGGACCGTCACCTCGCCTTCCTCCACCGAAGCGAAGCGGCTACCAGGCCGCGCCTCGGCGAGGAGATAACCGCCCGCGTCACCTTTATCCGCGACGACGGGCGCATCAACGTATCGACGCGGCCGGTCAAGGAAGCGGCCATCGACCTCGACGCCGAGGCCGTCCTGGCCGTCCTCCGTGCCCGCGGCGGCGCCATGCCGTACGGCGACGCCACCCCGCCGGAAATCGTCAAGCAGAAGTTCGCCATCAGCAAGGCGGCCTTCAAGCGGGCCCTGGGGCGGCTGATGAAGGCCGGCGCGGCCGAACAGCGCGAAGGCTGGACCTACCTCACCGGCAGACCGGACAGCGACAAAGGAGGGAAGGACATTGGGACGACAGGCCGACCTGACGGGCGGGACGATAACGTATAGCGCCAAAGACTACTCGCACCTCACCGGCATGCCGGGATTCAGCGAGACGCTGCTCAAGACCCACTTCGGCCTCTACCAGGGCTATGTCGCCAACACCAACCGGCTGCTCGCCAACCTCCGCGAGGCGGCCCTGGCCGGCAGGACGGCCACGCCCGAATACGCCGAGCAGAAGCGCCGCCTGGGCTGGGAATTCAACGGCATGCGGCTGCACGAGCTGTATTTCGAAAACCTCGGCGGCGACGGCGTGCTGGCCCGCGACGGCGCGCTGGCCGCGCAGCTTGGCGAGGATTTCGGCGACCCGGACGAGTGGGCCAAGGACTTCAAGGCCACCGGGGCCATGCGGGGCATCGGCTGGGTCGTCCTCTACCAGGACGTCAACAACGGCCGGCTGCTCAACTTCTGGATCAACGAGCACGACTGCGGGCACCCCGCCGGCTGCAACCCCATCCTCGTCATGGATGTCTTCGAACACGCCTACATGCTCGACTACGCCGCCAAGCGGGCCGACTACATCGAAGCCTTCTTCCGCAACATCAACTGGGAGCTGCTCGAAGGCCGTCTGCTGTAGCCTGAAACTACCATCGTAAAACCTGTTGACAGCCCCGTACGCCGTATTATATAATACTCTATGTCGGCAGGGACAACCGCCGAAGTGAATACGGGGGTATAGCTCAGCTGGGAGAGCGCTTGAATGGCATTCAAGAGGCCAGCGGTTCGATCCCGCTTACCTCCACCAAGCAAAAAGACGATAGGAATATCGTCTTTTTGCTAATCCTTGCTAAGCTGATTTCCTCCGGATTTTGCTAATCTGGCCTCTTATTGTTGAGGGCGGACGGGGTATCCCGTCCGCCCTCTTGCTATTCATCGGTCTTCACTTCCGACATAAGGTTGTCAATCAATTGTGGCCCCCTCAGCCACCAAGTCTTTCGGTGGGTGGTGATACCTGTCAATCGTAAGCTTGCACAGGCATCTATTACGACTATCTCGCCAAACTCTATGGGCCGGGCAACGGGATTATCTCGCAGGCGGCCAGTCAGGCAGCCGTCGACCTAGGGCTGTTGCTCGACGTCCACGCCCCTCTACTGAACCCCGTTCGTCTGTAAGACTGAGAATACAAGGGAATAGACGATTTTGCGAAGATTAACGGATAAGCAGGATTTTTGTCTGAATTTTAAGAATAAGCACTTAATATGGTTTTGCATACATAATACGTGATAGATGTGAGGTATTGCGTATGACGAAAATAAAGCGTTACAATGCAAAAAAACTGTATTTTTCCGAGCGAATTACAACTGCCTTGAGGGGCATTTTTGACCATGCACTGACCGTTGTCGAAGCACCGATGGGTTACGGCAAAACTACCGCAATTAAGGTATATCTGAACAAAAACGCCACCTGCGTATTGTGGCAACCGATTTATAGCAATTCCCTAAGCAGCTTCTGGAAGGCATTTAGCAGTTTGTTCGCCAGATTCGACGAGGATTCTGCGCAAAGCCTGCTGTCGCTCGGATTTCCGACAGACAGCACTTTGATGGAGGAAGCTTTGCGTATTATCAGGGCGACGGAACTGCCTGTCCGAACCGCATTGGTGATTGACGACTATCATCTGATAGAGACGCTTGAACTCGATCGTTTTATTGAGTTTTTGACGCTGAACCAGATAACCAATCTGCACATCGTCTTGATCGCACGGTTTACTCAACTGCAAAGCCTGGAGGAGTTGGCGCTAAAAGGCTATCTGCATTATATAGCGCCGCGAACATTTGAGTTTGCCCCGAAAGAAATTGCCGCATACTACAAAGCATGCGGGATCAGCCTAAGCGATCGTGAGGCGGACGAGCTGCACGCCCTGACCGAGGGCTGGATCAGCGCCCTGTATCTGCTGATGTTGGAATTCATCGCGACAGGCAGCTACGCTCTGGAAAACAATATCTACAACCTGATCGATAAAGCGGTGTACATGCCGCTTTCCTCTGAGATAAAAGAATTTCTCCTGACCTTGTGCATTTTCGACAGTTTTACCCTCGAACAGGCCGTCCACATGTGGGGGAAGGACAATGCCGGCGAATTGCTGGCCGCAGTAACCAGCAAAAATGCTTTTGTGAGGTATGACGGCCGGGCCAGAACTTATTATGCCCACAACATCTTCACCGGCTTTCTGAAGGAAGTGCTGGCGAGAAAAGATTCGCGCTACAGGCAAGAGCTGTATCAAAAAGCGGGGCACTGGTACCTGAAAACCGGCGACTATTTTGCCGCCAGGCGCTATTTTTACGAATGTGGGGACTTTGACAATATTCTTGTTGCTGTAAAGGAAGATCACTCCAGCGACTATACCGCCGAAAATAAAGAATTGCTCAAAAAGTACCTTGAGGAATGCCCGAACGAGGTCAAAGCCCGGCATCATAACGCCATACTCAAATACGCGCTCCATTTATTTGTTTATAATGAGATGGCCTTATATAACAAGACCTGCGGCGAATTCAGCAACAACCTTAAAGCTGACGCCAGCCTTGATGCCAGCCTTCGTGGCCGCTTATCAGGGGACTTTGAACTTTTACTCAGTTTTGCCGCTTACAATGACATAAAGAAGATGTCGGCTCATCAATATAAGGCATGGAAGATTCTGGGCCAACCGACCTCTCTTTATGATGCCAGGAAAAGCTGGACATTCGGGTCTCCGTCAGTACTCTATCTATACTACCGGGAAAGCGGCCGGCTGGCGGAACATACCCAAGACCTGCGAAAAGTCATGACCTATTACACCCGCCTTACCAACGGGCATGGCAGTGGCGCGGAATATATCATGAAAGCTGAAATGCATTTCAACGCCGGCGACTTTATGGACGCCGAGATTGCCCTGTACAAGGCCCTGGCCCTTGCCCAGGAAAAACCCGGACAACCCCAGACGGGAATCGTTGTCTGCGCCTTGTTTCTGCAATTGCGCCTAGCGTTAATGAAAGGCGACTTTCCCGGCGCAGTGGATATTTTACAGAAGATGCGCACCGATATAACCAGCGCCCGGCGATACCTTCTTCTTAGCACAGCGGACATTTGCGAGGGATACATGTACGCCCTTCTGCGACAAACCGGCAGGATACCCCAGTGGATAACAGAGGGCAGTGTACATAGCAGCCGCCTGATGTTTCCTGCCTTCGGAGCGTTCAATATCGTATACGGCCGGGTGCTGCTGGTGCGCGGTGAATATTTGAAGCTGATCGGCAACGCAGAACATTTTAACCGGATCGCCGCCGTTTTTCCCAATCTGCTGGGACACATCTACACATACGTATACCTGGCGGCGGCTAACAAGCGAGCTTGCGAGGAAGCCAAGGCGCTGTCCGCCCTAAAGAGCGCACTAGATATTGCTATGGCCGATAAGCTTTACATGCCCTTTGTGGAAAACTGCGATTATATCAAGCCGCTGCTGGAGGAGCTTTTCGCAAGCGGCCTCCACCGCGAAGGCATTAACAAAATATTGGAGTTATACGCTGTTCAGCAAAAAGCGACAGAGCAGATTGTCAAAGAGCGTTTTCCCAATACTGCTCCGCAGTTGACCAAGCGGGAATGGAGATAGCACGGCTGGCAGCAGAAGGCATAAACAACCGGGAAATTGGCGCACGACTTTTTATTTCGGAAAATACGGTCAAAAAACAGCTTAAGAGCGTTTTTAAAAAACTCGGCATCAACTCCAGAGTATTGCTGAAGCGGATCTGAACGCTCTGACTTAAAAGGCCCCCTAAAAAGTACCCACTGGGTAATATGAATTCCCCAGAGCTCTCTGTATAATTTTGTAATATGGAGAGTTTTCTTGTTGAATTTTGTTAAAATCAGGTAAGACTTCTTGAGCCGGATTAATAGTGTTGCCACAAAAGAGGAGGGGGCTACTTTGCCCAACGGAAGAAATCGCGTCCTCAAGTGAAGCTTTGTCCAAATTAGCCCAGGACCTGCAGACGGCAGTGGCTGAATTCCGTATATAGACAGGAAGGTGACGAAATATGGCAGAAGAACAATTGGTTCTGTTTAGTCTCGGCAGCGAGGAATATGCAATATCGATCACCCAGGTAAAGGAGATTATCCAGTACAAGGGAGCAACGAAAATTCCCAGCACCCCGGAATATATGGAAGGCGTCATCAATCTGCGCGGCAAGGTCATTCCGGTGATTGACCTAGCTTTGAGGCTGGATCTGGCAACAGCAAAAGCCGACGATAAAAGGGCGCTGATTATTGAGACGACGGGGCGGGAAATCGGACTGATGGTCGACGAGGTCACCGAGGTCATCAAAATCCAGGACAGCGCCATCGAGCCGGCGCCCACAGGAACGGGAAGCGGATACATCCGGGGCATCGGCAAGGATGAGAACCGGCTGCTGATATTGCTGGATGTGGACAAGCTGTTCAGCGAGAGAGAGATGCAGGAAATGAAAAGGGTAGGATAGCAAGGAGGGTTCTGCCAATTTGATTGACAGAACCTTCTTATCCGAAAGGGTAAGACCCTCGGGAAATTGGAGTCTTTCCGGCGATCGGTCCAAAAGATAACGGGAAGAATGCGATTCGCGGCATGGAAGTCTTGGAGATGCTCCTAGAGCATTATAAGGCAAACGACTATAAAAAAGATGTAATGCAGCCTATGATTGCCAGTTGCGGTTGAGTGATCAAAGCCGGCAATTTTTTTATAAATGCGCGAGGAAAAGTATTCTTAATTAGGAGGAAGGACATATTTGATCGATCCACACACTTAAATACAATTATTTGATTTTTGCATTTTAAGCAATAAACGAAAGATTGGAGGAAATTTTTGCGAGCATTTTAAAATCGCGACTGACTATCCTTATTACCGCCATGATCATGATAAGCTTATTGCTTGTGGGTTACTGGTAATAAATAAGTGTTATTAATGGTGTTGATGATCAGTTTTCCTAAATAGCAATCAAATTTTTTGGAGGTATCACTTATGAAGAGTATTCAAAGCAAACTAACGATCACGATTTTAATTATCTTCTTAGTATCACTTAGTATACTCGGTGGACTAAATTATTGGAAAGCGCGGGAAATCATCAGCGAAAACGTGAGGACTGATATGCGGCAACAAGCGATTGGATCGGCCATGGTGATGGGTGATTGGTTAGAGGCTCATAAGATGGAGTTAAAGATGCTCGCATCAAATCCTATTTTTAGTGGCGGCAGCCTTGATTCTGTGATGCCGATTCTTACTGCGGCAAAAAATAATAACAAAGAATATGACGCAGTGGTCTTTGCCGATCAAAACGGTGATTCTGTGAATGACACCGGCTTCAAGGTGAATGTGACTGACAGGCCTTATTTTAAACCAGCAATGAGCGGTCAAGTCTTTATTTCAGATCCAATTATTTCTAGGGCGACGGGTCATTTAACAATAGTGATCGCGACTCCTGTTAAAGCAGGCGGTAAAGTTGTCGGCGTGTTGTTTGGACCAGTTAATATGGATGAGCTTACTAAAAGAGTCTTGGATATAAAGATTGGTCAAACCGGTTTCGCATATGTAGTCCAGAAAGACGGTTTGACGATGATCCATCCTGACAATAATATAGCACTTAAACTGAATCCTTTGACCGATCCTAATGCAGAGCCTGGCCGTAAGTCAATAACCGGGAGAATGGTGACCGGCGAAACCGGTACTGCCATTATGCAGACCGGTGGAATTGAAAGATATTTCGCTTTTGCACCGGTGCCGGGTGTTAGCTGGTCCCTGGCAGTAACTGTGCCTGTGGCGGAGGTGACAGGCGCCGTCTCCGTCCTCACAACGATCTCAATCGTTACCGCCTTAGTAGTTTTAATTGTCGCCGGCCTAATTATTGCTTGGTACGCCCGTCGCATAGCAAGGCCGATCAATACCCTTGATATGGCTGCCAGGCGCATCGCGGACGGCGATATCTCGGCATCGAAGATAGATATTAACTCTAACGACGAGATCGGGCGGCTAGGGAGAAGCTTTGAGCAAATGACCAATCATCTGCGCAGTGTGGTAAAAGATACGTTGAAAGTGAGCGAGCAAGTAGCAGCCTCATCGGAAGAGCTTACTGCCAGTGCTGAACAATCGGCCCAGGCGGCAAACCAGATTGCCGCTTCAATAACCAACGTGGCGGCGGGGTTGAATGAACAAATGAACGCAGCCACTGAAACCTCCGCAGTTGTGGAGCAAATGTCGGCAGACATCCAGCAAGTGGCCGGGAACGCCAATCAGGTTGCGGCTCAGTCGGCGCAAACCGCCGACAATGCCAAGAATGGCGCAAATATTGTGGACAAGGCTGTCGGCCAGATGGAAGTAATTGCAGAGTCGGCTAAAGTCGTTGCAGGCGCCATTGCCAAGCTGAATGATAAATCCAAAGAAATTGGGCAAATCGTCGACACGATCTCCGGCATCGCCGGACAAACCAACCTGCTTGCTTTAAATGCCGCCATTGAAGCAGCCCGCGCAGGAGAACAAGGAAGAGGCTTCGCGGTAGTGGCCGAAGAGGTACGAAAGCTGGCTGAAGAATCGCAAGAGGCCGCAAAGCAAATCGCAGCGTTGATTGGCGAAATCCAGGTGGACACGGGAAAAGCGGTGGAAGCCATGGGCAACGGGGCGCGGGAAGTGCAACTCGGTACAGAAATAGTTACTGAAGCCGGTCAGACCTTTAGGGAAATCGCAAATCTCGCAACCGCCGGTTCGAGTCAGGTTAAAGAAATCTCGACGGCCGTTCAGCAAATGGCTACCGGCAGCCGGCAGATTGTGGGCTCGGTTAAGAAGATTGACGCTTTCAGTACAAAATCGTCAGGTGAAGCTCAAAGCGTTTCGGCAGCAGCTGAAGAGCAATTAGCGTCCATGGAAGAAATCGCATCCTCCAGTCAAGCCTTGGCGAAACTGGCTCAGGATTTACAAACCTTGGTCGCTAGATTTAGGATATAACGATTTCAGGGAGATGGAAAAAATGGCGGAGGCCCAAAGCGGGTCCTTTAGTCTTAGCAAAGAGGAATATGCAATAGCGATAACCTGGGTAAAGGAAATTCAAGGAAGACAACGAACCGGCAGCTCCCCATAAGGGCTGCACTTCAGTTTGCGTTCTAGAGGATACACAAGTGATGAAGAGGATGGTATGGCGATATGATTGGTTTACGCGACGACGCCATTTACCGGAATATGATGGAGCAAGCGCGCGACATTATTCTGGTTGTCGATACATGCGGCAACATCTTGATCGCGAATACAGCGGCTATAAATGCTTACGGCTACTCTCGCGACGAGCTTCGCAGCATGCGGATTAATGAACTGCGCTCGCCGGAAACCAGAAACGCGGTCGACGCTCAGCTTAGGATAGCGCAGCAAGAAGGGATTTTGTTTCGTACCGTCCATATGCGGTGGAACGGCGAATCTTTTCCGGTGGAGGTAAGTTCGCGGAGAATCCGATTATCGGAAAAAGAAGCGGTTATCAGCGTCGTCCGGGATATCACGGCGACAGTCGCCATGGAAACAGCAATCAAAAAGAGCGAGGAAAAATATCGGCTTTTGAATGAAGAACTGACCGCCGCCAACGAGGAGCTTATTGCTTCGGAGGAGGAGCTGCGGCAGCAATTTGACGAGTTGACTGCTAGGGAAGAGGCTATCGACCGCCAGAACATCGTCTTATCTTCACTCCATGAAACAGCATTGCAGCTTATGGAAAAACCGAAGCTAAATGATGTTCTCAAATTTATTGTCTTCAGCGCGACCGAGCTATTGGGAACGCCTCACGGAGTCATAAGATTGGTGGATGAAGAAAAGGGTATTTTCTGCAACGAGATTGGTCTGGGCCATTATACCCAGCATGCCGGCCGAGATATAAAACTAACTGAAGGACTTAGCGGCCAGGTATATAAAACCGGCAAAATCATCATTGTTAATGATTACAGTAATTGGGCGAATCGTTTACTTGACCCGTTTTTCGACCAAGTGCATGGTATCGCCTATGTGCCGCTGAAAGCGGGCGATAAGGTTATCGGTATATTGGGCGTGGAGTTCCTTGATCCGCAGCGAAGATTTTCCGACCAGGACATATCTTTTTTAAGTAGATTTGCCGATCTAGCCTCTATTGCTTTGAAAAACGCGCAATTGCTTAGCACGCTTGAGAAATCAGAGAAAGAACTACGGAAAAGAAACGAAGAACTTGCGGCGGCTCACGAAGAACTGTTGGCGTCGGACGAAGAATTGAAACAGCAGTTTAATGAATTGATGGCAATAGGGGATAAAATACGGCAACAGAACATCGTTTTGACATCTGTCCACGAAACGGCGATGAGCCTGATGAACAGACTTGAGCTTGATGAAGTGCTTAAGACTATTATTTCCAGTGCTGCCCGGCTTATGGGCACGCCTGACAGCTATATAAATCTGGTGGACGAAAAAGAAAAAATCTTTGTCAGAAAAGTTGCCATAGGGCGATTTGCTCAGGACATGACAAGACAGACCGCTGTCATGGAGGGTCTTCTTGGCCAAGCTTACATTACAGCCCAAATCGCTGTCGTAGATGACTACCGAACTTGGGAGCTGCGTTTGCCTGACCCTGTTTTTGACGATCTACATTGTTGCGTGGTAGTTCCCCTAAAAGTCGAGGAAAGGGTGATTGGCGCTTTTGGCCTGGCTTTCACTCAACCGGGCCGGACTCTTGCCGATCATGAATATTCACTGCTCCAGCGGTTTTCGGACATGGCTTCCCTAGCCCTTGATAACGCAACCCTGGTTGCCTCCTATAAAAATGAGCTGCAGGAGCGCAGGCAGGCTGAAAAAACGATAAAAACCTCGGAAGCGAAATACCGGGCTATTTTCGAAGCCGCGAATGACGGTATTTATATACATGACATAGAAACCGGAAAAATTCTTGATGTAAACGAAAAAGCCTGCGCAATGCATGGATATACCCGTGAAGAGATACTCTCCGGAGATTTGGGCGTTCTCGGCACCGGGGAGTCTCCGTTTACCGAAAATGAAGCCAGACAGTGGCTGGGGCACGTCGTCGCCGGCAGAGCTCAGCTATTTGAATGGCAAAATCGGCATAAGGCCGGCCATTGCATTTGGATGGAAGTAAATTTGCAAAGGGCAAGGATTGGCAACGAGGACCGCATCTTGGCAATTGTTCGGGACATATCGGAACGCAAGGCGCATGAACATGCTATCCGACGAATGGCTTACCATGACTCTCTTACCGGTTTGCCAAATCGGGCATATTTGAAAGAGCATCTCGATCAAGAATTGGAAAAATCACGACGGGGCGAGGCGGCGGGTACAGTTCTGTTCGTCGACCTGGATAACCTGAAAACGATCAATGATACCTTCGGCCACTCATATGGCGACGGGGTGATCATCAAAGCCGGGGCCTACATTTTCGCTGAGGCGGGGGAAGGCGCGTTCGTGGCGAGGATTGGCGGCGACGAATTCATTGTTGTACTGCCAGGTGAAGCTGATCGGGAAAAGGTTAAGAAGATCGCCGACGGCATGGTTAAGCTACTCGAACGGGATTACGATATTGGCGACGCCGGCGCCTATTTGTCCGGCAGTGTGGGCATCGCTCTTTATCCGGAGGACGGTGATACAGCCGAGGATATTTTAAAGAACGCGGATTTGGCTCTTTATGCAGCTAAAGGGAGCGGTAAAAATACCTGGCGTTTCTACGAATCCAGTATGCAAAGAAATGCCTATTATGACATGCTTCTTAAACAAGGTCTTCGCGAGGCTATCAGTCGCAATGAATTGTCGCTGCATTATCAGCCGCTGGTGAGCACACATACCTCAGGTGTAGTCAGCTTTGAGGCGCTGCTGCGGTGGAACAGTGCCGAACTCGGTCCCGTACCGCCCGGACGGTTTATCCCGTTGGCGGAGGAAAGCGACACCATTCAGATAATCGGAAGATGGGTCATCTGGGAAGCCTGCCGGTTTGCCTGCAGGCTCTGTGACTTAGGAAAAGGTTATATTCGTGTATCGGTCAACGTATCGCCACGTCAACTGGCGGCCGATGATTTTGTTCCATTTATTCGCGATGCAATAAATGCTGTCGGGATCAAACCGAACCAACTTGAGTTTGAAATTACGGAGAATATTTTGATTACGTCAATGAAAGAGAGCTCTCAAAAGCTCAAAGACCTGAGAGAACTCGGGGTGCATCTTTCACTTGATGACTTTGGCAGCGGATACTGTTCCTTGACTTACCTGAAGAAGTTACCGGTGGAAACACTAAAAATCGACAAGTCGTTCATTGATGACATTGAGTATGACGAAGACCAGTTGCGATTCGTCAATTCCATTATTAATATGGCGCATGTGCAAAGACTTAATGTTGTTGCCGAAGGTGTCGAAACCCAAGAGCAGTTAAACAGACTTATGCAATGTCGCTGCGACCTTGCCCAGGGATATATTTTCAGCCGGCCGATGCCTGAAAGAGAGGCCGTGATATTCTTGGCCGGCAGTGAAGCGATATAAAAACGTGATTGTATCCCGCCCACTAAGCGGGCGGTCCTGACTGCTCTGCCGAAAAAGGATACTTTTTGGGTCTATTTTGCTTATTTCGCTTGGTGTTATAGTTGGATGTAGGGACCGGAATGCATGCTCAAACAGGTTCATTATTTTCGCTGAAAAGGATGAGGTGTATGAGATATCTATGCATGGCGGCATTGTGGATGATGATGGTACTGCCGGCTTTTTTCGGTAACTTGCCAGCGGCCCAGGCATGCGAGGAAGGCAGCCGGACGGGTCCGGGCAAGTTTTTTCCTGTTGTCGTAGGTAAAGACGCGCCCAGGGTAAGTTGGACAATCGCGCCGGACACAATTGCCGTTTATGCCGCCGATGCGCCCTGCCGGCTGCTGCAGGCGATCCCCTATGACGCCGCCATGCTGCCTGAGCTCAGCGACAGCGAGCGGGTCATAGCGGAGGATATGAATTTTGATGGCTATACGGATTTAAAAATCATGGCAGGACGGGGCAACGCCAATGTGTACTATAATTGCTGGCTGTGGGACCAGAAAAGGCAAAAATTCATTTTGCACGCAGAATTGAGCAAGCTAGCGTCACCCCAATTTGATTCCGGCGCTAAGACAATCCTTTCCTTTACCCATATAAGCGCCGCCGACAGCGTGGAGGCAACCTATACGTTTCAAAACGGCAAGCTCAGGCCGGTGCAAATTATGGAGCAGGCATATGACAGGAAAGAAAATGTAATAGTAGCCAGACAGTATCGTGTGGACGAAAAAGGCAAGCGGCACCTTGTACGTGAACAGGTAGTTCGGCAGGAGCAGGAAGCAGCGGTGGATGAAAGCCCCTAATCAGAGGCGGCGCCATTCCCCAACGCAACGCTTCGCAAAGTAAAGCCTTCAGATGAATAGTGGTATTCGCATAGCTGAAACCGCGCGAGCTTTCTTTCGGGCAAGTGGAGAAATTCGCGCAATTTTCTTTATCCTGGCATGAGGAGTGGGCATTTTGAAGCAGAGAATAGTTGCGTTGCTCATAGTGCTTGTTTCGGTCCTCGGTTGTTTCCCAATAAGCGCTTTCGCCAATGCGGCGGAGCCTCCGGCGTTAATTGTAATTTTAAAAGACGCTCCCCAAGATGCTGCTATTTCTATTGTTTCCGCAGGTGCGGCGAAGGCAGGGCTAAAAAGCGAGGTTGCGTGGGAGACGTACTATGTTTTTTATAACAGAGATATGGGAAGTTCCAACGAAATTATTCTCAAAGTGTCGGGAAACGGCATGGAGTATGAACAGATCATAGGTAAACAGCATCTGAATGCTTACACAAGCGTTATTACGCTGGATCTTGCCGCGCAAACCATAGAAGCGGGAAAGCTGTTGACGCGTTCCATACTGTTGGTGACTTTGCGCTTGTTTTTAACTTTGGCAATAGAGGGCATCATTTTCTTTTTGTTTGGCTTTCGAAATAAAAAGAGTTGGCGCGTATTCCTGATCATGAATTTAGTAACGCAAGGCATTTTAAATATAGTTCTGGACGGCGCCACGCCGCTTGCTTATTATCTAATCTTTAACCTTATTTTTATGGAAGCCGTAATATTTTTAGCGGAAATTTTCGGTGTGCTTGTTCTAATAAAAGAGCACGGCGAATTTCGTCGCGTTTCCTTTGCGCTAGTTGCCAACACGGCAAGTCTTATATTAGGAGGTTATTGGATCATGAACCTGCCGGTTTAATAATAACTTTCCCGCCGGCAAACGGAAAAGGCTGGGCTGCAGCAGGCAAATACGTTACACAGAAGGTGTTTCATATGGAAGGATTTTATGTTATTCTGTCCGGCGTTCTTCTTCTGGCGATCGGCTTATGGCTGTTCAAAAGAGAGAAGGCGCTACACAGCGTCTGCACGGAGCAGACCACCGGCAGGGTGGAGGACATCTGGCGCGAAACCGAGGAAAAATGGCAGGAAGACAAAGACGGCAAACGGTATCTGGAAATCACGGACTATTACTTCCCGGTATTTTCTTATACTGTCAACGGGCGGAACATTACCGTGAAATCCTCCGTTGACTCCGGTCACCCCCGCTTTTCTCCCGGGATGCCTGTAACCATCTTTTACAATCCCGGCAAAGAGGAACAATATTACATTGCCAAAGAAAGCGCCGGCAAAAAGAAGATGAGCTACCTGGCCGCCATAATCGGGGTGGCGCTCATCGGCATTGGCATCGCGGTCATGATTTCGGAGTAAGGAGGCGGGCGGTATGCCAGCCTATCTGGCTGCTATTTTATTAAGCGGTTGTCTTGCGGCAAGCGTTTTGCTTTTCCTGGGCAGGCCGAAACGGTGGCCGCGCCGGCGGCAACGCATTCTGGGCGGATGCGGACTGTTTTTTGCCCTGTTGCTGAGCCTGTATTTGGCGGCAACTTTGCTGCTATTGGGCAAAATGTAAAACAGCATATTAAATACCAAAAGAGAGGGGAAAAAGATGAAAAAAAGGATTGTGTGCCTGCTGGTTGCGGGCCTTTTATTCGGGATGGCGCTGACCGGTTGCGGTAAAAAAGTGGAAGTTAAACTGCTGCCGGAAAACGCCTTTTTGGACTTTGCCTCCGATGTTGTGGTGGAGCCTAAGAAACCGCCCTATAATCTGGGCAACTGGCTGGAAGGCAACGAGCCCATGTGGGAAGTGAAAATTCCGCAGACTGGCATGTATAAAATCAGCCTGGAATATTCCCGGCCGGGCCAGACCGACAAGGCCAAAGGAATCGTCCAACTGCAGCATAGTAGCCATGACTCCAAAGAACTGAACTTTACGGCGCGGTCCACAGGCAAAAATAACAAGGACTGGTCGGTTTACCAAGCCCATGAAATCGGCGGCGCTTACTTGGAGGCCGGCACCTGGCAGCTGTCCATCACGACTAATTTCAGCGCCGATTATTCCGGGGTTGATCACTTTATTAACCTGCGCAGCATCACACTGCAACTGGAATAAGCTGATAACTCGGATGCTGCAACTACTGTTTTCGATCTTTTTGCTGGTTTTGCGGAAAATCGGGCAGATATTTCTGGCCGTACGCAGGTTTGTGTATACCGCCGATAAAAAAAGCGCGCTTGTAAAGGCCGGTCGGCACCGGCGGCTGACGCTCGTCTTTGGAGCGGTGCTGCTGCTGACCGCGCTCCTCGGTGAACCGGCTCAGGATTTTATCTGAGAGGCCGGACTCGAGTGGCTGGAATTCCCCGCCCAGATAATTTTCGAATGGCCTTTTTTGACCGCCGCGGTCGTTACCATGGCATACGCCGCCATGAGCTTTTTCCTCCGCCACAAAAAACTGCAGGACGAGCTGGCGGCGGCAAGCCCGACTGCCGTCCAGGACAACACCCTGGTAATGCTGGAAGGTTTTCGTCTTCTGGCGAAGCTGTCGAGGCCGCTGGGCATAGTGGTTGGCGCCATTGGCATCCCTGTTTTCCTGGCGGGCGTGCAATTCGATGAGCGGGATTGGATTTTCCCGGGAGCGATTATGTCGCTTGCGGGACTGACGCTGATCCCTACCGGCTATTGGCTGTCAGGAAAAGCCAACAGGCTGTTCCGGGAAAAATATGTCCTGAGCTTGCTGACCGAACGGTTTGAAAACCTTAAATACGACAGAAACGGGCGGTTCGGCCGGGAGCTTTTTCAGGAACTACGGGTAATGGAACGGATTTACAGCGTTGACGGCAATGACTGGATCGAGGCCGACTACAAAGGTATCCATTTTGTCAGCGCCGACTGCCGGGCGTTTCAAACGAGCCTCCTGGACGGCATTGCCGCCATCGGCGGAAACGCCGCCTTGGCTTTGACCGATGAAGGCTGTTTCAACGGACGTATTTTTCACTTCCGGTTTGCCAGGTCCTTCGGTAACGGCCTACAAATTATCACGCCGGATTTTATGCATGCCGTGTTCAGCCGTGGCTGGCCGGGGCAGTCTGTACCCTTGGGATGGGAAAGGGTGGAAACGGAACTGTATGAATTCAATCGGTACTTTGATGTTTATGCTCCCGCCGCTCCGGCCGCGCTGGAAATCTTAAAACCGCAAGTGATCGAAGCGGTCGCCCTTGTCCGGCGGCTTACCACCCTGCCGCTGCTCTTCTGCTTTAAAAATCAGGACTTGTACCTGTTTATCGACTGCGGAAGGGATATGTTCGACCTTACCAACAAATCCGGCCGCAGCTCGGTGGAAGAGTACGATAAGCTCAAGGCGGACGTGGCCACGGTCACAGCGTTTCTCGACACGATGTATCTGAAAGGAACTTTACCAGGGCAGGCTACAGCCGGACATAAAGAAACGGGGTGTAACACAAATGGAATTTATCCTCGCGGCCGGAGTTGTCGTGGTATTTGCGACTTACTGGGCTATCGGCGCGTCCAATAATTTTAAGCGGATGCTGGTAAAAATTGAGGAAGCCGATTCGGGTATCGAGGTGGCCCTGACCAAACGCTATGACATGCTGACCAAGCTGCTGGCAGTTTGCAAAAACTATGCTAAGTACGAAGTGGAAACTCTGTCCGCTGTGGTCAAGCTGCGGCAAAACATGCCTGCCGCCGAGAAAACCGCAGCCAATCGGCAGATGGATGAGGTTTTTAAACGCATCCAGGTTATTGCCGAAGCCTATCCCCAATTGAAGGCCAGTGAAAACTATATAAACCTGCAGAACGCCATCGTCGATGCGGAAGACCACCTGCAAGCCTCCCGCCGGGTGTATAACATGAACGTATCCGCTTACAATCAGGCCATCGCCGTGTTTCCCGCCAGCATTATCGCCGGGATGCAGAAACTGATCCCCCGGGACTTCTTCGCGGCCGAGGAGCATAAAAGAGGTGATGTGGCGATGAATTTCGACTGAGGCATCACCGGTACAATTAGCGGAGAATGGCGCATTCTTTGGGAATTATGAATGGCCCAAGACAAAAAGGAGATGAGCGAGGATGAAAAGCGTATGGCGCGGACTGTTGACCCTGGTGCCGGTATTGCTGCTGTCGGCGGCATTGGCCAGTTGGACGGCAGACGCGGCTCACCGGCGTCCGGCGGAAGTCGCGATCAACAACGACAACACTGAAATCGGGGTTATGACGCAAGAATATATCGGGAGAAATGTCGCCGAAATTCTTATGATTTACTATGACGGCGGACAGCCGGCGCTGGCAAAGTTCGGCTGCAAAAACCCGGAAATCGAGTCGCTCAACAACGCGATCAAGTTAGGTATTCAGCACCAATACAACGAGTTCATGGCAAAGGAGCGCGATGGCAGTTGGATAGAGATTAAATCCTATCCTTTCAGCAGCGAGGACTACCTGCAGATCGTGACGACGTCCGCCACCTATCCCTCTTACGGAACGGACGGCAGTATGTCGAGCTATAATTTCGCTAAAAAAGAGAATAAGTTTATGGTTCTGGCGGAGGTAATGCACGGATTGGGCCTGAACGAGCGTACGCTCGCGCAAAGGGTGAAAAAGCTGTATGTGCCGGAGGCGCCTTCCCAGTCGGTGGGGGAGGTCAAAGCAACCGGGTTTCTGATCGGCCGGGGTCCGTCCGGACCTGTTACGCAGCTGCTGCTTGAGGTGGTGATCGTCACTCCCGGCGCGGAGCCGTGGAAGTATTTTTTTAGCTATACGCCGGTGCTGAATGAACTGATCCGGCTGAACAGCCATTGTCTGTTCGATCCGGGCGATATGGATAAAATGAATCCGCCGCTGTCTTACCAGCTAGGGGCGGCCGAGGGCCACGAGGGCGGGGGACCGGAGGGTTTGCGGCTTAGCTTCGATATCCGGGGGCTGAATGTGATTACTCCCGGCCGCGAATACAGCCTGGACGGGATAGTGCATTTTACCTTGGAAAAATTGGCACCCGCCGGCAATGACCGGGAAAGCGTGCTAACCTTGATCAAAAACCGGGAAGGACATGATCTTCGTTTGATTACCTTAACCCCGTCCGCCGAGCATTCCGCCCTCCTGTCATACCCTGCGTGGCTTGTGGTGTATAACAAAGGGAGGCATGAGGATAACAGGCACTGCGTGGACGTATACGTTCATACGGACGCGGCGGATTTCAGGCTTCATGCCAGCGTGCCGGCCGATTTTGCGATGGATTATCACGACGAAATCGGCAGGAGGATGGCTACCGTCGCCTTCAGGCGTTAACGGCTCCTGTTCCCTAATAGGCGAAAGTTATCAATATCAAAGTTGAACCTTAGTTGGAATTTTTGCTGTTTGCGCCACCGTTTTAGTTTAAGCAGATTGCTGAATAAAAAGGTTACTTTTTGGGTCTATTTTGCTCAGGCTTGCCCGGTGTACAATTTTTAGCAAAGGTAAACCTTCATACATGACAGTTTGTGTGCGATTGCAGGCGGCATGAATCACGTAGCGCGCAAATAACCGAGGAGGTGGACTGTAGCTGCTTTTCTTGCGGTCGCTTGGTTGTACATGTCCATTGCGGCCGGTGTTTTCTTTTTTTTCCGGGGTGACCTGCCCCGCTTATCTGTCCGGAAGCGCCGGATGCTGTGAGCTGTTGTCTTCCTCTTGCTCTGTTGGCGTGCCTGTATCTAAGCCTGATCTTGCTGTTGCTTGGCCGCGTTTAGTTTCTGCGCGACGTCGCCATTGATGGCGGCAGCGATAAGATAGACCCCGCTCCGGCGGACGGTTACAGAAGGCGTAATAACGATTTTTCGCCTTATGAGCAAGAGCGCGGTGACGCTGTGAACGAATGACAAGTAAAAATAGTAAAGAGGTGGATGCAATGAAAAAGAATGTATTAAAAACCTTGCTCGGTTTATTGGTCCTGGTAATGGTCGCCTTTGTGCCGCGGTCTGCGGAAGCCGTCAACATCAAAATCAGCAACCCGTATTCGGACACTATGTGGGTGGCCCTCGTTTATTTCGAGGATTCGGCCGGAAAATGGGTAACCAGAGGCTGGTACAAGGTATCCCCTAACGACACGCGGAACCTGAACTTCTCCTCCTCCACCAAACGGGATTACGTTTATATTCACGCCCACACTAGCGAGGCATCCTGGGGTGGCAACGAAAACTCAATAAAGCGAACGGTGATTAAAGAAGCGTTCAAATATTATGACGGCGAAACGTGCCCGGCAGGCAGCAACCGGCGGCAGGTATACCTTGACCGCTGGTATGCGGAAAATGATGGCGTCGTTTACTGGCGCCCCTGAGCTCCGTAGATTTGTCCGGCTGCGTCTGCATCGTCTTGCCGTTGTGGTTCTATCATGGTGAAGAGGTGTCGAAATGAGGGCGTCGTCCCCAATATTATCATTGCTTATTGCCGTGCTGCTTTTGCTGGCGGTTGCCGGCTGCGGCGATTCGCCGGGAAAAATCGATGAAAATATCAAAAAAATTGATATAACTCCTCATAAATTTGTTAAAGGGGATACAACCGTATTTCTGCCGGAAATTGCCGGCATGAAAAACGAAAGCCTGCAAAAAAAAATAAACGATAACCTCAAAACGGCGATCCTTGACCTCGAACGCAAGGGCGACAAAAGCGGCCTGGAAGGAGAGTACGGCATTATCTTCTTGAACGACCGGCTGATGGTTATTGCCTTTGACGGCGCAAATGCAATCAAGGACGACAATGGCAACTTTGAGGTTCTAAAAGGATTGCATATCGACCTTACTTCCGGTAAAATCTACGAACCTACGGAGATCTTCAAAAAGGACAGCAAGTACGAGGCGGAAATACTCAACCTCGCGCAATCGTCTCCCGAGCTGCGGCTTTATAACGCCGGCAACACGGAATGGCCGTATGGGCTGTTCAAAAGCAACTGGGACAGCAAAAAGAAAAATCAGTTTTACATGCTGACCGAAGATTATCTGTGGGTATATACTTTCTCGGTCGACGAAGAAGGCCTGGTGCCGGGCTACGGCATTCCTTACGACAAAATCAAACACATCATCAACACCGACAGCAATCTGTGGAAGGCCTTTAGCAGCGGTGAAAACCGGGCGGAGGATTTCGGCGAGGTTGCGGAACTGTTGGAATACCAAGCAGACGTAGAAGCGCGCGAGAAGGATGCCGTGCAAAAGGCCGCTGCGCAGAAAGCTGCCGCGCAGAAAGCCGCCGCCCAACCGGGTATTTCGTGGAAAACCACCAACGTATTGGGCAATGGGGACGGGAGCATCACCATCAACGGGCAATATGTGAATACCTCGGATAAAACGCTGACTAAAATCCTCTGGAACAAGCTGACTATCTACTACAGGGCGACCTCAGGCGAAGAAAAATCATTTGTAAAAACATTCAACAAGGAGCTTGTGAAAGAAGCGCCTCCCGGGCGAGCGGTATCGGCCTGGTTCCGGGTCAACGTGCCGGGCGACTATAAAGCGTTTATCAGGCTCAACAATCAATTCAGGTATAACTATACCTATTCAAACTAACGCGGCCGAAGAGGTTGTAGCTCCTCTGGAACGGCGTCCGGAAAATTCGACCAGCGAAAAACGCGGGACCAGGCGGTCCCGCGTTTTTTCTATCAATCGTATAGTGGGTAAACGCTGGTTTAGTTTTTCGGGACGTCGGCGGAAAAAAAGCGCTTTACCTCACTCCGTTTGCCTATATCCAGCCTGGCCAATACCCGCGACACCACCTTCTTCACATAGGCCGGGGAATAGCTTAGCGTGCGGCCGATCTCCTCGTTGGTATATCCCTGCGCCACCAGCATGGCCACGGCGAACTCCGTTTTAGTCAATAGCTGCTCCATCTGCAAAAGCCCATCCGGATGGAATCTGCCGGCTTCCGCCTGATTTTTCTTCAGTATATCCAACTGTCGGCGGCTTCGGGCGAGGGACAGGTGAATAGTTATACGCGCCAGCAGAACATCCTTGGCCACAGGTTTCCTGATATAATCCACCGCCCCCAGGCGCAGCCCGTAAGCCTCGCTGTCGGTACCGCCGAGGCCGGTCAGATAAATAATCGGCACCGTTGTATCCCGGTTCATGGCCCGCAGCCGCAACAAAGTCTCAAAGCCATCCATGTCCGGCATGGCGATGTCCAGCAGAATCAGGTCCGGCCACCTGCTCTTTTCCAGAAAGCGCACCGCTTGCTGCCCGGACTTGGCCAGGCTTACCGCGTAATGCTCCTTCAGCATTTCCTCCATTACTTTGAGAAAAACAATATCGTCGTCAACAACGAGAAGCTTATTGGAGGAATCCAAGGCTAGCTTCCTCCTTTATCCGTTTTTCGCAGAATTGCCGGAAAAGCGCCTCCGCATCTTCAAAATTAAGCTCATCCACCGCCATGCGCGTCCTCTCCAGCAATCGCCTGGCATCCGGCCCCCTCTCCGAGGCTATCAGCACCGACAGCGCCTGCCGGCTTTCCGCGCAGTGGTAATCGGCAATATGAGCGGCAGTGCGGGCAATCAGGCCGGGAATATCCGTATGGGCGGGCGGGCTCGCGTCCGTTGACGCCTGCTCCTCCCCTAACAAATTCCGGTCGATTCCCCGGCGGACGGTCTCCAATTCGTACAGCAGGAGCGGAATCGCGGTCCTGATGTATTCCGTCTCCCCCAGCAAACTTTTTTGTTCGACCCGCCGGGCAATTGCGGAAAGCTCTTCGGCGCCGATCATCCGGGCAAGCGTCTTGAGCGAATGCGCCGAGTGAGCGATCCCGGAGAGGTCGCCGGCCACGGCGAGCCGGGCAAAAAGGTCCGCTGTCTGGTGCGTATGGGTGTGGAAAAGGCCGGACACGGTTTTATATTGTGATAAACTCCGGCTTAGAAACGGAAGTCCGGCTTCCAGAGAAATATCGTGCCGTTTCAACTGCTGCTGAAGCCCTCCGGCTGCGTCCGGGCATTCGGGATCACCGCCGACGATTATCCGCGTAACCAGCTTCTCCGGCAAGAAGGACAGCAATGTTTGCTCCAGCTTGGTCCACGGCACAGGCTTGGCAAGATAACCCGCGAAGCCTTCTCTCAAAAGCTTTTGGCGGGTGCCGGTGGTGACATCGGCGGTTAGGGCGACGACAGGGCTGCGGCACTTCAACCGGCGCAGCTCATGCAAAGTCTCTATGCCGTCCAGTTGCGGCATCATATAATCCAGCAAGATAACATGATACTCATTTTGGAGAGCCAATTCAATACCCTGCCGCCCGTTCGGGGCAGTATCGATCTGCAGCAAAGTCCGGGCCAACAACGATTTTATCACATTCAAATTACCCTCGTTATCATCGATGACAAGAATTCGCCCCTGGGGAGCGAGAAAACTCTGCTCGGCCAATGGAACGACAGGCCCGCGACACGAATCAGGCGCGTTCGCCGCATAACGCTGGGGAATTTCGACGGTGAAAGTACTGCCCATGCCGTGCTCGCTCTGTACGGACAAGCGCCCGCCCATCAAAGCCGTCAATTCTTTAGCGATGGCGAGACCCAGGCCGGTACCCTCGACCGCCAGATAACGGGCCGCCTCCTGGCTGCGGGTGAAGGCGTCGAAAATCGCGCCGCGGTTTTCCTGACGGATGCCGATGCCCGTATCCTGCACCGCGATGGCAAGCATGATCCCGTCTTTGCCGGGCAGCTCCGTTCCGGTGACGGAAAGCCTGACTGACCCGGCTTGGGTATACTTCGCGGCATTGCTTAAAAAATTGGCGGCAATCTGGCGAATATGCAGCCGGTCCCCCCAGAGCATCGCCGGCACCCCTGAAACCTCTGTCGAAAATAGAAGCCCTTTCTTTTCCGCCTGCTCCCTGCCCATGTGCATCAGGCCCTGCACGAGATCATCGGTAAAATAGGCTTCCTCCAGGAGCTCCAGCTTGCCGGACTCGATTTTGGAGACATCCAGAATATCATTGATAAGGGCTAAAAGCATTTGCCCGGCATCTTGCGAGCGGGCGACATAACTGGCGATTTCCGCGGAAGGGCGCTCCCGCAAAACCATCTCATTCATGCCCAGCATGATATTGATCGGTGTACGGATCTCGTGGCTCATTTTGGCCAGAAACATGCTTTTGGCCCGGTTGGCCCGGATAGCCTCCTCCCGGGCTTGTTCCAACTGCCGCTGCTGGCGATTGTACATGTGGAAACTGAGATACATGGTAACGCCCAGCGCAAGACTTACGGAAACAAACCCGATAACGACATCCGCCAGCAGCTCTCTCTCGCTCGCAAACCAGACGATATGCGCCGGCACGTAATATGCATAGGCGCAAAGTCCTATGTAAAACAGCAGTTCCAGCGCCGCGACGGCGACCATTACCCAGCCTTCCAGCATGAACACGGTAAAAACCGTGCTGAAAATGAAAAACGAAGGAAGAGCGCTTCGATATCCGCCGCCATGAAAAAACAAAAAGGCAAGACCCAGTAAAAAAATAACGAAGATCGTGGCTAGGTAACACCGCTGATATTGCCCGCTGGTGTAGGAATAGTAAAGCAGGCCGAAAGAAAGCCCGGCAATGGACAAATTGACCAGGGCCATCAGATTCCCGCCGGCGACCCATAGCGACGACACTGCCATCAACAGACTGATGACGGTACCCACCATGGCGAGCAGATTGAACATCCGTACGCGGAAATCCAGTTCCGGATAGAAAAATTTGTTAATTTGCTTTTGCAGCAAGGATATCATCTGGCACCCCAAAGGCAGCAAAAAATGCGCGGCGCATAAATAAATCCGGCACTGGCGCGTCATATGTATAGATAAAAACCCCGCTGCCTTTAATTATTTTACCATATCGACGGCCAGGAATAAAAATATGTGATACCTTGAGCTCTCGTTATTGCGAGAGCCTTCTTCTTTGCCCCTGAAAGTATGATAGACTCCGCTTTGTCAACCTGCTTCTCCGTCTCGTCGCTATGGGGTATGTATATTTTACTGGTTATATTCAATATTCAGAGGGTGAATATCTTGGCCGGCCGCGCCACGCAAGACCACTAAAACCATCGAAAGAATGAGTAGACATGAGCTTGCCGCACCGGGAAGGTGAGGCGACGGTCATGGGATCATGCCTTCATCGGATGCGCGGCTTGGCTGTCAGCCGGCGCATGCGCCCTATCGTTAAGCCCGTAGCAGCGTTCGACCGCGGCAACCCGCAGCCGGTAGTCGCGGAAGATGCTTTTGCGCCCCGCGGCCTGTGCCGCACGGTGCTCAAGGAAGTTTCGCCACTTCTCAACAGCAGCCTCGTCGCGCCAAAAGGAAAGCGACAGTAGTTTGCCGGGTTCAGCGATGCTTTGGAAGCGTTCTACCGACAGGAAGCCGTCTATCTGCTCAAGCTCTTTCCTGAGCGAGGCTGCAAAGTCAAGGTAGCGCTGCTGTTGGCCGGCAGCGGGCCAGACCTCAAAGATAACCGCAATCATTTCATTTTTCCCTCCGTTCACATCTTCCGTGGCAGGGCGCACTCGTTCACAAATTAAGTATACCAAAGCGGTCAGCGGCGATAAACGGAAAATTTCAGGCAATTCTTTCGCAGGATGTGATTTTCGTCACTGCTGTTTTGGCCGGATAGGCTTAGGATAGAGGTAGGAAATGCTTATCGCGGCGCGGACGCAGGCATGCGCATAAAGGGGATGATGGTTTGGGCAACAACAAGGAACCTTACGAACCGGTAAAGCGGGAACTCGCGGGACTGGCCGGTTACTGCTCGCGGTTGGCCGGCGACAGCCTGTGTCGGTGCGGCAGCAATTTGAAAGGCCGTTTTTGCTTGTGGTCCCATTATCCTTTGCCCCCGTCGTTCGATAAGCATCCTAAAAAGAGCGATTGACGGAACAAGGAAAAGGCTGTAAACTCGAAGTGAATAAACATTCACAACGAGGCGAGGGACATGAAAGTGACCGAAAAAAAGACTACCGAAACCCGGCGTAACGAAATAATCTGCGCCTCGCTAAAAATCATCGAAAAAAAAGGCCTGGACAATCTCAACGTAGCCGATATCGCCGCTGAGATAGATCTGGTTCCGTCGGCCATCTACCGTCACTTCGGCGGCAAGGACGAAATAATCGACAGCCTCATCGACTTCGTCGACAGGTCATTGCAGGCCAATGCCGCCTGTGTGGCGGGGAGCGGGGGCGATGCGGTCGAAAAGCTTGCGCTTTTATATAAACTGCACACCGATTTCTTAAAAACCCAGCCGGCCATCCCCCAGATTATTTTTTCCCTGCTGGCCGGCAACAAAAATCCTCAACTGAAAAAGCGGCTAATTTCCGTCATAGCCGCCTATGCAGCCCAAGTGCGCAACATACTGGCGGCGGGGCAACCCGACGGCGAAATCGCGCCAGCAATCGACCCTGCCGCAGCGGCGATGCTGTTCGTCGGCATGATTCAACCGCTGATCATCCTCAATCAGGCGGGCGACGACCCGGCAGATGCCTTCAAACAAGCAATGTGGGCGGTGTACGTCCGCGGCATCAAAAACTAAATTTTTTTTACCAGTTATGTGAAGCGGCCAAAGGACTGGTGGTCGCTCTATTCATAGCAGCCGCGCACGCGGCATGTCGCTGGCCGAAGCCGAACGGGTGGCCACGCAGATGGAGGCGGCCGTCATGAAGAGCGGCGGCCGGCAATCGGTATCGACGATCATCGGCTCAGAGCCGGGGGTAGTCAGCTTCGGCAGCGGCAAACTGTCCCAGACCGGTAACATGACGATACGGCTGGTCGACCGCTTTCACCGGCCGGACACCATCTGGGATGCAGAAAGCGCTCAAGGACATCAAACTGCCGAAGGGCTACCAGATCACCAAAGAGGGCGACACCAAGCAGATGAAGGAGGCTTATGCCCCCCGCCTTGAAGCGTATAACCATAAGGAGATTACATGGATAACGCAGCGACGAAGGGAATTGCCGAGAGGTACAATCGCATAGCGGGTAGGTACGACACAGTCGATTGGCTCATACCGTCGCGCTGGCGGCGCCAGGCGGCCAGACTGGCCGGTGGGCGGGTGCTTGAGGTGGGCATCGGGACGGGGCTCAACCTCCCCTTTTACTCCGACCGCTGCCAAGAGATACTCGGCATCGACATCAGCACCGGCATGCTCGCGAAGGCCAAGGAGAGGGTTCCGCTGTGCCGCGCCCCGGTGACGCTGGCAATCATGGACGTCCAGGCCCTGCCGCTGGAAGCCGACAGCTTCGACAGCGTCCTGACCGCCTTCGTGTTCTGCACCGTTCCCGAGCCTGCCGCGGGTCTGCGCGAGTGCCGCCGGGTTCTGAAGCCGGGCGGCAGATTGATTCTGCTTGAGCATATGGGCAGCGAAAATAAATTGCTTCGCCAGATGATGGATTGGCTCAACCCTCTCGCGGTCGGACTGATGGACGACAACATCAACCGCGATACCGTCAAGGAAGCCGCCACCGCGGGGTTCAAGGGGACGATGGCGAAAAACCTGCTGGGAGATGTGGTGCGGTTGGTCGTAGCAGAAAAGTGAACCTGTTCCCGCTGTGGTTTTCTCCGCCTCGATTTGCTAAAATTGATATAGCGTCGAATGTAGTGTGGATAGGGCGGGGGGAGCGAAATGGACCTCGATTATCTGAAGAATATCCCTGTTTTCGAAGATTTGGTCCCGGAGGATCTGGCGGTCATCAACCAGGTGACAATCGAACGCAGGTACAAGAAGAACGGGACGATCTTCGCGGAAGGTGAGCCTGGGGACGGGTTCCACTACATAAAGAGCGGCAAGGTGAAGATAATTAAGCTGGCCGCCGACGGGCGGGAGCATATCATCAATATCCTCGGACCTGGCGAGGTTTTCGCCGAGGTGCTGCTGTTCAACGCGGCCCCTTACCCCGCGACGGCAGTCGCGCTGGAGGACTCATGCATCGGCATAATCCGCAACAGCGAACTGGAGAAGGCGTTTCTCGCCCACCCGCGGATCGCCTTCCATGTCATCAAGGTCATGAGCAAGAAGTTGCTGTTTGCCCAGATGAAAATCAAGTCGCTCGCCTTCTCCGACAGCAACGCCAAGATAGCCCAGGCGCTGGACAACCTGGCCCGGCGCTACGGCAAGAAAACCAGCCGCGGCGTGGAGATAGCCGTCGAGATCACCAGGCAGGAGGTCGCCAACCTCGCCGGCACCACCAGGGAAACGGTCAGCAGGGTGTTCGGCATCATGAAGAAAGACAAGGTGCTCGATGACGACGAGCGCCGGATAGTGGTCCTCGACCTGGAGGGACTGCGGCAGTATTACGAGGGTTAGACGCAGATCGGGCCGACCGGGCCTGCTTGCCACCGTGAGGTTGGCAGGCAGGCCTCTTTTGTTTGTGATGGATAGCGGTGTGACGAAAATCACTTGGAAGTGTGATGTACATCACTGAACGGCGGCCGGCAATTGTTTATTATAGAGCCAGAAGATGACACGCGAACTGAGGAGGATGAACCATGCTGCCGAAGGGAGCCAACCTGCAGAAAATCCGCAACGGGAATAAAACGTACGCAGTGACGCCGCACCTGCCGGGCGGATTCGTCAAACCGGATGTGCTGGAAAACTACGCCTATGTCGCCAGAAAGTACGGCGGCACGCTCAAGCTGACGTCGGCGCAGCGCATCATGATCACCGGCCTGAAAGCTGAGGATATCGACGGTGTCTGGGCCGACCTCGACATGCAGCCGGCCATGGGCTTCGCCAACTGTGTCCGCAGCGTGAAGGTCTGCCCGGGGAACGCGTTCTGCAAACGCGGCAAACAGGACAGCGTCAAGCTGGGGCTGGAACTTGATAGGCGGTATATCAAGAAAGAGATGCCGTCGAGGATGAAGCTGGGCGTCTCCGGCTGCCCGAACTCCTGCGCGGAGGCGATCATCAAGGATATCGGCGTCATCGGCACCGACGAAGGCTGGGACGTATATGTCGGCGGCAGCGCCGGCTCGCATCCGCGGCTCGGCGACAAGCTCATCACCGGACTGGATTATGACGACACCCTGCGGATCATCGACATTATCGTGGGCTACTACAAGAAAAACGCCGATATCGAACGGATCGGCCAGTTCATCGACCGCATAGGCTTCGCAAAGTTCCGCGGCGATGTCCTGGCGGCGTTCAATAACCCGTCTGCGGCAACGGTTCAAACCAGGCAGAATCCGCCGGCGGAACCGGAGCGGCCCGTGACGTGGGCGGCGGCTGAAGGAAAACTGGTTTCAGGTGAAGCTATCGCTGCCGACAGTGTAATCGCCGACATCATCAGGGTATATCCGCAGACCATCCCGGTGCTGCGCGGGTTCGGCATGGGCTGCCTCGGCTGCCCGTCGGCCACCGGCGAGGCGCTGAAGAAGGCGGCCGACATCCACGGAATCAACGTTGACGAATTAGTTGAGTCGCTAAATAAAGTTACTGTAGGGGGAGAGGTACAATGAGCGCGTTTATCGGGCCGATCCATTACTGGCTGTACGGAAAAATCCGCCTGGTGAAAGAACGGGAAGACTTCATCTTCGCCAAAGCCGTGGAAATGTGCGGCGATACTGCCGAGGAACTGCGCGAGCAGGTGTGGCAAACTTACGGCGAGCCTCTGCCCGACGCCGACCTGGGTGAACTCCTCGACCACGACAACATCCACGGATGGCTGCAGCGCCAGATCAACATCGTTGAAACCAGGGAAGCGGCCTTCATCAAAGAATTGCTCGATACCTGCGACGGCGGGGCCGTCGCGCTTGTGGAACAGGCTTTCCGGGAGCACGGCAAGCTCACGGGCGAGGGCGCGCGGGCTCAAGGCAAATACGATGTAGCCACAGCACCTGGAATCTATAAGGCTTTAAACGACTATTACCTCAACGGGATGCCGTGCGACCCGGCCGACACAGTGGTCGCGTCGCAAGCGGACGGCATCGTCTGGGATTTCGCCGTGTGCTTGCAGACGCCGAACTGGCGGCGGGCGGAGATACCGGAAAAGACCATGTCCGGGTTCTACCAGGCATGGCGCGAGGGGTTCGTCGCCGGGATCAATCCGGCGTTCGCATACAGGCAGACAGCCCATAATCGGCCGACGATGAGGGTCGTAACCAGGGGCGAAATTTACCGCAATTGAGGAGGAGCTGGCATGAAAGCGACCGAAATGCTCAAGGAGGAACACCGCGGAGTCAAACTGGCCTTAAGGATTCTCGATCAGTTGGCCGCCCGGATTGCCGATAATCCGGGCGGGGAGAGCGCGGCGCATACCGAAGACTTTGCGAAGCTCATCGAATTCAGCCGCGTGTTCGTCGACAAGTGCCACCACGCCAAGGAAGAAGAGGTGTTGTTTCCGGCTCTGCTAGCTGCGGGACTGCCCCGGGAAGGTGGACCGGTTCAGGTCATGCTTGCGGAACACGCCGCTGGCCGGAACCTGGTCGCCGCCATGGAAGCGGCGCTGACCCGTTACCGGTCGGGGGCGTTGGCCGCCGCCGCCTTGAGCGAAGCCGCCCGCGATTACGCAGAACTGCTGACCAACCATATCGACAAGGAAGACAATGTTCTCTATCCGATCGCCGATGCCCGGATTGGTGCCGATATCCAGGCCGGGATGGTAGAAGCCTTCGAGAACATTGAAGCGGACAGAATAGGCGCCGGCACTCACGCGCGTTTCCATGAGATGCTCAAGGAATTCAAGTCAAAATACATTAAATAAGCGACACAACCGCTACTTCGATTCTCTGGTAGCCATGGCTACCGACTTTTCCCTTATATTCCAATACAATAGATTCGGAATGTTTCCGGCGAAGGGGAGAGGCAGTTGGGTAAATACGATCGTTATCGAGACCTTCTAAAGTCGGATTTCTCAAAATTCAAAACAATGGCAACGGATGCCAAGAAGGGCCTCCCTCAGCCGCCTAAAGTGAAACTTTACGGCGCAGACGCTGAATTGTTCGACCTACCGAGCGTGGATGAAAGCACCCTGACCAATAAGAATATCTATGTTTGCATAAAGGAGAGAAGAAGCACAAGGTTCTACAGTGATCAACCCATCAGTCTCGACGAATTGTCCTATCTTCTTTGGGCTACACAAGGCATTACCGGTACGAATAAGGCCGGATTGACACTGAGAACGGTTCCTTGCAGTGGCGCAACCCATTCCTTTGAAAGCTACCTGTTGATTAGGAATGTGGCGAATATCCGCCAAGGAGTATATCGATACCTGCCGGTGGAGCACAAGCTGCTGTTTATGTTTCAACAGGAGGAACTGGAAAATAAGATAGACGAAATCACGCTGGACCAACCGTTTGTGCCTAACTTCGCCAACAAGGCGGCCGTGTTGTTTCTCTGGAGCACGACTCCTTACCGGTCTGAGTGGAAATATGACATTACCGCCCATAAAAAGATCCTGATAGATATCGGACATGTGTGCCAAAACTTGTACTTAGCCAGCGAATCAATAGGGGCCGGGACTTGCGCGATAGGAATATACGATCAGGCGTCCGTCGACCGATTATTAGGGCTGGATGGGCACGAAGAATTCGTTATCTATCTTGCTGCAGTCGGAAAAAAGCAATAACATTCGGTAAACATATAAAATATAAGCGGAGGGTATGAGGCATGCGAACTCGAATAGGCGATTTGAGAAGTATATCAGGGAACAACTGCAAGAGGATATAATTGCCGAGCAGTTGAGTCTTAAAGAATTGACTGACCTTTTACGGGTGAGCCGGTAAAAAGGTCATAAAAGCGCCAGACCTTCCAGTGAGTCTTGAGACGGTTCTCCTTCTGTCAGTCAAGAGCCAGTATGCTAAACCGTACTAAACAGACATGGGTGAATAGGATATATTTCCGTTCCCATAATCCAGTGAAAACCCAACAAAATCAAGACTCCTTTCACGAGCAAAAATAGACTGCACAGCTTCCGCTATAATGGCATTCAAGAGGCCGGCGGTTCGAGCCCGCAAACCTCCACGAGTAACGACAAGGCTTCTGAGGATTGACCTCGGGAGTCTTCTTTGTTTTTGATGTCCAAAATAATCTGGAATGAAACCACAATAAAAGGATAGTATTGTTTTTGCCGAAAAACCGGCGAAGAGCCGGTTCTTGTTAGCGTATTACCTCCCGCTGATACACAAACAATTAATCGTGGCTATGGAAATAATTTTAAAAAACTGTGAAAAGTCGCAAAAAACGTACGTATTGCCGACTGTTAACAGTTAACAGCAATAAGCGTCCTAATGAGCGGTTAGGTGGTTGCCTGTCGCTACTTCTATAATAAAAGTGGAGGGATAACATGGAAAAATTGGAACGGCCGACAAATCTAAAGAATCAAGTTGTTCTCGTGCTTCGCAAAAGTATCATCGCCGGTGAATTGAAATCGGGCGAACAGATCGTGGAGGCCAAACTGGCGGCGGAGATGGGGATCAGCAGGGGACCTATCCGGGAGGCCATCGGGGTCCTTGAGGCAGAGGGGTTTTTGACGCGGGTGGGTGGGATGCTGACCGTCACCACCCTTACCCACAAGGATATCTACGAGATTTATTCCCTCCGCAGCGTCATTGAGGGATTAGCCGCCCGCATAGCCGTCGAGAAATTTACGCCTGGTGATATTGAACATATGGAGAAGATTCTCGGGAAGGTCGCCGAGCTTGGCCCGACGGCCGACGGTACTGCGGCGGTGGCGAGCACTCTGGCGATCCACCGGTTCATCATGGATAAGGCGGGCCATAGAAGGGTGCTCGATTTGTGGCTTAATCTCAATATGCAGCTCAAAATGCTGGCGTCGATGGTGATGTCGCACGACACCGTTACGGATTCGTTCGCGAAGCATAATAAGTTGATTCAGGTGCTCAAGAGCGGCGATCCCGGCGCTGCCGAGCAGGCCATGAGGGACCATATCATGGATTCTTGGCGGATCGTCGAAAAGCAATTGGGAAATACGGGGCTGTAGCTGTAAATGTAATTATCAACCGAGAAAGGAAGGGGTTAAATGGCTGCTAAAACATGTTTTGTTATCGACAGCAGGGATAACGTGGGGACTATCCTGCAACCTGAATTGGAGAAGGGGGCGGGGGTCGAGTGCGAGGTCGATGGTAGGGTCACCGTTATTGTACTTAAGGAAGAGGTGCCCTACGGCCATAAAATTGCGGTGAAGCCGATTGCGAAAGGCGAAAAGGTGCTCAAGTACGGGTTGGCGATAGGTCTTGCGACAAAGGATATTATGCCCGGCGAACATGTTCACGTCCATAATATCGAGAGTACTAGAGGACGCGGCGATTTGGCAAAGGGGAGGTAGTTGACATGGATAAGTTTTGGGGGTATTTGAACCCGGATGGAAGCGTTGGAGCAAGGAACTATCTTTTGATTCTTTCCAGTACCCTTTATGCCAACGGCGCCGTGGAGAGGGTGGCAAGGTCCGTCTTCGGGACGATTCCGATAATCCATCCACTGGGGAGAGCGCAAACCAAGTCTGATATACGCTTCACATTCAATACGCTTGTGGGAACGGCCAAGAATCCTAATGTTGGCGGGGTCGTGGTTCTTGATCACTTCCGCGAAGAGGGATGCACAGCAGAAGAGATTGTCGAGAAAGTGGCGAAAACGGGCAAGCCGGTCGAGATGGTGAATCTCCGCAACTGCGGCGGGACGCTGGAGGCGACAAACGCGGCGATCCGCGCTGCGATGGCTATTGCCAGGAAGATTTCGTTGCGGCGGCGGGAAGAGGTGCCGCTCGCGAAGCTACTTTTCGGGTTGAACTGCGGAACTTCGGATACGACTTCGGGATTGAGTTCTAATCCTGCATTGGGACATTGTTCGGATATGATCGTCGCTGCGGGAGGACGGTCGATCCTTGCCGAGCTCACGGAATTGATGGGAGCCGAGGAGTGGCTGGCGTCAAAAGCGATCAATAAGGACGTGGCCGACAAGATATGGAAGGTGATCGGCGATTTTGAACAACGTATTCTACAAACAGGCGAAGATATCAGGGGGACTAATCCGACCGGTGATAACATCGCCGGCGGGTTGAGCACAATCGAGGAAAAGTCGTTGGGTGCGGCTAAAAAGAGCGGTAGCGCCACCATCCAGGGGGTGGTCGATTGGGCGGAGAATCCCCCTGATAAACCTGGGGTTTATCTTATGGCCACACCTGGCCATGGGGCGGAGTCGATCACTGGGATTGCGGCCGGCGGCGCCCAGGTGCTGGTGTTCTCCACTGGCGGCGGGCATACGATTTCCCATCCGATCATGCCGACGATCAAGGTGACCGGCAATCCATTTTCGGCCAAGTTCATGGCGGATACCCTGGATCTCGATCTCAGCGATATTTTGGAAGGACGTCTAAGCCTTGAAGAAGCGGGGAGGCTGATTCTGCGGGAAGTTATCGAGACCGCCTCCGGGAAACCAACGAAGTCGGAGTTGCTGTTCGAACACAACACCGGTTTTGCGATTCATCGTATCGGCATGAGCACCTGATGGGGGCAGAGGCTTGCCCAGCCGATATAACACTCGTTTTTTTGCCGCAGATCAATATTCTCCAGGGGTGAGTCGGGAAATAAGAACGAGGAGGAATCGGTATGTTCGGTTTTAGAAACGCATGGGGTATCCTTTTGGCGGCGGCGGTCGTATTGCTGCTTATCCTGGGAGCGGGCTGCGGCGGCCAGTCGCAAAAGCCGCAGACGAACAAGGCGGAAAACTATCCGGCCAAACTAATTACGATGATCGTCCCTTACGATCCAGGCGGAGGCAGTGACCTGGTGGCGAGGATTTTCGACAAGTATGCCAAGGAAGAGTTCGGGAATAGCTTTACTTTCGTGTACAAACCAGGTGCAGGCGGGGCGGTCGGCTCGACGGAGATTGCCAAGGCGCCGAAAGACGGCTATACGATCGGGACGGTGAATGTGCCGCAAATCGTGCTCCAGTCGTTGACCGGTTCGGGGGCGTTTACCGTCGACAGTTTCGAGTATATTTGCCAGGTCGCGAGCGACCCGCAGGTATTTGTTACGCCCAAAAACAGCCCGTATACCGATCTCGAGAAGTTCATCGCGGCCGCCAAGGCCAACCCCGGCAAGTTGACGGTCGGCATTCCGGGAGCGATGGGCGACGGGCAGATTGCCGCGTATATGTTGATGGATAAGGCGGGCATCAAGGTGACCGTTGTTCCGCTTAAAGGAGGGTCCGATCTGCTGGCGTCGCTGCTCGGGAATCATGTGAACGCTGGATTTGCTAATATAGGGGTCGTCACGTCCGAACAGGAAAAGTTGAACCTTCTTGGCGTTACATACAAGGAAAGACATAAGTTCCTGCCCAGCACGCCCACTTTTACAGAGAAAGGGTACGACATTCAGAGCTTCATCGGCCGGCTGTTCCTGGCTCCCAAAGGCATGTCGCCGGAGCAGGTGAAAAGGCTCGAGAAGGGCTTTAAGAATATTTTCGACAAGCCTGCTTTCCAGGAAGACATGAAGAAAGCCAATTTCAGTACCGACTGGCTTGCCGGCGGGGATGTAAAGACTTATCTGCAGAACTACAACAAGGAAGCAAAGGCTCTGCTCGACAAGTACCACAAGAAGTAAAGACGAAGGAGCGATAGGGCGCGCCCCTATCCTCCCCTTGACAAGGTGGTGAAGGGATGGAAACAAGTGTTGTTGATCTTATAGTCGCCGGGTTTATAAATTGCCTGGCGCCATACCACCTGTTGCTGATGGTGCTGGGTGTGGCAGGCGGCATAATCGCCGGTGCCCTGCCGGGCATTACCGCGACAATGGCCGTCGCTCTCCTGGTGCCGATTACTTTCGTGATGGAGCCGGCGTCCGGGCTTGTGCTGCTGGGCGCTATATGGTCGGGAGCGGTGTACGGCGGGTCGAACGCGGCAATTCTGCTTAATATTCCCGGGACCCCGTCGTCGATAGCGACGACTTTCGACGGTTACCCGATGACGAGAAAGGGAGAAGCCGACGTTGCGCTGCTGACGAGCCTGATCAGCTCGGCAATCGGCGGGGTAGTGGGGATTATCGTCTTGCTGACACTGTTCGCGCCGTTGGCCGAGGTGTCGCTAAAATTTGGTAAACCCGAGTACTTCTGGCTATGCATTTTCGGGCTTACGACGATAAGTGCGATGTCGTCCGGCAATGTAGTGAAGGGACTGGCTGGCGGGGCGATCGGTCTCTTGATCGGCACGATTGGCCTCGATCCTGCCGCAGGGGTGCCGCGCTTTACGTTCGGCTATCAACCGTTGGTGCAGGGGATTCAACTCGTTCCTGCTCTGATAGGCTTTTTCGCTTTTTCCCAGGTGCTCAGCCTGGTGGAGTCCAACGAGCGGTTTATCGCGTCATACAGGCAGACTGCCGGCCTAGTAAGCAAAACGGTGTCCGCCCTGAAGGCAAAATGCATAGCCATCTTAGTCCGATCGTCGGTTATCGGCACGGTTATCGGCATGCTGCCCGGCGCGGGCGGCCCGATCGCTTCGATAATTGCCTATAACGAAGCTCGCCGATGGGATAAGGATCATAATAAATACGGGAAAGGCGTGGTCGAAGGCGTTGCCGCTTCTGAATCGGCCAATAACGCGGTCATCGGCGGCTCGCTCATTCCGATGATGGGGCTGGGCATACCGGGATGTCCCGTGGCGGCAGTTGTAATGGGCGGTCTTCTCGCCCACGGGATAATTCCGGGGTCGAAGCTGCTGGTGGAAAGCGGCGACGTCGCTTATACGTTCATAACCTCATTGTTGGTCGTTAATTTTGTGATGGTTGTCGTCGGCTACTTTATGCTTCGGCTGGCCGCCAATATTCTCCGCGTTCCTGCGTATTACGTGGGGCCTATCGTTCTGGCGCTATCGAGCATCGGTTCCTATGCTTTGAGCAACAGCATCCTGGATGTCACGGTTATGATCTTATGCGGTATTTTGGCATATCTGTGCTCGAAGGTGGGGATCGACCCGGGGCCGATTTCGCTTGGGCTGGTGCTTGGCCCGATCGCCGAGGATGCGCTCACCACTTCCCTGGTGATAGCGAAGGCGACGGGGTCGGTGGTGCAAGTCCTCTTTTTGAGCCCGTTGTCGATCCTCCTTATTCTGCTCAGCATCCTGTCGGCATTTTCGCCGTTATTGATTGCCAAGATAAAAAGTCAGACGACGGAGGGGAGATAAAGGTGGCACTCCTGACTGCTAACGCGTTTTTGAGCGCAAGCCTCCTGGTCGTATGCGGTATATTTTTGGCGGAAACAACCAAGCTTGATTACCCGTCGAATGTCTTCCCCTATCTTTTGGTCGCCCTAATCGCCATATTCGCCCTTACAATACTGGGCCAGACCTTGATCGCGCGGCGACTCAGCGATGACGGCGGGAAGGTACGGGTGGGAAACCCCGGAAAAGTAGTGACGATAGTCATAACAAGTTTGATTTATATAGCTGTGATCGAAGAAATCGGTTATTATTTTACGACAGGTATTTACCTGTTATTATTGGCGTTCGTTCTTCCGCCTAAGGAAATGCCTGTGCGGAAAAAGGTGGTCAATGCGATAATATTGTCTGTAATGGTAATTCTCCTAATTTTTGGTGTCTTTGAAATCGCGCTGCAGGTACCGACTCCAAAAGGAATGCTGCTATGATTTATACTCGCCTCAAGTACTGGATAGCGTAGGATAAATACTCTAATATCGTTTGATAAGGCCATATATTGGCAGGCATTCAGGAGGCCGGCGGTTCGATCCCACAAACCTCCACCAACAACAAGGCTTCCGGATTTTCCGGAAGCCTCGATCTGTTTTTGGGAACATTTGCTCGCGCCGCCTGCTCAGGTTGTCATAAAGCTGTCGCATTTCTTTGCTATATTGGTGAGAAAAAGGGAAAGGGTGAGGGTAACAATGCGAAAGCATTTTCAGGTATTGGCCGTATCGCTCGCGATTGCCGTTTCCACGGGATTATTCGCCGTCCATTACAGCACAGCCGCGCCGTCGCCAAATCTGGCGGCGCCGGGCGTCCAGGACGCTTCCTTGTCGCCGGCCCGCAACACCTTTGTCGTCCAGGCCGTCAAGAACGCCAGCCCGGCGATCGTCGGCATAAGCAATAAAGCCTATATGCGGGACAATTTCGCCCAACGGGTGCTTGTCGAGCGGGGCGTAGGCTCCGGCGTCGTTTTCGACGCCAGCGGGTATATCGCCACGAACAACCATGTGGTCGACGGGGCGCAGACCATCACCGTATCTTTCGCCGACGGGCGAACAATGGACGGGACGGTGGTCGGGACCGACCCGGCTACCGATCTGGCCGTAGTCAAGGTAGACGCGACCGACCTGCCGGTGGCGAGCTTCGGCGACTCCGATTCGCTGCTGGTGGGCGAGCCGGCGATCGCGATCGGCAACCCGCTGGGCATGGAGTTCCGCGGTAGCGTGACGGTCGGGGTCATCAGCGCCCTGAACAGGACTATCGAGCTGGGCGACCGCAGATTCCAGCTCATCCAGACCGACGCGGCCATAAATCCGGGAAACTCCGGCGGCGCCCTGGTGAACGCCGACGGCCAGGTCGTCGGCATCAACAGCGCGAAAATTGCCGCCGCCGGCGTCGAGGGCATGGGGTTCGCCATCCCTATCAATTCGGCCCGGCCGATTTTGCAGTCCCTGGTGGAAAAAGGCAGGGTGATCCGGGCGTACCTCGGCGTCAGCGTGCTTGACGCCGCATCCGCCGCCCGCTACGGCTACGAGCTGAATATCGACCGCGGGGTATATGTGGTCAAGGTGGAAAAAGGCGGTCCGGCCTACCAGGCTGACATCCGCGAAGGCGACATCATCGTGAGGCTGAACGGCACGGACGTGAACAGCCTGGCCGACCTGCGGGCGATTTTGGACGGCGTTCCGGTAGGCAGCAAGGCGGATATCGTGATCGTCCGCAACGGCAAGGAGCGGACCGTCGGCCCCGTCGTGACGGAAATGCCGGAGTGAAGGGCGCAGACAAATTAGCGCGGATTCGTGCCGGCCGCACCGTTCACGAGATTAAGCCGGCGAACGGCAGGGCATACTGAAAACACGCCAACGAAAGGGGAGATGCGTGTGTCCGATTCTTTGCCGTATGTATCTGAAGGGGTGAAGATAATCCCCGCCAATCCCTCGCCGCAAGAGTCCGTGGAAATAGTATATAATGGCCTGCTGCCCCGCAGCGGCGCGACGGAAGTATACGCCCGCGTCGGCTTTGACGAGGACTGGCGGACAACCCAGGATTACAGTATGAGGAAAACCGACTACGGTTTCGAAACCACCCTTCATATCCCCCAATACGCGGAAACGCTGAAGATGTGCTTCAAAGACGCCGCCAATAACTGGGATAACAACTCCGGCGCGAATTACACCTTCGGGCTGGAAGCCGGCGGAACGGCCGGCTGGGGGGGCGCGAGCATCGCGGATTATTATCTGACGGAGGCGGCGCAAGAGTTAACCGCCGACGAAGATTTTTGAGAATAACCTGTTTAAACCTCGCTACATTTGTAGTGAGGTTTTTTGTTGGGCCGGGAAGGTCAGGGCCTGGCGCTGTTTATTTTGGCGGGCAAGGTCCGTTATCGGCGGCAATAAACAAGGATTTTGAGCAAATTTGGCGAATTTGACGGATACCAGGCAAAATATGCTCTTACGGCGGGCTGGCCGGGCCGGCAGTCGGAACAGGAAAATGGGCTAAGGTTAAGTTCTCGGTGCTTTGCGCGAATCTCTGATATTCTTCAAACTGGGCAGGGGAGAAGAACATGGATAAGGTCCGCGTCGGGTTGGATATCGGGTCGACCACCATCAAAATGATCGTCTTGAACGAGAACAACGACATGGTATTTCACCAATACCTGCGGCATTTGTCGGACGTGACGGCGACGCTCAGGTCGATGATCGCCAAAGCCCAGGATGTTTTCTACGAGAAGCTGCTGTCCGTAATGGTGACGGGTTCCGCCGGCATCGGCGTTTCCCAGGATTACAAGCTATCGTTCATCCAAGAGGTCGTCGCCTGCGCGCACGCCATCAAGGCCATCCTGCCGGCCACGGATACGGCGATCGAGCTGGGCGGCGAAGACGCCAAAATCACGTATTTCAACAACACGGTCGAGCAAAGGATGAACGGCGTCTGCGCCGGCGGGACGGGAGCCTTCATCGACCATATGGCCGCCTTGTTGGGCACCGACCCGGCAGGGCTCAACGAATTGGCGAAGCATCACCAGACCATCTACCCGATCGCGTCGCGGTGCGGCGTATTCGCCAAGACGGATGTGCAGGCGCTGCTGAACGAAGGGGCGACGAAGGAGGATGTCGCCGCGTCGGTGCTGCAAGCCGTCGTGAACCAGACGATCAGCGGGTTGGCGCAGGGCAGGCCGATCAGCGGCAAGGTGGCGTTTCTGGGCGGCCCGCTGCATTTCCTGTCCGAGCTCAGAAAACGGTTCATCGAAACCCTGCAGCTCAAGAGCGAGCAGGTGCTCATCCCCGAACACTCCCATTATTTCGTCGCCATCGGCGCGGCGCTGGCCTTGCAGGAGGAGCCGGTCACATACGGGGACTTCGCGGCGCGGCGGGCCGCCAAACTGCCTGTGGGCGGAAGCCCCCGCCGGGAGACGCTCGAGCCGCTGTTCGCCGATGAGAACGAGTACGCCGCGTTCCGGGAGCGGCACGCGAAAAGCGCTGTGCCGCGTGCCAGCCTGGCGGACTATGCCGGCTACGCCTACCTGGGCATCGACGCTGGCTCGACGACGACCAAGCTGGCGCTGATCGGCGCGGACGGCAGCCTCCTGTATTCGTACTACGGGTCGAACATGGCGAAGCCGGTGGATACGGCGGTGGCGGCGCTCAAGGACCTGTACGCGCAGCTGAACGGGCGGACGCGGATCGCCAACTCCGCCGTGACGGGGTACGGAGAAAGCCTCGCCAAGGTCGCGCTGCAGGTCGATATCGGCGAGGTCGAGACGGTAGCCCACTATAAGGCCGCCAACCATTTCCTGCCCGGCGTATCTTTCGTGCTGGATATCGGCGGCCAGGATATGAAGAGCTTCTTCATCCGGGACGGCGTGATCGACTCGATCATGCTGAACGAAGCCTGTTCGGCGGGCTGCGGCTCGTTCATCGAGAATTTCGCCCAGTCGCTCGACATGGATATCCGGGAATTCACGGCCCGCGGGCTCAAAGCCCGGCACCCGGTCGATCTCGGCACCCGCTGCACGGTATTCATGAACTCCAAAGTCAAGCAGGCGCACAAGGACGGCGCTGACATCAGCGACATCGCCGCCGGCATCGCCGTCTCCATCGTCCGCAACGCCCTGTACAAGGTTATCCGCATCAAAAGTCCGGCCGACCTGGGCGCCAAGATCGTCGTCCAGGGAGGGACGTTCTATAACGACGCCGTGCTCCGGGCGCTGGAGCAGACGATCGGCCGCGAGGTGGTGCGGCCGGATATGGCCGGCATCATGGGCGCGTACGGGGCGGCGCTGATCGCCAAAGAGCGGTGCCCGCAAGGGCACGAATCGACGCTGATAAAAGCGGCGGAGCTGGACGGCTTCACCGCGACGGTCGCCAAGCGCCGCTGCGAAAATTGCGGCAACAACTGCCTGCTCACCGTCACGCACTTTGCCAACGGCCGGGCCTATTACGCCGGCAACCGCTGCGAGCGGGGCGCGGGCAAAGAAAAGGCCGGCGACGACGGCATCAATTTTTACGCTTACAAATACCGACGGGTGTTCGGCTATGAGCCGCTGCCGGCGGCGCAGGCGCCGCGGGGGACGATCGGCATACCCCGGGCGCTGAACATGTACGAGGACTACCCGTTCTGGTTCACGTTCTTCACCGCCCTGGGATACAGGGTCGTGCTGTCGGGGCGCTCGTCGCGGAAACTGTACGAGAGCGGCATGGAGACCATCCCGTCCGATTCGGTGTGCTACCCGGCGAAGCTCGTCCACGGGCATATCGCCGACCTGGTGGGCAAGGGGGTAAAGAAAATCTTTTACCCCTGCGTTCCGTTCAACATCCCCGAGAACCCGGCGGCCGACAACCGCTACAACTGCCCGATCGTCACCTCCTACCCGGAAAATATCAGCGCCAACATGGATGCCGTCCGCGGCGGCGAAGTCATGTTCCGCCACCCCTTCCTGCCCCTGGACGACCCGGCGCGGCTGGTCGCGCGGCTCCGCCAGGAGCTGGCCGCGGAAAAGCTGCCCGGGCGCGAAGTGGCGGCAGCCGTCAGGAAAGCCTACGCCGAGCTTGCCCGTTACAAGGAGGATGTGCGGCGCGAAGGGGAAAAAGCGCTGGCGACTATCCGGGCGAATAACGGCTGGGCAGTCGTCCTGGCGGGCCGGCCCTACCATATCGACCCCGAGATCAACCACGGCGTGGCCGAGATGATCCAATCCCACGGGCTGGCCGTGCTGTCGGAGGATGCCGTCTGCCACCTGGCCAGGGCGGAACGGCCGCTGCGGGTCGTCGACCAGTGGGTCTACCATGCGCGGCTGTATGACGCCGCCGCGTTCGTCGCCCGCCAGCCGGACCTGGAAATGATCCAGTTCAACTCGTTCGGCTGCGGCCTGGACGCGGTCACCATCGACCAGGTGAAGGAGATACTGGAAACCGGCAACAAGATCCATACCGTCATCAAGCTCGACGAGGTCAACAACCTGGGGGCGGCGCGGATCCGCGTCCGGTCGCTGATCGCGGCCCTCGACGAACGGCGCGGGGCGGCGCCGGCCGCAAGCAAGCCCTTGCCGCGCGAGCGCGCCGTCTTTTCCCGGGAAATGAAGCAGACATACACCATCCTGGCGCCGCAGATGTCGCCGGTCCATTTCCGCTTCATCGAGGCCGGGCTGCGCTGGGCGGGCTACAACGTCGAGGTGCTGGGCGAAGCCGATAGGGCGGCGGTCGACGAAGGCCTGAAATACGTCCACAACGACGCCTGCTATCCCGCCATCATCGTCGTCGGCCAAGTGATGGCGGAGCTGAAATCCGGGCGGTACGACGCAGATAAGACGGCCATCCTCATGCCGCAGACCGGCGGCGGCTGCCGGGCCACGAATTATATCGCCCTGCTCCGCAAAGCGCTGGAAGATGCCGGCCTGTCCCGCGTGCCGGTCATCTCCCTGTCGGCTGGCGTGGAAAAAACGCCGGGCTTCTCCCTAACGTTCGCCATCCTCGACAAAATGATCATGGGGACCATCTACGGCGACCTGCTGTCGCGCGTTCTGCACCGGGTGCGGCCGTACGAAAAAGTCCCCGGCTCGGCCGACCGGCTGTACGGGTACTGGGTCGAACGGTGCGAGCAGGCCCTGCGGCACGGCGGCAAGAAAATTTTCCGTGAGAATATCCGCGCCATCGTCCGCGACTTCGACAGCCTGGAGATAGTCCCGGCCAGCAAACCGCGGGTGGGGATAGTCGGCGAGATCCTGGTCAACTACCACCCGTTCGCCAACAACAATCTCGTGGCGCTGCTGGAGAGCGAAGGCGCGGAAGCCGTCGTGCCCGACCTGATGGATTTCATCCTGTACTGCGCCTACGACCGCCAGGTGAACTACGAGCTGCTGGCCGGCGGCTTCGGCGACATGGTGGCGGGAAGGCTGTTCATCAAGGCGATCGAGTGGTACCGGGACAGCATGCGCAAAGCGCTGCAGGCCAGCGCGCGCTTCGCGGCGCCGCTCTCCATCGGCGAGACCGCCCGCCGGGCGGCACAGCACCTGTCGCTGGGCAACGTCACCGGCGAGGGCTGGCTGCTGACCGGCAAAATGGTGGAGCTGATCGACAGCGGCGTGAGCAACATCGTCTGCCTGCAGCCGTTCGCCTGCCTGCCCAACCAGATCACCGGCAAAGGGATGATCAAGGAGCTGCGGCGCTGCTACCCCGAGGCCAACATCGTACCGATAGATTACGACCCGGGGGCGAGCGAGGTCAACCAGCTCAACCGCATCAAGCTGATGTTGTCCGTCGCCAGGGATAAGCTGGCGCGGAAAGGCTGGTCCGGCATTGGCATGGTCATAACGGAATACTTAGCGGGCCTGTATACGCTGCAGCCAATCATGCAACTTCTCGTAGAATAGGCCGAGGCAAAACCACACCGGGGCGTAGTCCAGGCGAATCAGCCCGTGGATATTCAAAGCGGCGCCGAAATAATCCCAGGGACTGGCGCCGACGAGGGCGCGTAGCAGCCAGCCTGCCAGGTATTCGACGGCGAAGAAGACAAACGTCCAAAGCAGCCCGCGGGCCAGCACGGGCCAGGGGCGGATGCGGTCGTGGACGGGCTCGAGGAAGACTGCCAGGCCGTATATCGGGAACATCCACAAATACGTTTTGGCTGTCAAGCGGGGATCGCCCGCCAGCAGGGACCCCAACCCCGTCCAGGCGATCTCGGCGCACCAGCCCAGTATCCCGTAAATGACATAATTTCGCATGATGATAGTCTGAGCGGGAAGCCGGGTTATTATCTACCGGCGGACGACGGATGACGATTGCAAATTCATTTTGACTTGCAATCGTCGTCTTTTTTGCTATATAATGGGCATGAGGTGAAGAAATGGAAATCGGCCTCAAGAAACGAACCGCGGAACTGGCGGGCGGGAAGCTCGCCGCCGCCGCCCTCCGCCCGGACGGGCAGGGGATCAAGCCCAATCAGCTGCTCCGGGCGGCGGGCCTGACCGGCCGCCGCGACCCGCTGAGCGAGTGGCAGCAGAAGGTGCTGACCGCCGCCATCGCCCTCATCCACGCGGCCGGCAGGCCGGACCCGGCCCGGACGGACTACCGGATGAAAACGGGCGACTTCCTGGCCCTGGGCGACGGCGCCCCCGAGGACATGTACGCCTACCTGGCGGGCGAAACCGAAAAGCTGGTGAAAAAGGGCGTGTGGCTCTATGACGAGAAGGCCGGGACGCTGACCAGGACGCAATGGTTCCAGGCCATCGGCTTCGACGGCCGGGAAGTAATCTTCCGCTTCGCCGCGCCGGTCGCGGCGCTGATCGCGGCCACCGACCCCGGCGACGTGGAATACCGGCTGGTCAAGGGCATCCAGTACAAAGGCAAGCATACCATGGCGGTGTTCGACATCATCTGGGCCGGCAAGTCCGCCGGAGTGGTCGAATACGGCATCCCCGAGCTGATGAAGCTGCTGTCGCTGGAGCATACCCGCTACTCGTACGGGCAGCTCAGGCTCCGCGTGCTCGAGCCTTCGCTGCAGGAGATCTACGACTGGGACGACGAGATCTTCGTGCGCTTCGGGCCGACCTTTTCCGGCCGCCGGGCTGAAGGAGTGTGGTTCGAGGTGACGACCGGAAAAGCGGCCCGGGAGCTGCGCGCGCAGGAACCGGAATTCAAGTTCGCGCCGCCGGAGGACAAACCGGTTAAAGATTAGCTGTTTCGGCCGGGAGACAACACTGGGACCAAGCGAATGATTTGGGAGGGAACAGCGATGGGTAAAAAAATGCTGGCCGCAATGCTGACAGGACTATTGGCGGCCGCGTTCCTCGCCGCCGGCTGCGGCGGCGACAAGGCCGCCGCCCCCAAGGGCAAGGAACTGAGGCCGGTCCGCGTCGGCTATTACGGGGGCACCTGCGAAGCGCCGATCTATGCCGCCTATGAAAACGGGATTTTCAAGAAGCACGGCCTGAACGTCGAACTGGTCAAGATAACCGCCGCCACCACCAAGGAAAACATCGCCACCGGTAAAGTCGACGCCATCATGGCCTCGCCGGGAAGCTTCAAGTCCATAGAGCAGGGGCTGAACATCAAGCTGACCGCCGGCATCCATACCGGCTGCATCCAGGCGGTCGCGCCGGTCGATTCGCCGGTCAAATCGGTCGCCGACCTCAAAGGCAAGACCGTCGGCGTGGAGAACATCGGCGGGCCGCCGATGATTTATCTCAGCATGGAACTGCTCAAGCTCGGCCTGGACCCCAAAAAAGACGTGACATGGCGGGCCTATCCGGGGCCGCAGCTGATTCAGGCGCTGGAAAAGAAGGAAATCGACGCTTTCGGCACCTGGGACCCCTTCCCGCAGATCGTCGCCAACGAAGGCAAAGCCCGCATCTTTTTCAGCAACACCCATACGCAGCCCTATGCCGACCAACTGTGCTGCTACGTAGGGATCAACGGCAAAGTGGTAAGCGACGAGCCGGAAATCGCCCGCTTGTTGACGCAATCGTTCGCCGAAGCCACCGCGTGGGTCGGTGCCCATCCCAAGGAAGCGGCCCAGATCGGCGTCGACAAGAAATACACCGGCGGCAGCCTGGAACTGAACAGCCAGTTGCTGGCCAGCTACAAGTGGATCTCCGACCCGGAGAAATCCCGCCAGAGCTATACATACTTCCTAAGCGGCATGAAGCAGCTTAATGTCCTCGATGCATCGACACAGGTGGACACCTTGGTAAAACACTCCTTCATCATCCTGGCGAAATGAGCAGGAACGATGCGGCCGGGGCGGCCATAACCGCCGCGGCGGGCGACAGCGACGTAAAAAAGGTCAATATTGTTGCGGCGCTTGTCTGCTGGCTGCCGGCGGCCGTCCTCGCGGCTTCGCTCCTCATGCACGTCGGACTGCCGAACAGGCAGCTCGTGGCAACGGCGGCCAACTATTCGCTGCTGCTGGCGGTTATCCTGGCAGTGTACGCCGCCTGGGCCGGTGTCGCCCTCCTTAACCCGGACCGGCGGCCGCGGCTCGGCCGGCACGCCCCGCTGGCGGCGGTGGCCTTCGGCCTCCTCGCCCTTTACGAGTTGGTCACGCTGAAGCTGAACCTGCTGCCGCTGCCGTTTTTCCCCTCGCCGGTGAAAATTTTCGAGGCCTTCACCAACGACGCGCCGGTCTTGGCGGTCAGCGTCCTGTACTCGCTGCGGCTGCTGATCCTGGGATACGCGATCGGCACTTTGCTGGGACTGCCCACCGGCATCATGATGGGGTGGTACAAACAGTTCCATTACTGGGTCAACCCCCTTGTCCGCGTCATCGGCCCCATCCCCGCCACCGCCTGGATACCGGTCGCCATGGCCGTCTTTCCGACCAGCCTCAGCGGCAGCATCTTCCTGATCGCCCTGGCGACCTGGTTCCCGGTCACCGTTATGACCTGGTCCGGGGTGGCCAACGTCAACAAATCCTATTTCGAGATCGCCCGCACGCTGGGGGCCGACGAAAAATACCTCATCCTGCGGATCGCCCTGCCGGCGGCCATGCCGATGATATTCATCGGCCTCTTCATGGGCATGGGCACCTCCTTCGTCACCCTGGTGGTGGCCGAAATGCTCGGCGTGAAGGCCGGGCTGGGCTGGTACATCGAATGGGCGCAGGGGTGGGGCGAATACTACAAGGTATACGCCGCGCTCGCCATCAGCGCCGTCCTCTTCTCCTCGGTGATCTCGCTGCTGTTCACGGTCCGGGACAAAGCGCTGGTATGGCAGAGGGGACTGGTGAAATGGTGACGGCGGCGACGGCCGGAAAGCTCACCCTCCGCCAGGTCGGCAAGATTTATGCCGACTACCAGGGGGGCGCCATCAACGCCCTTGAGCCTGTCGACCTCGATGTCGCCCCCGGCGAATTCGTCGCCATCATCGGCCCGAGCGGCTGCGGAAAATCCACCCTCCTCCGCCTGATCGCCGGGCTGGAGAAACCGTCCGCCGGGACGCTGCAGGTGGACGGGGCGCCGATTGCCGGCCCCGACTATACGCGGGGACTGGTGTTCCAGGACCCGATGCTCTTTCCGTGGAAGAACATCTGGCATAACGTGGCCACCGGCCTGGAAGCGCGCGGTTTGCTGGCGGGGCAAAAAGACGAGGTCGACCAGTTTCTCGCTCTTGTCGGCCTGGCGGATTTCGCCGGCGTCTTCCCCCACCAGCTTTCCGGCGGCATGGCCCAGCGGGCGGCGCTGGCCAGGGCGCTCGTCAACCACCCCAAGATATTGCTGCTCGACGAACCGCTGGGGGCACTGGACGCCCTGACCAGGATGACCATGCAGGACGAAATCCTCAGCATCTGGGCGCAGCGGCGCACGACGATGCTGTTCGTCACCCACGATATCGATGAAGCGCTTTACCTGAGCCAGCGGATCGTCATCATGTCCGAACGGCCGGGACGGATCAAAGACATCATGGCGATAGACATTCCCCGGCCGCGGCGGAGAAACGCCCCGGATTTCTTCGCCTACCGCAGCCGGCTGCTGGCCTTGCTGGGCGTCGGCGAGCAGGCTTGACGAAACACGTAAAGGATGATGGCAATGGATATCAAGATATCTCAGAGCATCAACAAAGCCTTGGACGGCGGCGAGCTGACGGCGGCGGAACTGCGGGAGCTGTTCGCGGTGCACCATCTTTCCGAAGAGTCGTTCCTTATCCAGCAGGCATCGCGAACGCTGAGCGAGGCCACTTCGAAGGGCAAAGCCGAAGTCCACGCCCAGATCGGCATCGACACCGGGCCGTGCGCGAAGAACTGCGATTTCTGCGCCTTCGCGGTCAAGAACGGGCTGTTCCGCGAGCCCAAGGTCCATCCTACGCGGGAGATCGTCGAAAAATGCCTCCGGTTCGAAGCCGACGGCGCCAACGCCATTTACCTGATGGCCACCGCGGCGCTCGCACTGCCGGCGTTCATCGCCATCGCCCGCGAGGTCAGGGCGGCTGTCAAGCCCGAACTGCCGCTCGTCGCCAACATCGACGACTTCGACGAGGAGGGCGCGAAGGCGCTACGGGCCGCCGGTTTCGCCGGCATCTACCACTGCGTCCGCATCGGCGAGGGCACGGTTACGGCCATCGACCAAAGAGTGCGGATTAGAACCATCCAGGCGGCGCAGAAAGCGGGGCTGAAGCTCGGGACCAGCGTCGGCCCGGTGGGGCCGGAGCATACGGTGGACGATCTGGTGGCGACCACCATCCAGACGAGAAGATTGAAGCCGGCGAACAACGCCTCCTGCCGCCGGGTCAACATCCCCGGCCTGCCGCTGGCGGCCCACGGCACGATGACATACGCCCAAATGGCCCACATCCTGGCCGTGGTCAGGCTGGCCAGCGGCTATGACATCATCGGCCACGGCACGCACGAACCCAACGGCATCGGCGCCATGGCCGGCGCCAACCTGTTCTGGGCCGAGCAGGGGGCCAACCCCCGCGACGTCAGCGAACAGACGGTGCGCGGCTGGACGGTGCCGAGGAGCCGGGAGGTGCTCGCAGAAGCCGGCTGGGAGGTTCTGCAGGGGCCGTCGGTGATGTTCGCCCCAAGCTAACATGGTCATTACGGAAAGGAGTGGTGTAAAAATGCGCAGTTTCCGGGAATATGTCGCTGACGCCAGCCAGCCGTTACGGAGGGATGCCGTCGATATCCTCCAGGTCAACCTGGGCTACGTGTGCAACCTGCGGTGCAACCATTGCCATCTGGAGGCCGGCCCCGACCGGCAGGAGGCAATGGACCGCGCGGTCGTGGACGACTGCCTGCGCTTCGTGCAGGGCGCCGGGACGATCGACGTGGACATCACCGGCGGGGCGCCGGAGGCGAACAGCCACCTGACGTATTTCATCGCGGAACTCCGCCGCCTCAAAGCGGTCAAGCGGATCATCGTGCGTTCCAACCTGGCGATCCTGGAAGAGGCGGGCAAAGAGCACCTGCCGGCGTTCTTCGCCGCCCACGGCGTGGACATCGTGTCGTCGATGCCGTGCTATATGGAAAGCAACGTCGCCGCCCAGCGGGGCGCAGGCGTCTATAAAAAGAACATCAGCGTCCTCAAAAAGCTCAACGCCCTCGGGTACGGCACCGGGCGGACGGGGCTGAAGCTGCAGCTGGTGTACAACCCCGGCGGCGCCTTCCTCCCCGGGCCGCAGGCCGAGCTGGAGGCGGCGTACAAGGAAAACCTCGCCAACGATTTCGGCATCGTGTTCGACGACCTGCTCACGATCGCCAATATGCCCATCGGCCGCTTCCGCGCCGACCTGGCGGCCAAAGGCGAACTGGCCGGCTACCAGGACCTGCTCGTCGGCAGCTTCAACGCCCGCAACCTGGCGAACGTCATGTGCCGTAGCCAGATCAGCGTCGACTGGCAGGGCCGGCTGTTCGACTGCGACTTCAACCAGGCGCTCGGCGTCCCGGCCGTCGCCGGCACCATCGGCGGCGTCGGCGCCAAGGACCTTGTCGGCCTGCCCGTCAAGGTCGGCGACCACTGTTTCGCCTGCACCGCCGGCGCCGGCAGCAGCTGCCGGGGCAGCCTGGACAAGTGCGGCTGAACCGTGCCGGGATTGGCTTAGAGGAGAGGAGCGATTCTGTGCGAAAATTGATGATACTGACGGTATTAACCGCGCTGCTGGCGTCGGCCGTGCTGGCCGGCGGCTGCGCGGGCCAGCGCGCGGCCCAGCAGGCCACCGCGCCGGGCGGGCCGGAGATCCGCATCGGTATCGTGCCGCTGCCGCATTACGCCCATATGTGGGTGGCGAAGAAAAAGGGGTTCCTCGACGAGGAGCTGAACAAGGCCGGCTACCGGCTGAAATGGCAGCCGTTCGGCCTGGGCCCGATGGTCAGCGAGGCGTTTGCCGCCGGGCACCTCGACATGGGCGTGATGGGCGATTTCCCGGCCTTCATCGGCCGGGCCGCCGGCACCGACTACCGCATCGTGGCGGTCGCCTCGGCCGCGCCCAAGGCGCTGGCCATGGTGGTGCGCAAGGATTCCCCCGTCGCCGGCGTGCCCGGCCTGCGGGGCAAGAAGGTCGCCACCACCAAAGCCGCCTACGGCCAGAAGCTGCTGCACCTCCTGCTCGAAAAGAACGGCATGACGACGAACGACATCCAGTTCATCAACATGACGATGGACGACCTGGCGACCGCGCTGGCGCGCGGCGACGTCGACGCCGGCGTCATGTGGGACCCGCTGCTCACCCGCCTGGAAGAAGCGGGCGAGATCAGGGTCATCGCCGACGGGACGGGCGTGTACGAGGCGTACGCCGTGCTGATGGCCGGCGGCGACCTGGTCGCCAAGCAGCCCGCGGCGGTCGACGCCGCGCTCAGGGCCTTCCGGCGCGGCGACGAGTACCTGCGGCAGCACCCCGACGAGTGCGCCAAGCTGCTGCTGGAAGACATCAGGATGCCGCAGCCGCTGCTGACGAAAATCATCGGCAAGTTCGCCTACAACGACAAGATCACCGACCGGTTCGTGGCCGACATGCAGGACACCGAGGCGTTCATGCGCAAGATCGGCCTGCTGAAAACGCCGGTGGACGTCCAGGCTTTCGTCCGCCGCAACTAATCGGGGGGCGCTATGGAACTCGTGCTGAAGTTGGCGGGAGCATATCGGCACAGCCTGGCGGCCGGCGGCTGGGGGTGGAAGCGGCTTGTGCTGCCCGGCGTCCTGCTGGCGCTGTGGCAGGCGGTAACCGCCGGCGGACTGGTCAGGCCGATACTGCTGCCCTCGCCGCTGCAGGTGCTGGACGCCTTTGTGGCCATGGCCGGCAGCGGCGAACTTGTCACCCATCTGGCGGCCAGCTTCGCCCGCGTCCTGGAGGGCTTCGCCCTGGCGGCGGTTTTGGGGGTCGGCCTCGGCATGGGGCTGGGCATCTTCCCGCTGCTGTTCGCCACGACGGCCGGCATCATCCAGCTTATCCGCCCCATCCCGCCCATCGCCTGGCTGCCGCTGGCCATCCTCTGGTTCGGCATCGAGGAAGGATCCAAGGTTTTCATTATCGCCCTCGGAGCCTTTTTCCCCATCTTCACCAACGTATTGGACGGCGTCCGCCAGACGGACCACAAATTCGTGGAGCTGGCCAAAGTTCTCGAAGTGCCCAGGGGCCGGTTTCTCGCCCAAGTCGTCGTCCCCGGCGCGCTGCCGTTCATTATGACCGGGCTGCGGGTCGGGCTGGCGTTCGCCTGGATGTGTGTCGTGGCGGCGGAACTTTCCGCCGGCATGAAAGGCGTCGGCTACATGCTGACCGACGCCAGGGCGCTGGCCCAGACCGACAAGGTTATCGTCGGCATGCTGGCCATCGGCGTCGTGGGCAAGACGATGGACTGCGTGCTGCACGCGCTGGAAAAGAGGATCGTGAGATGGAAGACCTCCTTCACCGGAGCATAGGCGGGGACGAGCTGGCGATAGCCGTCCAGGCGAAGACGTACCAGGGGCGAGACGGCGACGTGGCCGCCCTGGAAGGCATGCGCCTCCATATCGGCCGGCGCGAATTCGTCGCCATCGTCGGCGCCAGCGGCTGCGGCAAAAGCACCCTCCTGCGGATAATCGCCGGCCTCGACCCGGCCTATAAAGGCACGGTCGCCGTGCGGGGGCGGCGGATAACCGGCCCGGGACTCGACCGGGGGATCGTTTTCCAGGAGCCGCGGCTGCTGCCGTGGCTGACAGTCGCGGAAAATGTGGCCTTCGCCCTGCCCCGGGGCAGCCGGCGGGAGAAGGCGGCGACCGTCGCCGCGCATCTTGAGCTGGTGGAGCTGGCCGGCTTCGCCAAAGCCTACCCCGGCGAGCTGTCGGGCGGCATGGCGCAACGGGTCGCGATCGCGCGGGCCCTCGTCAACCGGCCGGAGATACTCCTCCTCGACGAGCCGTTCGGCGCTTTGGACGCGCTGACCCGCCTCAGGCTGCAGAAAGAGCTGCTCGCCATCTGGGACCGGGAAAAGATGACGATGGTCATGGTCACCCACGACATTGAAGAGGCGGTATATCTGGGCGACCGGGTCGTCGTGATGTCGGAGCGTCCCGGCACGGTCAGGAGCGAATTCGCCGTCAACCTGCCGCGGCCGCGCAGCCGCGCCGACGCCGCTTTCGTGCAGCTCCGCGAAGCGATCTGCCGGGAGCTGCAGGCCGACTTGGGATAGAATTTACAACGCAGAAGCGGGGCTGGTGCGATGAAAAAATCTCTGGGCGCCAAGATGCTGGCCATGCCCCTGCCGGTGTGGGTGATCGGCAGCTACGGGGCGGACGGCGCTCCCTGTCTGATGACGGCCGCCTGGTGCGGAGTATGCTGCTCCGAGCCGCCCTGCGTGGCGGTGGCGGTGCGGAAAACGCGGCTGTCGCACGGCAACATTATGGCGCGCCGGGCGTTCACGGCCAATGTGCCGGCGGCGCGGTACGCGGCGGCGGTCGACTACATCGGTCTTGTTTCGGGAAAGGACGTCGACAAGTTCCGGGCGGCGGGGCTGACGGCCGTGCGCGGCGAGCATGTGGACGCCCCGTACGTCGCCGAGTTCCCCGTGGCGCTGGAATGCGCGGTGACGGAAACGGTCGACCTCGGCAGCCACACGCTGTTCGTCGGCCGGATCGCCGACGCCAAGGCCGACGCGGCGGTGCTCGGCGCCGACGGCCTGCCGGCGCTGGCGCAGGTCGACCCGCTTGTCTGCAGCCCGGCCGACAAGCAATACTACGCCGTGGGCCGCAGCCTGGGACGGACATACTCCCTGGGGCGTTCGCCGGGGTGAAGGGAATAGTTGGCGCGACGGACGGAGGCCGGCCCTGGATGACAGGGGCGGCCTTTTTATGCGCCGGCCGCACGCTGTGCCTTTTTGGGAAAGTCCGTGTCAAAATGAAAATCGGCGGCGAATTTTTCGCCAGGCCGGCATGACGTTTACAAGAGGCGCGCCCCTTCCGGCGATGAACGGGTAATGGCACGAATATTGCAGGTACCAGCAGTAAGCATGGCGGTCCGCGGGACGGAGAAACCACTCGGCCGCCGGCGGGCCGACGGACGGCCGTCATGGCCTGCAAGCATCCGCGCTGCTCGTTCGGCACAGGCGCATAAGAAGGGGGCGAGGATAGGATGAAGAATAACGTCGCCTTGGAAGAGGCCCAGGACCTGCTGCTGTCGGTGGCGCAACCGGCGCAGGAATGCGAGATACCGCTGTTCGACGCCGTCGGCCGCGTGTTGAGCCGGGAGATACGGGCGCCCATCCATCTGCCGCCGTTTGACAAGTCGCCGCTGGACGGCTACGCCGTCCGGGCGCTGGACACCGAACGGGCCACAGCGGCGCAGCCCGTCATCCTTGAGGTGATCGAGGAAGTCGCGGCCGGCCACACGGCCGGGAAAAAGATCACGCCGGGGACGGCCATCAAGGTGATGACCGGTTCGCCCATCCCCGCCGGGGCGGACGCGGTGATAAAATACGAGGACGTGAAAAGGACGGGGAAGCTATGTAAGCTGTTCACGCCGCTGCGGCCGGGAAACAACATCATTCTTGCCGGCGAAGACGTCAAAAAAGGGGAAGCGGTCGCCGGGCGCGGCACGCTTGTTTCACCGGCCCTCGTGGGGCTTATCGGCGCCCTCGGCTACGCCGAGGCGGCCGTCTTCAACAAGGTCAAAATTGCGGTCATCAGCACCGGGGACGAACTGGTAGACTGCTCCCAGAAGCTGCAGCCGGGCAAAATCTACAACAGCAACCTGCCCAGCCTGGTGGCGGCCTGCCTCAAGCTGGGCGCGCAGATCACCGCCCTCGGCAACGTGCCGGACGAACTGGAGTCGATCGCCGACATCGTGGCCCTGGGCCTGGCGGATGCCGACATCGTCATCACCACCGGCGGCGTATCGGTGGGCGACTACGACGTCGTGCCCGATGCGCTCGCGCGGCTAGGGGTCTACATCATCTACCGGGGCGTCGACATGAAGCCCGGGTCGCCGGTCGTCGCCGGCACGAAGGACGGCAAATTCATCATCTGCCTCTCGGGGAACCCGGCGGCGGCGCTCATCACGTTCGAGCTGATCGCCGTGCCGCTGATCAAGAAAAAGATGGGACTGGTTAATTATCTGCCGGCCAGGGTCGGGGCGGTCATGAGCGACGGTTTCGCCAAGCCCAGCCCGCAGAGGCGCTTCCTGCGCGGCCGTTTCCATGTTTCCGAGGAAGGGAAGAACTACGTCGACCTGACCGGTGAGCAGAGCAACGGCGTACTAAAATCGCTCGTCAACTGCAACGCTTACATCGACGTGCCGGCCGGCAGCGGCCGGATCGCCGCCGGGCAGGACGTGTCGGTGCTGATCGTCGGCGATGTCTTCGCGCGGTAACCGGCTGAAAGCAGCCTGTCTGGGGGTGGTCATATGGCGGTCAGCGGCATAATCCTCGCCGGCGGACGCAGCTCGCGGATGGGGCGGGACAAAACGCTGCTGCTGTTGCAAAACGAGACGCTCATCGCCCGCACGGTCAACGAACTGCGGCATGTCGCCGACGAGATCATCATCGCCAGCAACGCGACAGCCAAGTACGGCCTCGGCGGCGTCCGCGAAGTCCCGGACGTATTCCCGGGCATGGGGCCGCTCGGCGGCATATACGCCGGCCTGGCGGCGGCGAAGTACGACGACGCGTTCGTCGTCGCCGGCGATATGCCGTTTTTCACCGCCGAGCTGGCGGCGTACCTGCTAGGCCGCAAAACCGGCCACGACGCCGTCGTGCCGCGGGTGGACGGGAACTGGGAGCCGCTGTCCGCCGTCTATACGCGTGCTTGCCTCGGCCCGATCGATTATTGCCTGCGGGCCGGGATCAAAAAGGTTTTCCGCTTTTATCCGGCAGTGAACGTCCTGGCGGTCGACGGCGGGGAATTGATCGCGGCCGGGCTGCCGGCCGACATGTTTTACAACCTCAACGCCCCCGAGGATCTTGCCGCCCTGAGCGCGAAAACCGGCCGGAGCGGCTATCCGCAGGGGGCAGCATCCGGCCTGACGGACAGATAATCAAACCTGGAGGTAAGTTATTCATGCGCAATACCATCATCGTCTTCAGCAAAGTCCCCAAAGCGGGCGAGACCAAGACAAGGCTCACGACGAAGCGGGACGGCATCCTGACGCCGGAGGAGGCGAAGGAGCTTTACGAGGGCTGTGTGCTCGACGTCATCAACGCCTGTATCGCCGCCGACTGCGGCGACGTGCGGATCTGCTACAACCGCGGCGGGGACCGGGAGTATTTCGACAAGTTCCTCAGCCGCGTCGCCGGCCGCGAGCATATCAAGGAAGTGTTCTGCGACGCCGGCGGCACGTTCGACGAATGCATGCAACACGCCGTCGACCACATCTTCAAGCATGCCGGCGGGCGGCTGGCCGACAACATGTTCATCGTCGGCGGCGACCTGCCGACGCTGCAGCCGGCGATCATCCGCGACGCGGCCGGCAAGCTGGCCAGGCTGGCCATGAGCGACGCCGGGAGAGCGGCGGGCACGGACAAAAGCGCGCCGGTCGGCGCCGCCCTCGTCGAAGGGGCATGCCAGGAAGGCGGCTTTTCGCTCATCGGCTACACCTACAATACACCGTTCGAATTCGACAAGGTCTTCTACAACAAGGAAGGCGTCACCGCGCTCGACATGGCGCTGGCCAAGGCCCGCGACCGCAACATCCCGTTCGGCTGCGTGGCCATGGTGCCCGACGTCGACATCCCGGTCGACCTGGCGGGAATGATCCCATGCGTGCGCGCCATCCAGCTGGCGGCCCGCTACGACGACGCGATCATGCTGCCGGTCAATACCATCAAGGTGCTAGACGAAATCGGCCTCGAAGCCACGGCGCCGCCGTCGCCCCAGAGCTGACGGGACGTTAGCCGCGAGTCGCGTTCTGAGAAAGGTACGGCACGATGGAAAACAAAACAGCGGCGATAGCCGACAAGTGCCGCGAATGCGGCTTATGCAACGAAGCGTGCCTGTTGCTGGCCGAGCTGGGCGAGTCGCCCAAACGCTTGGCCGCGCGGGGCGTAGTGCCCTGGGAGGCTTTCAGCTGCACGCTGTGCGGCGGCTGCGAGGCCGTCTGCCCCGCGGGGCTAAGCCCCATGGAGCTGTTCGCCGCCGGGCGGCGGGCGGCGGCGAAAGGCAACCTTGACGATTACCGCTACCTTTTCCCCGACCGCGCGAACAACCTGATGAACGTCTACCGCCGCTACAGCGGCATCGATTACAGCGACCTCGCGCCGCCGGGCGAGACCGCCAGCGCCTTTTTCCCCGGCTGTACCATGCTGACCTACGCGCCCGACCTGACCCGCGAAGTGTTCGCCCGGCTCCGGGACGCGGGCGGCTGCGGCGGCCTGATCGGCGAATGCTGCGGCAAGCCGCTCGCCCAGCTGGGGCTGGCGCCGCGGGCCGACGCCACGGCCGCCGGGCTGCTGGCCCGCCTTAAAGCCCTGTCGGTCCGCGAGCTTGTCGTCGCCTGCCCGGGCTGCTACTACGAGCTCAGGTCCCTCCTCCGGCCGGCGGGCATCGGCCTGCGGACGGTCTACGAGGCGCTCGGCGACAGGCTGGCCGGGGCGGCCGGCGGCAAACTGTGCACCGTCCACGATTCCTGCCCCGACAGGTTCGAGGGGCTGTTCGGCCGCCAAGTGCGCGGCCTGCTGGCCAAAGGCGGTTTCGGCCTCGTCGAGATGGAACACAGCCGAAAAAGCACCATCTGCTGCGGCAGCGGCGGGATGATTTCCCATTTCCGGCCCGACCGCACGGCCGAACTGGTCACGGCCCGGCTGGAGGAAGCGCGGGCGACGGGCGCCGGCGTCCTCGTCAGCTACTGCCTGAGCTGTACGCTGAAATTCGCCGCCGCCGCGGACGGGATAGCCGCGGAGCACGCGCTCAGCCTCCTGCTGGGACGGCGCGAGGATTTCGCCGCCGCCAGGAAGAAGGCGGCCGCCATGCTGGAAGGCCCGCAGGGCGCCGCGCTCTGGGCGGAAATAATGGCCGACTGACCCGAACGCGAGAGGAGATTGCCAACAATGCAGAATATGAAGCTTGCCGAAGCCTTGCAGCGAACCCTCACCCTCCGCTGGTCGCCGGTGGCCGTCAGGCTGCTGCGCCCCGGCGAACAGGTCCCCGACGGGGTGGTCGAACCGGCGAACCGCATTAGGCACTGCCAGTCCATCACCGCCGCCCGGCGGGGCAACTGCATGGTCATCCCGCCCCGCAAGCACGCCTGCCCCGACGGGGCCGGCATCATGGGGCTGATAACCATGTCGGCCAAGCTGCGGTCCGGCGACCTGTACCTGCTGTTCAAGAAGCTGCCCCACATCGAGTGCGCCCGCAAGATGATCGCCTCCCGCGAGGAGTTCGCCCCCGGTACCTATACCGCCACCCTGGTCGCCCCGCTGGAAAAGGCGGCGTTCGCGCCCGACGTGGTGATCTTCACCCTGCTGCCGGAACAGGCGATGTGGCTGTGCTGCGCCGCCACCTACGGCAGCGGCGAGCGGCAGGTGTTTCACACCTCCGGCTACAACTCCACCTGCGCCGACCTCACCGTGCAGGTGATGAAGACCCAGCAGATGAACATTTCCTTCGGCTGCTACGGCGCCAGAGCCTCCTCCGACGTCGCCGACGCCGAAGTCTACCTGTCGATCCCCTACAGGCAGCTGCCCGCCCTGATCGCCTCGCTGGAAAAGCTGGCGGCCAAGAGCATTCCCGAAGCGCGGCGCCGCCTGTACATGCCGCCGGTGATCGACAGCGTCGCCCGGCCCGGCCAGGAGAGCGAAGAGCGGGTCGAGATCATCATCGACACGGCGCGATGTAACGGCTGCGGGCTGTGCGCGGCCTTCTGCCCGGAAAGCGTCCTCGAGACCGGGGAAACGGACGGGGCCGAAAAAGCCCGCGTGATCGCCGGCGAGAAATGCTGCGCCTGCTACACCTGCGTCGGCCAGTGCCCGCGGCAGGCCATCCAGCTCAAACCGGCCCGCCGCGATTTTTAAACCGCTTACAGGGAGCGACGAAATGGAACGACTGAGCACCGTCACCTTTGCCAAACCGGCCGACGAAGGGGAACTTTACGACATCCTGGCCGACACCGACATGGGGCTCGCCGGCGATATCGGGGAACACATCGTCCTCCGGGAAGGGGCCGCCATCCGCGCGGGCGGCAGGCTGTACCAGGCGGACGAAGCGCTGTTCCACCTGATGGTGTTCGCGGTGGCCGGGGATGAACGCGGCCGGGGCACGGGCCGCCGCTTCCTGCGCGCCCTCACCGCCGGCCCATGGCTGCACTGCCGCGGCGGGGTGGAGCCGCCGGGCGGTTCGTACCGGATAACCACCATGGCCAAAGGCTCGGCAACGGGGTTTTACGCGCGGGCCGGTTTCCGGCCCTGCAAGGCCGCGCAGCTGCCGGCGCTGTTCGCCGGGCAGTGCGAGGGGTGCCCCGACCGGGAGGAGTGCGGCCCGGTGCCGATGGTTTACACGGGCTCGTCCCGCGAGCTGCCGGAAAGGGGTAGGGACTGATGACAGCTTTCTTCAAAATAATGGGCAGCGGCGCGGGACCGGGGACGCCGTCCTTTTTCTGCGATTGCCCGGGCTGCCGGGAGGCCCGGGAGAACCCGGCCTGCGTCCGGACGCGCAGCGGCGCGTTCATCGCCGCCGGGCAGCGCAACATCCTCGTCGACACGCCGCCCGACGTCAGGGCGCAACTCATCAGGGAGCGAATAACAGGCATCGACGACATTTTCCTCACCCATTGGCACTACGACCACTTCGGCGGCCTGGGCGAACTGGAGTATTACGTGAAGCTGGCCCGCAAAGAGCGGCTGACGCTGTATCTGCCGCCCAGCGCCGTGGAGCGGTTTGCCGCCGCCTTCCCCAACCTGGGGGGCATTTTCCAGGTCATCTCTTGGGAATTCAACCGCAGCTACCTGTTCGACGGCCTGACCGTCACGCCGCTGGCCGCCAACCACGGGATCGAAACCGCCGGCTTCCTGGTGGCGACGCCCCGGGCGCGGCTGGCGTACTTCCCCGATACGGCCGGCCTGCCGGCGGACACGGCCCGGCTAGTCGAAGGGGTCGACTGGCTGGTCTGCGACGCCACCTTCTACGGCGAGAACTGGTACCCGGACACCCATATGTCGGCGGCCGAGGCGATAAACCTCGGCCGGCAGGTGAAGGCCGGCAACACCGTCCTCACCCACCTGTCCATCCACTACAGCCAGCCGGTCACCAGCCGGGAGCTGGCGGCGTACGCGGCGCAGCATCCGGGAGTGTCGGTCGCCTGCGACGGTATGGCCTTCGCTTTGCCGGGCTAGAGCGCGAGAGAAGGAGAGGATAGGAATGCTTGACGGATATGGCCGCAACATAAGCTACCTGCGCATATCGGTGACCGACCGCTGCAACTTCCGCTGCGTCTACTGCATGCCGCCGCAGGGCCGGGAATGGCTCGACCACGCCGACATCCTCACCTACGAGGAACTGCTGCGGCTGATAAAAGTCTGGAACGGCGAAGGCGTCACCAAGCTCCGCCTGACCGGCGGCGAGCCGCTGGTCAGGAAAGGGCTCGTCGCTTTCATCGCCGCCGTCAAGGCCCAAGGGGGGATCGAAGACATCTCCCTGACCACGAACGGCAGCCTGCTGCCGCCGCTGGCCCACGACCTCAAAGCCGCCGGCCTCGGCCGCGTCAACATAAGCCTTGATACCATAAACCCGCTCCGTTTCGCCAAACTTACCACCTGCGGACGGCTGGAGGACACCCTCAAAGGCGTGGAAAGCGCGATGGTGGCCGGCCTGTCGCCGGTCAAGCTCAACGTCGTGCTGACCGAGGCGCTGACCATGAAAGACCTGGCCTTCTTCGCCGAGCTCGTCTACAATTACCCGATCGCCGTGCGCTTCATCGAATACATGCCGATCGGCGGCGCGGGCGAGAGCCGCGCTCCGGACATCGCCACGGTCAGGAAACTGCTCGACCAGGCGGGGCGGGCGATGCTCAAACCGGCCGGGCCCGTGCGAGGCAACGGGCCGGCGAAGTATTACCGGTTCCCCAAGGCGCAGGGCGCCTTCGGCTTCATAACGCCGATCTCCGAGCATTTCTGCGGCGTCTGCAACCGCCTGCGGCTGACCGCCGACGGCAAGCTGCGGCCCTGCCTGCTGTCGGACAAAGAGATCGACATCAAAACGCCCCTCAGGAGCGGCGCGAGCGACCGCGAACTCGTGGCCCTCTTCCGCGCCGCCGTCGCGGCAAAACCCGAAGGCCACACCCTCTGTCGGGCCAGCGGCTTCCCCGATTTCGGGCGGAGCATGTCGCAGATCGGCGGCTGACTACGCCGCGGAAAAGGAGACAAGGAAAATGCGAGGAAAGATTATTGCCGTATGCACCAGCGCCAATAAAGGGGAACGCAAGAAAAACGTCGGCAGCGCCCGGCTGCTGGCCGATCTCGGCATCGAGGGCGACGCCCACGCCGGGTTCGCCCACCGCCAGGTCAGCCTGCTGGCCATCGAAAGCATCGAAAAAATGCGCCAGGCAGGGCTGGACGTCAATCCGGGCGATTTCGCCGAGAATTTGACGACCGCGGACCTGGTGCTGCCGGAACTGCCGATCGGCACGCGCCTGCAGATCGGCGACGCGGTGCTCAAAGTCAGCCAGATCGGCAAGGAGTGCCACCAGCGGTGCGCGATATACTACCAGGCCGGCGACTGCGTGATGCCCAAGGAAGGCATCTTCGCCACCGTGGTCACAGGCGGCACGGTGAGCGCGGGCGATACCGTCAGCGTTATCGATTAATTCCTCAACAGCGGCGGCGGCCGGAAGGGGAGGAGCGGCGATGCTCATAAACTATCGGCACTACACGACAAAAGCCATGGTAGATATATTGACGCGCGGCTGTATCTATTACTCCCGCGGCAGCTTTTTCGAGCGTGCCCGCTTCCACCAGCCTGACGTCGTTTCTCTCAGAGTCAGCGGGAAAGCGGGCAAGTTCAATTCCGCCATCATCATCGAATGTGAAGTTTACAATAATCTGGAAGGCAACACCGACATGCTCCGCCAGCGGGGGTTTCTCTGGGACGAATTCGACGAGAAACACTGCAAACTGTGGTCGATCCCCTTCCGGCACGCCGGAGAGGCCGGCACGCTGGTCAAAGCTGTCGTGGCCGGCCTCGAAGAAGCGGAGCGGGCCATGCCGCTGCTGACCTACGCATCCCCGGCCATGAAGGCGCTGGCCGATTATCACGCTTTCATGGCCGCCGATATCCCCAAGGTGAGCTACGGCGACCTGATGCGGCATCTGGGCTACTGGGACGAAGGCGCCCGCGCCGGCAAGGTTGCCGACGCTGCCGCCGCGGAGCGGGAGCTTATGATCGCCAAATACAAAAAAGGCCGCTGGGCGGCCTGGGTGAGCGGCGACCTGATCGTGCCGCACTTCGCCGCGGAGAGCGAAGCCATCCAGTTCCTCAAAAACAGGGCCACGCGCGTTTTGTGGCGGAGCCAGGCTATCGGGACGGTTTCCCCGGTCAAAAAAGGCTGCCTGCCGAATGTCTATATCCTTGTCGACCACACGAAAAGCGTCGACGAACGGCTGGCCTGGCTGCGCAACGAGCTGGAGCGGCTGGAGGCGCAGGCCGAGGTCGGCGAGACGAACGGACTGCGAAAAGTGCGCTGAGCAAGAAGGAGCCCGATTTCCTACAGGGAAATCGGGCTCCTTGCGTTGTCGCCTTCAGACCGAAGCGGCGATCCGCTCGATCTCGGTGGCGGTCGAGGTCAATTGCTGCATGGTCGCGGAAATCTCCTCAGTGGCGGCGGCCTGCCGTTCTCCCAGCTGCGTGGCGTTGGCGATCGTCGTCGCCACCGTCGCGGTGCGGCTTTGGATGCCGTTCAGGATGGTGCGGATATTGGCCACCGATTCGGCGCTGTTCGTGGCCATCTTGCGGATCTCGTCGGCCACGACCGCGAAGCCCCGGCCGTGCTCGCCGGCCCTCGCCGCCTCGATGGCGGCGTTGAGCCCCAGCAGGTTCGAGCTACTGGCGACCTCGCTGACGAATTTCAGGATGTCGCCGGTCTTGTCGATTTCGGCCAGGACGCTTTCGCTGCCGGCCCTCACGCTCACGAGGTCCTGGGCCAGCTGGCCGGCCGCGGCCGCCAGCTCCTGGGCGGTGGCGGTCATCTGTCCGGCGATGGCGGCGATGCTTTGGGCGGCGGTATGCAGCTTCGCCGCCGTATCCATGTTTATGGCGTTGCCGACAATGCCGGAGAACGTGCCGTCGTCTTCGAATATCGGCCGCATTATCGCCCTGAGCTTGACCCCGTAAGCCTTCTCGGGGATATCCACCCGCACCGGCTGGCGGGTGGCGGCGACCTGTTTCGCGGCTCCGCCGGGGGCGGGCTGGCCGATTACGACGTTCTCCTTGAAGGTTTTGGCCTGCACATGGTGGAGGATAATACCCTCGGCGTCGGTAACCATCACGGAACAGTCGAAGGCGTTGATATCGCGGAACAACTCTGCAGCAGTCAAAGCGGCCTCCAGTTTTGTCACATGCAATACCTCCCTTAAGCCGAATTGCGTATATCTTATCGGCAATTAACGCTTTCGGAACGAACCTTCTGCGTATCCGCCGTTCTCCCGTGGGAAGCGCCCTGCTCGGCAAAAGCAGGGCGCTTGTTCGCGTTTGTATTCAGGTGCGGGTTTTAGTGCCCGATACTGTGCGTTTCCTGGGCGAGCTGGTCAAGCGATTTGCCCTTGGTTTCCCGTTTGACGAACAGGAAGGCCGCCAGGGCGCCGACGATCGCCGGGATGACGTAGAACAGGAACGACATCTGCGGGCCGAGCTTCATGCTCATGATGAAACCGGCGACAATCGGGGCGAGCGCGCCGCCGAGCCGTCCGAACGCCTGGCACCAGGCGACGCCTGTGTTGCGGAACTCGGTCGGATAGCCCTCGGCCATCAGCGGCTGCACGGCGGTGATGGCGTAATTGATGGCGAAGCCCATGAAAATGTTCGCCGCCAGGATGGTGCCGAAGCCGCCGCTGACGAACGCCATGATGACGATCGACACGCCGCCCAGCAGGTAGGCCATGATGAGGTTGGGGCGGCGGCCGATGATCTCGGCGACGAAGCCGGTCGAACAGTTGGCGATGACGGCCGCCGCGTTGTTGGCGATCGCCAGCGCGTAAGCCGAGGTGAGCTTGAAGCCTTTCTCAAGCATCAGCGAAGGCAGCCAGGCGTTGAGGCCGTACACGGTGAAGCAGCCGCAAAAGTAAGTGATCCACACGCCGGCGGTGATCATCCAGTAATCCTTGGAGAACAGGGCGGCAGGGCCGACGACCTTCGGGCGCGGCGGAACGACGAGAGCCTCGGGGTCGCGCGGGGTCACTTTGCCGGTGGCCGTATGCTCGATGTACTCGAGAATCTTGATCGCTTCGGCTTTGCGGCCTTTGCCGGCCAGCCAGTAAGCCGACTCGTGCATCCGGAAATAGAGGAAAAGGGCGTACAGGGCGGGCACGCCGCCGATCAGGTAACAGATCCGCCAGCCGTGCGTCGGGACGAGCAGGGTGGGGATGAGGCCGCCGAGCACCCAGCCGACGATCATCCAGGCCATGCCGAAGGTGATGAACAGCGCGCGGCGCGGAGTGGGCGTAGACTCGGAGAAAATGGTCGTGACGACGGGGATGCAGGCGCCCAGGCCGACGCCGGCGAGCACGCGGAAGAGGGCGAACTGCTCGAAGCTGGTGGAGAAATAGATGGGGACGGTGAGCAGCGAATAAACGGCGATCGAGTATACCAGCGTATTGCGGCGGCCGATCTTGTCGGAAATGATGCCGGCGAACGCGCCGCCGATGATCAGGCCGAAGAGGCTCCACGACGACAGGCTGCCCATCGCGACTCTGTCAAGCTTCCATTCGGCGGCGATCTGCGGCATGGTATACGATACAACCATATAATCATAGCCGTCGAACACCATCGCCATGCCGAGGAAGAAGAACACCGACCAGGTAAACTTGTTTACCCCCAAAGAGTCGACCACTTCAGAGATAGTAAAGTTTTTCACTTATTCGTTCTCCTTTCGCAAGATGCTTTGTGGAAGTACTTTGCCACCCCGCTCCGGGGTTCCGAAATTAGGGTTTTTCAAGCGCATGAGGCCGTTTGGCGACACTTCCTTGGCAACCGGGCGCCGTCAATCCGCCGAGCAATATTTCAGCAGCTTTTGTCATGGCGTTGTTAAAAGTGATATTGTTCCGCGCGAGGAAATGAAAATCGAGTAATTGATCGATCATGCCCATGTACATTCGTTTCAGGATGACTAAGTCTACCTCTGCCAATACGCCCTGTCTTGCTCCCTCGTCGAAAATTCCTTCGAGCAACCGCCACCTTTCCTCAAAACATTCTTCAAATTTCACCCACACCTGCGGCAAATACCGTCTGACATCCTCGATCACCTGCATGCTTACGGAGCCGAAGGCTTTGGGGTACAGGACCATCAACGCCTTCACCCTGGCGGGTATGTCCAGGCTCTCGTCGTCGACGACGCCGGCGATCTGTTGCCTCAGGTCGGTCAGGATGGTATCCAGGGCCGCTTCCATGAGATCTTCCTTGGAGCCGAAGCAATCGTAAATCGTCCGTTTGCTGATGCCCAGCTCGCGGGCCAGGTCAGCGGTGGTGAATTTAACGCCGTGCACATTCATCTGGCGAAGGGCAGCCGCCAAAATCCTATCCCGCAACAGGACCCTCCTTTTGGTACCGCCAAAGTTTCGACAGTACCGCAAAATTGATGGGGGAGCAATTCAGGAAAAGGCAAAACACTCCCCCGGGCAAAGATGATGCTATTTCTGTTCTTTTTCGGCGGGCTCGTCGGCCGGCAACGGCGTTTTGCAGAACGGGCACACCTTCTGCCTGACGCCGCCGATCGAGGCGAGCTTCTTCTTGCAGTTCGGGCACTCCTGAGGCTTAGCTACTCCACCGGGGCGAAAACACATAGTATGATACCTCCTGAAATTTTGTTGCGGGGGATAGGCGCCCCCTGCTTCAAGTGCGGTTGCCGTGAGTGGGCGGGGCTGGTCTGCACGGTAATCTGCCTACCATTAATATGCAATAAGCATGCCAGCGCATTATATAGCCCCGCAAGCGGCCGCAGGCCGGGAGCACCGGGCTTAGCCGCCCCGCCCGGGACAGGGGTTCATTCTCTTTTTGGCATCGCGGCGCATTGGGGCGAAAGCCCACGGGGCCGGTAAATCGCCGGCCATCGGCCAATCCTGTTTTGCGAATCCAGTGTCATTTTAGAACTTGTCCGCCGCGCGGCCGCGACACCCGGCCGCCCGGCACAAAAAAACAACGGCCCTTTGCGGGGCCGGTGCCTGTGAGCGCCTTAATAGCCGATCTTGAAATCCTTCAGTTTCCGGTAGAGGGTCGAGCGGCTTATCCCCAGTACCTCGGCCGCCGTGCGGGGACAGTTGTTGGCATGGAGCAGGGCGGCCTCGATGGCGGCCTTCTCCAGTTTCTCCAGGGAGAGTATCTCGCCGACCTTCTGGCTGGCGTCGGCCAGCGAGCCCAGCTTGGGACAGGAATCCGCCAGGATATAGTTCGGCAGGTTCTCCGGCTTGATGACGTCGCCCTGGGCGGTATTGACGGCGTGGATGATGGCGTTTTGCAGCTGCCGCACGTTGCCGGGCCACTCGTACTCGCTGATCTTCTTCTGGGCCGCCGGGCTGACCTGGGGAATCTTCCAGCCGTGGCGGAGACAGTACTGTTCAATGAAATATTTGCCGAGCAGCTCGATGTCGCCCTTCCGGTCCCTGAGCGGAGGGATGTTGACCGTCAGCACCGACACGCGGAAGTACAGATCCTCGCGGAACTGGCCCTCCTTGACCATCTTGTAGAGGTCCTTGTTGGTGGCGACGACAATGCGGAAATCGACCTTCTTGTAGCGGTTGCCGCCGACCCGCATGACCTGCTTGTCCTCGAGCGTCCTCAGCAGGACGGCCTGGAGCTCGAGCGGCATATCGCCGATCTCGTCGAGGAACAGCGTCCCGCCGTGGGCCAGCTCGATCTTCCCCGCCCGGCCGCTGCGTTCCGCGCCGGTGAAGCTGCCGCCCTCGTAGCCGAACAGCTCGCTGCCGATCAGCTCCCGCGGCATGGCGGCGCAGTTGACCGCCATGAACGGCCCCTGGGGCCGGTGGATGTTGTGGATGGCCTGGGCGAAGAGCTCTTTGCCTGTGCCGCTTTCCCCCGTAAGCATGATGTTTTCCGCCGAGGCCGCGAAGCGCTCGGCGAGGGCGATGGTCCGCTTGAAGTCGTTGTTGTCGGTGATGATGTCGGCGAAGGTATGTACGGCCATGCCGTTAGTGCGGGCGGACGACTGCGCGGCCGCCTTTTCGGCGGAGATCAGCTTCAGCACGGCGACGTTCAGCTCGTTGGTCGACTGGTTCACGATCGGCCGGACGACCACCTGGAAGGGGAGCTGCCGTTCGTTGCCCACGCCGATCTGCTCCTCGACGCGGACGGTCTCGCCCTTCGCCGCCAGCGCCATGAGAGTGGAATCGCTGCTGAGAAATTCCCTGATGTTGCGCTTGCCGACGTCTTCGTGGCGAATCTTGAGGATGCGCATGCCGTCCCGGTTGGCGAAGATTATCGTTCCCGTCCGGTCGACGGCGACGATGCCCTCCTCGACGAACGCCATGGTTGCGTTCAACGTATGGTGGAAGGCAATGAGCTTGTCGGTCGTGCTGCGCAAGTGGTTATCGAGAGTGGCGACCTTCCGGTTGGCGCTGCAAAGCTCGTCGACCGTCTTCGTCAGCTTGAGGCCGGTCTCGATGGCGACCGCCATCGAGGTCACCAGGGCGAAGCTGTGCATGCTGAGGTTGCGCAGCATATCCTCGCCGGGCGGGTCCTGCAGAGGCTGGCTCAGCAGCACCAGGGCGGCCTGGATCTTGCCGTTGTCGTCCTGGATCGGCGCCGCCGAGGCGATGCTGTTCTGGAAGGCCACGCAGTAATGCTCAGGCCCCAGGAGCTGCACGGGACGTTTCAGCCTTATACAGAGCTCGTGGGCCGTGGTGCCTTCGGTATGCTCATCGGCGACGATGCCCGTGCGGCTGGTCTGGTCGGCGAACAGGGGCGGGAATTTCCGCCAGTCGCCTTCGTTCATCAGCACGACGCCCGTCTTGTCGAACAGATACAACAGGTAGCCGCACGAAAAAAGCAGGTTTTTGAAGGATTTCGCCAGGTTATTGGTAATGTCGATGAGCAGGCGGTGCTGGTCCAGCAGCTTCGACAACTGTTCGGGGTTCATATTGGGGCGGGTGACGACATTGTACGGGTTGACGCCCAGATTGCGCGACCTGATCCACGACGCGGCCACTTCCTGGTCCATATAGGGATATTCGCGCGGATCGGCGGACTCGTTCTGCAAAAAGACCTGCTTGTATTGCAGCAGGGCCTGCCACCGCTCGTGAGACACCAACTGGTGGTTGGGAGCAGATTCTTCACTGGTGAAGAAATTCACGTGCGCGGTCTGGGTCTTTTGGCTGCGACCCACTGTGCTCACCTCCAGCGTGTTTCCACGAGGCCTACGGGAGCGTTGCTGAACGTCGTTTAGCCGATGGAACGCGTCACTCTTGTCTTAAATATTGGATTATTCAGTCAAAAAAGGAGACGAACCAATAATGGCAAACTTCCCCGGGAAGCGCCGTATTTTCCAGCAAATAGGCAGTATAATGGAGAAAAGTTACAATATATCTATGCTATATTATATTATTATAGCACTATAATCACAAGCCTGGGTTTAGGATATTTTCGACGTCCTTGGCAAATTCCGCCATGAAAAATGGGTCCCGGCAGGGACCTTTTGCCTTTTAAGCAACTTGGGCCGGTTAGTTCCAAAATGACACTGCAATCGCAAAACAGGATTGTCGGGCCGGCGGGCCGGCGGGAAAAAACACGCCCTCCCCGCCGGGTTTTTTCGTCCGCGGCGTTTCGGGAGACCTGGCACGTTTATTGCAATAGAAACTGCCGGGCGGGCTGACACACACCGGAGCGATATGGTCCGGCAAGCGGCGCGAAGGAGGGCTGGGACTGCGATTTTTACAAAAAAACGGAAAATGCCGTCGTTTCGTTTGCAGATCGAATTTGTGGGGGTATTGATTGATGAATCATGATTCGCATAGATGGGTGTCGTTGGCGGCGTGTACGATCGCCAGCATGTGCACCGGCCTCTCTTACGCCTGGAGCGTGTTCCAGAAACCGCTGGTAAGCCTGTTCAGCTGGTCGCCGGCCGACGTTTCGCTGTCGTTCACGCTCATCATGTCCACGGCGGCCACCACGGCGATATTTGCCGGCAAAGCGCTGGATTATATCCGGCCGCGGCAGCTCATCCTGCTGGGCGGGGTGGTGTTCGGCGCCGGCATCGGCGGCATGGGCTTCATCCAATCGCTCTCGCACTTATATATATGCGCCGTCCTGGCCGGGATCGGCCTGGGGACGGTGTACCCCGGCGGGACAATGCCCAATATGGTCCGCTTCTTCCCTGACAGGCGGGGCCTCGTTTCCGGCCTGCTGACCGGCGGCTGCGGCGTGGGTCCCGTGATCTGGGCGCCGGTATCCGTGGCCCTCGTAGCCCAGTTCGGCGTCCTGACAACGCTGAAAATCATCGGCGTCGCCCTCGTCGTCGTCATCGGCGCCGTTTCCCGGCTGGTCATGACGGCGCCCGACGGCTACCGTCCGGCGGGCTGGGCCCCGTCCGCGGGCATGGCCCAGGCCGCGTTCGGCGCGGAAAAGACGTGGCAGGAAATGCTCCGCGACCCGTCGTTCTACTTCCTGGCGAGCATGCTGACCCTCGGTTACGTCAACGGCATGATGATGATCGGGCACGCGTCGCCGATCGCCCAGGACATCGCCAAGATCACCCCCCAGGCGGCGGCAGTCGTCGTCGGCCTGCTGGCGCTGTTCAACACCGGCGGCCGCGTGGGCTGGGGCTGGATCTCCGACAAAATCGGCCGCTACCCGGTGGTCGTGATCCTCTTCATCCTCGGCGGCCTCGGCATGAGCGCCATGACCCAGGTAGCGGGCTATTACCCCTTAGTGGCCATGGTGGCGCTCATCGGCCTGTGCTACGGCGGGTTCATGGCCCTCATCGCCCCGTTCACGGCCGACTTCTTCGGGACGAAGAACCTGGGCGTGAACTTCGGCATCATGTTCCTGACCGTCGCCGTCGCCGCCTACGTCGGGCCGCTGCTGGCGGCGACGGCCAAGCAGACGTACGGCGATTACCGCATGGCGTTCGTCATCGCGATCGCTATCAACGTCGCCGGCCTCGCCCTGTTCGGCGCGTTCCGGCTGTACCGGAACAGGCGGGCCAAAGCCATACAACTGCAAGAGGCGTAAGACGACTTAACCGCCCGCGGAAAAACCGGGCGCTGAAGCAAGGGGGGCAACATGAGCAAGAGTATCGACTTGGAACAGGAAGGCATCGAAGTAAAGAAATCGTGCTGTTACTTCTGCCACCAGAACTGCGGGGTGCTGGCCTATGTCAAGGACGGCAGAGTTCTGGCCATCGAGGGCGACCCCACCTTCCCCACCAACGAAGGGGGGCTGTGCTGCCGCGGCAATATCGCTCTGCAGCACCTCGACCATCCCGCCCGCATCAACTATCCGCTGAAACGCGTCGGCAAGCGCGGCGAAGGCAAATGGGAGCAGATCTCCTGGGATCAGGCGTTGGGCGAGATCGCCGCCAGGCTGACGGCCATCCGCGACCAGCACGGCGCCGAAGCCGTGGCCACGGCCGGCGGCACCTCGCGCACCGACGACTGGGCCCGCCGCCGGTTCATGAACATCTTCGGCAGCCCGAACTGCTTCCACAACTCCCACCTCTGCTGGATACCCACCTTCATGGTCGAGACGGCCATCTACGGCTGGTGCCCGTTCGACCTCGACCTGGGCACGAGCCGCTGCCTGGTGCTGTGGGGCCAGAACCCCGGCGCGTCGAGCATGCCGGAGATGCACCACATCCGCGAGCTGCAGGCCAAGGGGCTCAAAATCATCGTCATCGACCCGCGGTTCACCGAGACGGCCGCCAAGGCCGACCTCTGGCTGCCGCTCAGGCCGGGCTCCGACCTGGCCCTGGCCCTGGCATGGGTCAACGTCATAATCCACGAGGGCCTGTTCGACCCGGACTTCGTCAACGAATACTGCGAGGGCTTCGGCGAGCTGGCCGACCATGTCGAGCAGTTCACCCCGGAATGGGCGGCGCCGCTCACCTGGCTGACGCCGGAGCAGATCCGCGAGAGCGCCTACCTGTACGCCACCACCAAGCCCGGCAACATCCAGTGGGGCGTCGCCATCGACCAGGTCGGCAAATCGGCCGGCGCGGCCATGCATGCCCGCGCCATCCTGCGGGCCCTGACCGGCAACCTCGACTGTCCCGGCGCCGACCTGCTCACCGGGCCCAGCCAGGACTCCGTCACCGACGAGGAGATGGAAGCCAACGATATGCTGCCCGCGGCGCAGAAGGCCAAGCAGATCGGCGCCGACAAGTTCAAGTTGGTCACCTGGCCGGGCTACGGCAAAATCGCCGAGCTCAGCAAAAAGCACTGGGGCAAGGCGCCGACCGCCGAGTGGATGTGCGAGGCCCATCCGCCCAGCGTCTTCAACGCCATCCTCACCGGCCAGCCGTACCCCGTCAAGGCCCTGCTGGTGGCGGCCACCAACCCCGTCAACTCCTACGGCCAGAGCAAGACCATCCTCGAAGCCCTGCGGGCGGTCGACTTCATGGTGACCTGCGAGTACTGGATGACCCCGACCGCCGCCCTGTCCGACTACGTGCTGCCGATCGCCGGCGCCCTGGAGCGGCCGACGATCACCAACTCCTACGGCTGCGCCGATTACCTGCTCGCCTCCCAGCGGGCCATCCAACCGATGTACGAGCGGCGCAACGACTACAACTTCTGGCGCGACCTCGGCGTCCGCATGGGCCAGGAGGAGCACTGGCCGTGGCAGACGGTCGAGGAAGCGTACCATTACCGCCTTGAGCCGCTCGGCTACGGCGCCGAGAGCTACGACGAGTTCGTCGAGCTGTACCGCTTCCACTTCCCGGAGCGCGAGTACTACAAGTACAAACGCATCGGCTTCGGCACCCCCTCCGGCAAGATCGAGCTTTATTCCACCACCCTCAAGGAACTCGGCTACCCGCCGCTGCCCGAATACGTCGGCCCGACCGAAAACGAACTCGACGATCCCGACCTGGCGGCCAAGTTCCCCTTCGTCCTCACCACCGGTAACGGGTTCATGCCCTTCCACCATTCCGAGCACTTTCAGATCAAGGAACTGCGCTTCCTGCGCCACGAGCCCCGCGTGGAGATCAACCCGGCCACCGCCGCCGAGCTGTGCATTGAGGAAGGCGACTGGGTGTGGATCGAGACGGCCCGCGGCCGCATCAAGCAAAAGGCGGCGCTCACCAACGGCGTCCATCCCCACGTCATCGTCACCGAGCGCGGCTGGTGGTTCCCCGAGCGGAGCATGGCCGAGCCCGAGCTGGGCGGCTGCCTGGAATCCAATACCAACGTGCTGACAAGCGTCGCCGACGAGCACTGCGACCCCCTCAGCGGCACCTGGGCCAACCGCGGCCTGCTCTGCCGGGTGTACAAAGTGGACGGCGACGCGAAGGGAGGCAAATAAGATGGCGCGCTACGCGATCGTTTTCGATACCCGGCGCTGTATCGGCTGCCATTCGTGCACCGTGGCCTGCCGGGTGAACAATGAGCTGCCGCTCGACATGATCTACAACCCGGTCACCACCGTCGGCCCCGCCGGCGTATACCCCAACCTGAGCATGGTGCACGTGCCGCTCATCTGCATGCACTGCGACAACCCGCCGTGCGTCGACGCCTGCCCGACCGGCGCCTCGCAGCGGCGGGACGACGGCATCGTATTTGTCGAGGACAGGAAATGCGTCGGCTGCCTGGCGTGCGTCATGGCCTGTCCCTACGGCGCCCGCGTCAAGAACCACGCGACCGGCGCGGTGCAGAAATGCGACTTCTGCAAGGACCGCGTCGACGCCGGCAAGCTGCCGTACTGCGTGCTGACCTGCCACCAGAAGGCCCGCGTGTTCGGCGACCTCGACGAACCGGCGAGCGAAGTCTGCAAACTCGTGAACGGCCAACGGGCGGTCCGCCTCCTGGCGGAGCTGGGCACCGAGCCGTATGCCTTTTACATTTACGGATAGGAGGTGCGGGCATATGAAAAACAAGCATGAAGGCTGGGGCTGGATGCTGGCCGTCGACTTCTTCTTCGCCGGCATGGGCGGCGCGATGCTGGTGATCGCCGGCGCCGCCGACCTGTTCGTCGGCGAGGGGCGCACCTCGGCGCTCGCAAGCTTCCTCGGGGCCGCGTTCATGGGCCTCGGGTCGGGGCTGCTCATCTTCGAACTCGGCCGCCCCTTCCAGTCGTGGCGCGTATTCATGAACCCCAAGGCCATCCTCACGGCGGGCGCCTGGACCATGTCGCTGGCCATCGGCGCCGGCTTCGTCTACACCACGTTTTCCTTCGCCCTCTTCCCCTGGAGCGGCTGGGTGCTTGTCCGCAAGCTCACGGCCGCCTTCCTGATCGTCGCCGGCCTGGTGGTGGCCGCCTACCCCGGCATCCTGCTGGGCAGGCTCAAAGGCCGCCCGCTGTGGTCCGGCTCGGGGATGACCAGCCTCTTCCTGACCTCGTCGCTGGTCACGGCGTTCGCCGCCCATTACCTGTGCGGCCTGCTCTACCCGCCGGCAGCCATCGGCGACGTTCTGGCCAAATTCCCGGCGGTCACCGCCGTCCTCCTGGCCGTACAGCTCGTGCTGTGGGTCAGCTACCTGTGGGTCAAGCACAGCTCGACCGCGGCCGAGACGATCGCCGTCAAGCGCTGGATTTCCGGCGAATATGCCGCCGCCTTCAAGTACGGCTTCATCCTGGCAGGCACGCTGCTGCCGCTGGCGCTGGCGCTGGCGGACGCGCCGCTCTTCCAGGCCGCGGGCGCCGCGCTGACGCTCGGCGGCGGCCTTGTCATGCGCCTGCTGGTCATTTACGGCGGCAACGCCGACCGTACCTGGCTGCCGGGCGAGGTCCAGTACCGCTCGCGGCTGCCGCACGGCGACGAGGCGTTCCTGAAGGCCTGGAACAAATAAAATCGCGGCCCGGAAGCCGCGGCAGGAGACTTGCCATGCAACCGGCCAAAACAACCGCCGCAACAACCCTGCTCAAAGAAACGGAAAGCCTCTGCCCCGTCTGCCTGCGGACCGTCCCCGCCCGGGTCGTCGGCGAGGGCCGGGCCGTTTACCAGCACAAGGCCTGCCCCGAGCACGGGGCGTTCAAGACTTACCTGTGGCCGGACATCGACCACTACACCTGGATGGGCTCATTCCAGTTCCCCTGCATCCCGCCCAAGCAGCCGGCCGCGCCGCGGCAGGGCTGCCCGCGGGACTGCGGGCCGTGCACGTCGCACCGCCGCCAGCCGACGCTGGTCGAGCTCGAGCTCACCCACCGATGCAACCTGCGCTGCCCGGTGTGCTTCATGGCCGCCAACGCGGCACGGGAGACGCCGCCCGAGCCCGGCCTCGCGGCCATCGAAGCCATGTACCGCGCCATCCTAGCCAGGACCGGGCCGCAGACCAGCATCCAACTGACCGGCGGCGAACCGACCGTCCGCGAGGATTTGCCGGCTATCGTCCGCCTGGGCCGCGAGATCGGCTTCACCGCCATCGAGGTCAACACCAACGGCCTGGCGATCGCCGCCGACCCCGGCTACGCCGCCGTCCTGGCCGCCGCCGGCATCAGCGGCATCTACCTGCAGTTCGACGGCCTCGCCCCGGCGGTGTACGAAAAGATCCGCGGCGCCGACCTGCTGGCCGTCAAGCGGCGGGCGATCGAGAACTGCCGCGCCGCCGGCGTGCAGGTCGTGCTGGCCATGACCGTCATCGGCGGCATCAACGAAGACCAGTTGGGGGCGGTGCTCGACTTCGCCCTCGCCAACCGCGACACGGTCGTCGGCATCGCCTACCAGCCGGCCTTCGGCTCCGGGCGCTTCGAGGTCTCCCCCGCGCGGCGGCTGACGATGGGCGACGTGGCCTTCCTGCTCGCCGAACAGAGCCATGGCCTGCTGGCGCCGTACGACCTGTGGCCGCTGGCCTGCGCGCCCCTGTGCGACTGCGCCACCTACCTCGTCGAGGACCGGGGCAAATTCACGCCGCTCACCCGCCTCATCTCGCGGGAGGAATACACCGCCTGCTACAACCCCGACAGCCCCCAGGGCTCGGTGCTGTGGGACATCGCCGCCGAACGGTTCCCCCAGTGCGGCCAGGGCCTGTCGGTCATCGTCATGAACTTCATGGACGCCCTGAGCATCGACCTGGAGCGCCTGCGCGAGTGCAGCATGCTCGTCGCCGGGCCGGAAGGCCGCCTTATCCCGTTTTGCGCCTACCAGCTGACCGACAGCCACGGCAACAAGCCGAAATAACCACGCAAGGTGCCGATATGCCACACGAAAAAACCGTCCGCACCAACTGCCGCTTCTGCGGCTACCAATGCGGCCTCAAAGCCACCGTCGCCGGCGGCCGGGTCACGGCCGTCGAGCCCGACCCCGGCCAGTACCCCGGCGACGCCGCCATCCAGCGCAGCTGCCGGCGGTGGCGGCTGGCGCCGGAATTCCTCGACCATCCCCAGCGCATCAACTACCCGCTGAAGCGGGTCGGTGAGCGCGGCAGCGGGCAGTGGCAGCGGATCACCTGGGAGCAGGCGCTCGACGAAATCGCCGCCAGGCTGGCGGCCCTCAAGGAGCGCCACGGTCCCGAAACGCTGGCCACCTGCATCGGCGGGCCGCACGCCGTCTACTGGCCGCTGCACCGCTTCCTCAGCCTGTTCGGCAGCCCCAACAACATCGGCATCGGCCAGATCTGCTGGAACCCGGCCACCTGGGTCAACACCCTGACCTACGGCTGGACGGTCGAGAACGAGCTCGACCCCGGCGCCACCGACTGCGCCCTCTTCTGGGGCACCAACCCGGCCGAGTCGGACAACTCCCTGCTGTGGCGCGAGCTGCTGCGCTACCGCCGCACCGGCAAACCGCTCGTCGTCGTCGACCCGCGCCGCTCGCGGACGGCCGAACTGGCCTCCCTGTGGCTGCCCGTCCGCCCGGGGACGGACGCCGTCCTCGCCCTCGGCCTGCTGCACGTCGTCATTACCGAGCGGCTCTACGACGAAGCGTTCGTCGCCGTCTGGTGCCACGGCTTCGACCGCCTGGCCGGGCATGTCGCGCCCTACACGCCTGCTTACGTGGCAAGCGTCACCGGCGTGGCGGCCGACGACATCGCCGCCGCCGCCCGCCTGTACGCCGGCCACGCCCCGGCGGCCATCTTCACCGGCCGGGGCATCGACCAGATCGGCGCCGACAGCATCGCCGTCCACCGCGCGCTGGCCAGCCTGCGGGCCGTCACCGGCAACCTCGACGTGCCCGGGGCCTCGCACCTCACCGACATGCCCGACTTCATCCCCGAGCTCGACCTCGAGCTGAGCGAAAGCTTCCCGGCCGCGGCGCGCGCCAGGCAGCTCGGCCGGCTGGGGCTGCAGTCCTACGCAGGCTACGAGCGCGTCAAACAGCTCACGCTCCGCCACGGCCGGCGCCTGCCGATGCGCTACCTCACCTCCGCCCAGCCCAACCTCGTGTGGCGGGCGATGCTCACCGGCGAGCCTTACCCGGTCCGCTCCCTTATCGTCATGGCGACCAACCCGCTCCTCACCCAGGCGGACAGCCGCCTGGTTTACGAAGCGCTCAAAAGCCTCGACCTGCTGGTCGTCCTCGAGCTCTTCCCCACGCCGACCGCCATGCTGGCCGACTACGTGCTGCCCAGCGCCGGCGCCCTCGAACGGCCGCTGCTCGAGACCAAGGCCGGCACGGCCAACCTCGCCTACGGCGGCGAGCAGGCCGTCGCGCCCTACTACGAGCGCCGCCCCGACTACGACTTCTGGCGCGGCCTCGGGCTCAGGCTCGGCCAGGCCGACCAGTGGCCATGGGCGGATTTTCACGCCGCCCTGGCCGCCAGCCTGGCGCCGACCGGCTGGACGTGGGCCGACTTCTGCGGCACCGGCCTGTATTCGCTGCCGCCCGACTACCGCAAGCACGAGCAGCTCGACCCGCGCACCGGGCGGCCCGCCGGCTTCGCAACCGCCAGCGGCAAGGTCGAGCTGTACTGCGGCCTGCTCGGCGAGCTTGACGGCGACCCGCTGCCCGTCCCCCGGGACAAACCGGCGCCAGGCGGGGAATTTCCCCTGTCGCTCATCACCGGGGCACGGGTTCAGCCGTACTTCGCCTCCAGCTTCCGCCAGTTTCCGGCCCTGCGGGCCGTCCACCCCGAGCCCTGGGCGCAGGTCAGCGCCGCCACGGCCGCCAGGCTCGGCCTCGCGCCGGGCAGCCCGATCCTGGTGGCGACGGAACGCGGCCAAGCCCGCTTCATCCTCCAGGTCGCCGTCATGGCCGACGACGTCGTCAGCGTCGAATACGGCTGGTGGTATCCGGAGCAGGCGGCGGCCGAGCCCGGCCTGGGCGGCCTGTGGACGGCGAACGCCAACATCCTGACCAACGCCGACTACGAAACCAGCGACCCCTTCGTCGGCACCGCGACCTACAACGGCGTGCCCTGCCGCGTGACGCCGGCCGAATAGGGTCTCAAAATGACACTGCCATCGCAAAAGCGGATTAGCCCCAATCGGCGGCGGCGAGCCTTTCTGTGAACCCGTAACCATGATTTTCCCATCCCAAAAAGAGATAGGGCCGCGTGTCCGCCTGACGGCGGCGGGGAACGGGCAACCCCGGCGCAGAGCCATTTCCGGGAAATTCCCGGCAACTGGCACGCATATTGCATGTTTTTGCTTTTGGTGCGGCAATATCCGGTTTTTAGTCAATGCCTCACGTTCATAGAGCGTAGCCGGTTCAAAAAACAAGCCCAGGGTCGTTCGATTGCCCGAAGGAGGTGTTTGGGTAAAGGAACAGACCGGTCGATGAAGGTGCGTCTTAGAAAACAAGTTTCTTGAAAGGGTTGGTGAGATCGTGAACAAAGAATGGAAGCACGAGAACCCGGACGGTTCATATACCGTCAGAACCTGCGGCTGGTCGCCTCCCGGCGATCATCCCGTAGGATGCGGCATGAAGCTGCACGTCAAAAACGGCAGGCTCGTCAAAGTCGAAGGCGACCCCGATCATCCCATCAGCCAGGGCCGCCTGTGCATCCGCTGCCTGACGCTGCCCGAATACGTGCATCATCCCCAGCGCATCACCTCGCCGATGAAGCGCGCCCCCGAAGACCGCGGCAAAGACAAGTGGCAGAAGATTTCCTGGGACGAAGCCTGGGACATCATCGTGCCCAAGATCAAGCAACTGAAGAAAGACCACGGCGCCGAATCGATCGTCGTTTTCGGCGGCACCGGCCGTCAGGCCTGCCTGTACTACTACCCGCTCGGCTTCGCCTCCATCGGCACGCCGAACGTCTGTTACCCCTTGAGCGGCTGGTCCTGCTACGGCCCGCGCTGCTCGATCACCGACTACATCCTCGGCGCCGGCTACCCTGAGATCGACTTCGCCGGCACCTACCCCGACCGCTACGACAACCCGAACTACGTGCTGCCGAAGTGGATAATGGAATGGGGCAAGAACCCACTCATGTCCAACCCGGACGGCTTCTTCGGCCACTCGCTCATCGACCTGATGAAGCGCGGCACGGAACTCATCATGATCGACCCTCGCATGACCTGGCTCGGCACCCGCTCCAAGTACGTATGCCAGCTGCGTCCCGGCACCGACGCCGCCCTCGCCCTGGCGTTCATCAACGTCATCATCAACGAAGACCTGTACGACAAGGACTTCGTCGCCAACTGGTGCTACGGCTTCGACGAACTCAAAGAGCGCGTCCAGGAATATCCGCCCGAGAAAGTCGCCGACATCACCTGGGTGCCGGCGGAAAAAATCCGCGAAGTCGCCCGCTTTATCGCCACCAACAAGCCGGGCGCCATCCAGTGGGGCCTGGCCGTCGACGAAAACCCGAACGGCGTCCAGCTCGGCCACGCCATCCTCACCCTGTGCGCCATCACCGGCAACCTCGACGTTCCCGGCGGCATCACCCTCGGGCCGCCGGCCGCGCTGCTCGGCAAATGGCGGATGGAAACCCGCCGCAACCTGTCCCCCGAGCTGTGGGACAAACGTATCGGCGCCAAAGAATGGCCGGCGCTCAGTACCGCCATGGCCACCACCCACCCCGACGAGACCCTCGACACCCTCGAAACCGGCAAGCCGTACAAACTGCGCATGGGCTGGTTCAACAGCTCCAACTTCATCACCCCGACCTGTTCCGCGCAGCCCGACCGCTGGTACCGGGCCCTCAAGAGCCTCGAATTCAACGTCGTCCAGGATACCTTCATGACCCCCACCGCGATGGCCTTCGCCGACGTCTTCCTGCCGCTGCCCACCTTCGCCGAGGCCGACGGCGTTGTCGTCACCCACTTCGGCCGCAACGCCGTCTTCCTGGGCGCCATCAACCAGGCCCTCCGCGTCGGTGACACCAAATCCGACATCGAGGTCTGCATCGAGCTCGGCAAACGGCTCCACCCCGACATGTGGCCGTTCGACAGCGTCGAGGACTTCTTCACCAAACAGCTCAAACCCGAGCTGGGCATCGACTTCAACGACCTCAGGGAGCAGTTCGTCTACCAGCCCAAGTACGAATACCGCAAATTCGAATCCGGCAAACTCCGCTCCGACGGCGAGCCCGGCTTCAACACCGTAACCGGCCAGGTCGAGCTGACCTCGACGCTGTTCGAGGCGTGGGGCGAAGACGCGCTGCCGTACTACCAGGAACCTCCCTACAGCCCGGTAAGCACGCCCGAGCTGTTCAAGGAATACCCGCTCGTCCTCACCACCGGCGCCAGAAAGTTCACCTCCTTCCATTCCGAGCATCGGCAGATATCGACCCTGCGCGAAATCGATCCCGATCCCGAAATGGAAATCCATCCCGACACCGCCGCCAAGCTCGGCATCATCAACGGCGACTGGGTCATGATGGAAAACATGTTCGGCAAGTCGAAAGCGCGGGCCAAACTCACGCCGATCATCCACCCGAAAGTCGTGCATGCCACCCACGGCTGGTGGTTCCCCGAAAAACCGGGCGAAGAGCCCAGCCTCTTCGGCGTCTGGGAAGCCAACATCAACACCCTGGTCCCGCACAAGCACATCGGGAAACTCGGCTTTGGCTGCCCGATGAAACAGATGATCTGCAAAGTCTACCGGATAGAAGAGGGTATCTAGCCGGCGACGGGAAATAGCGATAGGAGGGTGAACAATGTCACGTAACGGCTTGTTGATCGACTACCAATACTGCACAGGCTGCCATAGCTGCGAAGTGGCCTGCAAGAACGAGCATAAAATCCCCCGCGGCAAATGGGGCATAAAACTCACCGAAGTCGGCCCCTGGCAGATGGAAGGCGACAAATGGGAGTGGAACTACGTTCCCGTCCCCACCTCGCTCTGCGACCTGTGCGAAGACAGGGTCAAAAACGGCGAGAAGCCGACCTGCGTCCACCACTGCCTCGGGCAGTGCATGGAATACGGCCCGGTGGAAGAACTGGCCAAGAAGATGGCCGAAAAAGGCAAAAGAGTCGTCCTGTTCGCTCCCTGAGCCACGCTGACGACAACATCATTTGTCCGCTGACGAAGCATAAGGCCGTCGGGCCCCCATCACGGGGGGGGCCCGGGGGCAGTATGCGTATTTGCAGTTACCACGCAAGGCGCTGGTTGTACTCAATACTTTGGGGAAGGAGGGACAAGAATGGCAGAAGAGCAAAAACCGGTTGCCCCGGCTCCGCGCAAGGTTCAGAAGCCGCTCAATCCGTTGGCGATGAAACCTGGCCAGAAGTACGACTCGGTCAACTACGCGCAAGAAAAGCTCTATAAGGATATCCTGGAAGATCTGGAAGATAAGGATAAGAAGTAAAATGACGCCCTCCCCTGCAAGGGGGAGTGCAGCAACCGAAAGACAGCCTATCCGATGATGGTGTAGCATGGCCAGATTTCCGGCTGTTTCAGGCAAAGCCGGGCGGCCGGGCATATGATATTATCGAAGGGTAGGCTGTTTTCGCTGCCGGGGTTGCACGGCGGCGAACAAGGCGGGAGGGAATAACCATGTGCTGGTCCTGCAACCCCTACTGCGGCGGCTGCAAACCGCCGCAGCCGAAACCGCGGAAATGCCCCGCCTGCAACGCGTTCAATTTCGGCGACGAGGACAAATGCAGGCGGTGCGGCGCCTCCTTGCCCGAACGGGTGCCGCCGGTCCCCGTCCTGTGCCTCTACATCGGCGGCCGGATGTGCGCCAACCCCTGCGGCCGCCACAAAAAAGCGCCCGAGGACGGGGCCGCGGCGAACTGCACCTTTCACACCCCGCTGCCCGACCCCGGCGCGAAGGACGAATGAAAAGCGCCGCCCAAAGGCTTCCGGATAACCCGGAAGCCTTGCTTTTCGGATCCCCGAGACTTGCGGCGGGCAACGAATCGGCATCGCTGCGCCGTAAATATTCTTCGCGGTACGCAGGTTTTTCGCCGCCCGTCATCGTATTTAAATAACAGGCGGCATCGAGGCCGCCGGAATTTAGGGGGTAGAAAAGTGCGTAAACTCGCCACAAAACCAGGGAAAATCATCGCCGTTCTCGTCGCCGCCTTCATCATCGCCGCCGTCGGCGCGGTCGCTACAGCCACGACGGCAATCGCGGCGCCGGCAGCCTCAGGCATCGGCTACGTCGACTACCGCCTGCTGATGGCCCAGCATCCGGACACCCCGGCCGCCGAGAAAAATATCCAGGACCTTGTCCAGCAGGCCGAGAAGGAATTCGCCGAGAAATCGGCCAACATGAACGACCAGGACAAAAAGAACCTGTTCGCGCAGATGAAGCAGCAGCTCGACGCCAAGGGATTGGCCATCATGGGGGAGATAGAAGCGAAAGTGATCGCGGCGATCAAAGAAGTCGCCGATAAAAAAGGCCTTTCGGTCATTATCGATAAGAGCGTGGCTATTTACGGCGGCGAAGACATCACCGCCGAAGTGGGCAAGAAGCTCACCGGGAAGTAGCAACTCCGGCCGGCCCGACAGGGCCGGCCAACCTTTTTGCGCGCCGGCACATATTTGCGAAAAGGTACTTGTAGGGGGTTTCCATAAGTAGTACAATTGTCCTGTGTGGACAAACTATTGGGAGGGAGATTTTTGGACGTAGTCAAAAGCTGGCGGATCCATGTTTTCGCACTCGTAATCGTCATCCTCACCGAACTCATCGGTACCAAGAAAATTACCTTGGGCCCAGCTACCCTGCTGTTCCTGCCGATGCTGTACGCGATGGTGATCGGCGCGGTTGTCAGCTGGCCCCGCCTCAAGCTGCTCAAGCTGCCGGAAATGAAGGCTTCCTCGGCCGCCCTCGGCGTGCTCACCTTCATGCTCATCACCAAGCTGGGCGTCGGCATCGGCCCGGCGATCGGCAAACTGCTCAACTCCGGTCTGGCGCTGTCTATGCAGGAACTGGGACACTTCCTCGGCACGGTGATCCTCGGCCTGCCGGTGGCCCTGCTGCTCGGCATCGGCCGCGAGACGATCGGCGCCACCTATTCCATCGACCGCGAGCCCAACATCGCCATCATCGCCGAGCGGTTCGGCAGCGACTCGCCCGAACTGCGCGGGACGATGGCCGTGTACATATGCGGCACGCTGTTCGGCGCCATCTGGCTAGGGATGTTCGCCGGCGTCATGGCCAGCATGAACATCTTCCATCCCTACGCGCTGGCCATGGGTTGCGGCGTCGGCTCCGGCAGCATGATGGCCGCCTCCTCCGGCGCCCTCCAAGCCGCCTTCCCCGAAATGGGCAAAGACATCCTCATTTACGCCGGCGCCAGTAACCTCCTGACGAGCACCATCGGCATCTATTTCGCCCTGTTCGTTTCCCTGCCTGTCACCGAGTACCTCTACAAGAAGCTGTCGCCGATAATCGGCCGCGGGCCCATCCATCAGGCGGCCAGCAAGGGAGGGACGAACTGATGAAAATCACGGAATACGGACTGATGCTGCTTATCGCCGGCGTCATGGCCGTCATCGGCAACAAAGTCGGCTATAGTCCCACCGTGCCGGTGGGCGAAGCCGTCATCGGCTACCTTATCATGGTGGCCATCACCCTCGTAGGCATCGGCGTCCAGCGGGTGCTGCCCTTCAAGCTGCCAATCGTCTTCTGGGTATCGATCGTCGCCATCCTCTCGACCACGCCCATCTCGCCGATCGCCAAAACGGTCACCTACTACACCGACAAGGTCGCTTTCCTGGCCCTATGCACGCCCATCCTGGCCTATGCCGGCCTGGCGGTCGGCAAAGACCTCGAAGATTTCAAGAAAATCTCCTGGAAGATCGTAATCGTCGCCCTGTGCGTATACACCGGCACCTTCATCTTCGCGACGATGGTGGCCCAGGTCATGCTGCACATCGAAGGGGTTATTTAATCCCGGGTCTATCCGCAAACACAGAAGAGGCCGGCATTGCCGGCCTCTTTTCTCGGACTCCATCCTACTTCTTGCGCAGGTTCTCCATAAAGCTTAGGTAACTCTCCTTAGTCATCTTCGGCGTGAAGCTGGCGGCGATCCCCTCGGCCACGGCCGCATCGTCCGCCAGCAGATCGATAACCGTCATCGCCATCAGCTGGGCCGGCACGAGATACGCCATCTCCGGATCGACGACCGTAAAATCGCGGGTGTGGGCAGTGCCGGTGACGCCGCCGACATACGGCTGGATGATCGGCATGATATGCGCCAGGTCGCCCATGTCGGTGCTGCCGGCATGGTGGCCGGCCTGCCTGACGGCATCCTTCCCCAGCAGGGCGGCGGCGTTGGCGGCGAACAGCCCCGACATCGTCGGCTCCTCGAACATCGGCAGATAACCGGGCAGGTCGGTGATCTCCACGCTGGCGCCGATGGCGTCGGCCCCGGCCCTGAGGGCGCGGTCGACCTTCCTGTTGGCGTCGACGATGGCCTCGACCGTCCGGCCGCGCACATAGCTCTCCATGCGGACATCGGACGGGATGACGTTGACGAGGTCGCCGCCCTTGGTGAGGATGGGGTGGAAGCGGACGTAATCCTCGTCGCGGAAGGTTTCCCGCTGGGCGTTGACGGCCATGATCGCTAGCATGGCGGCATTCAAGGCATTGATGCCCTCGTGGGGGGCGCCGGCGGAGTGGGCCTCGCGGCCGATGAAGCGGGCCAGCTTGCCGACGAAGCCGTTGTTCGTGCCGCCGACCGCGACGGACCGCCCGGCTTTGCCGCCTGTGTCGGAGTGGATCATCATCGCCATATCGATGTCGTCGAAATCGCCGCGGGCGATAAGCTCGGGCTTGCCGCCGAGATACGTGAGCTTGCCGTCCTGGCAGAGACGGTTGCGGTACTCGATCTCCACATACTCTTCGGCCGGCACGGCAAACAGCACGACATCGCCGGCCAGGTGCGGCATGACCTGGCCGGCGGTCAGGCCGATGCCGCAGCCGACCATCGCCGCTATCTGGGCGAAGTGGCCGCAGGCATGGGCGGCGCCGGTCTGGGGGTTGGCGAAGGGATGCTCATAACAGATGACCGCGTCGAGCTCGCCGAGGACGGCGACCGACCGCCCGGGCCGGGCGCCTTTCAGGCGGCCCTTCACGCCGGTTATGGCGTGGCCGGTGGTATGGGCGATGCCGTGGCGCGTGAGCGCCGCCGCCACCTTCGCGGCGGTCGCCGTTTCCTTGAAGCCCAGTTCGGGCTCGCGGAAAATGTTGTCGCCGAGGCTTTTTATCTCGCCGGCATGGTCGCGGATGGCCCTGCAGGCCTGCTCCTTGAGGGTGGCTTTGTCCATAATGCTCAGCTCCTTAAGATATGGTGCGGAAAGGGAATAATAAACCCAATACCACCTCGGCAGGGCAAAATCCTGCCGCCGGCGCCTTGAGGCGACAATCGCGGCCAAAAAGGCCGCCGGCGAGCGAAACTTTGCCGCGGAGGGCTGGAAATTCCGGCCGGTTCTGCTATAATGAGCATGAGGCGGAACAAAACCGGTCCGCCGCGGCGAAAAATGGATAAAGGCTGGGGGAGCCGGGATGGCCGGCTGAGATATAGACCCGCTCGTCTATGACCCCTATAACCTGATCTGGGTAATGCCAGCGTAGGGATAGCTGCGGGAATCGTCGTGTTTCGGGCGCATCCTTACGGGGAGCGCCCGTTTTTGTCGCCTTCACGTCCCTTTTTTCTGTGGTTCGGGGCCGCCCTCCCGGCGGTGGCCGCCACCGGGCTCTATATTTTCTCGTGGGGAGGTGCGCCGCAAAATGGTCCTGTTGCCGGAAATCGCCCAAACCGTTGCCGCGGTAAGGGCCCAAAAGCCGCTTATCCATCACCTGACCAACTACGTCACCGCCAACGACAGCGCCAACATCACCCTCGCCTTCGGCGCCTCGCCGGTCATGGCCAGCGCCCCGGACGAGGCAACCGCCATGGTCGCCATGGCCGCCGCCCTCGTCCTCAACCTCGGCACCCTCAGCCCTGACGCCGTCGACACCATGGTCGCCGCCGGCCGCCGGGCCGGCGAACTCGGCATCCCCGTCGTCCTCGACCCGGTCGGGGCGGGGGGAACGCCGCCGCGCACCGCCGCCGCCCACCGCATCCTCCGCGAAGTGCCCCTGGCCGTCGTCCGCGGCAACGCCGCCGAAATCGCCGCCCTCGCCGGCCGCCGGGCCGCCATCCGCGGTGTCGACGCCGCCGGAGCAGAGGCGGACGGCGAAGCGATCGCCGCCGGCCTGGCCCAAGAACTCGGCTGCGTCGTGGCCGTCACCGGCCCGGCCGATATCGTCGCCGCCGCCGGCCGTATCTGCCGCATCGCCAACGGCCACCCGTGGCTGGCCGGCGTCACCGGCACCGGCTGCATGGCCACCTCCCTCATCGGCTGCTGCTGCGGATCCGGCGCCGCCCCCTACGTCGGCGCCGTCGCCGGCCTGACCGTCATGGGCGTCGCCGGCGAACTCGCCCACCGCGCCCTCCGGCCGGGGGAAGGGATAGGCACCTTCCGCGTCAGGCTGTTCGACGCCGTCTTCGCCATGACCCCGGAGCTCGTGCTCCGCCACGGCCAAATAGGCTGATAACCGGAGGGATGCAACATGAACAACCGGAAACTCACCTTCACCGCCTTATTCGTCGCCATTGGCGTATTCGCCGCCCAGCTCGTCTACATCCCGGTCGGGGTCGCCAAGTGCTTCCCCGTCCAGTCCGCCATCAACATCCTCCTGGCGGTGCTGCTCGGAACACGGTCCGCAGTCAACGCCGCCTTCGCCACCTCGCTCCTGCGCAACTTCCTCGGCACCGGCTCGCCGCTCGCCTTTCCCGGCAGCATGATCGGCGCCGCCCTCGCCGGCATCATCTACAAGCGCACCAACAGCTTCCTCGGCGCCGTGGCCGGCGAACTCCTCGGCACCGGCCTCGTCGGCGCGCTGGCCGCCTTTCCCGTCGCCAAATACCTCATCGGCTCCCAGGTCGGCGCCCTGTTCTTCGTCGTCCCGTTCGCCGTGAGCGCGGCCGGCGGCGCGGTCGTTGCCGCCCTGCTGTACTACACGCCGGCCGTAACCCTAATGCGCGAATGGCTAGGTAATTGAAAAATTATTCTCAAAGCCGGCGGCCGCTGCCGCCGGTTACTTTTTTCCCTCATCTACTGCTTATTCCCATGAAAGCGCGGCCGGCGATACGCCAATACTAAAGCCGACGAAGGAGGTGGGCGCAATGCCGGCACAAGAGCGCGCGGCCATGGCAACCCGCCATGGATGACCGCAGCAGCCTGGGACGCAAAAACATCGGCACCCTCATCTGGGACTTTTCCATACCGGCCATCACCGGCATGCTCGTCAACGCCCTCTACAATATCGTCGACAGTATCTTCGTCGGCCATGGCGTCGGCGCCATCGGCCTGGCGGCCGTCACCATCGCCTTCCCGCTGATGATCGTCCTCATGGGCTTCGGCATGCTCGTAGGCGTTGGCGCGACGACGCTCGTCTCGATCCGCATCGGCCAGAAAAAGATCGCCGACGCGGAAAAAATCCTCGGCAACGCCTTCGTCCTGGGGATAGTGTTCGCCGTCAGCCTGTCCGGCCTGATGCTCGCCTTCCTCGACGAGATCCTCGTCGCCCTCGGGGCGGGGCCGGACGTCCTGCCCTATGCCCGCGACTTCACCACCCTGATCCTCGGCGGCAGCGTCTTCATGTTCACCGGCTTCGGCCTCAACAATGTCATCCGCGCCGAAGGCAGCCCCCGCATCGCCATGATGACCATGGTCATGTCCGCCCTCCTCAACACCCTCCTCAACCCCCTGTTCATCTTCGGCCTCGGCCTGGGGATCAAAGGCTCGGCGCTGGCCACCGTCATATCACAGGCCCTGTCCGCCGTCTGGGTCGTCGTCCATTTCCGCAGCCGGCGCAGCTACCTAAAGCTCCGCGGCGCCAACATGCGCCCCGAGCGCCGGATCGTCACCGACATCATCGCCATGGGCTCGTCGGCCTTCTTCATGCAGGTCGCGGCCAGCGTCGTCGCCGGCCTGTTCAATAACATCCTCATGGCCCACGGCGGCCAGACCGCCGTGGCCGCCATGGGCATCATCAACCGCGTCTCGATGCTCACCCTCATGCCGCTGTTCGGCATCAGCCAGGGCACCCAGCCCGTCATCGGCTACAACTACGGCGCGAAGCACTATCACCGGGTCAGGGAAGCCGTCGTCAAAGGCAGCCTGGCCGCCACCGCCGTCGCGGTCGGCGGCTTCGCCGTCGTCCAACTGTTCGACGCTCACATCATCCGCCTGTTCAGCAGCGACGCCGAACTGGTCGCTCTGGGCGCGGCCGGTCTGAAGATCTTCCTGGCCATGCTCCCCATCATCGGCTTCCAGGTAATAGGCTCCTCCTTCTTCCAGGCGATCGGCAAGCCCCTGCACTCCCTGCTCCTCAGCATGTCCCGCCAGCTCCTCATCCTCATCCCGGTGCTGCTCATCCTGCCGCGCTTCGTCGGCCTGAAAGGAGTGTGGCTCGCCGGGCCGATTGCCGACCTCGGCTCCACGCTGCTCACCGCCGTGCTCGTCGCCACCCAGGTCAGGCGGCTGGCCAAAGCCGAAGAGGACGCCTAGCCCCGCGGCCGTATTATTTGCCGGCAGCCCGTCCATAATAAACATAGGCGAAGCCGGCGTCATCCCGGCGCGCCGAATACGTAAGGCAGGTACCGGTGAACCTTTTGGCCGGCGGCCTGCCTTCGGTCCGAAGAGGTGGCCGATGGTAGAAAAATGGAACGAGGTCAGGACCCAAACCCTCTGCCCCGCGGAGGTCGAGGCGCTGCTGGCGAGGGAATTCGGCGGCAAGATCACCCCCGTCAACCGGGAAGAACTCGCCAAAAAGCACCGCAGCCAGGAACGGCAGCAAGAAGGCAAGAAAACGGCCCCACCCGCCTGAAAGAAGAAAGCTCCGGTCAGCCGGAGCTTTTCTGTTTCCTGCCTTAATACCACCTTTTACCAGAGAGGAGAAGCAGGAAAACTGTCGAATGGTAAAAAAAGGAGACAATATCACCGCCGCGGGAGGACCAGATGGACGGGAAGCAAGGACAGGGGGCCGGCCGCGATAGAGCCGTCGCCCGGCAGGGAAAAAAACGCATCTCCCCGCAACAACTGCAAAGCGAATATTTCGCCGCCCTGCACCAAGTCGCCATCGGCCTCATGCGCCGCCGGAACCTGGACTCGCTGCTCAAAGACATCGCCGTCCGCGCCGCCGACCTCCTCCACACCCCCAACGCCTTCCTGTACCTCATCACCGACGACGGCACGGCCATGGAGATGAGGGTTGGGGTGGGATTCAACCGCTCCACGATCGGCGCCCGACGCCGGCCGGGGGAAGGCTTCGTCGGCAGGGTCTGGCAGTCCGGAGAATTTTCCGGCGAACAGAGGATATGGCAGGCCGGCCCGGCAGACGGGGGGGAAGACGTCGTGGGGACGATCATCGGCGTACCCCTGCGCGACAACCGGCGGATCATCGGCGTCCTCGGCTTCAACATCCTCCGCGAGCGCTACGTTCCTTCACGCACCGAACAAGCCATGCTGGAGAGATTCGCGGAGCTGGCCTTCATCGCCATCAGCAACGTGCGCCTCTACACCAGACTGCAGCGCGAGCTGGCCGAACGCCGCCGCGCCGCGGAACTCATCCGCCGGCAGAACCATTACCTCGAGCTTCTCCATGCCTTGTCGCTGCAGCTCATGACCCGCTTCGAACTCGGCGGGCTCCTCGCCAGCATCCTCGACGGCGCCTGCGGGCTGATGGCGACCAAGCACGGCTACATCTATCTCGTCACCGCCGACGGCACCCACCTCGAAGCCCGGCTCGCCCACGGCTTTTACCGCGAAATCATCGGCAAAAAGCTGAAAAAAGGCGAAGAACTGTCGGGCCAGATATGGGAAAACGGCCGCCTGTTCGTCACCGACGACTACAGCCGGGAAAAAGAGCGCACCCCCGACCCCGCCCACGACAAAGTGCGGGCCTGGGTCGGCCTCCCCCTAAAACGGGGCCGGGAAGTCCTGGGCGTATTCTGCCTGGCCCATATCGACTCGGCCCGCGTCTTCCGCGCCGAAGAGATCGCCGTCCTGGAAAAATTCGCCGAATTAGCCTCCCTGGCCCTCAACAACGCCAGGCTGTACGAAGCCCTGGAGGAAGAACTGCGCGAGCGCGGCCGGGCCGAGGCGGCGCTGCGCGAAAGCGAAGCCATGTACCGCACCCTGGCCGAGAACCTGCCGGGGATCGTCTATCGCCTCTACCTCCGCGACAACGCGCGGGTCCAGTTTTTCAACGCCACGCTCCACGCCGTCACCGGCTACGATCCTCGCCGTCTCCCTCCCGGGGGGCTGTGCCCGCTGGAGAGCATCGTCCTGCCGGCCGATCGCGAGCGGGTGCTGGCCAAAATCCGCGACGCGATCAACGGCGACCAGCCTTTCGAAGTCGAATACGGCATAATCGCCAAAAACGGCGCGATCCGTTCCGTGGTCGAACGGGCCCGTCCGGTGCAAGGCCCCGACGGCCGCCCCCACTACATCGAAGGCGTCATCATGGACGTCACCACCCAGAAGAACGCCCAGGACAAACTGCTGTACATCAGCACCCGCGACGGTCTTACCACCCTCTACAACCGCGCCTTCTTCGAACAGGAACTCGACCGGGTCGGCACTGTGGGCGACGGGCCGGCAGGCGTAATCGTCTGCGACATAAACGGCCTCAAACTCGTGAACGACGCCATGGGGCACCTCGTCGGCGACGGCCTGCTGATGGCCGCGGCGATGATCATCAAAGACGCCTTCCGCCGCGACGACGTCGTGGCCCGCATCGGCGGCGACGAATTCGCCGTCCTCGTGCCGAACGCCACTCGCAGCGCCGTCGAGGCCGCCTGCCACAGAGTGCGCTGCGGCATAGACGACTACAACCGCATGCGGCCGGGAGCGCACCTCAGCCTGTCGATCGGCTACGCCGTGGGCACCAGGGGCGATGCCTGCATCCGCACCCTTTTCCGGGAAGCGGACAACAACATGTACCGGGAAAAACTCCACCACTCGCAGAGCGCCCGCAGCGCCATCATCCAGACGGCCATGAAGCTGCTGGAAGAACGGGATTTCCTCACCGAGGAGCACGCCGAGAGAATCGACGCGCTGATCCTGAAGCTGGCCCGGAAAATCAAACTGGCGGCGCCCGCCATCGCCGAAATGCAACTGCTGGCCAAATTCCACGACATCGGCCAAGTGGGCATAGCCGACAACATCCTCCTCAAGCCCGGCCCGCTGACCCCGGAGGAAAAGCGGGAAATGCAGCGCCACTGCGAGATAGGCTACCGGATCGCCCAGTCGTCGAACGAACTCCTGCCGATCGCCGACTGGATCCTCAAGCACCATGAATGGTGGAACGGCGGCGGGTATCCTGTCGGCCTGCGCGGCGAACAGATTCCCCTGGAATGCCGCATCCTCGCCGTCGTCGACGCTTACGACGCCATGACCAGCGACCGCCCCTACCGTGCGGCCATGAGCCACGAAGAAGCGCTCGCCGGGCTCCGGCGCGCGGCCGGCACGCAGTTCGACCCGAAGATCGTCAAAAAATTTCTCGCCCTGTTCGCCGGTGAAAAAGGCGCTTTGCCGCCGGCCAGCGCGGCGGCAAAGCGCGAATGAAGAAACGAAAAAACAAAGGGCCTGCGCAGGCAGGCCCTTTCCGTTTAGTTGGCGGCTACAGCATTTCGATTGTCGGGGCGGTCGACTCCGGAGGAGCAACGAGGAACGTTACCTCCTGGCCGGTGTTGCGGAGCTGCAGCCCCCCCTTGCCGAGGGCGACATTTTTGTCGTCGGCCACCACGATCTCGAGATCGAGGAATTCGTTATTTCCCGTAGTTATCGCCAGGTCGCCCCTTTCCTTGCCCGCCAGAACGACATCGGCCCGGTTGGCCTTCGTACCGTTGTTGGTCGTCCAGACCACCTGGACGACGTGCGGCTTCCTTACCTTGCCGTCACTTGTTATGTAAGGGTACGACCAGAAAGTTTTCGAATCGAAAACATCAATCCTCACCATCAGCTTGGCGGGCTTGTCGGCGGCCGAGCAAACTGACGGGGCGAAGACGAGCAGTGTGAGCAGCATGGTCAGCGCAAGCGCGGCGGCGGTCGTCCGCTTCATCATAATAAAGGTTACCCCCTCACGGATTTTACCCCTATTGTATCATATTTCCGCGCCAAAAGGAGATATCCGCGCCCGGCTTGGCAAAAAAAATGGACTCTGCTGACCGCAGAGCCGACTGGCAAAAAAAGCAACGGGAAGATATGCTATGTGGGGAGGTGGTGGGCGAGAGGAGAGGAATCGGCGTCGCCGTTCCCGGGCAGGAAAGGCCTGATCGCGTAGCGGTAAAGGATGCCCAACGGCGCCAAGGCAATCACCGATATATAAATTAGAGGCGCGAGCAGGCAACACAACAAAGCGATCGGCAGGCCGAGGAGGGAGAAAACCATTTTCGGGAGCATAAAGCAAACCTCCCATAAGTGAAAATTATCACATTCACCTGATTTGATTATACACCGACACCGCCGAAAAGTCCATACATCCGGCTAAAAAATAGGGAAATTTTTCACATGAGGTTTGTTTAAAAACCCCCGGGACATTTTCTTGTCCCGGGGGTTCGCCGGTCTTTTCTCAGAAGCCTGGCGTGTAGACCGTCAGCCCCGCAGGCACCGCCTTGATGACGATGTTGCCGCCGGCCTCCTTCAAGTCGGAAACCTGCGTCCACACCAAATCGTCCGCCGTCCAGGTCTGCAGGCGGAGTTTGAGGTTGGTCACGCCATGAGGGATGACGAATTTGTGCGGTTTGGCCTCCTGGGGGGTAAAGGCATGGACGGCGAACTCCCGGCTGCCGGCAAGGATGGTCACCTCGACCTTCTTGACCCTATGCAGAGTCACGGTGTCCCCGCTTGCCGGCTCGGGGCCGAGATGGTAGCTCCGCCACAGGGAATCGTCAACCGAGACCCGCAGCGTCGCAGGGTCGAACGGGGCCGCCGCCGCGGGCCCGGCCGCCGTTGCCAGCAGCAGAACCGTCAACAACAGGCATAGCGCCTGGCGCACATTCTTCATACCGTATCGCTTCCTCCCTCGGCCGGCGCTTGTGCGCGCCGGCGGCCGCTTACCGGCCTTCGATGTCGTATAGCGCCTTCTGGGCGTTCACCAGGCCTTCGCAGATCTCCATGATCCGCGCGTCCGCCTCGAAAGGCAGCCACCTGTCCTTGGAATAGGCGTTGCGGCCAAGCAGCTTGCCGTTTTTATCATAATCCACCTGCACGAGCAGCGCGACCTCCCTGGTTGCCGGGCGCACCCGCAGCTGCTGGAGAGAAAAGGCCAGCTTATCGTAGCCGGCGACGTTCTTCTCCTGGGTCCTAAGAGACTCCGTCACCTCCCTGGCGCCGTTCTTCTCGTATTCCACCTTGACCCAGGCCTGGATATAGCCTTTATCCTTATAGAGCTGGGCGGGGTCCTTGGCGAAATCGTGGCCGACGTCGGCCGGCATGTGGTAGAGGGTCTTAAGGTCGAGGTAATAAGTGCTGAACGTGTCTTTCGACGCCTTGCTCAGAGGAAAGTAGCGATCCTCCTCCTCGGCCGCCAGCGCCGGCAGCGCGGTGACCGCCAGGAGCAGGAGGACGGCGGTAAGAATTCGGGCTGGTTTGAACATTTTACTCACCTCACCAGTTGACATTTGGCATATTTTATTAAATTCGCCCCGGATGGCGTTATTCCTTCAAAGCGTCAGCGCCCTTCGCCGCCCATGCCGGCGAGCAGGCTGCTTTTCTGGCGGTTGATCCTGGCAATGAACATATCGTACAACTCAAGCACCCGTTTCTTGTCGCCCATGAAATTCAGGCAGGCGCCAATATTGCTGAACGCTTTGCGCACCTCCTCGTAATTGCCGAGGCTTTCGAAAATGGCGCGCGCCTCCTCGAAAGAAGAGCAGGCCTCGTCATAGCGGCCCGTCATCTGATAGCACGTGCCCCGGTCGAAAATAATCCGCGCCAACTCGTGGGGCAGATCGTGCTGTTCGAGGACGCGCCTGGCCCGTTCATAAGCATCGAGAGCGTCGGCATAACGGCCGAGGTTCTGCTGGCAGCGGCCGGCCAGCGCGAGCGTCTTGCCCGTCTCCGGCGCGTTGCCGGCCGCCTCGAACAGGCGCAGGGCGCTTTCGTACAAGACCAGGGCCTCGGCATACGCGCTCCTCACCATGTGCAGGTGAGCCTCCTGCAGCAGGGCGGTCGCGTCGAGGCCGGCAACGCGTTTGCGGAAAAACACCTCGTCGCCGCGGTCGTCGAGATTCTTCGCCACCGACTTCAGTTCCCGTACCGTCGCCTTTACATCGTCGTCCGCGTCAAGGCGGAGGGCGGTCCGCAGGATATCCTGCCAGGAGCGGCCACGGCTCTCGTGATAGGCCGCCGCCAGGAACTTCAAATTGACGACATCCTCATTGTTTTGGATGAGGAACTTCACCTTGGAGAAATCGTCCAGCAACAGGAAATGGAAAACGCCGGCCTCGATAACGTCCGACAGAGGGACCTTGAGGTTTTTGAGCGCATCCACCGCCGTGGCGTTGATCCGGGCGCTGATCGTTGCCTTGCCGTTTGTCGCCATCGTCATCCCACCTTTACATTGTCACCAATATTTTACTATTATTCCGACAGGCTTTCAATAAATTAGTGACAAATCCCCGGAATCCATGCCTCTGTCGGCCCGTGAAGTAATAACCGTTCAATAAAATGTCATACAAAATTGGTATTGGCGTCCGGCCATACGTCTGATAGGGGAGGGGCGTATGGCCGGACCGCGCCAGTCAACAATAGTAATAATAATAATTTTTATAATTATAGTAATTACAATAATAATTATAGCTGTTTCTTTGCTGCTGAACAACCGGGCCAGGTTTTTTCGCCTGCGTGACAGGAGTGGCAGGATTCGGGCCGGGCGGCCGCCAACTATTTCAGCTAAACAACGCTAAGGAGATGATAAACCGTGCGGCTTGAAAACTTAGCTGCGGCGGCGACCGATTTCTTGCGTGAAACCCCCCTCAATCGCGTGGCAGAGCTCGGCGGCCTGGTGATCTACGACCCGCCCCTGCTGGCGGCGGCCGCGGCGGACGATCCGCTGTTCACCCGCCTCAAAGACACCGACGCCGTCGGCCCGCACCACCTCTCGCCGCTCGAATGGCTGGCATCGGCCCGGTCGGTGGTATCCTTCTTTCTGCCGTTCTCGGCCGCCGTGCGCACCGCCAATCGCCGGCCCGGCCTGCCGGCGACCGAATGGCTCTACGGTCGCGTCGAGGGCGAGATGGTCAACGACGCCCTGCGCCGCTTCCTGGCCGAAAAGCTGGCCGCGGCCGGCCACCAGACAGTCGTGCCGGCCCTCGACCCGCGCTTTGCCGTGATCGAGCGGCGCAGCAACTGGTCGGAACGCCATGCCGCCCATATCGCCGGCCTCGGGACCTTCAGCCTCAGCTGCTCCCTCATCACCGCCCGCGGCTCCGCCGGCCGCGTCGGCAGCGTCATCACCAGCCTCGCCCTCGAGCCGACGCCGCGTCCCTATACCGCCAGCCACGAATACTGCAGCAAATGCGGCGCCTGCATCCGCCGCTGCCCGCCGCAGGCCATCGACGAGGCCGGCAAGCGCCACCCGCCCTGCGCTGCATACCTCGACACCGTCAGAGAACGCTTCAAACCCCGCTATGGCTGCGGCAAATGCCAGACCGGCGTCCCCTGCGAAGAACGCATCCCCGCCTGGAAATAACACAAGACCCCGCGTATTTCGCGGGGTCTTGTGTTTTATGCGTGTCGCCTTTCGTCACGCTCCGTCCGGGGGTGGAAAAACGCGGGGCCTGACCGGCGTGTTGGCCGTCCGGTCGCTGGCCGCGTTGCTGTAATCCTCGGGGTCGCCTAATGTCTGCCTGGCGCTGGGGGCATCCCCGTCGGCCTGTTTCCGCAGCTCGTCCTGAATTACGCCGCCAGTAGGGGGCGGAGAGTAACGGACCGCCGGAGCCTCGGAAACGTGGGCATCGAACTCGGACTGCATATCCGCGCCGCTGTTTTTCGCCGCCATCGCGCGTCACCTCCGGCATTAGCATGCCCCGCAGAAAGCAAATAAAGTCCCCCGAAATGCCGTGAGGCCCCCCAGGATGCAAGGCGCTCTGAAGAGCAACGCCGCAGATGGGGAGGCCCGCGCCTCTGGGCGCGGATAGCTCAACTAAGGCTCGGGCCGATCGCCCGAGCCAAGTTTCGCTTATCAACGGCCTACCTTCAAAAAAAGACTCCAAGACGCAAATAGAAGGGGAGGCGTTGAAGCCTCCCCCATCACGGCACCATCCCTACAGTATAGCTGATACTGACAGACCGGAATACCTCCATACGCTCGAATGAACCGAATCTTGCGGGTAACTGGCAACTGAGCTGATCCACGACTGGGTCGCTTACGGGGGGAAACGAAAAACACTACCCTTTGGACCGGTTTGCTACTTGCTAGGCTCGAAAAGACTGACTTTCGGATGCGCTTGCAAATGTTAAAAACCAGAGTCTCTGTAAGGATGGTGCCTAGCTTTATTATAGCATCCCCGCCCCCTTGTTGCAACATAACGGCGTAATTTTTCTTGCTGCCCGCTCATATCATTAAATGGAAACCAAACAGGGGAGGAAAAGCTGCCATGAACAACCTGGAAAGGTTTTTCGACCGGATTTTCGCCGGCTGGCTGCCGGGGCTGCCGCCCAATATAAAAGATGGGGCGGCGAAAATTCTCCCATGGCTCTTAATCGTCCTCGCGGCCCTCGGCCTGCTGTCCTGGCTGAGCGTCGCCGGCCTCTTCAGCGCCGCCTCCCTCGGCGCCGTGGGCGCGCGCTACCCCTATCCCGCCTTCGCCGTCACCGTCTTCAACGTCCTTGTCCCCATCCAGCTCGCCCTGGCCATCGCCAGCGGCGGCTACATGCTGCAGCGGCGCCGCCTCGGCTGGCGGCTGGCTTTCTATGCCCTCCTGCTCGGCCTGCTCGTCAACCTCGTGTGGTTCAGCCTCGCCGGGCTCATCTGGAGCCTCATCTTCGCCTACCTGCTCTTCCAGGTCAAGCCTTATTTCCGCCAAGGATAAAATGCGGGAGGATTCGTCGCCCCGAGGCGCGAATAATCTGCTAAGAACCGGCATACTTAAACAGAAAGCCGGCGATCTTAGGAGTGATCATTCTGCCGCAGGAAATTCTCCCCGGGCTGTTCCGGCTTGAAATACCTCTGCCCGGAAACCCCCTCAAGATGCTCAACTCGTACGTCATCATCGGCCCGGAGCGGGCCCTCGTGGTCGACACCGGCTTCAACCGTCCGGAATGCCTGGCGGCGATGACCCAGGGCCTGCAGGAACTGGCCGTCGATCCCGAAAGGATCGACCTCTTCATCACCCACACGCACGCCGACCACGTCGGCCAGGCCGGCGTTCTGGCCACCGCCACCTCCCGCGTATGGTGCGGCGCCTTCGACGCCTTCGACGTCGACCATGCCATCAGCCTCGACCCCTCCGACCCCTTCTGGGACGGCCCCATCGCCCTGGCCCGCCGCCACGGCTTCTCGCCATCCGAAGCCACGGAGTCCGTAAGGCGCCACCCCGGATACCGCTACGCCCCCCGAACCCCAATCGCCTTCACCACCGTCGCCGACGGCGACGAAATCGCCGCCGGCCGCTACCGCTTCACCTGCCTGGCGACCCCGGGCCATACGCCGTGGCACATGTGCCTGTACGAACCCCGCGAAAAAATTCTTCTGGCCGGCGATCTTCTGCTGCGCGACATAACCCCCAACATCTCCCTCTGGCGCGAGGAAGGCGACCCCCTGGCCGACTATATTGCCTCCCTCAAGCGGATCGCGGCCCTCGACATCGCCCTCGTCCTCCCGGGACACCGGCGGCTGTTCGACGACTGCCGGGTAAGGATCGACGAAATGCTCGCCCACCACGAACACCGGGCCGCCGAAGCGGCCTCCCTCCTGGCGGGCGGCCCGCTCACCGCCTACGACGTTGCCGCCGGCATGACCTGGGACATGACCTACAGCCACTGGGCCGACGTCCCGTCGGTGCAGAAATGGTTCGCCGTCGGCGAAGCCATCGCCCACCTCCGCTACCTGGAAAGACTGGGGAGAATAAGCCGCTGCGAGCGGCAAGGCCAGATCATTTTCAAGAAGGACTAGAAAGACGGCCGCCGCGGGAAACGGCCGGAATAACAACGGCCACCGCCGGCGAACACTAGAAACGAATAATGTGTCGGAGGTGGCGCCATGCCGGATACCTACTCGTTCTGGAACGGCAAAAACCTGAGCGGCCGCCAGGAATACCTCGAGATCGGCGGCGAGGCCGAATGTGACGGATGCGGATTTCGTTGCGTCGAAGGCACGGAAACCGTAAGCGGAAACGAACTGTAGAGACTAAAAAAGAGCGCGAGCGCTCTTTTTTCTTTGGCAGCCGCCGCTATTTATTCCGCAAAGGAAAGTGGACCGAAAACGTCGTCCCGCCCGTACCGCTGTCGAAAGTGATGGTCGCGCCGTGGCGGGCGGCGATGCTGTAGCACACCGCCAGGCCCAGCCCCACCCCGTACTCCTTCGTCGTAAAAAACGGCGTGCCCACCATGTCGGCAATATCGGGGGCGATCCCCTTGCCCTGGTCCTGCACCGACAGCACGACCTGATCGTCGCGGCAAGACGTCCTGATGGTCAACGTACCGCCGGGAGGCATGGCATCCAGGCCGTTGCGCGCCAGATTGACCACGAGCTGGCGGATCTCCTTCTCGTCGAGCGGTACCTCGGGAATCTCCGCCAAGTCGGTCTTCACCGCCTTGTTGTATAAGATGGCGCCGGCCTCCAGTAGCGGCAGCAGCATCGTTACGATCGTGTTGAGGCTGCCCTCCTTGAGATCCACGGCCTTATTCTTCGCCAGAGAGAGGAACTCGGTTATGATGGCGTTAGCCCGGTCTAGCTCGTTGATCATCAGGTCGAAATGATTGCGGTGGTCGGCAAAATGGTCCTTGGCGCTCATCATCTGCAGGAACCCGCGCACCGTCGTCAGCGGGTTGCGGATCTCGTGGCCGATGCCGGCCGCCATCGACCCGATAAGATTGAGGCGGTCGAGCCGGGCCATCTCCTTTTCGACCCGCTTGCGCTCGCTGATGTCGCGGGCGATCGACACCATGCAGGGCCGTTCGTCCAGATAAACGAGATGAGTGTCCACCTCCACCGGGATGGTAGTATTGCTGCTTGTCAGGTAAGCGCTTTCCAACGAAATATGCTTCTGGGCGTAAAGCAACTCGATCTTTTCCCGCGAATCGCCGCGCAGCTCGATCGGCACGATGTCGGTCGGCGTGCGCTCGAGAAGCTCCTCCCGGTTGTAGCCCAGACGGTGGCAGGCCGTTTCGTTGGCGTCGACGATCAGGCCGGGCAGGCCGTCGGACGTTATCTCGGCGATGAACAGGATATCATGGATGCTGTTGAACAGCATCCTGTACCGTTCCTCGCTCAAACGCAGGGCCGCTTCGGCGGCCTTGCTCGTGCTCAGTCCCCGGCGCACGGCAGTGTGCTCGGCGGCGTTTGCCAGGGCCACCGCCGCCATATCGGCAAACTTGGCCAGCAATAAGACCTCGTCCTCGCGGAAATGGTATTCCTCATCAGGCGAATACAAGCCGAGGACGCCCGCCGGCTTCGTGCCGCGCTTCAGCGGCACGGCCACCGTCGCCACCTCCATATCTTCGTCTTCCGCGGCGTCGGTCATGAATACCTGGCGGCTCTGGGAGACGGCGGGCTCGCCGGTCTTCCATACCTTGCCCGCCAGGCCGTCCCCCGGCTCCACCGTCGGACTGAGGCGGCCGCCGACCGCCGGCACCTTCAGCTCCAGCAGCCCGCTCGTCTCGTTGAACAAGTAAATGAAGCCGTGGGGCGTCCCGAGCAGAGACCCGGCGCGGTGCACCATAGCTACGAGCAGGTCGCTCTCGTCCAGCTTGCCCATCACCGCCAGAATGGTTTCCTGGAGAAGCGCCAGGCTGCCATGATCCAGGAGCAGGCGCTGCTCCGACAGCTTCCGGCGGGTGATGTCGCGGAAAATCGCCAGCACAAAATCGTGGTCGCCGATGGCCACCGCTTTGAGATAGCCCTCGACCCAGAACTCGTGGCCGGCCTTGTTCTTCGTCTTCCACTCGAACATTTGCGGGGCGCCGGCCGCCGCCTCGCGGAAACGGCGCAGCGCCTCCTCGGCGGTATAAGGGTATTCCCCCGGCGTCATGGCCACCATACCGAGCCGGCGGGCCTCCTCGTGGGTATAGCCGAACATCTCGCAAGCCTTCTCGTTCAAGGTCACGACCACGCCGGTGTGACTGTGGTGCAGGAAAATCGCCTCGTTCGTCTGCGCGAAAACGGCAAAATCCGACGGGTTGAAAAAAGGGCGCGGCACGGACGGGGCGACCGGGGAGATTTTCTTCATCTTTTCCATACTTACCTCCGAGCCAAGGGCCGGGAATCGATTCGGTAATTTATATTTGACAAACACTGACAAATCCCTTCCAGTTTAGTGGGAAAAAATGCCTTAATTTGTATTAATTTTTATAATAAAAGCTAAAATGCACAATATATTGATTTTCCTTGACAATATCGCCGGCATCTCCATCGCCGCCGCCCGCCCTTCGCTTGGTCGCAAAAAAAGCCGGCCATCGGTACCCCGGCGGCCGGTCTTTTCCGCTACTTCGTCAACTTGGCCGCAATCGCCGCCACGTGTCTGCCCTGGAAGCGCGCACCGTCGAGCTCGATCTTGTTCGGCATCCGTCCGCCGTCCGGGCCGGCGATTGTCGACGCCCCGTACGGCGAGCAGCCGGCCACCTCGTCGACCAGCGTCTGCGGCTGGTAAGTATATGGCAGGCCGACGATAACCATCCCGTGATGGAGGAGCGTGGTGTGGAAACTCAGGATGGTCGACTCCTGGCCGCCGTGCTGGGTGCCGCTGCTCGTGAACACGCTGCCGACCTTGCCGACCAGAGCGCCCTTCGCCCACAACCCGCCCGTGGCGTCGAGGAACGACCGCATCTGGCCGCACATGTTTCCGAACCTCGTCGGCGAGCCGAAGACGATCGCGTCCGCCTCGGCCAGCTCCGCTACGGTGCACACCGGCACATGGGCCATCATTTTTTGGGCCTCCGTTGCCCCCAGCTTCGCCACCAGCTCGGCGGACAGCGTCTCCGGCGCGCGCCGCAGCACGGCCTCCGCCCCCGGCACCTCGCCTATCCCCTCGGCCACCGCCTCGGCCAGGCGGTGTATATGGCCGTAAAGGGAATAATAAACAACCAGAACCTTCATATCGTCGCCTCCTCGTAATTCTTATTAAATGATATTACATATCAATTTATTCGCGCCGCCGGCCGGAACTTCCTGCCAAGGAATTAAATCCCGTTCATGCCTGCCCGTCGCCCGGGGAAAGATAAAAACGAGACCAACAGAAAAGAACCATCGCCGCGCCGTGATGGTTTTTTCATTTTAAAAGACTAAGGCCGTTCAGAAGTGCCCAGATGCAAGACGCACCGGAAGAGCGCGCCGCGCCGCGTGCTTGGTTGCGTACGCTGGCAAGCGCTCTGGGAGCAATGCCGCAGACGGGGCGCTGCCGGGCGGCCGGTACGGAGGCAGGTGACGGCATGGAATACCTCGGCCCGCTGTTCGCCATCATCATGGTCAACTTGCTCCTCAGCGGCGACAACGCCCTCGTCATCGCCCTGGCCAGCAGGCGACTGCCGCCCCGGCAGCAGCGCCAGGCCATCCTGTGGGGCGGCGCCGGCGCCGTAGGCCTGCGCATCGTCCTCACCCTCGTCGCCGTCATCCTGCTCACCGTCCCCTACCTCCAGCTCATCGGCGGCCTCCTCCTCGAGTGGGTCGCCATCAAGCTCGTCACCGACGACCACAGCGACGAAAACGAAATCGAGGCCGCCGGCGACCTGTGGACCGCCATCAAAACCATTCTCGTCGCCGACCTCGTCATGAGCCTCGACAACGTCATCGCCATCGCCGGCGTCGCCAAAGGCCACACCGGCCTCCTCATCATCGGCCTCGCCATCAGCATCCCGATCATCGTCTGGGGCAGCACCCTCATCACCGCCCTCATGCAGCGCTGGCCGGTCATCGTCGTCATCGGCGCCGCCTTCCTCGGTTGGACGGCCGGCGGCATGATTCTCGCCGACCCGGCCGGCAGCACCTTCGCCGTCGCCTACCCCTTCCTCCACTGGGCCGTGCCCGGCCTGTTCGCCGCCGCCGTCGTGGCCTGCGACTTCCTCAAAGGCAGGCCGAAAGCGCGGGGCGAAGGGTAAGTGCCCCATACCCGCAGAAAAGCCGGCCCCCCGTTCGCGGGACCGGCTTTTGCCTGCCGTAGGCGGTTACACCGTCTGATTCGCTTGCGCGGAAAAATCGAGGCCGGCAAGAAACCCGTCGAACTTCGAATCGGTCTGAGCCTGTACCAAAATCGCCTGGAGCAATTCCTCGATATAATTGATAGTGCGCTCATCGTTCGTAAGCAGCTCGATATGCGACCGTAACTTGTGATGCAAAAGCTGTAACTCCGCCGATTCGCTGACCTTTTCCGCGATAACCTTGCCGATAAGATTATGCCACTCCGCCATATGTACCACCTCCGCATTCTCATCTCTATACTATAACAATCGGCGGCAAGATTCAAACAGCAAATGCGGCCTTCAGAACCGGAACTCGCTCGACACATAAAACCCCTTCTGCACATTCGTCGCCTTATCCCAGGTTACCTCGCCGTTCGTGCTCTCCGCCCCGTTATACAGGCTCATATACTGGTAACGGTAGCCGGCCGTCACCGCCGCCGTCTTACTGTCGTTCAGCGCGTACCGCAGCCCGACGTACGCGTCCACCATCTGCCCCACGCCGCTGTGGTCGAAGTCCAGGCTGCGCAGGTTCCACCAGCCGTGGCCCTGGACGAGGGTGAGAGGGGAGTAGGCCAGCGAACCGACTACACTTACCCGGGGCGACAGAGCGACCCTGTCCCGCACCCCGACGTGCGGCCCCTGGTACGTGGCCGTGTACGTCGAATCGAGGCCCGGCAATGTGTCGGGAGGACTCTGAGCGGTATAATTCTCTATGTAATAGACTCCTTCGGTCATGCGGAACGCGTTCTGACGGTACCCGTAGCCGATGAAGAACTCGTGGCCGTCCGCCCCTTGCCTGACGAAGTCGACGTTCGCGAACGCGCTCGCCCCGGTCGTCTTGAACTCGCCGTAATACCACGGATTCTGGCTGTGCGTGTAGTCCCAGTCCGTATCGCTGCCCGCCCTGCCCCGCAGGCCGTTCGTCAGCCCGCCCTCGACCCGCAGCTTGTTCCCGCGCTTCAGCACGTTCTCATAGCTGACAGTGAGATAAGTGCCGCTTTGCGGGTAGCGCAGTTCCGACGCGCCGTCGGCCGGGAAAGTGATCCGCCACATCTGCCAGCCGTCGGCCGGCCACTGGCCGAGCGTCAGCTCGCCCGCCGCCGCCGCCCCCGTCCAGGTCAAAAAAACCAGCGTCGCCAGGATCAGGGACCGCGCCATCTTCTGCAAAACTACTCCCCACTTTACATAAACATTAAAAGACATATTCGCCCTGTCCTGGGAGGAAACCTGTTCCCTTGATACCGGTAATTTATGTAAAGAAAGGCATAAAATCGTCACCGCCACACAGACTAAAGACAACACACAGCGAGGAGGAGTCACAGTGCCCGACCGGGAACAGCTCATCACCAGCACCGACGAAGTCAGCAGGGGGGACGTGGAATCCGTCCTGGGACGGGGCGACGCCAGCGGCAGCAACGACCCCGACGCCCATTTCGACGTCCACGCCAACGCCCGCAAATACTACGACATCGCCAAGTCCCCGCCGCCGGAGGGCGTATTTGCCTGGCAGCGCGAACATATCCGCACCCACGACCAAGGCGCCGACGGCTACCCCCTCAACATCATCCTCGATCCGGCCATGCGCGAAATGTACCAGCACGTCCACGCCCAGGGGCTGACCAACGTCTTCGACCGCTGGCAGCAGCAGGAAAAGATCCGCTGCACCTTCTGCACCCAGGGTCTGAGCTGCCAGCTCTGCGCCCAGGGCCCGTGCCGCATCAACCCCAAAGTGCCGCGCGGCGCCTGCGGCGTCGACGCCCACGTCATGGTCGCCCGCAACTTCGTCTACCGCCACGTCACCATCGGCACCGCCGCCAACATCTTCCACGCCCAGCAGGCCGCCCGCACCCTCAAGGCCGCCGCCGAAGAACCCGAAAGCGGCCTGACCATCCGCGACCCGGACAAGCTCCTCAAATACGCCGAAATGGCCGGCCTCAACAGCAAACAAGACGTGAACAAAGTCGCCCGCACCTTCGCCGACTGGGTGCTCGCCGACATGGGCCGTCCCTACTACGAGGAAGCCGCCATGGTCCAGGCCTTCGCCCCTGCCAAGCGCAAGGAACTATGGCGCAAGCTCAAGCTCTTCCCCGGCGGCGGCAACAGCGAGGTCGCGTTTGCAAAATAGGCCAAAACAGCCGCTTTGTGAATAAAGGACAAAAACCCTACAATACCAGTAGAACCGCTGTTTCATTGCTAGCGGATTTACTTGCGGGAAGGGGAGAGATTCACAATGGCCAAGATTAGCGGCCCGACAGTGAAGCAAAAGGTGGCGGATGGGGATTGGGCAAGCCTCGTACGCGTTTCGACGGACGGTCAGTTCCAGGAGGGCGAGAGCTACGAGATCCAGGCCCAGGTCAACAAAGAAACGATCGAGAGCCACGGTGGCAAGCTGTACAAGGAATACAAGGAGGACGGGGTGTCGGCCTTCAAGAAGCGAGTCCACCAGCGGCCGGTTATGATGGCGCTGCTGAACGACATCGCCGCCGGCAAGGTTAAGAACATCGTTGCCTTCAAGCGCGACCGCATATGTCGCGACCCGATGGACTATTACATACTACGCGACGCGTTCAGCAAGGCCGGCGTCAAAATTATTCTTACCTGCGGAACCGAAACCTGGGGCGATCCTGATACCAATTCGCCGACAGATGAGTTGCTTGATGGCTTGATGCCACTCCTGGCGAAGTTCGAGAGCATGACAACCTCCCAAAGGGTCAGGGCAAACCTCCAGGCCATTGTCCAGCGCGGCGAGTGGAGGAACAGCCGGCCGCCCTACGGTTATAGATATGACGCCGAAACCAAGCGAGTATTGCAAGTCCCCCACCAAGTCGAAACCGTTAGGTTGATCCGCGACCTCTACATCCAGGGCAACGGCGCGCGAAGGATTGCCGACCAATTGAACAACACATACAGGAGACCGTATGAAAGCACCGCTCCCGGTTGGAAGACCGAACACATGAAAAAACGGGAGCTGTGGTACCCCGAAGTGGTGCTCTCCGTCGTTTCTAAACCAGTCTACATGGGTGTGCAGGTATGGGGCGGTGAATGGTACGAGTGCGGCGCCATTGACCCCATCTTCACAAAAGAGGAGTGGATGGAGGCTTACGAGATATACAAGGCCAAGCTGACCAAGACCGTCCCGCACAAGTACTACAGCACGGTGTTTCTCTTCAAGGATATAATGTATTGCGCCCATTGCGGCGAAAAGATGATACCAAAATATCACAAGCGTCGATACCAAAAGCAGGACGGTTCGGAGTCAATTTACGAATACTACGAATACAGATGCGAAGGCCGCTGGGATAGGGCCAACGGCTGCAAGAGCCGGGTCCATCGGAGAGGCTTCATAGAAGATGCCATCGTGGAGCTTGTGGCGGAACGGATACTTGACTACGATATCGATGAGCTTTACAAGGCGCTCCTTGATAAAATGAAGAGTGAAGTCAAGGACTACAATAGGTCGATAGTTAATCTTCAAAACGAAATTAAAAGCATGCAGAAAACCGCCGACCAGCTGACAGAAAGTTTCTTGGAGGCTCCGCCCAACTCCAGTATGAGGAAAAGGCTTCTTGAAAAATCGGAGGCCGTAGAGCAAGCTTTGATGCAACTACAGGGCGAGTTGGAGGCTCAGTTACAGAATCCACCGATTGAGCACGTTAGTCAGACGGATGTGGCCAAGACATACGAAAGTATGAAAAAATGGAACGGCATTATGCGAAATCCCGACATAGGTCGAGAGGTTAAGCGGAAGCTGGCACTGGAGGTAGTGAGCAGGATTGAGGTAGACAAGGAAGGCGGTCTTAACATTTGGCTTAAGGTTGACCCTAAATTTCCCCAGAGTAGAAGTGCATAGAGTATTTTTACCAACACGGTGTTTTTGCTAACTAATCTGCAGTTTAACTAATTATACATTAAAAGCCAGGAACCCATGAAAGTGGGATAATCCTGGCTTTTTCATTACTTTAAATTCTAGATAAAATAGTTCACTCCGAACGACGCTTTTCGCCTAGAATTTTGGGCAGCTTTTTAAGTAAACTGTAGTCAAAAGCACGAACTTTCTTTTGGCGCCTCAGTGGGCCGCATAAATAAATGGATATATTCCTGATGTTAGCTTTCGACCTGCTGATCGACTCTCGCGAGCTTCGATTCAATTTCTTTTCGCCTCTTTTTTAAATAGCCGTACTCGATATAGTCCATATTTTCGGGGTCGAGCACAAATTCTCGCAGATGTTGTGGTAAGTGATCGAGTTCCCCCTTTGGTGTCTCTCTTATATACTCCATCGTAATTTCTAAGTGCGGCAGTAGTTTTTCGATGATATCAATAGGCAGTCTCTTGTATTCATCTTTTTCTATTCTCGCGATTGTTGGCCGTGAAATTCCCGACAGTTTTGCTAAAGTCTCTAAGGTTAGTTTTTTCGATACCCTTGCTTGTCTTATTTTACTGCCAGGGGTCTTCGGCTCATGCGTATCAAAAATAGCAAAACCCTCCTCAATAATTCTCACGCCCTATATAGGGTACGGAATCCTGTCAAGTTCCATTCATTGAATTCTCAGCATGGCAACAATTTTCTCAAAAAACGAGAAAATTTCTATTGAAATCTCATCCTTCGGCGGTATATAATTTAATCCTGCCCTCTATAGAGCATACTACTAGAGGGGGTTCAATGCTTATGATTGACCGAAAAAGCTTAAAAGAACTTATTTCCAAGCTATTCCGGCGAAACCGAGAAAAACATGTTGTCGTCTGTGACGACGACGAGGATGAATTCCCGAAGAGTTATGTGGTGAATAATAGGGAAGAGTTGGAGTGCTTAAAACGTACACTTCTTGCCGATAACGTAAAAAACGTACGCCACCACAGAATTTTTACTGGTATTTTGAAATGGTTCTTTTATATCATGGTGTTTTATCTTTTTAGTGACGTTATCCTGGAATTGCTCTATCGGTTTCACCTTTTGGTTCACACCCATAGCCCTTGGGATATTCCGAAACTCCTAAATGAGTATTTTTTTCACGATAAACGGGGCTTCCCGGATCACCCACTCCAATAAACACCTTTTTAACAAACTTTACATATCAACGGCAACGGTCGCTGGTTCTTCTGCGCCGTCGCCGTTGATCAATTTAAAAAAAAGGGGAGAGATTAGCTTGAAGACCCTGTACGACCTGAGCGACTTTTCCGGAGCCTTTTGGTGGGTCCGGTTGCCTAACGGCGTCTATCTCGTCGATCACCGTTACGAAGTCGATTTTTTGGCGCACGCCAGTAAGAAGCGGGCGAAGTGTTCAAGGTGTTCCCTTCTGGAGGGAGAGAGCCTTCCCAAAAGCAAGTAAAAGATTGTCTGCAGCCTCCGGTGTAATGCCCATCTTCTTTATCTTCATCGCCAGCAATAAGTAATCGATGTTGCTGGTATCAAATATAAAATCACGGACTTCGACAGGTATCTCTTGGGGAAACAAATCCATGAGATTATCCCCATCGTAGTAAAAAAATATTGGGTCTTTACCTAATGCCGCGCAAAGCGCCTCTACGGTCGCTGGGCGCGGATTTTTATTTTTCCCCGTTTCTATATCCGACTGAGTTGAGGCTTTAACCCCGCTCAGTTCTTCGAGATCAGCCATGGTATAACTTTTGCGGTCTTTGTTGTTGCCTTCTCTAGCCTCTTTTAACTTATGGCCGTGAAATAACAAGCTTTTCAAGTGTCCATCCCCTTTCGTGCAACATTATATCCGGTTTAACCGTAGAAGTCAAATTTGATAATCGTTATTTTATACGGATTTACCATTGATTCCCGATTGATTTAATTCATTTTAACTTATAAAATTCATTATAGATTCGCAATTACATACGGTAAAACCGTATAACGAAAGGGGAATTGTATGTGCCAACGGTTGATGAGGTTTTAAGTAACCGTGAAACTTTGATGTTTCTGTTACAAAAAGTTTCGACAGCAGACCTGGCTGACGCTTTGGCCGTCAGAAAGGAAGTGATCGCGCTACGCCAGACCGGTGTCCATGTATTAATGGTTCCGGGGTCGCGTTCCTCTGCTGCATAATCCTAAGTTGAAAGCAAGGTGAAGTTGTGAACTGGAAAGATCGAACCCACTCCGAGCGCATCACCTTCCCAACTACGTCGAAACCCACCTCAGAAGAAGAATTAAAAGCTCTGCTTATTGACTTTCAAGCTTATCTGGAAGAATTCGAAATTCATTTCTCCAATCTCGTTAGCCAGGTTCCCTGCCTAGATGCGACAGGAATCGATTTCGACATTGTGCTACGGACCTACCAGAACGTGCTGGTACTGCTTGACAGCTCGGTAAAGTTAAAAAGATTTGTTGAAAAGAGGGTAGGTGCCTAAATAAAGCGATCCATTCGTTTTAACTACGTTCCTAAAGCAAAGCACTTTCGTCCGTCCTCCGCGCTAGACGAGCTTGCTTTCAAATCTAAATAACCCATCCAAAGCGCGCGAGTAAACCAAGGTCTTTCAGCGAGCCGTCGCGGGTTAGAAACCCATTCCAAAAAAGCGAGCCGGACTATGCCAGTAATCCAAGGGTGTCAAGCGAGCCAAGTACATCAAGAAACCCAACACCGCCTAGCGAGCCAGGTAGGAACAGAAACCCATTTGAGCAAAGCGGGCCGTTGCATGTAAGGCGTCCGGGGCTTAACAGCGAGCCGTTCCTGGCAAGAAAACCAAAGTTGTAAAGCGAGCCGTCCCTTCCCAGAAACCCATTACTCAATAGCGAGCCACAACGGAAAAGAAAACCACTCCGTTCCAGCGAGCCATCGATCAGAAGAAACCAAGACCCTTTCAGCGTGCCAAACAAGATCAAGTAACCCATTCGTCATCAGCGATAAGGAGGCAGCCGTGAATAAATCAACCCTTCGTTCCATGGTCAAGTCGTTCTATGACGCTCAAAAGCTCCGGATCGAGGTCGGGAACCGCATCGTCGGTAACGTCCGGGTTCGGCTCGGGCAAGAACCCGGCACCAAAACCGAGGAAATGGACGACAAGGCACAGGACCTTCTAGGTTCCCTGGTTATCGACTACAAGCGGATCACCGACGCGCTGACTTCGTCTAGCAACCGGGCAAAGGTGAAGGCAATCGAATCCAACAGCGGCATTATTACTGATCTTTTCGAGTACAACCTGGTCGGCTATTACATGGCGTTGCTGAACAGCGAGCTGTCGCTCGAAAAAACCATCAAGGATGCCGTGGCCACCTTCCCGATCTGGGGCGCGTTCCTTGAAGGCGTTAGGGGCTGCGGGCCGCTTATGGCTGCGGTAATTCTCAGCGAGCTGGACCCCGCGAAGGCCGACCGCGTATCCGGTTTTTGGCGCTACGCCGGGCTAGATGTGGTTGTCGACGAAGAAGGGCACGGTGAGGGAAGGTCGCGTAAGCAGCACCACCTGGTCGACCGCGCCTACACAAACAAAAAGGGCGAAGAAACAACGCGCAAAGGTATAACCTTCAACCCATTTTTGAAGACAAAACTGGTCGGTGTTTTGGGTTCCGTCTTCATCAAACTGGGAGGGGCCTATCGGGAAGTGTACGACGGCTACAAGTTCCGGTTACAGAATCGGCCTGATTGCAGCGAACTGTCAAAGGGTCACATCCATAACCGTGCCGTCCGATACATGATTAAAATCTTCTTGCGGGACCTGTGGTTGGCCTGGCGCGAAGTGGAGGGCCTGCCAGTAACCCCGGACTACGCTACCGGGAAGCTGGGAATCCAACATTCCGCGTAAGGAGAGGACACACTTGGCAAAAATCACCGTCTATGTTGAATCCGATAATCCTGCCGATCTCCGCGCTGCTCTACAGGAGCTACTGACTGGCGCTCCGGTCGTGGTGGGCGCACCTGAGCCGGCCAAACCGGCGAAGCCTAAAAAGGCCACCGAGAGCAAGCCCGAGCCGGTCGTGGCCGCCGATCCGGCGCTAGCTGCTGATCCGGTCGAACCGCCGGCGGCTGATCCCGCTCCGGCACCGGCTCCCGCTCCCGCTGCCAAGGAAAAGAAGATCACCCATGAAGATCTTCGGGAAGCCATGCAACCGCTGAAACGAGAAGTTTCGCTCCAACTGGTGGCTGAGTTCAGCGGCAAGGCACCCGAGGAAAAGCCCAAACTTAGCGACGTTCCGGCCGAGAAACATGCGGAGCTGCTCGCTGAAGCACAGCGGCTTTCCCAGCTGCCCGAAAACGTGAAGCAGGCCATTGCATGAGCCAACACGCACTACTTTCGGCCTCCAGCGCCAAACGCTGGATGAACTGCCCGCCGAGCGCCCGGATCGAAAGCACGATGCCCGAACAGCAGAGCCTTTTCGCTACCGAGGGCAGCTTTGCCCACGACGTCGCACATATGCTGCTGGTGGAATACCTGGGCCGCATGAACCCGGCCGGGCTGGATGAGTGGCAGTATAGTCTGCGGCACGACCCGCTCTGGACCGAGGATTTGCTGGATTATGTCCAGGTGTATGTCGATCTGGTCATTGAGAAAATCAACGCTGCCAGGGCTGTGTCCCGCGATGCAGTGATCCTCCTGGAGCAAAAACTGGACTATTCTCCGTGGGCACCTGGTGGCTTCGGAACCGGCGACGCCGTGATTTACGCGGATGGCTACTGCGAGGTTATTGATTTGAAGTATGGGAAAGGCGTCTCGGTGTCGGCCGAGGACAACCCTCAACTGCGGCTCTACGGCCTGGGTGCCCTCAATCGCCCGGACGCCCATCTCTACAGCATAGAAAACGTGACCACGACCATCGTGCAGCCGCGCCTCGATAGCGTCACCAGCGAAACCCTAAGCGCCGACGATCTGCTTGCCTGGGCCGATGCCGAGGTAAAACCCAAGGCACAGCTTGCCTGGGATGGTAAAGGCGAATACTGCGCCGGTGAATGGTGCCGGTTCTGTAAAATCAAGCACACCTGCCGGACCCGGGCCAACGAGGCCATAGCTCTGGAATCATACGGCCGCACTAAACCCCAACTGTTAACGGTTACTGAGATTGCCGACATTCTGGGAAAGGCCGAGCTACTTATCTCCTGGGCGTCCGACGTCAAGAGCTGGGCGCTCGAACAGGCTGAAAAACACCATGTTACTTATCCGGGCTGGAAATTAGTCGAAGGTCGCAGTAATCGGGCATATGCCGACCGGGCACTGGTGGCCACGCGGCTGCTGGACGCCGGCTTTAAGCCCGAAATGATCCACAAGGACCCGGAATTGCTGGGCATCACCGAAATGGAGCGGCTGCTCGGCAAGAAACGCTTTGCGGAGCTGTTGGAGGGTCTGGTTATCAAGCCGGCCGGCAAACCGGCCCTAGTGCCGAGTACCGATAGGCGGCCCGCGATCAATTCCCTGGAAGCGGCCATCGCCGACTTCGCCGACTAGGAGGCCGAACCTTTGAAACAGATTACACAAACCACCGCATGGGTTCCCGGCGTCGGGCCTGACGCGCCCACCGTGGTAAACGAGAAGGGCGCCAAACAGTCCAAGTGCCTTTATAAGTTCACCGATTTCGACCCGCGCCATGTTCTCCGGGTGGCCGCCGTATCCGCCAAGGGCTTCACCAAATATGGACCGAGGAACTACCTCGGAATCCCGACCCTGGAGCATATCGACCACGCTCTCACACACATTAATGCGTTCCTGGCCGGTGATCCGCAGGAGGACCACCTGGCCCACGCCATCTGCAGACTTTACTTCGCCATGGCGACCAAAGAGTTAGACGCCGATCCGGCACCGGCCGCCGAGGGCTGCGCCCACATGACGGAAGCCTGCCCGGCGGTCTGCAAATCTGATTCAGACGATCCCTGTCCGGTTCCCTGGACCCGCGCAATGATCGAAGTAATAAACACAAAAGGGGAGATTTGAATTAATGGCCACGAAACCGCAACCCACAAAACTCGTAACCGGCAAGGTCCGCCTCTCCTATGCATTCTTGACCGCTCCGAAGAAAAACGACGCTGGGGAAGATGTCTGGAGCTGCCAGGTGCTGATCCCTAAGACCGACACCGTCACCATTGAAAAGTACAAAGCCTGTATCGCCGCCGTCAAGGCCAGTCCGGCCGCCGTCGGCAAGTGGGGCGGGAAGGTGCCCGGCGAGCTGAAGCTGCCGCTGCGCGATGGCGATGCCAGCGCCGACGAATTCCCGGAAAGAAAGGGTTGCTGGTTCTTCAATGCCAATGCCTACGAGGCACCTAAACTCGTAGACGCCGACCTCCAGCCCATCATGGACGCCTCTGAAATCTACAGCGGCATTTATGGCCGCGTCAGCGTGAACTTCTTCGCCTTCAACAATTCGGGAAATAAGGGGATCGGCGTCGGTCTGAATTCCGTTCAGAAGCTCAAAGACGGCGAACCGCTAGGAGGAGTCCGCAGTAAGCCGGAGGACGACTTCGGCGACGGCTTCGAGGACGACGACGATTTCCTGGACTAACCATAGAAAAGCAAATAGGCTGATGTGCTACCACACATCGGCCTATTTTTTTTCGGTAAGGAGTGTGCCCATTGAGGGACGTCCTCAGCATTGATATTGAGACATTTTCCCCTGTTGATCTCCAGAAATCCGGCGTCTATCCCTATGCCGAACACGCCGATTTCGCCATTCTCCTGTTTGGCTATGCTTTCAATTCAGATCCCATTCGGGTCGTCGACCTGGTCAGCGGCGAGCCGCTACCGGACGAAGTGTGCGACGCCCTGGTGGATAGCCGGGTGCTGAAAGCGGCCTATAACGCGGCCTTCGAGCGCATCTGCCTCTCGCGCTACGTGCGGCCGTGGGCGCTCTCTGACAGCGAATTCCTGCCGCCCGAGCAATGGGTCTGCACGATGGTCCAGGCGCTTACGCTGGGCCTGCCAGGCAACCTGGCGGGCGTGGCAAAGGTGCTTTTCAATGGGCAGCAGGACAAGCAGAAAATGACCGAGGGCAAGGCCCTAATCCGGTATTTCTGCACACCCTGCAAGCCCACACATTCGAACGGCGGCCGGACCCGGAACCACCCGCAGCACGCGCCGGCCAAGTGGGCGATCTTTAAGGCCTATTGCGGACAGGACGTCGAGGTTGAGCGGTCGGTCCGGAAAAAGATTAATCGCTATCAGTTGGTGGAAACCGAACGCCGGCTGTGGGTTCTGGACCAGCAAATCAACGACCGGGGCATCCGGATAGATATTCCGCTGGTCCATCAGGCGATCCGCTGCGACGAGGAAGACAAGGCTCGCGCCATGGATGAGGCGATCCGCCTTACCGGCCTGGAGAACCCAGGTAGCGTAGCGCAACTCAAAGAGTGGCTGTTCGCAGAAACCTCCGAGGCGGTTCAATCGCTGAACAAGAAAACGGTTCCGGCGCTGCTGAAGGCCACCGACAACGAGAAGGTCCGGAGAGTCCTGGAGCTGCGTCAGGAGCTATCGAAGACCAGCGTAAAAAAGTACACGGCTATGGAAAACGCCGTGTGTAAGGATTCCAGGGTCCGGGGGCTGCTCCAGTATTACGGCGCAAACAGAACCGGGCGGTGGGCCGGGAGGTTGGTCCAAGTCCAGAACCTACCCCAGAATAAGTACAAGGACCTGGACTTGGCTAGGCGCCTGCTCCGCGAGGGTGACTTCGAACTGCTTGATATGTTATTCAGCGGGGTCCAGAACCCCCTTTCGCAGCTCATACGGACGGCCTTCATCCCCCTGGTTGGCGGCTACTTCATCGTTGCCGACTTCAGCGCGATCGAGGCCCGCGTTATCGCCTGGCTCGCCGGCGAGAGGTGGCGGCTGGAAGTGTTCAGCTCCCACGGTAAAATCTACGAAGCGTCCGCCTCGGCCATGTTCCATGTGCCCATCGAGTCCATCACTAAGGCATCACCGCTCCGCCAGAAGGGGAAGGTGGCCGAGCTGGCATTGGGATACCAGGGCGGCCCGAAAGCCCTCATAGCCATGGGAGCCCTGGATATGGGGTTGACCGAGGACGAACTGCCCGGGCTGGTGACGGCTTGGCGGGAGGCCAACCCCAACATTGTACAGCTCTGGCGCGACGCCGAGCGGGCGGCCGTGAAGGCGATCCGGGAAAAAACCACCGTCAAGCTGAAGATGGGAGTTTCCTACACCTACGAGCGCGGGATGCTCTTTGCGAATCTGCCGAGCGGTCGCCGGCTGGCCTATGTTCGGCCGAGGATGGAGCAGCACCCGACACTGGAAAAACAGTCCCTGACCTACGAGGGCATGGACCAAACCACCAAGCAATGGCGCAAAATCCCCACCTATGGCGGGAAGCTGGTCGAGAATCTGGTCCAAGCCATCGCCCGGGATTGCCTGGCGGCGGCGCTCATGCGGCTCGACGAGAACGGCTATTCCACCGTGATGCACGTCCACGACGAGGCGGTCATTGAGATGGCCGGTACCGGTGCCATGGAGGCCGAGCTGGAGAAAGCCTGCATACTCATGGGGCTGCCGATTTCCTGGGCGCCGGGGCTGCCGCTCCGGGCTGATGGATATGTCTGCCATTACTACAAAAAGGATGATTGATGTGACAAGTATTCAGAAGCTGTTTTCCTTATGGAACCGGATTGTGAGCCGTGAGTCCCAGGTTTTCAACCGTTCGGATATCTCGATCGGCAGCGAGCTGATCCGGGAGCTTCGCCTGGAGGCGCTCCGACAGAAAGAGGAGCGGGAGAAGGGCGCCGAACTGAAAGCGGTTGACAAATTCTTAAGCAACACACTTTTCCAGCAGTTGGTCGCTATCGGCCGGGAGTACCAGGAGGTCCATTATGCTTATCTCGATCTGCACGATTCCTGGGACAAGCCAATAACAAAGGACCCGGACGCCTGCACCAAAGCATTAGCCGAGGAACTGGTCGATCTGCAGACGGTGTGTCAAACGATGCTAGTTATGCTCGGGGTGGACATCGACCAAGTCCGGCGTGACGTCATAGAGAAAAACGCCCGCCGGGGCTATTACGACCGCAATTAAAAGGAGGCGTATTCCATGTACTCAAACGAACGCGAGCGACTACTCTCCCTGCTTGCCGATCTCGAAGACGCGCCCGATTCCGAAAAAATACAACAAATCATCGAGTTGCTCCGCGAGCTGATCTGGAGTGGCCGGTGGGACTAAGCATGGAGGACGTACAGTGAAATTTTTTATCTGCCCGGAATCGCAACAGTCCGTTTATCCGTCTAAATGCCAGCGCGAGTGCGAGAAAACCGGCTACTGCGAGGCTTATATGATGACAGCCCGCACCGGCGCCTATTCAATGGACCGGCTGCAGCCGAAAGGGGTTAAAACCCGGACAACCCGCGAGTACAAAGGGATTTCGGTCATGTGCCCGGAGGGCCTAACTGAAGAAGAATTTCAGACCATCTGCGCCGAGGAAGTCGAGATATGGAAGGCCAAGCAGCGGGTGATCAGTTTAATTGACATCAGCGTCGATGGCGATGAGCTGGTGGTCTTCACCCGCGAGAAAAGCCCGATCAAACGAATTCGCCGGATAACGGGCTACCTCAGCGAACTGGCATCTTTCAACGACGCCAAACAGGCCGAGGAGGTCCAACGTTACAAACATGTCAAGGGTATTGAGGACCCGGTACTGGAGCACGACCCTGCGCCGGCGTCCGAAGAGGCAGCGAAAACCCCGAAGGAAACGCGCGAGGTTTCCAAGACTTGGGCGACGCTCCGGGACGAAAGCGGGGATGGGCTATAATGCGGGTTATCGAGCCGAGTCATGAGTTTCTTGACGAGATAAACGGTGCCGCTATTCTCCGTAAGATTGAGCAAATCGGGCGCCTCTGCTATAAAAGCGAGGACCGGATCGCCGCCGGCACCGCGCCCCAATTTGTAAAAATGCTTATCGCCCGGGGGCATGAGGCGATGATCGAACACGTTGGGTTTTCAGTACACTTTGTCACCGATCGCGGCGTGTCGCATGAGCTGGTCCGGCACCGGCCCGCGAGCTACGCCCAAGAATCGACCCGCTACTGCAATTATGCCAACGAGAAGTTCGGCAACCACATCACCTTCGTCGCGCCTCCCTTTGAGCCGAAAACCTGGCAGTACGCCATCTGGCAGGAGACGATGGCCGCAGCCGAGGCTGCGTACTTCGAGCTTATCAAGAGCGGCGCCAAACCGGAACAGGCCCGTGCCGCGCTGCCTAACTCGCTGAAAACCGAGATTGTCGTGACTGCCAACCTTCGCGAATGGCGCCACATTCTCCGGCTACGGACAGCCGCCGACGCGCACCCGCAGATGCGGCAGCTCATGCGCCCTCTGCTGACCGAGTTGAAAGTCCGTATTCCAGTGGTTTTCGATGATATTGCTGCGTAGGGGGCTAAACCATGATACGCGTTTACATTACCCACCCGCTGCGCGGCGAAAACTGTCGGGAAAACATAGAAAAAGCGAGTCGGCATTGCCGCAAATATGTGATGAAGGATAAAGACATTCTCCCGGTGTCGCCGCTGCACGCGTTCGCTTTCCTCGATCCGAACACCTACGATCCGGAACACGGTATGCAGTTGTGCCTGGCGCTGCTCGAAATGTGCGACGAGGTCTGGGTTCACGGCGAGTGGGAAAATTCCGAGGGCTGCCAGCGTGAAATAAAACACGCCTGGGCTAAGGGCATCAAGGTTCGCTGGATCACCGATGAGGTGGTGGCATGAATGTCCTGAGCCTGTTTTCAGGGGTCGGGGGGCTTGATCTGGCGGCTGAACACGTCGGCATGAAGCTGGTCGCCTGTTGCGAGATCGAGCCATACCCCATAGAAGTTTTGAAACTACGATTTCCAGGGGTGAAAATTTACAATGATGTACGAACCCTCACCGCACAAAGACTCAGACAAGACAGAATCCCCGAAATTGATATCATTATCGGCGGGTTCCCGTGCCAGGACTTGTCCTGCGCTGGAAAACAGGCGGGCCTCGAAGGAGAAAGGTCGGGACTCTGGTTTGAAATGCTTCGACTCGTGCGGGAAGTGCGCCCTGGCTGGGTCCTTGCAGAAAACGTGCGTAACGCAGTTAATCTTGCGCTCGACACCTGCCGGCTGGGTCTGGAAGCCGAAGGCTACGAAGTCAGGTCTTTCGTACTTCCTGCATCTAGTATCGGAGCGCCCCACAAAAGGGAAAGGCTGTTCATCGTGGCCCACGCCGCGAGCTAACGACGCGGAAAAACGCGGCGAATTTGCAAATGACCCACGCAACGGCCTGCCGGCTGCGGCTAAATACTGGCCGACCCCGGCGGCGCAGGATGCCAAAAATTCTACCCTGCCGGAAAGTCAGGTCGGGCGCGATACCGTTCCCGGCGCTGTAATCGGCCAACTGTGGCCGACACCCCGCGCCGGGAAAACAACCGGGGAAGATGCCGGCACCTGGCTTAAGCGCAAAGAAGCGGGTAAGGTATCAACCCCGCCGCTCGATCTCGCGGTTAGGTTATGGCCGACCCCTGTGGCGCATGACGCGGTCGGATCGACAGGCGGCTCTCAGCATAGCTCGCTCAGGACCAACATCCAGGGCCAACTCAATGCTGACTGGGTTGAGTGCCTTATGGCGTTCCCGATCGGCTGGACCGATGTTGATCGCGCCGAACCGCAACCGTGGCCGGGCTGGCCGGCTCCGCTGGGGGTCGGCCATATACCAACACCTACCGTTCAAGACGGAGAAAAACGTACCACGATAGCGCAGGAAATGAAGCGCATGGTTAACGGAAAACAGGCGTCCGTTACCGGAGCCGTCGGGCTGACCGATTCTGGACAATACCCATATGAGCCGCCAAGGATTACAAACGGCCAAAGGCACAGGCGGGAGCGTCTAAAATGTTGCGGGAACGGAGTTGTTTGGCTTCAGGTCCTGCCGATCATGAGGGCGATCATGGAGGTTGAATATGATTTTCTCTACGCCTGACGCGCTCAAAGCCCGGAATTTGAAGTACGACGGCCAGCTCGCCGTAGCGGTCGGCCGCAGCCGTTTCGAGAAAGATTGGAAAAACAAAGAAATGCCCTGGTCCGGCCTGGTTGAGAAACTCAGCCAGACGACCCGGACCAGGGAAACCCTGGCCGAGTTTAACGCCATGTCGAAATCCGAGCAGGACAACTTGAAGGATGTCGGCGCCTTCGTCGGCGGCATCTTGAAGGGCGGACGGCGGACAGCCGGGGCGGTCGCCTGGCGCCAGATCGTAACCCTCGACGCCGACTTCGCCGTGCCGGAGCTGTGGGACGAGTTCTGCCTGTATAACGATTACGCAGCCTGCGTGTATTCGACACATAAACACCGTCCGGAAAAACCGCGCCTGCGCTTCGTGATCCCTCTGACCCGGCCGGTCAATCCGGACGAGTACCAGGCGGTTTCGCGGATGCTGGCGCACGGCATCGGCATGGACTTTTTTGATGACACCACTTACCAGGCCCATCGCCTTATGTATTGGCCTTCAACGTCGGCCGACGGCGAGTTTTACTTCCAGTTGCAGGACGGTCCCTGGCTCGACCCGGACAAGGTTCTCGCCAAGTATCAAGATTGGCAGGATCAGAGCCAATGGCCGGAATCGTCGCGGACGCGGAACAACCGGGCCAAGCTGGCTGAAAAGCAAGGCGACCCTTTAGCAAAGGTTGGCATCGTCGGTGCTTTCTGCAGGACCTACTCCATCCAGCAGGCCCTGGATACATTCTTGTCCGATACTTACGAGCCGTGTGCCGTGGAGGGGCGGTATACATACCTTCCAGGGTCCTCGGCCGGCGGCCTGGTTCTCTATGAAGACCGTTTCGCGTATTCCCACCACGGCACCGATCCGATCGGCGGGCAGTTGGTAAATGCCTTCGATTTGATCCGGCTGCACAAATTCGGCGACCTGGACATCGAGGCCCAGCCGGGTACAGCGGTTAACCGGATGCCGAGCTACCTGGCTATGGTCGAGTGGGCGGCCGAAGACGAGAATGTCAGGATGACGATCGGCATGGAGAAGCTGGAAAACGCCCAGGCCGATTTCGCCGACACAGTTATCGACCCGGACGACATGAGTTGGCTAAAAAAATTAAAGACCGGCACCAAGGGCGGCTATTTGCCGGTCGCCGAGAACATTCTGCTGATCTTGAAACATGACCCGAATCTTGCCGGCAAATTCGCCATGGACGATTTCGCTCACCGCATCGTAGTGGTCGGCGACCTGCCGTGGCGGCCGGCGGGCCAGAGCCGGTTCTGGACGGACGCCGATGAGGCCGCGCTGCGGAACTATTGCAGCCGCATCTACGGCATCATCGGGAAAGGCATCGTCCTTGACGCTCTCCTGGAGGTCCTGCTATACAACACGATTCATCCGGTGCGCGACTACCTGACCGCCCTGGTCTGGGACGGCCGCCGGCGTCTGGACACGTTGTTCGTCGATTACATGGGGGCAGCTGATACCGAATACACCCGCGCCGTGACCAGGAAGATGCTCGTCGCGGCCGTCGCCCGAGTCATGAACCCTGGCTGCAAGTTCGACAACATGCTTGTCCTGGTCGGCAAACAGGGCCAAGGCAAGAGCTATCTGCTGAAACGGATCGGGCGGCAATGGTTTTCCGATTCGCTCACAACCGTCCAAGGCAAGGATGCTTACGAACAGCTCCAGGGGTCCTGGATTCTCGAAATGGGGGAGTTGTCGGCCATGAGAAAGGCCGAAGTCGAGGCGGTCAAGCACTTCCTGAGCAAACAGGTTGACAACTTCCGCGTCGCCTACGGCCGCAACATCTCGTTCTTCCCCCGGCAATGTGTCGTTTTCGGGTCCACGAACAAAATTGACTTCCTTCGCGATGTCACTGGGAATCGGCGGTTTTGGCCGGTGGCTACGCGGGTCCGGGAGCCGGTAAAAAACATCTTCCGGGATCTAACCGATGAAGAAATAGACCAGCTATGGGCGGAGTCCGTGGCCGCTTACAATGGCGGTGAAACACTGTATCTGGATGAAACCTTGGCTTCCGTGGCGGCGGCCGTGCAGGAAGAACACATGGAGGAATCCGAGAAATTCGGCCAGGTCCAGGAGTTCCTTGAGATCAAGCTGCCGACAGATTGGGCCGAGCGCGATCTCAGCGAGCGCCGAGCGTACTTCCTTGGCGATTTTTGCGAAGGCCCGGAGGGTACCGTCGAGCGGGACCGGGTCTGCGCCCTGGAAATTTGGGTCGAGTGCTTTGGCGGCGATCCGAAGACCTTTGACAACACTCGTTCGCGGGAAATCAAGGACATTATGTACCGGATGCCGGGCTGGGTTTTCTATAAAAGTAAGCTGCGGTTCGGTAAAGCCTACGGCCTTCAAAGGTGCTATGTGAAATCAAAATAGGTGTTACCACTCCGGGTCAGGTGTTACCACTCCGAAAAGGGGAGAGGTGTTACCACCCGTTACCACAAACATGCCGAGTGGTAACAGGGTGGTAGCACCCGCCGGCCCAGGTGCAATGGGGTTGGAGCTTCTAGTGTTACCAGTGTTACCACTAAAAATAATAAAAATAAATAAATAAAAATAGAGGGGTAAAAGGGCTATATATACGCCTATAACCGCTATATAGAGGTTACTACGATTTAGTGGTAACGTGGTAACACCCCTCTTTAAGAAGGACAAACGTGCTAGAAAGCGCCATTGAAAAATACCTCAAACGCTATGTTGAAAAATTGGGCGGCCTCTGTTGGAAATTTGTATCGCCCGGTACCGACGGCGTTCCTGATCGCATCGTCCTCTTAAATGGCTGGGTCATATTCGTCGAGCTAAAGCGCCCCGGTGAAACACCCCGACCGCTACAACTAAAGCGCCACGCGCAGCTCCGTAGGCTGGGTTTCGAGGTTGCTGTCCTGGATTCGATTCCCGCTATCGACCTTTTTATCGGGGAGCTGATCGCACATTGCAGTACACGCCGCACGTCTACCAGGACCATTTTTCCGAGCTGATTATGGACAAGCCCGCCGTGGCCGGATTCCTGGACATGGGCCTCGGTAAGTCGGTCAGCACGCTGACGGCCATTGCCGAACTGCTGCACAACTGCTTCGAGGTTGAGCGCGTTCTGGTGATCGCGCCGCTACGGGTGGCAAAGTACACCTGGCAGGACGAAATCGAAAAGTGGGACCATACGTCCTACTTGAAGCTATCCAAGATTCTAGGCACCGAAAAGCAGCGCATCGCGGCGCTGAAAACGAACGCCGACATTTGGGTGATCAACCGCGAAAACGTGACATGGCTGGTGAAATACTTCGGCAGTCGCTGGCCGTTCGATATGGTGGTCATCGACGAAAGCTCGAGCTTTAAATCTCATAAGGCGCAACGGTTCAAAGCGCTACGGAAGGTCCGGCCTCTGATTAAACGCATCGTCGAGCTGACCGGCACGCCGGCACCGAACAATCTGCTGGACCTATGGCCACAGATTTACCTTCTGGACCGGGGTGAGCGCCTGGGCCGCACTATCACCGCGTATCGCGACCGTTATTTTGAGCCGGACAAGCGAAACGGCCACATCGTCTATTCGTGGCGGCCGAAGCCCGGGGCGGAGGAGGCCATTTACGCCAAGATTGCCGACATCTGCGTCAGCATGAAGGCCAAGGATTGGCTGCAGCTACCGCCTCGGATGGATAACGTTATCAAGGTCTCGTTGGAACCGGCCGTCAAAAAGTTATATAAGCAGTTGGAGCGCGATCTGCTGCTGCCCTACACCGATGGCGATGTCGTCGCTGGTCAGGCGGCTGACCTGTCCAATAAGCTGCTGCAGCTGGCGAACGGCGCCGTCTACGATGAAAACAAAGCGGTCCGCGTCATCCACGATTCCAAGCTGGACGCGCTGGAAGAAATCATCGAAGCGTCGGCCAACGGCAACCCGGTCATGGTGTTCTATTGGTATAAGCACGACCTGGCCCGGCTAAAGCAGCGTTTCCCGCACGCCCGCACTCTGGTCAGCACAAAGGATGTGAAGGCATGGAATTCTGGAAGTATACCACTGTTGTTGGTTCATCCGGCTTCCGCCGGGCATGGTCTAAACTTGCAGGCTGGCGGGAACATCATCGTCTGGTTCGGCCTGACCTGGTCGCTGGAGTTGTACGAGCAGGCGAACGCGAGGCTGGACCGGCAAGGGCAGACAAAGTCTGTCATTGTCCACCATCTTGTCGCCATCGGCACGGTCGATGAAGCTGTGATGAAAGCGTTACAAAATAAAGCGACCGGGCAAGACGCCCTGATGGCTGCGGTCCGGTCGCGAATCTGCGAGGTTCAGAAAATAAAGGCTGCCTAACGGGGGAGGACGCACTAGTGAACATGCTACCTATCAACAAAGAATGGGACCGGCGTATCCGGTGGGCCGAAAAGCAGCGGGCGGCGCAGAAGCTAAAAACCAAGGGAGGGGACACAGGTTGCTTGACTACGCTGGGCAGAACCGCTACGCCACAAAATGGCTCTTGGAATATCCGGAAAGACGACTAGACTTCCTGGACCGGATGGGCGAGTTCAGCACGCTGTCAGCAACCAAGCTTACCGGGATGCCGATGGGCACCGATGTTGGCCGGCCAGTCGAGAACCTGGGCCTGTCCCTGGTACGGCTGGAGGAAACACGGCTATGGCTCGCCACGATCGAAGACACCGAGAAGATCCTGGGGGAAAAGAAGCTCGCCTTCTTGAACGCTCGCCGCTGGGTCCACAAACAGCAGCAGTATGCGGGCGCCGTCGACAAGGGGCGGCCTGGCTGGGTCAGTGGTACGCAGGCCCGGTACACCGATTGGTTCTACCGCCGCTACGGGTGTGTGAGTTATCCCGACCCCAAGACCCTGACACGCTGGTGGGATGAGATCGTGAACATCGCAGTGCGAATTGCCATTGCCCGAGGATGTACTTTCCAGGAATAACGAATAAAACACCACCCGATATTCCGACTTTTCCGTGTTAGTATGATACCAAGAGCCTTAGCCGATTGCGTTTTCGGCAGGGGTTTCGAGTTCTTGCAAGCCGCCACTAACCTGGCGGTTATTTTTTTGTCCGGAGGTGCGTTGTCGTGAAGAACGGCTGCGACTACTACAAACCTTCCCGTGATGGCATCGTCAATTGCTCGAGCTGCGTCCATTGGCTGCCTCAGCACGAACGCTGCGCCATCGAGGACAAGGTTCTCCGGAACGACAAGACGGCCTTGGTCCATGAGCCTGTGCCGCCTGGTCGCAACCGGCGCGTCTTCCGCTAGATGGCCCCCCAGGCTGCAGAAACGAGGTCGCCCAGAGCAAGACCGGAGGTGGGCCTTAAATTTTGCGCGTTGCAATTATTTACGGTTTTTTGGAAAGGCGGAGCCTGGCGTGAGCGAACTTAGGATAATTTACAAAGACATCAGCGAAGTTACACCCTACGCTAACAACCCGCGCCACAACGAGCGCGGCGTCGATAAGGTGGCCGCCAGCATCCAGGAGTTTGGCTTTAAGGTGCCGGTCATCATCGACGGCGCCGGCAGCATCGTGGCTGGCCACACACGGATTCTGGCCGCTCAGAAGCTCGGCCTGACGCGAATTCCCTGCGTGGTGGCCGACGACTTGACCCCGGCCCAGGTGAAAGCCTTCCGGATCGCGGACAACAAGGTCGCCGAATTCTCCAGCTGGGACGATGCTCTGCTGCTGGAGGAGTTCCAGGCCCTGCGCGATATGGACTTTGACCTAAACCTCACCGGCTTCGACATGGCGGACGTGGAGCTGATCGAGCAGGAGAACGGCGTCGCTCCCGGCAAGGATGACGACTTCGACCTGTCTGAGGAGCTGGAGAAGGTTTCCACGCCGGCGACCCAGCCGGGCGACGTTTACGTCCTCGGAACGCACCGGTTGCTCTGCGGCGACGCCACGAAGCGCGAGGACGCCGAGCGGCTGATGGACGGCGCGCTGGCCGACATGATATTCACCGACCCTCCGTACAACGTTGCCTACGAGGGCGGCACGGCTGACAAACTGACCATCATGAACGATTCAATGAGCGATTCCAATTTCTACCAGTTTTTAAAGGACGCATACTCGGCCATGCTCGCGGTCGCCAAACCTGGCGCCGCGATTTATGTTTGTCACGCCGATTCCGAGGGCCTCAACTTCCGGAAGGCGATGCTTGACGCCGGCTGGCTTGTAAAACAATGCCTCATCTGGGTCAAGAACACCTTCGTCCTCGGCCGGCAGGACTATCAATGGAAACATGAGCCAATTCTGTACGGCTGGAAACCCGGCGGCTCGCACTATTTCCACGGCGGCCGCAAACAATCCACCGTCATCGACGACGTCGCCGGCATCACGGTCCAGCAGGACGGCGACGGCTACATACTTTCTTTCGCCAGCGGCCTGGCCAGCGCCAGCATCCGGGTGCCCAGCTACGAGGTTCTGTTCGCGGGCCTCGACGATGAAACGACGACATGGCGGGTCGAAAAGCCTGCCCGGAACGCCGACCACCCCACGATGAAGCCGATCGCCCTGTGCGCGAGAGCAATAAAAAATTCCAGTAAGCCGGGAGGAATCGTCGTCGACCTGTTCGGCGGCTCCGGCTCTACGCTAATCGCTTGCGAAGAAACAGGGCGGGCGTGCTACACCATGGAGCTTGACCCGAAATACTGCGACGTGATCGTCGCCAGGTGGGAGCAGCTCACCGGAAAGAAGGCGACACGAATTGCCGCAACAACCAAAAAAGCTAAACCTAAACGAGCAGGCGGCTGAGATTCTGCGGATCGCCGAAAAGCACGGCGTCGAGCAGAATTTCTTTTTTATAACTACCTTCAAACGCTACCAGGTGCAGCTCAAGATTTTGAACGAGCTGGAAAAAACCATCTCCGAGGATGGCGTGCTGGTCACTAAGCAGTACGTCAAGGGCAGGGAGAACGTGTACTCCCACCCGGCTATCGCCGACTACAACAAAACGGTCGACAGCTCCAACCGGACGGTGGCCACCTTGGTGAAAATCATCACCACACTTCGGCATGGCGACAAAGAGGAAGAAGACGAGCTGCTCGCGTTTTTGCGGAAGCATTAGGCGGCCGCCATGAGCTACTTGGAAGAATATGCCCGGAAGGTTCTTTCTGGCGAAATCGTCGCCTGCCGGCGGATTAAGCAAGTCTGCGGGATACTGCTGGACAAGCTGCTCCACCCGGAAAAATACGACCCTTGGGTCTTCGATGAGAAGCTGACGGAGAAGCCTATCGACTTCATCGAAACCTTCTGTAAGCAGGCGCAGGGGAAAATGGGCACGCCTATAACGCTGGAGCTGTTCCAGAAGGCGAAGTTCCAGGCCCTCTTTGGGTTCGTCCACAAGGACACCCGGTTCCGCCAGTACAACGAGTGCCTGACGATTGAGGGCCGCAAAAACGGCAAGTCCTCGGAATCCGCCGCCGTCAACCTGTTTCTGCTCATGGGGGATGGGGAGGGCGCGCCGGAAATCTACAACATCGCCACCATGCTCGACCAGGCGAAGATCGGCTGGGAGTACGCCTACAAGATGGTCAAACAGTCGCCGGTCCTCCGGAAGCATATCCGGAAGCGCATCAGCGACCTGTACTTCCCGGTGAACATGGGGATTATCAAACCCCTGGCCAGCAACAGCAACAGCTTGGACGGTCTGAACGCCCACGGCGTCACCATCGACGAGCTGTCCGCCATAAAGAACCGCGATATTTACGACTTGATGAAACAGTCCATGTCGGCCCGGCAGCAGCCGCTGCTCTTTTGCATCACGACCAACGGCTTCGTGCGCGACGGCATTTTCGATGCTCAGTATGACTACGCCTGCGCGATCTTGGACGGCAAGGTCAGGGATGACCGTTTTCTGCCGTTCATCTACGAGCTGGACGACAAGGAGGAGTGGGACAAGGAGGAGTGCTGGATAAAGGCCAACCCCGGCCTGGGCACCATCAAGTCCCTGGCGTTTCTCCGCGACTGTGTCGCTAAGGCCAAGAACGACCCGGCCTTTAAGCCGACGGTCATGGTCAAAGATTTCAACATGAAGGAAAACAGCAGCTCCGCCTGGCTTACCTGGGACGAAATCAACAACCAGGGGGAGTTCGACTTCCGCGCCATGGGCTTCCGCTACGGCATCGGCGGGTTCGATGCCTCGGAAACCACGGACCTCACGGCCGCTAAGGCTATCGCCATGAAGCCCGGCGACAACCGCATATATGTGCGGTCGATGTACTGGATTCCGGAGGATGTCCTTCGCAAGATGGACGCCGACGGCAATCGCCGCGAGCGCGACAACGTGCCCTACCTCCTGTGGGAGAAGCAGGGCCTGCTCAGAACCACGCCGGGGAACAAGATTGATAAGCATTGCATCCTGGAGTGGTTTAAGGAGCTGCGCGACCAGGAGGATTTATACATCCCCTGGATAGGCTACGACCCCTGGCATATCGAGGACGCCCTGCTAAACGAGTTTAAGGCCGAATTCGGCGCGGAATCCATGATTAAAGTTCGGCAGGGGGTTCAGACATTGAGTTATCCGATGAAGTCCCTAAAAGGCGACCTGGCTGCCGGGAAGATCATCTTCAACCGGAACCCGGTCGATATGTGGAATCTTTCAAACCTGGAAATCCGCACCGACCTTAACGCGAACATCCAGCCGGTCAAAGGCAAGGACGACCGGCGCCGCATCGACGGCGCCATGGCGCTCATCATCGCCTACGTCGTTCTCCAGGACAAGATGGATGAATACTCCAATCTGATTTGAGGTCATCGTGGCGCAGGATTTTGCAAAAGCATTTTACAACTCCACGGCCTGGCTGAAATGCCGGGCCGCTTATATTGCGTCGGTCTTCTACTGCTGCGAGCTGTGCCATGAGCCGGCTGGCACCAGCGGGATTGTCCACCACAAGGTGCTGCTGACGCCGGCGAACATCGGCGACCCCGATGTCACGCTTAATTGGGACCGGCTGGAGTACCTGTGCCAGCGGTGCCACAACCAGACGCACGGCGACAGCCGCCCCACCCGGGAGGGCGTCCGGTTCGACGAACAAGGCAATTTGGTGATGGGGTGAAAAATTGGAGTTTAGGTCTATGTTTGATGCCGTCTTCGGCGGTAAGAAATCGCCGGTGAACGTGACGCAGTTCCAGTTTTTGAACGACTACGCGCCGTTCTTCTCGTCGGTCAGCGGCAATTTCTACGACAGCGATGTCGTCCGGACCTGCGTCGACGCGATCGCCAGGAACGCGGCGAAGCTGAAGCCTAAACACATTAGGCGGGCCAACGGCCGGGTCACGGCAATTGCCGACGACCTACAATGGCTTTTGGAGGTGCGGCCTAACCCCTATATGTCGGCCTATGATTTCCTCTACAAGGTGGTTAGCCAGCTCTATACCAACAACAACGCCTTCGTCTACATCCGGTTTGATTCGATCGGCAAAATTACCGGCCTGTTTCCGCTGTCGTATTCCTCTCTGGAGTTCGTGGAGTACGAGGGCGAGCTGTACTGTCGGTTCACCTTTCTGACCGGGTTCCGGATGACGGTCCCCTATACCGAACTGATTCACATTCGGCGCCACTTCAACGGCAACGACATATTTGGGGAAACCAACGAGCGGCCGTTTAAGCCGACGCTCTCTCTCATCCAGACGGTTAACGAGGGCATTATCAACGCCATCAAATCCTCGGCCCGGCTGCGGGGCTTCCTCAAATTCACCCAGACCCTCCGGCCGGAGGATCTCAAAAAGCAACGCGACCAATTCGTGGCCGACTATCTCTCTATTAACAACGACGGCGGCATCGGCGCCGTGGACGCCAAGGCCGATTTCACGCCGGTCGAAATGAACGGGAAGATGGTCGACGACAAGCAGATGGCCGTTATCCGGGACAGCGCCTACCGCTATTTCGGGATTAACGAGAACATCATAAAAGCCGACTACACCGAGGACCAATGGAACGCCTTCTATGAATCGGTGCTTGAACCCATCGCCATCCAACTGTCGCTGGAGTTCACGGAGAAGTGCTTCTCCGACCGCGAGAAGGGGTTCGGCAACGAGGTTATCTTCGAGGCCAACCGCCTCCAGTACGCCTCCAACAAGACCAAGATAACCCTGCTCCAGTATCTGATGCCCATGGGCATTTTCTCTATCAACGATGCGCTGGAAATCCTCAATATGCCTCCGGTCGAAGACGGCGACCGGAGGATTTTTAGTTTGAACTACGTCAACGTCGAGCTGGCCGACGTCTACCAGACTGGGAAGCCAGCGCTAAGACCAAACACACAAAAAGGGGGCGATGCTGTTGAAGGAAACGAGGCAGAAGGAAGTCCGGATGGCGGAGATGCGGGCGATCCCGCAGGATGATCAGCAGGACATGATGGTCGAAGGCTACGCGATAGTCTTTGAACAGCCGACGGTCCTCTGGACCGACCCGGACACCGGTAAAGAATACAAAGAAGTGATTTCTCGCGGTGCCCTGGACGGCGTCGATCTTTCGGACGTGCCGTTTAAGTATAACCACAGCGACAACGTGATGATTATGGCGCGTTCGCGGAACAAGACACTGACCCTTATCCCGGACGACGTGGGGTTGAAAATAATAGCCAACCTGGCGCCCACGACCACCGGCAAAGATTTATATACGCTTATCCAACGAGGCGACATCAACAAGATGTCGTTCGCTTTTTATGTGGCCGACGATGAGTTCGACCGGGCCACGACCACCCGCCGCATTAACAAGTTCGCCGCCATCGGCGACGTGTCGGCCGTTGATATGCCTGCCTATGACCAGACGTCCCTGGCGGCCCGCTCTTATTACGAGAGTCAGAAGGCGGCCGCCGAGCTGGTCGAGCGCGAAAAGCGCGAGGCCGAAAAACGCGAGCAACTGCTTCGCCTGCGGAAGAAGCTCATTGCTAGAACTAGCCTGTAAAAATCGGCCGGATGGCCGTTTTTTATTGCCTTAACTCGGGACGCTGGATAGCTACCGAGCGCCCTGGATAGGACGTGGCGTGTTTCTGTTCCGGCTTCGGTTTCTGCTCCGTCCCGCAAAAAATCTGTATTTTGAGAGGAGAACCGATATGGAAATGCGCCTCAGAGAAATTGCCGCACGCAAGGCCGAAATCCGCACCCTTCTGCAAAACGACAACGAGTGCGACCTTGACGCCATCCAGGCCGAGCTGGATACCCTTGACCAGGAGGAGCGCAACATTCAGCGGCGCCTCGACATCGCTGGCAAACTGAACGCCGGCGACGTTCGCGGTCGCATCATCCTGCCTCCGGGCGCCAAGGGCGCCCAGGAAGACGAGCAACGCTCCGATTTCGACACCACGTCAATGGAATACCGCACTGCCTTCATGAACTACGTGTTGCGCGGCACGCCGCTGCCGCAGGAGTTCCGAGCGGACGCCACAACCATGACCACCGGCGCTCCGATTCCCCAGAACGTACTGAACACCGTCATTGATAAGCTACTGGCCAGTGGCATGATTCTTCCCCTTGTTACCCAGACCAACTACAAGGGCGGCGTAGCCATCCCCAATTCCAGCGTGAAGCCTGTCGCCACATGGGTGTCTGAAGGTCAGGGCAGCAGCAAGCAGGCCAAGACCACCGGTTCCATCATCTTCGGATATTACAAACTGCGCTGCGCCGTGGCGGTTAGCCTTGAGGTTGATACCATGGCCGTGCCTGCCTTTGAGGCCGTCCTGATCAACAACGTGTCTCAGGCCATGGTCATCGCTCTGGAACAGGCCATCATCACCGGCACCGGCGTCGGTCAGCCGACCGGCATCATTTCCGCCGGCACCACCGTCAACGCTGGCCAGGTCATCACTGGCGTTCCCAAGCGCGCCGACTTCATCAAGGCCGAGGGCGCCCTGGATATCGCCTACGAGGCAACAGCGAAATGGTGCATGACCAAGCAGACCTGGAACACCATGCTGGGTGAAACCGATACCGCCGGCCAGCCGATTGCCCGCGTGAATGAGGGCATTCCCGGCAAAACCTCCCGTACGTTGCTCGGGCGCGAGGTTGTGCTGTGCAATTATCTCCCTACCTATGCCACCGGCCTAACGGCTGGCACTGTCTGGGCCTTCCTCTTCGACTTCAGCGACTATGTGCTGAATACGAACTATAACATCAACATCCAGCGCTACCAGGAAATTTGGGTGGGTGACGATTGGGTAACCCGGGCGGTTCTCGTCGCCGACGGCAAAGTAGTCGATCCCAACTCCCTGGTCACTCTCGTTAAATAATTATGGGACGGAGCAATCCGCCCTACTCTTTTAAGGCGGTGACACGGATGAAAAAGATTGACGAGGTGGCGGCGGCTTTCGCCGAGCTGAACCTCAGGATCGTTAACGATATCCTCGCCCGCGGCTACACGCCTATTGACGAGGAGACGCTCTCAATGGTCAGGGAGAACCTCCTGGCCCTCAAAGGTTTCGACATCGACGTGCCGGCTCCGGCCGAGCCGGCCCCTGCGACGAAAACCGGCAAGGCTGGTAACTGACCGTGGCCGCAGCGCTCACGCTCGATGACGTGAAGCTCTACCTCCGGGTTGACGGCGTCGATGAGGACACTCTCATCCAGGACTTGATGGATGGGGCGGTTAGCTACATGCAGCGCATGACCGGCAAGGTCTACGACCCCGCCGACGGCGTGTGGAAGATGGCGGTGAAGTACCTCTGCTCGCATTGGTACGAGAACCGGGATGACACGGTCGCCGGCCGTGACGCGAAGGTTGGCCACACCATCGACGCGCTCATATACCACATCTCCCTCTGCGACGACTACGACGACCTTCCGGTGTCGCCATGATAAGCGGGCGAATGAACTGGCGGGTGACGCTGCTGCAGCCGGTCAAGATTCCCGACGGCATGGGCGGCTCCCGGTCCGACTTTCAGCCGGTGGGCAAGGTCTGGGCGGAGCTGCGGAACGTCAACACGAAGGAGGTGCCGGCGGTCGGGGCAGCCGCCAGCGACCTGGTGAGGCAGATTTCCATCCGGCGCCGGGCCGACGTTAGGCGTGGCTGGCGTGCCCAGATCGGCGGCCGGTTTTACGACGTGCTGAACACCTACGACATCAACCGCGAGGCCACGATGCTGGTCTGCCGGGAGGTGACGACTTAATGGCGGCCTTCGTTGTAAACCTGGGCATTAACGATTTGCAGCGGACACTGGGGGCCTTCAAAACCTACGACGCGCAGACCCAGGAGCGGCTGCGCTCTACGGTGCAATCGTCGACGTCGGCCATCATGCTCGGCGCGAAGCGGCGGGCGCGGGTCAAGTCCGGCGGCCTGGTCAGGAACATCACCATGACCTACGACGGCGCCCAGAACACCGGCACGGTCCGGGCTAAATCGCCGCACGCCCACCTGGTGGAGTACGGCGCTCGGGCGGCCCTGGTGCGCCCGGTCAAGAAGAAGGCCCTGGCCATCGGCGAGAACTTGGTCGCCTCGGCTAAAGTGCCGGCCCGCACAGCCCACCCCTATATGCGGCCGGCGTTCGAGGATGAGAAGCCCGACCTTCTCCGGGCGACGCAGGCGGCGGTGAAAGCATGATTGTAATGCGGCGTATACCAATGACGGCCCTGCAAACAGGGCTTTTTTCTTTGCTGTCAGCAGGGCAGACCACCCCGGTTTATGACGACGTGCCGGAGGAAGCTGTCTTTCCCTATATCACCATCGGCGCTTTCACCTGTAAGCGCGTGGCTGACAAAACCTCCGACATCTGGGACGCCTCCATCCAGTTGCACATCTGGTCTAACCACAACGGCAAGGCGGAAATCAACGCGGTGGCCGACGACATCGCCACGGTGATCACGTCGGCCCCGATCAAGGCGCCGGGCTTCGCTGTTATCAGTCAAGACGTGGACTTTTTTGAAGCCTTCCCAGAGCAGGAGTTTGGCTATCACGGCGTTCTCACCGTCGTCGTCACCATTCAGAACACAGGAGGCTGACATCTATGCCCGTGAATCTTCCGAGCAATCCGTCGCCAGCGCAGGCAACGGTCGGCAAGGACTATCTGCTCTATATCAACACCGGGACTGCTGCGGTTCCGATCTGGACCCTGATCGGCGGCCAGCGGGCAGGCACATTGACCCGTAAGGGCGACACCATCGACGCCAGTGACAAAACCACCGGCGGCTGGAAGGCTTCGCTGGTCGGCCTGCTCAGTTGGGCGATCTCCCTGGACGGCCTGGTGCTGCTCCAGGACGACGGCCTGGACGCTCTGGAAGCCGCATTCAACGCCGGAAAGCAGATACACGTCCAGTTCGTTTACCCGAATAAGTCCTACCGCACTGGCTGGGGCACGATTTCCGAGCTGACCATCGATAACCAATACAACCAGGCCGCCACGCTGAAGGGCACCATCGACGGCGTCGGCCCGCTCTCCGATCTCACCGACCCCGCAGCCTAAAACTGAACGAAAGAAAGGCCGACCAGGCCCGAGTTACGCGGGCCTGGGTATACGACAACTCCCACCGCCCATAAAGGCCGGTGGGAGTTGTTCTTAAGGTCTTTTGAGGGTCATGTCATGTTCACCAATGTTCCGCAGATAGACCGTATCAGGTTTGATGTACTGGAAGGACACACGGACGCTCATGTTTACCGATGCCTCAAAAATGTCCGTAGTCCCCTGGATCTTCTTGATGCGCAGGGAAGGATGCCGTGGGTTCTCTTCGATGAGCCGGAGGAATTTTTCGACTTGTTCGATTGTGAGAACGCCTTTGTCGATTAATTTCCGGAGTTCTTTTATGAACCTGTCACTGCGGCTAATTTTGGGCACGTTTTATTTCCCCCAGGAGTTCGTCCGCCGTGTACTCCTTACCGTGTCCCTTTTCGGTTATCTCCTGCTCCACTTCCTTCTCGGCGGCTTGCCATTCCTTCGACCAATACCATGCTTGCTCTTTGGGAACAAGGGTCTTCGGCGTGATGATGATTTTGCCGCCCTCGATGGTGTATTCCAGGATATCACCCTCACGGATAGCCAGGGTCTTGGTCAGTGCTTTGGGCAGGGTGACCTGATTTCTATTGCGTACTTCCATGCGTCCCGTCATTCTGAACGCCCCCTGTTTTCCGAATTTCTCACTTTCAGTATATCCGAATTACGCACAAAAAGAAACCTCTATGCAGTTAATCAAGGAGGAAAAAATTATATGAAAAAAACTGTACCTTTTGACTTCTTTGGGGCTGGGCAAACCATTTACTTCGACATCACTCGTCTTGGAGAACTGGAAAAAGTTTTAGGCGATTCAATTATAAACGTGGTCCGGCGCCAGGACGCCGGTGTCAACTTCTGCATCGCGGGCCTGCTGATCGGGCTAAAGCACCACTACAACCGGCCGACGCCGGCGCTCATCGCCGAGAAGATCGAGGAGTTCCTCGACAACGGCGGC
>JARKPR010000036.1 GCA_029975165.1 Selenomonadales bacterium
AGGGAGAGGTTCCACTCTTAGTAAAGCAGTCTTTGCCGCAAGGAGGGATAGGAATCCTCACCCCATACGAGCTTATTATATCTCACGGTCAATTGACCGGCGATATACGCCTTATAACCAAAACTAATTATAGTAGGAGGAGCGAAATTGATAGAAAACGTCGGGATTTTTTTGTTCGACGATATCGAACTGCTCGATTTCGCCGGGCCGTACGAGGTATTCTCGGTAACCTCCGAGCTGAACGACCACAAGCTCTTCAAGGTTTTTTCGCTTACCCGCGACGGCCGCGGGATAAAATCGGTCAACGGTTTGCGGGTCACGCCCGATTACAGCTTCACCGACCACCCGCCGATCGACATCCTCGTCATCCCCGGCGGAGTAGGGACGCGGGCGGAAATCACCAAGCAGGACGTACTCGACTGGGTCAACAAAACGCATCAAAGCGCCAAAATAACCATGACGGTATGCTCGGGCGCCAGGCTGCCCGCCGCGCTCGGCCTCCTCGACGGGCTGGAGTCGGTCACGCACCATACCGTTTTCGAAAGCCTGAAGAAGCTGGCACCGCGCACGACCATCAACGCCGGCAAGCGCTTCATCGACAACGGCAAGCTCATGACCTCGGGCGGGATCTCGGCCGGCATCGACCTGGCGCTCCACATCGTCCGGAAGCTCTACGGCGAAGAGATAGCCAAAAAAACGGTAAAATACATGGAGTACGGCGACTGGCGCGCCCTGTAGCCAGAAAATAAAACCCGCAAGCCGGTTGACTTTCGGGTTTGAAGGCGCATATTTATGGCCATATAATTAATAATTATTATTATAAAATAATTAAAAGCCATTGAATAAACATTGCCGCCTATGCTAAAATTATCCTTGGAAAACATTCTAGGAGGTGTACATATGCTTGCGAAAAAAGTACAAGACGCCCTGAACGACCAAATCCAGGCCGAGATGGCCTCCGCGTATCTCTATCTGGCCATGGCCGCCTACTGTGAAGCCATGAACCTGAAAGGCTTCGGCCATTGGCTCCGCGCCCAGTATAACGAAGAAGTCGGCCATGCGATGAAAATGTTCGACTATGTTATCGAGCGCGGCGGCCAGGTCGCCCTAAAGGCCATCGAGGCGCCTCCCGCCGAATTCGGATCGCCGGCGGATGTTTTCGCCAAGGTGCTGGCCCATGAACAGCATGTTACGGCCCGCATCAACAGCCTTTACGAGCTGGCGGTGGCGGAAAAGGACTACGCCACGCAGATATTCCTGCAGTGGTTCATCAGTGAGCAGGTCGAAGAGGAAGCCTCGGCCGACGAAATCATCGAACGGATGAAGCTGGCCGGCGACAAGGGCAGCGCCCTCGTCTGGCTGGACAAGGAACTGGGCAAGCGCTAGCATCAGGCGACAAGGAAAACCCGAAAGTCCATCAGGACTTTCGGGTTTTATGTTGCCCGCTCTATGAATCGAACAGCCCCGCCTGCTTATACTGCCTGGGCGTAAAAGCGCTCTCCCTGAGGAGCTGCCCGGCGGCTATGTCGGCCAGGAACGGCGACGGGGTGCGCGACGTCACCATGATAAGCTCGTCGCGGGCCCGCGTCATGCCGACGTAGAAAAGCCGCCGCTCCTCGGCCGCATCGCAGTCGCCGCCGCTGCCGCGCAGCGGGAACAGGCCGTCGTTTGCGCCGCAGATGAACGTCACCGGGAACTCCAGCCCCTTGGCCGCATGGACCGTCATCAGCGCCACCGCGTCCGGCGTGTAAACCTTGCTCCCGCTGCGGACGATATCACTTTCCCGGCCCAGCGTCAAGTTCTGGATGAAGGAGGCCATCGCGCCGTGCGCCACCGACGTATGCAAAAGCCGCTCCATGCACTTCGTGCCGGCGAGAGCATTGTCGCTTATCCAGGAATCGATGACCCGCCACGGCTTTTCCGTACGGAGAAGCGGCGCATACTTTTCGGCCATCGCCAGAAAATCCCGGCGGCCGTCCGCTTGGCCGGCCGGCCCCGGCGCCGCGGCAAATAGTTTCTCCAGGACGGCTGCGGCGTTATTGCCTGGGCAATAACCGTTCGGGGCCGCCCGGCCCGGCGCGGGCAAAGCGATGTTCCTCGCCTTGAGGCAAAACAACAGGGACGCGGTGTCCGCCGGATTGAGCAAGAACCGGAAAAACGCCAGCGCTTCCCGGACCGGCTTTTCGGCAAGGAAATCGTCCCGCCCGACGACCACGTACGGGATGCCTTCTTTCAGGCAGCACTGCTCGAGCGCTTCCGCCTGGCGGTTCGTGCGGTAGAGCACCGCGATATCGGCGAACCCGCGCGGCTGCCCGGCGGCCGGCCTGGCCTTGCGGGCCGCCGCCCGCGCTTGCGCGGCCAGCATATCGACGCCGCCCACCAGCCGGTTTATCTCCTTGGCGACGAAAATCGCCGCCGCGAACTCGTCGCCGGTTTCCACAAGCCTGACCTTGGCGCCGCTCGCCCGCGTCGCAGCCAGCAGGCAGGCATCCTCGCCGGCGGCCTTGCCGGCGATCACTGCCCGGGCGGCGGCGATGACCTCGGGAGTCGAACGATAATTCTGTGTCAGCCGGACGCACCGGATGCCGGGGAACTCGGCCGCGAACCGCGCGAAATAGCGATGGTCCGAACCCCGGAACCCGTAGATCGACTGGTCGGGATCGCCGATGATGAAAATGCTTTCGCTTTCCCGGCCCCATTCCGCGATCAGGCGGTATTGCAGCTCGTTTATATCCTGGAACTCGTCCACCAGCAGGTAGGCGCAGGCCTTGGCCGCATCGCCGGCGTCGCCGGCCGCGAAGCGGTCGAGGACTGCGCGGAGGATATCATCGAAGTCCAGCACGCCGTAATCTTTCAGCTGTGCGCAGTACGCGTCGTAAACCGCCGCCAGGACAGCCGCTTTTTCCCCGTCGCCGGCCGGCCGGGCGGCGCTTTTGCGCAGCGAGATCTCTTTCAGCGCCTCGCGAGGGGAAATGTTCGCCCCATGCTTTTCACTATTTCCTCGACGATGGCCAGGGCGGTATCTTCGTCGATGAGCGTCACGCCGTCCTTGCCCCGCCATTGGGACAACATGCGCAGGCAGATGGCGTGAAACGTCCCGATGGTCATGGCGCCGGCGACCTGTTGGCCCGCGAAATGCTGCTCGAGGCGGCTGCGCATCTCCTGGGCCGCTTTGTTGGTAAACGTCACGGCGGTGATCTGGGCGGGCGGCACGCCGCAGTGCTCGACAAGGTGGGCGATCCGGCTGACCAGCGTTTTGGTCTTGCCTGTTCCCGGGCCGGCGATTACCGCGATCGCCCGGTCGCCGGCGGCAACGGCCGCCCACTGTTCCCTGTTCAAGCCGTAAGGGTGGTCAGCGGCGGCGGCCGGGCCTTGCCCCGGCTCTCCTTCCCTGCCGGGCTCCTCCGCGGCGGCTGCGGCTGCTGGTATTGCCGGTTCCCGGCGGCAAGTCGCCGCCGCCTCGGCGACCGGCTCGTTCAGCAAAGCCAGCTGGCCGGAGAACAGCTCGATTTCGCTCTTGTCCAATACCTTCACGATGCCGTACTCGCCGTCATAGCCGGGCCGGATGTCGACCTTGCCGGCCCGCAGCCTGCGGATGCCTTCGGCGATGCAGGGGCCGGCCGCCGCTTCGATAGCCGCCGGCGGCGCCTCGCGGAGGATGAACAGTTCGGGCCCGAGGTTCTGCAACAGATGGTCGTATTTTTGCCTGACCTTCGTGCTGGCGACCGTGGCCCCCAGCGACGACGCGATGATCTCCTGCAGCGGGACGAGGCTCTCGAAATGCTTGGCCGCCGCCGGTACGAGGCCCTCCTCCCTGTCGGCCAGGGCTTCCACCCGGTGCAGCACGCCGACGGTCAGCTTGCCGCCGCATACCGGGCAGACGCCGCCCGCGGCCCTGGTCGCCGCCGGCTGCCAGCACACCTTGCAGTCCCGGTGCCCGTCATAATGATACTTGCCTTCCTCCGGGAAAAATTCGATCGTCCCGTAGAACTCCTTTGTCCCCCGGTTCATGAGCGCCTGCCGCATATGCGGATAAGAAAGGCCGGTGGCGAAAATATTGGCTTCGCGGGCCAGATTGGCCGGCGAATGGGCGTCCGAATTGGAAACCAGCGTATAGCCGTCGAGGGCGGACAGGCGCCGGTTCATGGGCGGATCGGACGACAGGCCGGTTTCGAGGGCATAGATATGGCCGGTGAGGTCGCCGAAACACTCCTCGATGGCGTCGAAGCCCGAATAGGCGCCAAAAAGGGAAAAATGCGGCGTCCAGATATGCGCCGGGATAAAGATGGCCTCAGGGCAGGCGTCGAGGACGATCTCCAGCAGGTCCCGGCTGTCGAGGCCCAGGATCGGCCGGCCGTCCGAACGCAGATTGCCGAGGGCCTCCAGTACGCCGGCGATCCGCTCGGCCTGTTCCAGGCCCGGCAGCAGGATGAGGTTGTGCACCTTGCGCACCCGGCCGTTCTTCTTATATATGGAGCTGATCTCCCCGGAAACCACGAACCGCGGCGTAAAATCCGCGCCGGCGACATTATCGGCCAGGCGATATTCGTCCTTCAGGGCGTAAAGGCCGTCGCCCGCCGGGACGAGCTTCTCCTTCAGCTCCTTGCGCCAGGCCGGATGGGTGAAATCCCCCGTGCCGAGGACGTGCAGCCCCTTGCGCCGCGCCCACAAGGCGAGCGTTTCCGGCACGCACTCCCGGCTGGTGGCGCGGGAATACTTGGAATGGATGTGAAAATCGGCGATAAACATCATGCTGCCTCCGGTCTACTTTGGTATTACCTTTCTGGCCTGTACACAAACGGCGCGTGCAAACAGTCAATTTTCATTATACGGGTTATATATGGCATAATCATCCCGAATTTAGTTATTTCGCCGCATGAATTTATAATAGTAATTCTCATCGATGAGTTCCTCTTCCTTCCCGGAAGAAGCCAAAAAGCTCCTTACCGGCTGCGGCAGCCGCACGGTCGATATTAAAATATGCCCGGAACTGCACGGTTCCGGGCATTGCTGTTATTCCGCGTTCCGATGCGGATATTCGTAAGTAACCTGACCATCTTCTTCCCCGCATAACTTCAGCTTTTTTGTCATTACCAGCCTGTCCTGCCCTTCGCCGTATTCATCAGGCAGCAGAGCCGACCGCCGAAAACCCAGTTTATCTTGATAAACCCTGATGGCGGCGGAATTGTCGGGAGCCACCGTCAACTCAACCTCAGATATATTCTCGCGCGATAACACCGCGAGGCTTGCCGCGAAAAGCTCCGTGCCAAGACTGCGGCCCCGCCAATCTTGGTGGATTGAGATGCCGACGACATAGGCTTTGCAACGATTTTCCCAGTCCAGCATGTATTGGATTGCCCCCAGGATTTCGTCATCCTTGCGAATGACAAAGACCCTGCCATGCCTGATGAGAGGAACCAGTTGCCACACGTTTAGCCCGCCGGAGCCGAAAGCCGCCTTTTCCAAATCCACCAGCCGCTGCATGGTAACAGGGTCGTTCGTTCGTATTAGCTCAATCGTCATCGCGTGTCCTCCCGATAAACCTTTGCTATATACTTGGAGCCGGAAGCCGACAATAGTCCGAAATAGGTAAGAGAAAAAGCGACATTGTCCCCCAGCTTGAATTGGTCGTTCGCATCTGTAATATCCACAATCAGATGGTCGCTGCTGGCGCCTAGAATTTTCACCCTGTCGTCAATGGGGACGATCCCTTCTATATAGGCGTCTTGCCTGCCGATCGACAAGATCGCGCGTTTTCTTATGCCGATGTCCTCAAACTGAGGCCGGTTCCCGAGCACATCGCGGCCAATATTGCCAATCGGAACGGAAGGCTTGGATTTTAATTCTATAATCTCGGCCAGTAACCGGAAAGAATCTTGGTGCAGCCAGGAGATTACCCGGTTATGGGTAGTATCGGTGCCCAGCAAAATTCCTTCCCCTATTCTAAGTTGATTGATACCGGGAGGAATCTCGCCTCTTTCAAGAAGAAACAACGATGAGGTTCCGCCGCCTGACAAAATGTCCAGCTTAACCCCATAGTGCTTGTAAACCGCATCGCCTATCTCCACTATCATATTCAAGTTGCCGGGCTCGGGCAAGACGCCGCCGAAGCAGCCTACGTTGGTGCCGAGGCCCGCAAGTCTGACGCCGCGCAGCTTAAGAATGCAACCAACAGCCCCAAGCGCATGCTCCTTCAATACTCCTTCGCGCAGATCGCCCACGTCGATCATCAGAATAACGCTGTGAGTCTTGCCTGCAGCCAGGGCGGCCGCGGACAAGGCTGCTACCACCGACACTTCCGAATTGACGCTGGCGTCGGCGTATTTGACTACACGGGCCACGTTGCTCAAGCGGGGAATGCGCAACAGGGTAATTGGCAGATCGATCCCCCGTTTTCTCAGTTCGATGATGTTTTCCATTCGGGCATCGGCCAATCCGTCAATGCCGCCGGCTATCATGGCGGAAACAATCCGGGGAAGGGCGCTGAACCCTTTGGTAACCCCTAGCGCCTCGATTCCCCTGTCGTGGCACCTTTCCACCACCTGGGAGGTATTGTATTTAATCTTAGCCAAATCAATCTCTAAATAGGGGCTTGCCTGGCCGCTCATATTCTTTACACCGTCCTCTGCGGTTAGCTCCGTCTTTTTGGCGGAATAGCCCGCGCCGCCGCGGTATCCTGCCGGGAACCTTCTGCCTAATTATAATTCCCGAAACACAGCTCCCGAAACTAGGCTGCCGGTCATATGCCCGGCGGCATTATCATTTAACACGCGTTAATAAAGAATACCCCGAGAGCTTACGGCTTTCGGGGGCAGACTCCATTAAAACTATGCGGTCCTGTAATCGTCGGTCAGCTTGTCGAGCTGGCAGGCTTTAGCCGGCCTGTGTTGTCTTATTTCCAGATTCGTCGCATATGAAACATTTCTTGGATATAACCATATACCGTCGCCGGGGCCAGAATCATCTGGTAGAGCAGAAGATAGCCGATGAAGCCGTATACATTCTTCTTGTAATGCAGATTAAGCTTTGCGCACACCCGCTGCTGGTAGACGAACAACAGGACATAGATCGCCAGCATCACCGGCAGCACGAACAGCGTATTCGGCCCCACGATCCAATACAGGCCGAAACAGCTGAGCACAAGTCCCGGGAGCCATAATAAAGTATAAGAAACATCCAGGTACGGAAGGAGCAGGTCCAGGCTGGTGAAAAACTTCGGTAAAGGGTGATGCAGCGTCCACGGCTTTACCCGTTTGAGCGCCTCGATCATGCCGCGAGCCCAGCGGCTCCTCTGGCGGACAAACTGGCGAAAGCTATGCGGCACCGCGGTGAACGCAATGGCGGATGGCTCGAAACAGACCCGCCGGTTGTTTTCGAACAGCTTCCAGGTCAAAACGATATCCTCCCCGATAGAATCGGGCCAGCCGTTCACTTCCCGGACCGCGTTGGTCCGAAACAGGCTGAAAGCGCCCTGGGCCACCAGCGTGGAACGGTACATACTCTGCATTCTTTTGATGGAAGCAATGCTGAGGAAGTATTCCCACTCCTGAAGCTTGGCCAAAAAGGACGATTGGCGCTTGTCCACCAGCAACGAGCCGGCGACCGCACAGACATCCGCCGGCGAGCTCCGCAATCTTGATACGAGATGCCGTACTGCCGCCGTATGTAACAGGGTATCGGCGTCGAGCGTAATAAAAAGACTTGTCCTTACGTGCGGCAGGCCGGTGTTCAAAGCATGGTGCTTACCCTTTTTTTCTTCCTTCAGAACGGTAAAATCCAGCCCCGACTGGCCTGCCGCCTCACGCGCCACCCGGGACGTGCCGTCGGCCGATCCGTTGTCGACGACAATAACCCTTAGCTGTCCCGCATAATCTTGTTGCCCGATATGCTTGAGCGTATCGGCAATATTCTTTTCCTCGTTCAAGGCAGCGATAAGGATGGTAACCGGCTCCGTAGGGTTTTCGTTTACAAACGGGGCATGCCGCTCCTGCAGCAGGCTTAGAACGGTAAATACGCTCAAGTACCCCGGAATGTAGGCCAGTCCGGCGATTACCAGCAGCGCCGGCGCGATGCCGACCACAGCGGCCAGCCGGTCAAACCACGGCACGGAGAACCATACCGAGAATAACGTCCACAATACCGCGCCTGCTTGACTAAGCCAGAAGGAGCGGGCAACGGACAGGGTGTCTTCCGTTGTCCGGGAATAAATTGCCGTATGAGCCTGCGGTGGTGGTATTGACATTGAGCCTCCATATTATAGATTTCGTTTTGCGAAAAGCCGGCCGGCCAGCTCGCATCGCAGCAAACGCGAGCAGACTTTCTGCAGCCTATACGTGGATGACTGATCAGTCAGTCAAAACGCTGCCTGCCCGTGGATAAACGGCTAACCTGCCTGCTGGCGATTTGATACCGTGAACCGCTTGCAACCGGCCGACCGTTACCAAGAGCTTAGTAGATAAACATTATGCAATCATTAAAATAGGATTAAAATTCCATTAAAACCCGCCCGGTTTAATGCGCAAGGCCAGCTGCAGCGGCGGCTGCGCCCATAAATTAAAATTGCATTAAAAGCAATAGTTATGCTTTTAATATGCCGGGAAATGTTTATATAATTAATTAAACAAAGCCACGCTTACTGGAAGGGGTGGTTTCAATAGAACCAGGCAATAAAAAAATTTTGATCGTGGAAGACGAATGGAAAATCGCCCGTTTTTTGCAGATAGAACTGGGGCATGAAAATTATCAAAGTACGATTGAAGTAAACGGCCAACGGGCCTTTGACCGGATCATGCAGGAAGCCTTCGATTTGATCCTGCTGGACATAATGCTGCCGGAAATGGACGGGGCGGAGATATGCAAGCGGGTCCGCGAAGTATCCAATGTTCCGATCATCATGGTTACTGCCAGGCAAAGCGTCGAAGACAGAGTACGCGGTCTCGACAGCGGCGCGGACGATTATATCGTCAAACCGTTTGCAATTCAGGAACTGCTTGCCCGCATCCGGGCCATATTCCGCAAACAAGCCTCGTTGCATCAAGTTCCCGACGAAAAGGAACTGCGCATCAAAAATCTCACCTTATATCCCGAACGTTTCGAAGCATTCATCAATAGCCAGCCCATTGCGCTGACAAAAAAAGAATACGATCTCCTGTTGTTCCTGGTTCTCAACAAACAGATCGTGCTGAGCCGCGAACGCATCCTCCAGGAAGTCTGGGGCTACGACTACACCGGAGATACCAATACTGTGGATGTTTTTATCCGCTTCCTGCGTGCCAAAATTGATGAAGTCTGCGGCGAGAAATACATCTATACCGTCAGAGGAGTAGGCTATGTGGTCAAGGATTAAACTGCGGGCCACCATATCGATCAAAATTACCCTGCTTTACACCCTGATCTTATGCGGTATCCTTCTCTTTACCAGTCTTTTGACCTATGCGGGCATACAATATTACTTTGTGGCCAATGCCAAAAAAGACGTCAAAATTAGTATGGAAAATGTCAAACGCTATCTGGAAGCAGGAAACTCGCTGGCCAAATTGCTATCGAAAGAAACCCTGCTTATCCCGGGAGTCAGGCTTAAGGTATTTGACGAACAAAATAATCCGCTCGGCGAAAGCGGATCTTTTAACACGGTAAAACAGCTGCGGGTCGCGGACGACGAATACAGCATCCGCCATCACAACCTGCCTCTTATCCAGCTGATAGCTATGGAGGACTATTTTGCCGACGAGTTAGTTTTCGGGAATTACGGCGTCTATCATTTGCAATTCATTCGGAGAATGTCGGTAGAATCCCACTTTCTCAAGGTCTTGACCGAGAAAATGCTGATGGCCAATATCCTGGGGTTATTTGTCGTTGTCATTTCGGGGGTATTCGTCAGCCGCCGAATCCTGCGCCCCATCCGCGATATAATTGATACCACCAAGGAAATAGAAATCAATAATCTGGAAAAGCGGCTTGACGAAAGCAGTCCTAAAGACGAGCTGCAGGAACTGGCCAAAACGATAAATCATATGCTGACTCGAATCCAAACCGGCGTCGAGCAGCATCAACGATTCATCTCCGCTGCTTCCCATGAACTGCGAACCCCTATAACGGTGATCAGCGGATATGTAAACATGCTCGACCGCTGGGGAAAACACGATGCTTTCATACTGGACGAAGGCGTCGCCGCGATTAAATCTGAAGCATCCAGTATGCAAAACTTAATCGAGAAGCTGCTTTTTCTGGCGAGTGTCGACCAAGGTGAACAAATGTTGAAAAAAGAACCGCTGGAAATGGAAGGACTTATCCAAGAAGTCTTTCAGGAAACGCGAGTCATTGCCCCGGATCATAAAATCGCCTTGGATAAGAATGATCCGGCTGTTATTTGGGCCGATGCTTCGGCGATAAAACAGCTTCTCCGAATATTTGTCGAGAATAGTATTAAATATACCCCTGCCGGCGGAAGTATAAATCTTGCCGCGCGGAAAACCGGCGACCATCTGACGGTTACCGTACAAGACACCGGTATTGGCATACCCGAGGAAGAGCAACCGAAGATCTTCGACCGGTTTTATCGCGTAGATAAATCCCGGTCGAAAGTTACCGGCGGCACCGGCCTTGGTCTATCCATCGCCCGTTGGATTGTAGAACAGCATTCCAGTACAATTCACTTATTCAGTAAGCCTGGGAAAGGTACGGTTATAACGGTTATATTTCCCGTATGCTGTCAACCGGGAAGGCCCTTTATGCTGCCCTCTTACCCCCGATTTTAGGAATACCCGGAAAATATATGCCAGATATTCGGCCAGCCTAATGGTTGCGTGCGGCCTATACGGCTTTCGGCGGCTCAGGCAGTTTAATAGTAAGCCCTATTTGGGGCAAAAACGGACTACGGGAGTCCCTCCTCTGAGGCGGTAATCCATAGAATATGGCATCAAGGGGCTGTATGCGTATAACATTTTTTAATTTAAATCGTTCTATCGCAAGGATAATTAGTCCCGTTCTATAATACAAATCATTAAGCGGATAAATAACCCATGCACTTTCAACGATGGGAGGCAATAAGATGCATAATAAAAACATTCTTTTCCAGGCAATTAATTGGGAGCAGATCCCGAAGCTGGAATATAAAGGCGCAAAGGGCACTGCTACGTGGCAGACGCTGCAATTCGAAGGTTTACGAATTAGAATTGTCAGTTACTCTAAAGGCTATTTTGCCGATCACTGGTGTAAAAAAGGTCACATCGTGCATTGTTTAGAAGGTAGCTTCATTAGTGAAATGCAGTCCGGTGAACGGCATTATTTCTCTGCGGGAATGTCATATATCGTCTCTGATGAAGTCAGTTCACATCGTTCAACCACGGAAGAAGGTGTGAAATTGTTGATTATTGATGGTGATTTCCTGCAATATTATCCTTCAAGTGAATCACCTTCGCCAGAAGCAGCTCCGAAAAATAAATAGCAATTATTTAATGCCCGTATCAATAATTGACCGGGCATTAAATTTTGCTTCCCGTTCATCAATTGATCGGGCTTTGGGACTTGTTTTATCTGTCGGGAAAGATGTAATCTAATTTAGCCATACGGAAAAGACACATTACAACAGGCACCACAATTATTGGCACCAAGATAAGCTGCCACGCCGAAATATCATCGGCATGGGGAACAAAAATGTGATACTCGCCCATGATCCAGTATACAAAAGTCAAAAATACAACACCAAGCAACCGGTAATGCCAAGGCAGTTTCAAACCTATTAATAATGTAATAATCATGCTAGTCATCAAAAGATAGAGGTAAAAAAATCCCTGGTGAAACTTTTCGGGGTCCCCGGCCAGAGGAACTTGAAATCTAAATAATTGGCCCCCTTTGTTTGCCAAGAAAAGGATTATATTATGGATGGAGGCATAGGTTAGATAAATGACGGTGAGTTTAAAAACTGGACAGCGCCTCTTCTCCTGCAGCCCTGACCAAATCATCCTGCTTATTTTATAGAGAATGATAAGCCCGATGCCGGTATAAGCCGATTTCCACCAAAAGTGCTGATAAATGCCGAGTGTTGTGAAGTACCAATCGATACCGGTGAAGATAACAGCAATACCCACCGCATATTTCCAGGAAAGTGAAAACGCATTTATGGCTACCGCCGAAACCGGTACAATGAGGGAATTAGATACATATGACCCCAAATAATTATCCAGCCTCGGGTCCGCAAGAATACCGGGCGAATAGCGATATGCATCCATTAGTATCAATACTACGATCTCGAACGGGTGAATTATGCCGGCAATAGTTAGCTGCAGCACCAGTAGCTTCCAATCTTTTCTATATATCAGTGAAACAGCCAGCAGGACCAGAGCGATAAGGACTAATCCATAGTACCAATAGGCGGATGGCATAACTTTCTCCTATCGCAAAGAAAATATATTCAGCCAGTATTCCGGATTATCATAAATCAGTCGAAACAAATGCTACCTTTATGACATGGCCCATGATGGAATTATTGATAAAGATAACCCCGAAAGCCTAATCAACAACGAGACTTTCGGGGTCTTAACTTATTCCGCGTTCTGATGGGCCTTCCCATTCGCCCTGGCTTCCTCGGCCATCGCCTGTTCACCGCGCTTGACGGCTTCCCGGACCATCGAGCCGACTTCGCCGGTGGTGACGTCGCTCCAGTCGCCGTCGGCGACTTTGTCGCCGAATCCCAGGTCGTTGGCCAACTGGACCTTGGTCTTTTCCGACATTACTCCTTTGTCCATGATTACACCTCCAGCTTTCGCAGGCTTCCTGCTTAGTATGCCCGGAGGGCCGGCGATTAGCCGGGCGATTAGCCGGGCGATATTTTCCGGGTATACTAGTTGCCGGCATGAGAGGATGAAGGTGGGTGGACGGCGAAAAAATGTCAGAGGAATGTTAGGGCAAAATGTTAGATAAATGCCAGACTTGGACAGAAGGGGTGGCGGAATGGAAAAAATAGCCTACCGGCAAGGCGTGTTGGCGATCCTGGCGGAGCTCCTGCAGGCGCCTGACGGGGATTTGCCGGGCGAGCTGCCGGGGATGGCGGCTTATTTGGGCGAGGCATTCGCGGCGCTCGCTTACCCGGTCCTGCCGCCGGCTTACCGGGATTGGCCGCAGCTCGGCGGCGACGCGGCGGCGCTGGCCCGGGACTACAACCGCAGCTTCGTTTATCCGCCGGAGAGCCGGGTGGTGCCGGTGGAGTCGGTGTACCGCCAGTGGACGCAGGACACCGGCGCCCGGGTGCCGTTCGCCAAGGAGAAGGGCTATCTGATGGGCGACGCCGCCCTGCATATGAGGGCCCTCTACGAGAGCTACGGCCTGGAAATACCGGCGGAATTCGCCGCGACCCCCGACCACCTGGGCCTGGAGCTCGAATTCGCCAATTTCCTGCTGGCGCATGAGACGCCCGAGCGGCAGGCGATTTTCTGGCGGGAGCATCTCGACTGGGTCGACGAGCTTTCCCGGGACGCTGACAAGGCCGGGATTCCGCTGCTTTACCGCCAGGTGCTGGCGGTGACGGCCGCTTTTCTCCGCGCCGAGCGGGAATATTACGGGCTAGCCTAGGAAATGGGAGGTGAACCGGATGGCGATGCTATTGGAGGCGGCGCAGGAGATGTTGCTCGCCGGCGCGCGGACGGCGGCGACGGAGGAGGTGGCACTGGCGGATTGCTGGCGGCGGGTGCTGGCGGCGCCGGTCGTGGCTGACGCCGATTTCCCGCCGTTCGACCGTTCGCCGCTCGACGGGTACGCGCTAATTGCCGCCGAGGCGGCGGAAGCCTCGCTGCCCCGGCCCGTCCTGCTCAAGGTGGTGGACGACATCCCCGCCGGCAGCCTGCCGCATGTGGACGTACGGCTGGGAGAGGCGTCGCGGATCATGACCGGGGCGCCGGTACCGGCCGGGGCCACCGGCGTGGTCCGCCGCGAGGACACCTGCGAAATGGACGGCCGGGTGGCGATTTTCGCCGCCGCCGGCGCGGCCGCCAACATCTGCCGGCGCGGCGAGGAGATCGCCGGCGGCGAGCAGGTTGTGGCGGCCGGCACGGTCGTGAACGCCGGGGTGATGGGGTTGCTGGCCCTCCTGGGGGTGGCGAGGCCGCTGGTGTATAAACGGCCGCGGGTCGCGCTGCTGGCGACCGGCAGCGAGATCGTGCCGGTAGACGGGCCGCTGGCGCCAGGCACTATCCGCAACTCCAACAGCTACATGCTGGCCGCGCAGGTCCGCGAGGCCGGGGCCGAGCCGGTCCTGGCCGGCATCGTCCGCGACGAGGTGGCGGCAATCGCCGCCGGGCTGCAGGAGGCGGCGGGCTGCGATATCGTAGTGACCACCGGCGGCGTGTCGACCGGCGATTATGATCTGCTGGCCGACGTTTACCGGGAGCTGGGGATCGAGATCCTGTTCGACCGGGTGGGGATGAAGCCGGGGATGCCGGTGCTGGCCGGCCGCAAGGACGGCAAGCAGTATATCGGCCTGTCGGGCAACCCGGCGGCGGCCAGCGTGGCGTTCGAGCAGCTGGTCCGCCCGCTGCTGCTGAGGATGGGCGGCCGCAACGATCTGTGGCGGCCGCGGGCTAAGGCGATGCTGACGGCATCATTCGCCAAGTCCTCGGGGACGACGCGGTTCGTGTGGGCCAGATGCCGGCTCCTGGACGGGGGGTTGACGGCCGAGCCACTGCGACTGCAGGGGAACGGGATGCTCAAGTCGGCGGTGGCCGCCAACGCCTTGATCGTCATCCCGGCCGACAGCCCGCCCCTGGCCCCCGGCAGCACCGTGGAGGTGCGACTGCTGGCCGACCTATAAGTTTTTCGCTATAGGGAGATAAGAAAGACGGTTTTTCAATTCCGGGTATTTTATTGATTTTGTTACGGACTGAACATACAATCAAAATGATGGGAAGATTTGCGGTTAAGGGGGAGTACCGAATGAAAATCGTGGTTATCGGCGCGGTGGCCGCCGGTCTCAAGGCGGCGGCCAGGGCCAGGAGGAACGACCCCGCCGCCGAGATAACGGTGGTGGAGAAGGGCAAGCTGATCTCGTACGGGGCGTGCGGCCTGCCATATTATGTGGCCGGCGACGTGCAGGACATCGGCCAGTTGATGACGACACCCGCCGGGGCGACGCGCAATCCCGCCTTCTTCAAGAATGTCAAGGATATCACCGTGCTTACCGAGACGCTGGCCACCGGCATCGACCGCGCCGCCAGGCAGGTGACGGTGAAGGACCTCGCCAGCGGCGAGGAACGGCAACTGCCGTACGACAAGCTGGTCATCGCCACCGGGGCGCTGCCTGTGAAGCCGCCGCTGCCGGGCGTCGACCTGGCCAACGTGTTCCAGCTCTGGCATCCCGACGACGCCAAGGCCATCCGCGAGGGGCTGGAGCGGGGCAGGTTCGCGAACGCCGCCATCATCGGCGCCGGGCTGGTGGGGATGGAGATGGCCGAAGCGCTGAAGATGTGGGACGTCAATACGACGATCATCGAGATGAAGGACCAGGTATTCCCGGCTTTCCTCGACGAGGAGGTCGCCGGGTCGGTGGCCAAGTACGTCCGCGAGCAGGGGCTGACTGTCCTGACGGGCGAGAAGGTGGAGAAGTTCACCGGCGACGGGGCGGTGCAGGCGGTGGTGACCGACAAGCGGACCGTTCCCGCCGATCTGGTCATCCTGGCGATCGGCGTGCGGCCGAACGTCGAACTGGCCAAGGCCGCCGGCCTCACCATCGGGCCGACAGGCGCGATCGCGGTCGACGGCGGCCTGCGGACCAGCGACGACGATATCTTCGCCGGCGGCGACTGCGTGGAGAACACTCACCTCGTTTCCGGGGAAAAGGTGTTCGTGCCGATGGGCTCGACGGCCAACAAGCACGGCCGCGTGATCGGCGACAATATTTTCGGCGGGCGGGAGACGTTCCACGGCATCCTCGGCACGGTGGCTGTGAAGGTGCTCGACATGAACGTCGCCAAGACCGGCCTCACCGAGCGCGACGCCAAGCGCCTCGGCTACGAGTACGTCACCGCCATGATCGGCGGCCACGACCGGCCGCATTACATGCCGGAGGCCAAGCTCATCACCGTCAAGCTGATCGCCGAGGCGGCCACCGGCCGCATCCTGGGCGCCCAGGCGTTCGGCACGGGCGAGGTGGACAAGCGCATCGACATCGTGGCCACGGCCATCGTCCTCGGCGGGAAGGTGGGCGACCTGCTCGACGTCGATCTCGCCTACGCGCCGCCCTACAGTCCGCCGCTCGACAACGTGGCGGTGGCGGCTTCGGCCGTGCAGAACAAGCTGGCCGGCAAGCTCAAGGGCATCTCGTCGCTGACGGCCAAGGAGAAGATGGACGGCAAGACGGTCTTCCTCGACGTCCGCACGCCGGAAGAGTGCAAGCAGCAGGGCTGCCTGCCCTACGAGAATGTGCAGTACATCCCGCTGGGGCAGCTCAGGAGCCGCCTGGCCGAGCTGAACAAGGGCGACGAGATCGTCGCGCTCTGCAAAATCAGCCTGCGGGGCTACGAAGCGGCGCTCATCCTCGAAGGCGAGGACTTCGACAAGGTGAAGGTGATGGAGGGCGGCATCAACGCCTGGCCCTTCGAGTGCAAAAAATGATTTGACGGAAAAGAGCCGCTTGAGCGGCTCTTTTTTGATGTTGGCCCTGTGGCTCTTTGTACATTGCGAGGAACCAAGATGAATTTTTGTTCGCTGTTGCATTAATAGTAAAAACAATTGTTGGTACGGCCTTATCTTTCAATCATAAATTTTCTGGAGTTAAAATTAATTCGCCGTTCGTGTATTGGTATGTTAACAAGGCCACTTCTTTGCGCTCTATTTCTTTGCGTATGCGAAGATAGGCTTTAACATCGTCACTGAAAGAATTAGCTATTGCCGTGGTCCTGAGCATACTATAGTCACCGTTGGCTTTCTTCTTTAAGAACCAGTCTTCGTATTGTAATAATTGACTTAACCCCTTCTGGTCGAATACTTCTCGCTTGACTTCAATTATGTTATAGGAAATTATCCTTTTCACATCCACGGGACTATTGAACACGAGCAAAATGTCTATTTCCCTTTCAAAGCTTGTTGGCACATAACATATGTAATCCGTATAGTTACCAAATAAACTTTTATATCTCCCTTTTGCAAATCCATTCATGAGCAACGACATAATCGTATATTCATACTTAGGAATAGGACCAGGACCGAAAGTTAGTTTGTCAAGTAGATTAGGCTCGAAGTAGGGGTACGGTTCTCTAATCTGCTTCGGTTGTTGGTAATCGGGGTTTAACTTCAAAAAAAGTGTCAGTAGCTCATTATATTCGGCATCAGTAATTGAAAACATTGCATTTGTCGTCGTACTGTTCGGGCGTTTAAGGCTGAATGTCCAACTTAGGCCATTATCTTTCAAATCGAAAATATCACTTAACATAATAGGGGTCGAAAAGCTATATACAGAATTATCAATTCGTACCCTGAATGGGTATAGCTGTCCCTCTTCTTTGACTGGCCAGACTTTCGTTTCATCATAAAAAGGATATTCTAGAACCTTGAATACACCACGAAGCTCCTTCTTGACAATAACGTAGAACAAAACCAAGTCATCGGGTTTTACTAACGCCATTCTCGATATTAAGCCATCATTGGTATTAGGGCTTTTCAATGAATTGGGGATTGCAGCTAACCCTTTTTTTACGCAAATTTCATAGTTTATCTCATCTACGACAAAAACATGCACAGCCATGAAATAACACCTCTTATCCCGAGAATTCTTCAAGGGTCTTATTTGATATTTGTTCTTTTCGACAGATGTTTTCCTTTTCCTACCAGAGGGAGATAGCCGTGTGATCGCTAAGCAGCGGATAATGAAAGTGATAAAACCTATGGTCCGTATCTCGTCGTAATAACACACTGTTCTTAAGAATAGTTGAATTGTGAGGGACCGCAGGCGAATGGCGACTTTGCGGAGGAAGCTACGCGCCGTTGGCGACGCGGTCGTAGCGACGCGGCACGCCCGGCCATGGACGGCCGGGCGAGGAGCCATCAGTCAGGAGACTGTTGGCGACGGTGCCGGCGGCGCAAGACCCAAGCCTTACGCGCGTGCTTCTGGAGCTACGGAGCCTGAGTCTGCGGTCCCTCACAATGGGCAGAAACAATGCAAAAGAGCCACGCGGGCTCTTTTTTTTGTCGTCCTATTCTCTTATCCTAAAACCCGCTTGATATAGGCGACATCCTGTATTATGCCGTCGGTGTCGCGGCTGCAGTGCCGGCCGTATTCGAGGACGATGTCCGCCTCGGGAGTGTACTCCTTATACCAGGCGAAAAAGCGGGCGAAGTCCAGCGTCCCGTCGCCGATGCGGTTGTGGTCGTCGTCGCGCTGATAATTATTGTGCACGTGGTAGGCAACGATTTTGGGCGCCAGTTTTGCCATCACGTGCGGCAAATCCCAGCCGTTGATATGGGCATGGCCCACATCCAGCAGAATGTTGTCGGGTTCGTTTTCGGCCATGGCGATGAACTGTTGTTCGTCGAACAGCATGTTCCCCCGGGGCAGGACACCGGCATTTTCGATGACCAGCGGGACATTGACAAGCGCCGCCTCGCGCCGGAGTTCGCGGAGATTCTCCGTGGCGATATCGATCATCTGCTGCCGCTGCGCCGGCTCCATCCGGCAGTTGTTGTGATGAAAGACGATGTACCGGCTGTTGAGCTTGCCCGCCAGCGCCAGCGTCTGCCGGAAATAGGCCGTCGACCGGGCGTACTCTCCGGTACCGCGCGCTTTGCTGTGCTCGGTGCCGTAATAAGGGCCGTGCAGAGAGCTCGGCCGCTGCCGGAACTCGCCGCTATATTCGGCGACGAGCCGGTTGAAGGCGTCGCTTTGCCATTCCGGAAACAACTCTATGCCCACCGAACGGTCGCCGATTTTAGCGAGCAGCGAAAACACGTCCGGCAGTTGCTCCGGTTTATAAAGATTTGTACTGATAAACAGGCTCATTATATACCTCCGGGTAGCCGATGTTTTCTTTCGTCTGTTTGTCGAAGACATGAAGCTTGGCGGCGTCGATCGCGAAGGAGACGCGTTTGCCCGGCCAGGCGTCGGCCTTGTCGCCGATGGCGACGAGCTCGTTGTCCTCGATGTCCAAATAGATGCCGCAGCGGTTGCCGTATTCTTCGATATATTTGACCGTGCCGGAAAATACATTGTCGGTCCGGTCCCGCTCCAGGCGGATATGCTCCGGCCGGATGCCCAGGTAGAAGTCCCGGCAGCCCTTTTGCCCCAGAAAGGCGCTCCAGAACTCGGGCAATCTGACCGCCTGCCGGCCGATGTGGAGCGCGCGGTCGGCGTAGTGGGCCGCCAAAATATTGGTGGACGGCGAGCCGATGAATCGGGCCGTAAATACGTTGGCCGGCCGGTTGTAAACATTGGCCGGGGTATCCAGCATTTGCAGCTGTCCTTCGTGCAGCAGCGCGATCCGGTTGCCGACCGTCATCGCCTCCACCTGGTCATGGGTCACGTAAACGAAGGTCTGGCGATAGGTTTGGTGAATCTTGACCAGTTCCTTCCGGGCGTGGACCCTGAGCTGGGCGTCCAGGTTGGAAAGCGGCTCATCCAAAAGGAGCACGTCGCTGCGCTTCACCACCGCCCGCGCCAGGGCCACCCGCTGCCGCTGCCCGCCCGACAGATCCCGCGGTTTCCGGCCCTCCAGGCCGTTGAGTTCCAGCATGTCCACCGCCGCTTGGAGCCGCTGGCCGATTTCCTCTTTCGGCAGCTTTTGAATCTTCAGCCCGTAAACGATATTGTCGGCCACCGTCATATGGGGATAGAGGGCGTAATTTTGGAACACCATGCTCACGTTGCGCTCGCCGCTGGCCAGGTCGTTGATCCGCTGGCCGTTCATGTATAGATTGCCGGCGGTGATTTGCTCCAGGCCGGCTATCATCCGCAAGGTCGTGGACTTGCCGCAGCCGGATGCCCCCAGCAGGATCAGCCGTTCCCCCGGCCGGATGGTGAGGTTGAGATGCTCGATAACGGTGGTTTTGCCATATGCCTTGGACACATTTTCGAACACTATTTCCTTCATAATGGTTTCCGCCTTTCCCGGAAGCGTTGTCCCTGTCAGCCTTTGACGCCGGAGGAAGTGAACGTGCTGATGATATAGCGCTGGAAGATGAGGTAGAGGACCAGGGGAATGATCATCGTTATGACCGACACGGCCATGGCGATGGTGAAGTCCGTGCCGCCCTCGGAGCTTATGAACAGCTGCAGGGCCAGGGGCAGCGTGTAATTGACCTTGTCCTTGAGGATGAGGACCGGCCAGACGTATTCGTTCCAGGAGTTGATGAAAAACATTATCCCGGTGGAAACGACCGCCGGCCTTATCAGCGGCAGGACAATGCTCGCGAGAATTTTCAGGTGGCCGGCCTGCTCGATGCGCGCCGCCTCGATCAGCGAGCGGGGGATGGTCCGCATGGCCTGCCTGATGAGGAAAATGCCGGTGGCGTCGCTGAGCTGCGGCAGGATGACGCCGATGATGTTATTCCGGAAGCCGAGCTGGGATATTGTCAGGTAGTTGGGGATCATCGTGACGGTAAAGGGAATGAAGATCGTGCTGATGAGGATGAAATACAGGACGTTTTTTCCCCGAAAATCGAAATATACGAACGCATAGGCCGCCAGCGCGCTGGTAACCGTTTTGAAGACGGTGGCCGCCAGGGCGACCATGAAGGTGTTGGCGGTGATCTGCCCCAGCGGCAGGCGCGAAAACACCAGCAGATAGTTGCCGATGGTCGGATGCTCCGGTATGAGGCTGAATACGTTGTTGTAGGCCTCGCTCAGTTCTTTGAAGGAGTTGGCGATCGCGAAGGCGATCGGCAGCAGGGACAGAAGCAGCGCGCCCCCGAGCAGGATATGCCACTGGGCCTCGCGGTCAATTCTCATAATAGATGCCCTTCTCCACGTACTTGAATTCGGCCAGCAGCAAAACGACGAACAGAACCATCGTCACGATGGCAAAGGCGGAGGCGTAGCCGGTGTGGTACAGCGTGAAGCCTTCCTGGTAGACGTTGTAGATGGCGTTGGAGCTGGCGTTGTCCGGGCCGCCCTGGGTGACGACCTTGATGGGGGTAAAGACATACTGCAGGCCCTGGACGATGGTCATGATGAAGATGTACACGCCGGTGGCGCTGCTCATCGGCAGGACGATATCGAGGAAAATGCGGTGCAGCGGCACATTGTCGATTTTGGCCGCCTCGATGACCTCCTGCGGTACGCCGGTGATGCCGCCGAACAGGACGATAAAATTGTAGCCGAACACCTTCCAGGTGGTAATGATGCTGAGCACGCCGATGACCAGCCCCTGGGTCTTGCTCCATACCGGGATGGTGATGCCGAAGAACTTGGCGATAATCGCCACCGGGCCGGATATGGGGTTAAGTATCCACAGGTATAGGATGGAGCCGACCACCAGCGAGATAACGCTCGGCAGGAAAAAGGCGCTTTTGTAGAAATCCCGGCCCCGCCTGATCACGAACGACAGGATGAAGGCCAATATATACGGCGCCGCGCAGTTGAGCAGAAGCAAGATCACGATATACGCGAAGGTGTTTTTCAGCACCACATAGGTCAGCGGGTCCTGCAACAGGGCGATATAGTTGCCCCAGCCGACGAACGCCTTCACGGGCTTGATCATGTTCCATTCAAAAAAGCTCAGATAGACGGTATAGAGCAGCGGATAAAACATAAATACCGCAAAGACCAGCAGGGAAGGCAGAATAAAACCATAAGCCAGGAGGGCGTTGCCGGACATGAAGCGGGTCAATGGTTGCCGCGCTTTTATTTTCTTCACCTTCTTCGTTGCCATAGGCAAATTTAAAAAGAAACGGTGGCCCGGGCGTATGCTGAGGCCACCGTTTCTACGCTTCCCGCCCGTTTTCGCAGGGCCTGTCCGCCCGTCATCGGGGGTGTTTTCAGTTGGCGAGCTTTATTTCAGCAGCTCGTTTATCTTGGTTTGGGTCTGCACCAGGCCTTCGCGGGCGGAGATACCCCCGCTCAGGATCCGGTCCCTGGAGTCCAGCAGCATTTGTTCGGCCTGGAGGCCGGCGTCGCCCGGGAAGGAAGTCCAGGGCACCACGCCCGCCATCTGCGAGGTGGCGGCGGCCATCATTTTGTTCTCGGCCAGAAAGCTTTTCAGGCCGTTTTCCGCGTCGGCGACATCTTTGCGGGGCGGCACATAGCCGGTGCCCTTGGTCCAGGCTGCCATGGATTCGATGCTGTACAGGAATTTGACGAATTTCCAGGCCGCTTTCTGCTCGGCTTCCGATTTCGCGGTGACGGCGAGGAAGCAGCCGCCGGCCGGCAGCCGAGGCTGCTTGCCCTGCCAGGCGGGCGAAGATATGGCCGCGACGTCAAACTTCGCACCCTTTTGCACATTGGCCCGTTGGGCGATGGTTGTGTACAGCATGGCGACATTGCCGTCGACAAAGGATTGTACGCCCTCGCCCCAGGAAATGTGCAGCGCCGACTTCGTTTTCAGCACCATATCGGCATACGCCTCGAAGGCTTTTATCCCTTCTTCGGAGGCGAAGCTGGCCTTGCCGTTGGTCATCATCCGCGCCCCGTTGCTTTCCAGCAGCGCCTGCTGAGCCCAGTAATCGGCAGGCTCCTGGATGTATAGGCCGTATTTCCCCGTCTTTTCCTTGACGGTATTGGCGAAAACGACAAGCTCTTCCCACGTTTTGGGGCCATTCTCGGCCAGGCCCGCCTGCCGCAGCAGGTCTCTGTTGATATACAGCACCGGGGTGCTCAGGGAGTAAGGAATGCCGACCTGGCTGCCTTTGCTGTTTTTGGCGAGCCCCAGAACGTTGGGGAGAAATTTGTCCTGCAAAAAGGTCTTGTCGCCCTGGTCGAAGGAATCGACCAGTTTCTGCGGCTCGACGTAAGTGAAGTTGTTGGAAAAATAGTCGAGAAATGCCCAGCCGATCTGCACCACGGCCGGCGATTTACCGGTGGCCACTTCGGCCTGCAGGTTCTGCATCAGGCCCTTGTACATATCGGGATTATAACGGGCTACGACTTCCACGTCGCTGTTTTGGGCATTGAACTGCTTGACAAGCTCTTCGATCGTTTTCCCGCCCAGGGTTTCGGCATTGACATGCCAGTATTCGATTTTGGTTTTCTGGCCGCCGGCCGGATTCGCCGGCGAGCTTTGCTGTCCGCAGCCCGCCAGCAGCAAGGTGCTGAGCACGCCCACGGATACTAGCTTCAGGAAAACGTTTTTCATCGTTATATCCGTCCCCTTTACTGATATTTGTTTCAGTATAGCATTCGCCAGTAAACAGGGCGTTAAGCTCGTGTTAAGTTTCGATGAAATTTGCTCCAATGCCGCCATTATGTTCCTGCGCTGCGGAGCCGGAGGCTGCGTCCTCCGCGATGGACGGGGAAGCGGCCGGAATAAAAAAAAGCCGCTGATGCGGCTCTTGTGTCATGCGGTACGGTCTGCTGCGGCCGTTTGCCCGGTGCGCTGGTGTTTGACGCGGAAGATGCCGACGACGCTGATGATTACGAGGAAGGCGCCGAGCAGGGTCCAGGCGCCGATCGATTCGTCGAGCAGCAGCCAGCCCAGGAAGAGGGCGAGCACCGGGTTGACGTAGGCGTAGGTCATGGCGATGTTGATGGGCAACAGCCGCAGGGAGAAGATGTAGGATGTGAAGGCGAAGACGGAGCCGAAGATCACCAGGTATAGCCAGGCGAGCCAGGCGGCGGTCGTTGGGTGGGGCGACGGTTCCCCGAGCGCCAGGGAGACGAGCCCGAAGCCGATGAAGGCGGCCAGTTGGTGATAGCCGGACATGGCCTGCGGCGAGAGGCTGACCGGACGGCGGCTTTGCAATACCGAGCCGAGCGCCCAGCAAACGGACGAGAACAGCAGGGCGATGACGGCGAAGGTGTCGTTGGAGAAGTCGCTGCGGAAGGTGGGGATGCAGAGAACGGCTACGCCCAGGAAGCCGACGAGGAGGGAAAAGATGAGCAGACCGGAAGGTTTCTTCTTGTAGAGGATGAGTTCGATTATCGTCGCCCAGATGGGGGCGGCGGAAACGAGCAGGCAGGTAAAGCCGGATTCGACGTATTGTTCGGCCCATAATACCAGGCCGTTGCCGCCCAGCCACAAGAGGTTGCCGACGGTGAACAGGGTGACGAATTCGGACTTGGTCGGTCTGATGGACTGTTTTTGCATGCGGGCCAGCGCCAGTAGAATCAGGGCGGCGACAAGCATCCGGGCTGCGCCGAATATGAAGGGGGGAGCGCCGTTGCCGGGGTCGACGCCGACGCGCATCGCCAGATAGGTGGTGCTCCAAACGGTGTAGACGACGAATAAGTTCAGAAGGCCTTTTTTGGAAAGAGATTCGCCCATGGTTGCTCCTGTAAAGAAGTAGTAGTGCCATTTTACACCTATTTCCGTTCGGCTGCAATCGCAAAATGAGACGCGGGGGTATCGCCGGGCGGCCGGAAAGAGGGGGACGCCTGGTTTCGGCCGCCGGGATGTAGTATAATATAAGATGCTTTCTTACATTTTTCGAGGTGACCATATGGCCTGGCAGCGAAATTTATGGGTTCTCTGCGCCGGCGCGTCTCTGGCCGGCGCGAGCTATACGATGTCGATACCGTTTTTGCCGCTTTATCTGCTGGAGCTCGGGGTGAGCCAGAGCAGCGTTACCGCGTGGTCGGGGGCGGTTTTTTCGGCGACTTTCCTGGTGGCTGCCCTGCTCGCGCCGTACTGGGGCCGGCTGGCCGACCGCACGGGCAAGAAGCGCATGCTGCTGCGGGCCGGCTACTGTCTGGCGATTACTTATTTTTTGGGCTATCTTGTGCAGGACCCGTATCAGTTGCTGGGGATGCGCCTGCTGCAGGGCGTGGCCAACGGGTTCGTGCCGGCGGCGTTCGCGATCGTTTCGTCAAGCGTTCCCGAAAACAGGATCGGCCAGAGTCTCGGCTTCATGCAGACCGGGCTGCTGACCGGCGGCATCGTGGGGCCGCTGATTGGCGGCGCGTTGGCGCATGCGTTCGGGATGCGCCAGTCGTTCGCGGTGTCGGCGGCGGTGATCCTGCTGGCGACGGTGGCAGCCTGGCTGCTTGTGGAGGAGCCGAGAAGCGCGGCGCCCGCCAAGGCCGGCAGCATCGTGGAGGATATCAGGACGGCGTTCGCCAACCGCCCGCTCATATATCTGCTGGGACTGCTGCTGCTTGTCTATATGACGGCGATGGTGCTGCAGCCGCTGATAACCGTTTTTGTGGCCGAGCTGCAGGGCACGGTCAAGGGCGCCGAGCTGAGCTCCGGCTTTATTTTCGGACTGGCGGGCATCGCCGGGGCGATTGCCGCGCCCTTGTGGGGAAGGTTAGGCCAGAAGCAGGGTTTTTTCCGCGTCCTGGTGGCCGCTATGGCCTGCGCGGGAGTGATAAGCATGCTGCAGTTTTTCATCGGCAATATCGTCGAGTTCGCGGTTGCCCAGTTCGTCTTCGGCCTGTTTATCGCCGGGGTGGTGCCGGCCATCAACGCCATGGTCATCGCCTGTACGGGCAGCGATTTCCGCGGCCGGGCCTTCGGACTGACATCGAGCGCCAACCAGCTGGGGTCGATGCTGGGGCCGATATTGGGCGGGGTTGCCGGTTCGTTCGCCGGGATAAAGGCGGTATTCGTGCTTACGGGTTTGCTGCTGCTGGCGGCTGCTGCTGCGGTCTGGCGGAACGCGGCGCTGCGCCGCGCGGCTGCGCAACCGGATAAGAGCACCCTCTCGGATGCTATGGGCAGTTGATGCGTTATAAAAACAAAAGAGCCGATACGGCTCTTTTTTAGTCTAGAAGTATGGGTCGGCGGCGGCGGGCGCGGTGGGCTGGGGGTCCCAGACGATGGCCGAGGAGAGGAGGGTGATGGTCCGCATTTCGGGCGTGTCTTTGACGATTTCGAGGACGGCGCCCCGGAATTCGGGTATTTCCATCAGCTTGAGGATGGCGGTCCGCATTTCGGGCGACTGGATGTTTTCCGACATGGCCTTGACCATCTCGGGCGACTTTATGAGTTCCGCCAGGCGGGCTTTGCCTTCCGGGGAGCGGAGGTAGACGATGACCTGCTGCTTGACCGCCGCCTGGATTTCGGGGTTGTTGAGGCCGGTCTCGATCAAGGCCGCGACCATTTTCTGGTCGGGGCTGACGCGCTGGCCGATGTGGAAGGTGTTGAATAATACGGCCGCCGAGAGCCAGAGCCCCGCAACGACGACGAGGCCGGTGGTGAGCCCGGCCGCTAACCAGGGCGATAGTTTCTGCAACACTGCGCCAACTCCTTTGCAGGCCGTTGATAAAGCCCCATCTGCGGCGTTGTAAGCGACCGCATCGTCGCTGAAGCGTCGTGCGTCTGACTTATCAGAGCGCTTGCTAGCGTACGCAACCAAGTACGCGTCGCGGCGCGCTCGCACCCTTTCGGGTATAAGCGATCACATCAACGCTGAAGCGTTGTGTGTCTGCTTATCCGGTGCGCCTTGCATCTGGGACTTTCTGAACGGCCTGTTGTGTAATACCTTTGACGGGTATGCAGATAGGTTGGCCCGGATGCAGGGGCTTTATACGGCTAAGGCCTGACGTTTCTTACCAGCGCGAAGCCGGCGACGAAGCCGCCGATGTGGGCCCACCAGGCGACACCGGTGCCGGTGACGGCGAGGGAGACGGCGCCTTGCCAGAGCTGGAGGAGGAACCATAGGGGCAGGAAGAGGAGGGCGGGGATCTGGAGGATGGGGAAGAAGGGGAAGAGGGGGATGAGGGTGGCGATGCGGGCCCGCGGGAAGAGCATGAGGTAGCCGCCGAGCACGCCGGAGATGGCGCCGCTGGCCCCGATGGTGGGCACGGCGGAGCCGGGGTCGGCGATGATCTGGGCGGCGTTGGCGATGACGCCGCAGAGGAGGTAGTAGAAGACGAAGCGCAGTTTGCCGAGGCGGTCTTCGATGTTGTCGCCGAAGATCCACAGGTACCACATGTTGCCGAGGAGGTGGACCCAGCCGCCGTGGAGGAAGAGGTTGGTGACCAGGGGCAGGTAGGCCGCGAGGTTGAGCGGGTCGCGGGCCAGCCCGGCGAGGAAGGCGGCCGGCACGAGGCCCCAGGTGCCGATGAAGCTGTCGAGGGCCGCGTCGCTGAGGATGAGTTCCTGGTAGAAGAAGTAGAAGTTGGCGAGGATGAGGAGGACGGTGGCGACCGGCCAGGTGCGGGAGGGGATGTTGTCGTGGAGAGGGAACACGGGGCGGGCCTCCTCTCAAGGGATTATTTTATATTTTACTGCCCGGCGCGCAGTTTTGCCAGTGGTGCTGATGGAGTTTTTCCGGAGGGGGGATAATATAGCGTGGAAAAACGCGGCGAGGAGTGGATGCCATGCAACGTTTCGTCCCGGCCCGCGCCTTTTTCGAGCCGGCCGCCCTCGATTATCCCCTTGGACGCCAACTGTACGACCGCCTGCGGGCGATGAAGGTGCCTGTGGAGCTGACCGGCTCGCATAACCGCGTGACCGGCCTGCCGGGCAAGACGGCGGGGGAAGCGTACCGCGAGGCCAAGCGGACGCTGGTGGTCGGGGTGAGGAAAAGCGCCGACTTCGCGCCCTGCAAGCCGTCGGCCCATTTCCAGCTGCCGCTGGCCACCAGCTGCCCGGGGATGTGCGAGTACTGCTACCTGGCGACCACGCTCGGACGGCGGCCGTACCTGCGGGTGTACGTTAATATCGACGAGGTGCTGGCCAAGGCCCGCTCGTATATCGAGGCGCGGGCGCCGGCGGTGACGGTGTTCGAGGGGGCGGCGACCTCCGATCCGTTGCCGACCGAGTATCTTACCAACCTGCTGCATAGGGCGATCGAGTTTTTCGGCCGCGAGCCGCTGGGGAGGTTCCGGTTCGTCACCAAGCACTGCGACGTGACACCGCTCTTGGACGCCGCCCACAACGGGCATACGCGCTTCCGTTTCAGCCTCAACGCCTCGTCGGTCATCAGCCGGTACGAGCATCATACCCCGGCCCTCGCCGACCGGGTGGCGGCGGCGGCGCGGGTGGCGGGCGCCGGCTATCCGCTGGGGTTCATCGTCGCCCCGATCTTCGCGTTCCCCGCCTGGCGGGAGGAGTATGGCGACCTGTTCCGCAGCCTGGCGGCGGCGTTGCCGGCGGCGGCCGGGAACGGCCTGACGTTCGAGTTCATCACCCACCGCTTCACCAAGAGGGCCAAGGCCAACATTGCCGCCATTTTCCCGCAGACGGCGCTGCCGATGGACGAAGAGGAGCGCATGTTCAAGTTCGGCCAGTTCGGTTACGGCAAATATCTCTACAACCAGGAGACGCGGCGGGAGATGGAGGCGTTCATGGGCGAGCAGGTTGCCGCGTATTTCCCGGCGGCCAAGGTGGAGTATTTCGTGTGATTTGCCGGACATGCTAAAAGCCCTTGCCGTGGCAAGGGCTTTTAGCGGTGTCGCTACTGGTTGGCGGGCGGCTGCTGTTGCTGCTGGAAGCAGGGGGCGTTGCCGGGACCGAAGCCAGGGCCGAAGCCGTGGCGGGGGCCATGGTGGCCGAAGCCTTTGCCCATGCCGGGGATGAAGCCGTTCTGGAGGCGCTGGTTCATGCGTTCCTGCATCATGGTGTTACGCTGGTCGGCCTGCCATTGGGTGATGTAGCCGAAGTCCACGTATTTCTGGGTAATCTGCTTCTGGATTTCGGTCATCTGGTTGTAGAGGGGGGCGAGTTCCTGCTTCTGGGCGTCGGTGAGGGTCGGGATCTGGCGCTGGGGACCGGGCTGGCCGGGGGCGGCGCTGACGACGAGTGAGGCGGCGACGACCAGCACGAGGGCGGCGACGGTGATGACGGCGATGGTCTTTTTCATTTCCATTCCTCCTTCGGTTGTTTGCTTTTATTATAAAAAACCATTTTGGCAAAAATATGGCGCAGTTGTGACAAAAATGTGAAAACCTGCCGGCGGCGGCGAAGAGGGAATTTTACCCATGACAGGCAGGGAACGGGGCCGGGAAAACGAAGTATTAGGGAGAAAATATTGTCGGAGCGGGGTGGCGGGATGATTCTGGGTATCGGCACGGATATTATCGAGATCGGCCGCGTCAGGGAGGCCCTGGAGCGGCCCGGGTTCGCCGAGCGCGTTTTCACCGCCGCCGAGCGCGAGTACTGCGCAGGGCGGGGCGCGCAGCGCTGGGCCTCATTCGCCGCCCGCTTCGCCGGCAAGGAGGCGGTGCTGAAGGCGTTCGGCACGGGCCTTTCGGCCGGCAGGTGGCAGGATGTGGAGATATTGCCGGACGCGGCCGGCCGGCCGGCGGTCGGGCTTAAGGGTTATTTCGCGACCCTGGCCGCCGAAAGGGGCGTGGCCGAGGTGCACGTTTCCCTCAGCCATGCCCGCGATTACGCGACGGCGCAGGCGATTTTGTGGGGAGGGGACGCACGGTGAAGGTTGCGACGGCGGCGGAGATGCGCCGTATCGACGCGCGGGCGATCGGGGAGTACGGGCTTCCCGGCGTGGCGCTGATGGAGAACGCCGGCGGCGCGGTGGCCCGCAAGGTGATGGAGATCGTGGGCGAGCCGGCCGACAAGAAGGTGTGCATTTTCGCCGGCCGGGGCAACAACGGCGGCGACGGGTTCGTGGCCGCCCGCCATCTGGCCGGGAGAGGGGCCAGGGTCAAGGTTTTCTTGCTGGGGGCGGCGGCGGTCGGCGGCGACGCGGGCGTTAATCTCGCCATTTTGCTCAAGATGGGCGCCGAGGTGTTCGAGGTAGCCGGCGAGCGCGATTGCGACAAGGCCGCGGTGGCGGCCGCGGTGGCCGATTGCCTCGTGGACGCGCTGCTGGGCACGGGTTTCCGCGGCGAGGCGGACGGGGACCTGGCGGCGCTGATCAATATCATCAACGCGGCCGGCAAGCCGGTCGTGGCCGTGGACATCCCCACAGGCATCGACGCCGACAGCGGCCAGGCGCGCGGCTTGGCGGTCAGCGCCACGCATACGGTGACGTTCGGCTTGCCCAAGCCGGGGTTGCTTTTCCAGCCGGGGGCGGCCCACGCCGGCCTGGTCACGGTGGCCGATATCGGCCTGCCTGCCGCTCTGCTCGAGGATGCGGCCATCAGGCAGAACGCCGTGACCGCCGGCCTTGTCCGCCGCCTGCTGCCGCTGCGCGAGCCGTGGGCCCACAAGGGGGCAAACGGCCGGGTGGCGCTGGTGGCCGGGTCGACCGGCCTAACGGGCGCGGCGGCGCTGGCGGCGCTGGCGGCGGTGCGCGCCGGCGCCGGCCTGGTGACGCTGGGCGTGGCCGCCGGCCTGAGCGCGATTATGGCGGTCAAGCTGACCGAGGTGATGACCAGGCCGCTGCCGGAAGGGGCGAGCGGCGTGGTCGGCCTGGCGGCGGTGACCGATGTCGTGGCGTTGGCGGAGAGCGCCGATGTGCTGGCCGTCGGCCCCGGTCTCGGCCGGGCGGAGGATACCGGCGCGGCGGTGCGGGAGATCGTTAGGCATGTCCGCTGCCCGCTGGTGCTCGACGCCGACGGGCTGAACGCGCTGGCCGGCCACGGCGAAGTCCTGCAGCAGGCGGCCGTCCCCGCGGTGCTGACGCCCCATCCCGGCGAGCTGGCCCGCCTGACCGGCAAGGCGCCGGCGGCGATCAACGCCGACCGGCTGGCGGCGGCCCGTGACGCGGCCGAAAGCCTGGGGGCGGTCGTCGTCCTCAAGGGCCCGGGAACGGTCGTCGCTTTCCCGGACGGGGAGGCGTTCATCAATTCGACCGGCAATGCCGCCCTGGCCACGGGCGGGACGGGGGACGTGCTGACCGGCGTGATCGCCGCCCTCATCGCCCAGGGCCTCACCAGCCGGGAAGCGGCCGTGGCCGGCGTCTTTCTCCATGGCCTGGCGGGCGAGCTGGCGGCCAGGGGCGGCCTGATCGGCATGGCGGCCGGCGACCTGCTGCCGGCGCTGCCGGCGGCAATCGCTTCGCTGCGGGACGGCTGATCTGGCAATTATTGCGTTCGGCGGCATAATTTGCGTCTTGCTAATGCATACTTAACATGGTACAGTACAAGCGGGCAGCCAACGATTGGCAGGCCGGAAAGCGGCCGGAGTATATCAATTTCATTGACATTGTTATAGCGATGCTCATATAATGTTTATATACTGAGTAGTGTGTGCGTGCATAACCTGAGGCGGGGGTGATGGTGTGGCCGAATTGAAGCGTATCATGATAAGCATCCCGAACAGCTTGCTGCAGGAGGTCGACGGTTTCATCGCCATGGAGAAGCTGAGCCGCAGCCAGTTCGTGCGGGAAGCCATGCGCCTCTATATCGAGGAACGCAAGCGCAAGGCGGTAAGAGACTTGATGCGCAAGGGCTACCAGGAAATGGCCGTCATCAACCTGACGTTGGCCGAGGAAGGCCTGTCCGCCGACGCGGAAGTGTACGAGATGATGCCCACCTTGCTAGTGGAGCGTGAATAGGATGATCGTAAAGCGCGGGGATATTTACTACGCGAACCTGAGCCCGGTTGTCGGATCGGAGCAGGGGGGACACCGGCCCGTGCTGGTCATTCAGAACGATGTTGGCAATAAGTACAGTCCCACGGTAATCGTCGCCGCCATAACGTCGCAGATTTCCAAGGCCAAATTGCCAACCCACGTCGAGATCAGCGCCAAACAGTTCAACCTCGACAAGGATTCGGTCGTACTGCTTGAGCAGCTCAGGACAATCGATAAACGCCGCCTGAAGGAGAAGGTAACGCATTTGAGCGAAGAAGTCATGACGAAGGTGGACGAGGCCACCAGGATAAGCTTGGGGCTCATTCAGCTTTGATTGGGCGATAGGCGCACGTGTGCCTATTTTTTATTTTACGCCGCCGGCGGTTTATGAGGACAACTTGTCGAAGTTAAGATCCGCAACAGAGGAGGCAGAAGATGCAGTTCAGACGCAGATGGGCGGTCGCCTTCGCGGCGCTGGCGCTGGTGCTGGCCGTCGCGGCCGGGTGCGGCGCGCCGGCCGCCGACCGCGCCAAGGTGGACAACCTCGTGGTCAACGTTATCGACGTCGGCCAGGGGGACGCCATCCTTATCCGCACTCCCGGCCAGGTGACGCTGGTCGACAGCGGCGATACGCCGGCCCGGGACAAGCTGGTGGCCTACTTGAAGAAGCAGGGCGTGACGACGATCGATAATTTCATCGTCACCCATCCCCATGCCGACCACATCGGCGGCGCCGCGGCCATCCTGGACAATTTCGCCGTCCGCAAGGTTTTCGACAGCGGCCAGACGGCGACCAGCGCCATTTACCGCCAGTATTTGGCGGCGGTGAAGAAGAAGGATATTCCCTTCGCCCTGCTGGCCGCCGGCCAGGAGATCGATATCGGCGGCGGCGCGCTCAAGGTGTTGAATCCGCCGGCGACGCCCTTCACCGGCGAGGCGGCCGTGAACAACAATTCGATCGTCGCCAGGCTGACTTACGGCAACTTCGCGATGCTGCTGGCCGCCGACGCCGAGCAGGACGCGGAGGCGGCGATGGTGAAGAGGTACGGCGCCGGGCTGAAGAGCCAGGTGCTGAAGAGCGGCCACCACGGCAGCCGCACTTCTTCGTCGGCGGCGTTCCTCAAGGCGGTGGACCCGGAGGCGGCGGTCATCTCCCTGGGGAAGGACAACGAGTACCATCATCCTCACCCGTCGCTGCTTAAGCGCTACGCGGACAGGAAGCTCAAGGTCTACCGCACCGACACGGACGGTACGGTGACGGTGAGCAGCGACGGCAAGACGTATAAAATCGCCAAGGAGAGATGATATGCGGGTGAAGGCGGTTTTGGACAGGTTCGAGGCGGACAAGGCCGTTTTGCTTGTCGGCGAGGACGAGAGCAGCGTGGCCTGGCCGCGGCGGCTGCTGCCGGACGGGGCCAAGGAGGGCGACGTGCTGTGGCTGGCGCTGAGCGTGGACGAGGCGGCGACGCGCGCGGCGCGGGCCGAGGCGGAGGGGCTGCTGCGGGAGCTGCTGGACCGTAGTAAGGGCGGCCGATAAGTGGGCGACCGCTCGCTGAGGGTAGGACGGGGAGCCGCTTTACTCTTTCGCAACTTTCGCGGTTGCGGAGCGATTGTGAACGTAACATAAAAAATCTACTGAAAACCCTGCAGGATTTTGGAGATAAAAGGCGAATTATAACATAACACGTCGCAAAGGAGGTGTTGTGTTGCGCCGCGTTCTCTGTTTCGCGTTCCTGATCGCTTTGTTGGCCGTTTCCCAGGTGGGTTACGCGGCTAAAGCCGCGACGTCTCTGCAAACGAACGAGCAGGCCGGCAAACGCCTGCTGGCCGTGATAAAGACGGCGGGGGCCTCTACCGCGCCCGGCCGCGAGCAATTGACGCAGATCCGCTGGGCCAACCATATCGACGCCGTTACCGGTGCCGGGCGGTTGCGCATCGTTATCGACGCTACCGGGCCGGTGCAGGCTGCCGGCTCGCTGGAGGCCGCCACGACGCCTCGCTTGGTGGTGAACGTCAAGGGGGCGGTTCCCGGCCAGACCGATTGCGACCTCACGCTTGACGGCCGGATCGCCGACAGCGTGACCATGAAGGCTGACGACGGCAAGAATACCGTCATTGTCGTGGATATGCCGCTGCTGGCCGACGAGGACGGGTACAAGGTGTTCACCCTGCCCCAGGACCCGGCCAACAAGAAGCCGTTCCGGGTTGTCATCGATATCAACCAGCCCTTTCCGCCGATAAAGTTCAATTTCACCCCCGGACTGAAAGGCAAGACCATCGTCATCGATCCCGGCCACGGCGGCAGCGATCCCGGGGCGATCGGCCTTTCCGGCCTGCAGGAGAAGGCCGTCAATCTCGCCGTCTCCCTCCGGGTGAAAGCGCTCTTGGATAAGGCCGGCGCCAAGGTGCTGATGACCCGCCAGGACGACCGCGACGTCTTCGGCCCCAACGCTTCGGCCGTCGATGAGCTGAAGGCGCGGGCTTCGGTCGCCAACTTCAAAAAGGCCGATATATTCGTAAGCATCCATGCCAACGCCGCCACGAACCGCGACGCCGACGGCACGACTACATACTATTTCCAGAAGACCCGCTACGATTCGCTGCTGGCGAGAAACCTGCAGGCCGGCATGGTTCAGGCGGTCGGGCTGAAGGACAAGGGGTTCCTGACGGCGAACTTCTACGTGATCAAGCGGACGATAATGCCGGCGGCGCTCGTTGAGCTCGCTTTCCTGTCCAATCCGGCCGAGGAGAAGCTGCTGGCTAATCCCCAGATTCAGCAGAAGATGGCCGAGGGAATCGTGCAGGGTATGGAGCGGTTTTTCGCCCAGGCTGCCAAGGGGGGTGAGCAGTGATGCCCAGACGCGGTAAAATTTTCGCTTTGTTGCTGGCAGTATTGATTGTCATTTTTGCGGCAGGCTGTGAACCCGAGCAGGCCGTTACCGGCCAGCCGCCGCAGGTGTCGCCGGCGGAAAAGCAGCCTTCGCCGCCGGCCGCTGAGAAGACGATGCAGGTCACCGTTTATTTCGCCACGAAGGATGCCATGTATCTCGTGCCGGAGACCCGCACCGTGCCGAAGAGCGATAAGCCCATCGAGGCCGCGGTGGCGGAGCTGCTGGGCGAGCCGAAAAACGCCGCGCTCGTGCGGGCGCTGCCGGCGGGGACCAAGCTCAAGGGGATAACGGTGAAGGACCATATCGCTTACGTGGACTTCAACGATAAGCTGGTCAAGGGCCATGGCGGCTCGGCCGGCGAGATTCTGGCCGTGGGCGCCATTGTCAATACCGTGACCGAGTTCGCCGATATTTACAAGGTCCAGATCATGGTGGAAGGCAAGAAGGTCGCCACGCTTTACGGCCACCTCGATACGAGCGAGCCGCTCAGCCGGTCGGAGAAGATCGTCAAAAAGACCTTGTGAGCGGGCGGATAATCTGATAGAATGGGACTGCAACTGAAAACAGCACACCACTAGGGGAGCATAATGCTGAGAGGCGCAAGCCGACCCTTGGAACCTGATTCTGGTTAATACCAGCGTAGGGAAGTGGTTTTTCCAGGCAAACTGGCAGCCATCAACCTTTCGGTGGTGGCTGTTATTTTTTTGCCCGCTTTTCGGCGGCATCATATTTTGAGGAGGCTTTATTATGGCTACCCAGATGGAGCTCGCCCGGCAGGGGCGGATTACGCCCGCCATGGAGGCGGTGGCGGCGGAAGAGGGGCTGGCGGCGGAGGTTGTCCGCGAGCGGGTCGCGGCCGGCACGGTGACGATCTGCGCCAACGTCAACCACGCTACCCTCACACCGAAGGGCTTCGGCCTCGGCTTGAGGACGAAGGTGAACGCCAATATCGGCACGTCGAGCGCTTTTCCGGCCGTGGAGCCCGAGCTGGCCAAGCTGCGGGCGGCCGTGGCGGCGGGGGCCGACGCGGTGATGGACCTGAGCACCGGCGACGATATCGATTATTCGCGGCGCGAGATCGTGAGGAATTCGCCTGTGCCGGTGGGGACGGTGCCGATATACCAGGCCACGGTCGAGGCGATAAAGGGCCAGGGGGCGATCGTCGCCATGACGGGCGACGACATTTTCGCCACGGTCGAGAAGCATGCCAGGGACGGCGTGGATTTCATGACTATCCATTGCGGCATCACGCAGGCGAGTATCGCCAGGCTGCGCCAGCAGGGGCGGGTGACGGATATCGTCAGCCGCGGCGGGTCGTTCATCACCGGCTGGATGCTGCACAACGACAAGGAGAATCCCCTGTACGAGCGGTACGACGAGCTGATGGACATCTGCGCGGCCTACGACGTGACGATCAGCCTGGGCGACGGCCTGCGGCCGGGCTGCCTGGCCGACGCCACCGACCGCGCCCAGGTGGAGGAGCTGCTGACGCTGGGCGAGCTGGTGGACCGGGCGTGGGCCAAGGGCGTGCAGGTGCTGGTGGAGGGGCCGGGCCATGTGCCGTATAATCAGATCGAGGCCAATATAAAGCTGCAGAAGCAGATTTGCAAGGGCGCGCCTTTCTATGTGCTGGGGCCGCTGGTGACCGACGTGGCTCCCGGCTACGACCACATCACGGCGGCTATCGGCGGCACGCTGGCGGCGGCGGCCGGCGCCGATTTCCTCTGCTATGTCACGCCGGCCGAGCATCTCGGCCTGCCGACGATCGACGATGTGCGCGAAGGGGTGATCGCCTCGCGTATCGCCGGGCATGCCGCCGATATCGTCAAGGGCGTGAAGGGGGCGTGGGAGTGGGATATGTCCATGGCCAAGGCCCGCAAGGCGCTCGACTGGGAGAAGCAGGTGGCGCTGGCCATCGACCCGGTGAAGGCGGCCCGCTACCGCCAGGAGCGCAACCCCGGCGGCGCGGAGGCGTGCTCGATGTGCGGCAATTATTGCGCGATGAAGATCGTGAGCGAGTATTTGGGCAAGCCGGTCGAAAGGTGCTGAACAGGCAAAAAAGCGTCCCGCGGGAGCGGGACGCTTTTTTCTGCGCGGCGATTGCCGGCCGTCGCCTTCGCTGCCGCCGCCGGGGAGGGCGGCGAGCAAGTGGTCATTCGTTGAGATATACCCTGGGAACCCGCGGGCTGACGGCGCAGGCCAGCTCGTAATTTATGGTGCCGGCCAGGTCGGCGAGTTCGGTGAGGGTGATTTCTTCCCTGCCCTGGCGGCCGAAGAGGACGGCTTCGTCGCCGATGGACGCGTCGCCGTCCGGGCCGAGGTCGACGACGAGCTGGTCCATGCATACCCGGCCCACGACCGGACAGCGTTTGCCACCGATGAGGACGGCGGCTTTGTTGGATAGGTGGCGGCTGTAGCCGTCGGCGTAGCCGACCGGCAGGGTGGCGAGGAAGGTGGCGCGGTCGGTGGTGAAGGTGCAGCCGTAGCTGACGGCCGTGCCGGCGGACACTTCTTTGATGTAGGCGATGCGGGTCTTGAGCTGCATGGCGGGTTTCAGGTCGAGGCTGCGGCGCATCTCGTGGGACGGCGGCAGGCCGTAGATGATGATGCCGGGGCGGACGGTGTTGAAGTGGCCGTGGGGCAGGTCGATTACGGCGGCGCTGTTGGCGGCCGATATGTAGGTGAGGCTGGTTTTGGCCGCCAGCCGGTCGACGGCGGCGTTGAAGGCGGCGAGCTGCTTGTCGGCATAGGTTTTGTCGGCGGCGTCGGCGGTGGCGAGGTGGGTGAAGATGCCGACGAGTTCGACGCCGGGGCTGGCCTGGATGTACTGGCGGAATTCCTCGATCTGGACGGGGGCGATGCCGATCCGTCCCATGCCGGTGTCGGTCTTGAGCATGATGCGGCAGCGGCGGCCGGCCTCGCGGGCGGCGTGGGCGAGGGCCCGGATGTTGTCCATGGTGGCGACGGCGGCAATGAGGTGGTAGTCGACGACCATGCGGGCCTGTTCGGGCGAGGTGAGGCCGAGGAGGAAGATGGGTACGGCCAGGCCGGCCGACCGCAGCTCGGCGCCTTCCTCGGGGATGGCTACGGCCAGGCAGTCGGCGCCCGCCTCCAGGGCGGCCAGGCTGACCTTTACGGCGCCGTGCCCGTAGGCGTTGGCCTTGACGACCGCCACCAGCTTGACGGCCGGGCCGGCGACGCCGCGGATCTGGCGGATGTTGTGGCGTATGGCCGCCAGGTCGATTTCGGCGTAGGTTGGTCGCATGCTATCCCTTCTTATCGTCGTTATTGTCGATAGCCAGACCGTACTTGCGGAGTTTTTTCAGGACGGCGGTGTGGGAGAGGCCGAGGGCGGCTCCCAGCTGCCGCGATGTCCGGTGGCGCTTGCGGGCCTGGAGGAGGAGGTCCCGCTCGACTTCGGCGAGCGTTTCCGCCAGCGGTCGCCCGGGGGCGTCCGTGCCGCGCGGCGGCGGGGTGCGGCCGTGGTCGAGGACAATGTGGCTGGCGAGGATGATTTTGTCGCCGACGATATTGACCGCCCGTTCGATGACGTTTTCCAGTTCGCGGATGTTGCCGGGCCAGTGGTAGGCGGTCAGTTTGGCGAGGGCGGTCTCGCTGATGGCGTCGACGGGTTTTTGCAGTTTGGCGGCGAAGCGTTTGAGGAAGTGGTCGGCGAGGAGGGGGATGTCTTCGCTTCTTTCCCGCAGAGGCGGCAGGAAGAGGGGGATGACGTTGAGCCGGTAGTAGAGGTCTTCGCGGAAGGAGCCTTTGGCGATCATGTCTTCGAGGTGACGGTTGGTGGCGGCGAGGATGCGGACGTTGACGGCGTTTTCCCGCGTGCCGCCGATGCGGCGCACTTTGCCGTCCTGCAGCACGCGCAGCAGCTTGGCCTGGAGGTGGGCGGAGAGCTCGCCGATCTCGTCGAGGAAGAGGGTGCCGCTGTGGGCGAATTCGAACAGGCCCTGTTTGCCGCCTTTGGCGGCGCCGGTGAACGCGCCTTCTTCGTAGCCGAACAGTTCGCTCTCCAGCAGGGTGTCGGGGACGGCGGCGCAGTTGAGGGGGACGAAGACTTTGCCGGCCCGCGGCGAGGCGGCGTGGATGGCGCGGGCGAACAGTTCCTTGCCTGTGCCGGTTTCGCCGCGGATGAGCACGGTGGAGTCGCCGCGGGCGATGGTGCCGGCGACGGTCACGACCTGGCGCATGGCGGCGCTTGTGTATAGTATTTCGTCGAAGGTGAAGGTCATTTGCCCGGTTACGGTGTAGACCAGTTCGCGCACGTCGCTGATGTCTTTGAGGACGGCGACGGCGCCGATGATCCGGCCCCATTCGCCCAGGATGGGGCGGCCGCTCGCTAGGTAGTGGCTTTTCGTCCGCTCGAGGACGATTTCGCGGTTGTCGTATTTGGCGCCGGTCCGCAATGTTTCCAGCAGGGGCAGGCCGGAGGATATCTCGGCCAGGGGGCGGCCGATGACTTGATAATAGGGGAGGCGGACGATTTTTTCCGCCGCCGGGTTGTAGTGGGTCACCCGGCCGCGGTGGTCGATGGCGACGATGCCTTCGCCGACCGAGGCCAGCACGGCTTTGATCTGTTCGGCTTTCACCTGGTGGGGCATGAGGTCGATCTCGGCGGCGTCGATAACCTGGGGCACGGTTTTCAGGGCGGCGATGATCGTTTCCTTGTCGGCCGGCAGGATGGCCTCGATTTCGAGATAGACGGTGTTGGGTTCGACTTCCATGGTGAGGATATTGAAATGGCGGGCGGCGAGGACCTGTGAGATGTCGTGGACCAGCCCGACCCGGTCGATGTTCGGGATGCGCAGACGGAGCGGCTGCATGGCCGGCCCCCTTCCGATACGGAATATGACTAACAGTTAAACACCGGGCCGGCAGAATCCTCCGCCTGGTACAACTTTTTTTGCCGGCGTGGTATACTAGCTATTGAAATGGTATTATAAGCCAAAGACGAGACGGTGATGCGATGAATCTGCACGAAGTAGGCGAATTCGGCCTTATCGATCTTATCAGGGAAAATACGGTCGCCGACCCGTCGGCGGTGGTGGCCGGGATCGGCGACGACGCCGCCGTCTACCGGCCGGGAGCGGGGCTTTATCAGCTGCTGACCACCGATATGCTGGTGGAGAACATCCACTTCCTGCTCGCCCGTACCACGCCGTGGCAATTGGGCTACCGGGCGATCGCCGTCAATTTGAGCGATATCGCCGCGATGGGCGGCCGGCCGCGGCATGCCGTGGTGGCGGTGGGGCTGCCGCCGCGGCTGCCGGTGGAGTTCGTCGTGGCGCTTTACGACGGCATGAAGGAGATCTGCCGCGAGTTCGCGGTGAATATCGTCGGCGGCGATACGGTCGCCAGCCCGCACGGCCTGGTGATCAACGCCGCGGTGACGGGCGAGGTCGCGCCGGACGGGCTGCTGCTGCGCTCCGGGGCCCGCCCCGGGGACGCGGTGGTCGTGACCGGCACGCTCGGCGACGCGGCCTGCGGCCTGGAGCTTTTACTCACGGAGGACTGGGAGCGGCACGAGTTCGCCTGGCCGCTCGTGACCGCCCACCTGACGCCGCGGCCGCAGGTGGCCACCGGCCCGCTGCTGGCCGGCTGGGGCGCGACCAGCGCCGACGACATCAGCGACGGCCTGGCGAGCGAGGCCCACGAGATCGCCAAAGCCAGCGGGGTGGGCATCCGCCTGTACGCCGACCGCATCCCGCTGTCGTCGCAGCTGACGGCCGCCGCGGTCCTGCTTGGCAAGCCGCCGCTCGATTATGCGCTGTACGGCGGCGAGGATTTCCAGCTCGTTTTCACCATCGGCCAGGATAAGGTCGGCCGTCTGGCCGGCAAGGGCGGGCCGCTGACCGTGGTCGGCGAGGTGACCGCCAGGGAGGACGGGGTGGTGCTGGTGGCCGCGGACGGCGCGGCTGCGGCGCTCAGGCCCCGCGGCTACAACCATTTCCGTTAGAGGAGAAAACATGTTTGCTATAACAATGGAGAATCCGGCGGCGACGGCGGCTTTCGGCCGCGCTCTCGGCCGGCGCCTGGCCGCCGGGGATGTCGTCTGCCTGGCCGGCGACCTGGGGGCCGGCAAGACGCTGCTTGTCCAGGGGATCGCCGCCGGCCTCGGGGTGACCGAGGAGGTCACCAGCCCCACGTTCACTATCCTGCAGGTTTACGACAGCGGCCGTCTGCCGCTTAACCATTTCGACCTTTATCGGCTGGAAACCCCGGCCGAGCTTGAAGATGTCGGCTTTGCGGAGTATACCGGCGGCGACGCCGCGGCGGTTATCGAGTGGGCGGACAAGTTCGCCGCCGCCATGCCGGACGAGCGCCTGTGGATCGAGATCAAGGGCGGCGCCGGCCCGAGCGAGCGCCTGCTGGCGCTGACGCCGGCCGGGGAGCGCTACCGCCGCCTGTGCGAGGAGCTGATGGCGGCATGCTGATCCTGGCTCTGGACACCGCCACCCTGGTTTCGAGCGTGGCCCTGGCCGCTCCGGACCGGCTGCTGGGCGAGCTGACGCTCCAGACGCGCAAGACCCATTCCGAGCGCCTGATGCCCCATGTGGAGCAGCTGCTCGCCCTGGCGGAGACGGACAAGGCCGCTATCGGCGCTATCGCCGTCAGTATCGGGCCGGGTTCGTTCACCGGCCTGCGGATCGGCCTGGCGACCGCCAAGGCGCTGGCTTACGCGCTGCGCATCCCGCTGGTGGGCGTGCCGACCCTGGCGGCCCTGGCGTTCGGCTGCCCGGTGCCGGGGGCGCTGCTGGCGCCGACCATGGACGCGCAGAAGGGCAATATCTACCTGGCGCTGTACCGCTGGCAGGCCGGCGACCTGGAGGAGGTCATGCCGCCGGCGGTGCTGGACCATGAGGCGGCGGCGGCCGAGTTGGCCGCGCGGCCCGGCGGGGCCGTGGTGCTCGGCGAGGCGGTGGCGCTTTACGGTGAGGCGTTCCGGCAGGCCGGGGTCGCATTGGCTGAACCCCATGTGGCCATGCCGCGGGCCGGCAGCGTCGCCCTGCTGGGCGCGAGGCTGCTCGCCGCCGGGGTGCGCCACGGGGCGATGGACCTCGAGCCCTTGTATATCAGACGGTCGGAAGCGGAGGAGTTATGGGAGAAGCGTCGGAGCTGCCGTTCGCGCTGAGCATCCGCGCCATGGAGCTGGCCGATGTGGATGCGGTGCTGAAGGTGGAGGAAGCGTCGTTCGTGAGCCCCTGGTCGCGGGCGGCGTTCGTGGCCGAGGTCGGCGATAACGATCTGGCGTGTTACCTGGTGGCCGAGGCCGACGGGCAGGTCATCGGCTACGCCGGCATGTGGCTGATCGTCGACGAGGCGCATGTGACGAATGTGGCCCTGCTGCCGGCGTACCGCGGCCAGGGACTGGGAAACTTGCTCATGGCGGCGCTGTGCGGGGTGGCTAAGGCGGTTGGGGCGCGGCGGATGACGCTCGAGGTAAGGCCGTCGAACACCGCGGCCCAGCGCCTGTACGCCAAGCTGGGCTTCGTAGTGCGGGGCGTGCGGCCGGGGTACTACACGGACACCAAGGAAGACGCCCTCATCATGTGGCTGGACAGGCTGTAGGCAAAAAAAGAGCCACTTGGCGTGGCTAAGGGTGATTGCAGTATAGGGTATGCGGCGGTTGCGCCGGTTGTTACCGGCGGCCCCGCCCGGCCGTCCGGCCGCGGGGAAATAAAAGGGCGGCCGCAGCCGCCCTCGTGAACCGGTTAGGTGAGGTTGTTAGATTCATACTGCTCGATCATTTTGCGGACCATATGGCCGCCAACGCGGCCGCAGTCAGCCGAGGTCATGGTATTCCAACCCTGGGAACGAACGCGCTCGGCGATACCCAGCTCGGAAGCGATTTCGAATTTCATGGTGTCAAGAGCGTTTTCGGCGGCAGGATTAACGGGTTTTCTCGAGCGTGCCATTGATTTTCCCCCCCTTCCGGGCAAGCTTTTGTTTCATGCCCGTTAATATTCTGTGCTTTTTTCTTCGACGGATACATTGTAAATATTACTACAAAAAGGAGCGGTCAGCCCTTGTCCCTGATTATCGGCCTGGAAACAAGCTGCGACGAAACATCGGCCGCTGTTGTCGCCGACGGACGGACAGTGTTGTCGAATATCATCTCTTCCCAGGTGGACCTGCATCAGCGTTACGGCGGGGTGGTGCCGGAGATCGCTTCCCGCAAGCATATCGAAAACGTGATGCCTGTCGTCCACGAGGCCCTGGCCGCCGCCGGCGCCGATCTGGCCGACGTCGACGCCATCGGCGTGACGTACGGGCCGGGATTGGTGGGCGCGCTGCTGGTGGGGGTGGCTACGGCCAAGGCCCTGGCGTTCGCTGCCGGCAAGCGGCTTATCGGCGTCAACCATCTCGAGGGGCATGTGTTCGCCAATTTCCTCGCCGCAGCGGAGCTGGCGCCGCCGCTTGTCGCCCTGGTGGTGTCGGGCGGCCACACGTCGCTGGTGGCGCTGGCCGATTGCAACAGCTTCCGCCTGCTCGGCCAGACGCGCGACGACGCGGCCGGGGAGGCGTTCGACAAGGTGGCCAGGGTTCTGCGGCTGCCGTATCCCGGCGGGCCGCAGATCGAGCGGCTGGCGGCGCAGGGCGACCCGGCGGCGATCGCTTTTCCCCGCGCCTTGAGCGGCACGGGCTGCGAGTTCAGCTTCAGCGGCCTGAAGTCGGCCGTCCTGAACTACCTCAACGCCGCCCGCCAGAAGGGCGAACCGGTGAATGAGGCGGACGTCGCCGCCAGCTTCCAGGCGGCGGTCGTCGATGTGCTGGTGGCCAAGACGATGCAGGCGGCGAAAATGGCCGGTATCGGCCGCGTTGTCCTGGCCGGAGGGGTGGCGGCCAATTCCCGCCTGCGGAGCGACATGGCGGCTGCCTGCGCGGCCGCGGGCATGACGCTCCACTACCCGCCGCCCGTTTACTGCACCGACAACGCGGCCATGATCGCCTGCCGCGCTTATTACCAGCATCTGGCCGGCGACTGGGCGGGACTGAATCTGAACGCTGTGCCGGCGCTCCGGCTGGGCGAGAAAAAGTACTGACGTGTGGAAAAAAATTGTCGGACAAATGTGGATAAGGTGGCTAGCGGCGGCCGAAAAGACGGAAATCAAGACTTGTTTTTGTGGATAAACCTGTGAATTATGTGGATAACTCCGGGATGACCGGGCGGTCATGAATTCGGCGGTTAAAAAGTTTACCGAACGATAAACGAAAATAGCTGTTTTTGTCGATGCATTTGTCAGATTTTCCCTAAAGACAGCGAAATTTGCCGGCCCTGTGTGCCCCGGCGGGCGGACGCGCGGCCGGCTTTGCCTTACCGGCGCCAGGCAACCGGGGAACAGCGATATTTTGCCCCGGAAAACAAGGAATTTTCCCGGCCAAGGTGGAATACTATCAAACTTATATACACCCCTGGAGGAATCGATGGGCATCGTCGGCGATATCTGCAAAAAGAACACCGCATTAACCGCCGCACAGGTCGAGGTTCTGGAAGAAATCGCCGCCGCTTTGCAGATCGTGGCCGATCTGGCCCACGCCCAGGTGACGATTTACGCCCTGTCGCGGGACGACGGCCTGCTGGTGATAACCGCCCAGGCCAAGCCGCACACCGGTTTCCTCCAGTATAAGCTCAATGTTCTGGGGACGACGGTCAGCGCGGCGGAGGAGCCGCTGGTATGGCGGACGATCACCGCCGGCGAGACCATCCGCGGCCGGCGGGAATGGGCGCTGGGCATGGAGGTTCTCGCCATGCAGACCTTCCCGGTGACGGCTGCTGACGGCGACGTCATCGCCGCCGTCAGCTTCGAGTTCAACATCGAGGATGACGCCGGCGGCGACCACGACATCCTCATCGAAACGGCGTGCCAGTTCCTGATGTCGGCCCGCATCACGACCGGTTCGGTCGTCAAGCCGCTAACCGCCCGCGAGGGGGTAATAATCGTCGACGACCGCGGCCGGGTGGTGTACGCCAATGCCGCCGCCATCAGCATTTATAAGCTTTTCGGCATCAGCCGCATCGTCGGCCGCCGCGTCCACGACCGCTCGGTCAACATCCGCCTGGCCCTGAAGGCGGCCAGCAGCCGGCAGCCTCAGGAGCACGAGTTGGAAATCGGCAACGTCGTCCTTGCCCAGCGGGCGATACCCATCGTCCGCGGCGGCCAGACGGTGCGGACCATCCTGATCGTCGCCGATATCACCGAGATAAAGAAGAAGGAGAAAGAGCTGCTCATCAAGGCGGCGGTCATCCAGGAGATCCACCACCGCGTGAAGAACAATCTGCAGACGATCGCCAGCCTGCTGAGGTTGCAGGCCCGCCGCACTTCGTCGCCCGAGGTGAAGGCCGCGCTCCGCGAGAGCGTCAACCGCATCCTCAGCATTTCGGTGGTGCACGAGTTCCTTTCCCAGCAGGATGCCGAGGTCATCGACGTGGCCGAGGTGGCCAGGAATATCCTCGATCAGGTCATCGAGAATATGGTCGAACCGGATTTCAATATCAAAACGCTGTTCAACGGCCAGCAGATGGTGCTGCCTTCCGACCAGGCGATCAGCCTGGCCCTGGCCATCAACGAGCTCATTCAAAATGCCATCGAACACGGCTTCACCGGCCGGCGGGAGGGGACTGTCGGCGTGGATATCGCCGCAGGCCAGGGCGCCTACCGGGTGGAGATCTGGGACGATGGCGTGGGGCTGCCGGCCGATTTCGGCCAACGGGAGTCCAACAGCCTGGGCCTGCAGATCATCAGGACGCTTGTCGAGCACGACCTGGGCGGCGCGTTCCGCCTGGAGTCGCGCGGCGGCACCCGGGCGATCATTACCGTACCGCGGACAGCGGAGGGAGGATAATTATGCAGTCGTTACGCATCGTCATCGCCGACAATGAATCGATAATCCGCATGGACCTGAAGGAGCTGCTCGAAGAGGCGGGCCATACCGTCGTGGGCGAGGCGGCCGACGGCGTCAAGGCGATCGAGCTGACCCGCAAGCACCGTCCCGACCTTGTCGTCATGGACATCAAGATGCCGGAGATGGACGGGATAACGGCCGCCAAGATCATTTCGAACGAGAAGCTGGCTCCCGTCCTGCTCCTTACCGCCTTCAGCCAGAAGGAGATCGTCGAGAAGGCCAAGGAATCGGGGGTGCTGGCGTATCTTGTCAAGCCGGTGAAGGAGGCCAACCTTTTCCCGGCGATCGAGATCGCCCTGTCGCGGTTCCAGGAGTTCGCCGAGCTGGAGCGGGAGCTGGAGGAAGTGAAGAATTCCCTCGAGACCCGCAAGGTGCTCGACCGGGCCAAGGGCATCCTCATGGATACGTATAACCTCAGCGAGAGTGAGGCTTACCGCCGCATCCAGCAGTACAGCATGTCGAAGCGCAAGTCGATCAGGGAGGTGGCGGAGGCCATAGTAGAGGCCGCCACCAAGAAGAAGTAAAGAGGCTGCTTGCTATGGCTAAGCGTCGTTACGAAGTTAACCACGTGTCCGGCAAGAATTCGCTGCGCTTCTGGCCGGAGGCGGTGAGCCCGCTCAGAGTCATCTGGAATTTTACCATCATTTCCCTCGGCCGCATATCCCCGTCCTTCGCCGTCAAGGACTTCCTTTACCGTTTGCTGGGGGTAAAGATCGGCAAGAACGCCTCGGTGGGGCTGATGGTTATGCTGGATATATTTTTCCCCGAGATGATCGAGATCGGCGACAATGTCATCATCGGCTACAACACGACCCTGCTCGGCCACGAGTTCCTCAAGGACGAGTGGCGCAAAGGCAGGGTGGTCATCGAGAAGGATGTCGTCATCGGCGCCAATTGCACCGTGCTGCCGGGGGTGGTCATCGGCGAGGGCGCGGTGGTGTCGGCGATGTCGCTCGTCAACCGCGACATCCCCCCTTATTCCTTTTATGGCGGCGTGCCGGCGCGGGACCTGAGGACGGAGCGATGACGGACCTGTTTTACCGGCGCTGGTTTCTGCTGGCCCTGGTGGCGGTGAATGCCGCCGGCACCGTGTGGGGTTTCGTGTGGTACTGGGAGCAGCTCACGGCTACGCCCTGGTATTTTTTGCTGTTCGTGCCCGATTCGCCCGGCCATGCCGCCGTCTTTGCGCTGTACATCTGGTGGCTGGCGGCCGGCCGAGCCGGCCGCCTCGGGCCGTGGCAGCGTTTTTTCGCCTGGACGGGCGTGCTAGGGGTGATCAAGTACGGCCTGTGGACGACGGTTATTATCAGCCAGTACCTTCTCGCCCAGGGGAGCCAGCCGGGGGTCGAGGACTGGATGCTGTATGCCAGCCATGGCGGCATGGCCGTGCAGGGCCTGGTGTATATGGGGCGGCTGCCCCGCGTGGCGCTGCCGGCGGCGCTGACCGTGCTGTGGCTGGCGGTCAACGACTTCTTCGACTATGTCCTGTTCACCCATCCCCGTTTGCCGTTGCCCGATCAGGTGGCGGCGGCCGCCGGGACGAACGTCGCCCTGACGCTGGCGGTGGCGGCGCTGGCGGTGTGGCTGCTGAGAAGGAATATGACCGGCAGGGAATGAGCCCGGCCGGTTTTTTATTGCGTGGCAGGCTTGCCGCTGTAAGTGAATCGGGCGGCCGGAATGTATAAAATAACCGTAAGATGAAGAAAATACCGGCGACGTGGCCGGCGGAGCAAAAAAAATTGTAAAAAGTGCTGATTTTGCCTGCTTGTGGTCTTGATTTTTCGAGACGAATTATATATCATAATTTATGGAATTAGCACTCGTTCTCGGTGAGTGCTAACAATAACGATACATAAAGCAAAGATACAAAAAGGAGGTTGTCCCCACATGATCAAACCGTTGGGCGACAGGGTAGTCATCAAGGTTCTCGAAAAGGAAGAGAAGACCAAGAGCGGCATCGTTCTTCCCGACACCGCCAAAGAGAAGCCCCAGGAGGGCAAAATCGTGGCCGTGGGCACCGGCAAGGTGCTGGAGAACGGTACGCGGGTCGCACTGGACGTCAAGGAAGGCGACAAGGTCATATTCTCGAAATACGCCGGCACCGAAGTGAAGATCGACGGCCAGGATTATCTGATCCTCAGCGAACGCGACGTTCTGGCGATTGTTGAGTAATATAAGGGGGTAAAGAGAAATGGCGAAACAGATCATTTTCGACGAGGAAGCCCGTCGCGCCCTCGAAAAGGGCGTCAACGCGCTGGCTAACACCGTTAAAGTAACCCTTGGTCCCAAAGGCCGCAACGTCGTGCTGGACAAGAAGTTCGGCGCGCCGGCCATCACGAACGACGGCGTGACCATCGCCCGCGAGATCGAGCTCGAAGATCCGTTCGAGAATATGGGCGCTCAACTGGTTAAAGAAGTCGCCACCAAGACTAACGATGTGGCCGGCGACGGCACCACCACCGCCACCCTGCTCGCTCAGGCCATGATCCGCGAGGGCATGCGCAACGTGGCCGCCGGCGCCAACCCGATGATCCTGAAGAAGGGTATCGAGAAAGCGGTTGCCGCGGTTGTCGACGAGATCAAGAAGAGCGCCAAGAAGGTCGAAACCAAGGCCGCTATCGCCCAGGTCGCTTCCATCTCCGCCGCCGACGATGAAATCGGCAAGCTGATTGCCGAGGCGATGGAAAAGGTCGGCAAAGACGGCGTCATCACCGTCGAGGAGTCCAAGACCACGGGCACCGACCTCGAGACCGTCGAAGGCATGCAGTTCGACCGCGGCTACATCTCCCCGTACATGATCACCGACACCGAGAAGATGGAAGCCGTTTTGAACGAGCCGTACATCCTCATCACCGACCGCAAGATCGGCGCCATCGCCGACCTGCTGCCCGTCCTGGAGAAGGTTGTCCAGCAGGGCAAAGAGCTGCTGATCATCGCTGAAGACGTCGAAGGCGAAGCCCTCGCCACCCTCGTCGTCAACAAGCTGCGCGGCACCTTCCGGGCCGTGGCCGTCAAGGCTCCCGGCTTCGGCGACCGCCGCAAAGCCATGCTCGAAGATATCGCCACCCTCACCGGCGGCAATGTCATCACCGAAGAACTCGGCCGCAAGCTTGACAGCGTCGAGATCCGCGACCTCGGCCGCGCCCGCCAGGTGCGGGTGGCCAAGGAAGAAACCACGATCGTCGACGGCGCCGGCTCGGCTGACGCCATCAAGGGCCGCGTAGCCCAGATCAAGGCCCAGATCGAGGAAACCACGTCCGACTTCGACAAGGAAAAGCTGCAGGAGCGCCTGGCCAAGCTGGCCGGCGGCGTGGCCGTCATCCGCGTCGGCGCGGCGACCGAAGTCGAGCTCAAAGAGAAGAAGCACCGCATCGAGGACGCTCTCAACGCCACCCGCGCGGCGGTCGAGGAAGGCATCGTCCCCGGCGGCGGCACGGCGTTCATTGATGTCCTGGATGTGTTCGACACCCTCAGCGGCAGCGGCGACGAAATGACCGGCGTGGCCATCGTCAAGCGGGCCGTCGAAGAGCCTGTCCGCCAGATCGCCAACAACGCCGGCGAAGAAGGCTCGGTCGTCGTCGAGAATGTCAAGAAGGCCGGCAAGGGCCAAGGCTTCAACGCCCTCACCGGCGTCTACGAAGACATGATCGCCGCCGGTATCGTCGACCCGGCCAAGGTTACCCGTTCGGCGCTGCAGAATGCGGCTTCGATCGCGGCCATGGTCCTCACCACCGAGTCGCTGGTTGCCGACAAGCCGGAAAAAGAACCCCCGATGCCTCCGGGAGGCGGCATGGGTGGTATGGGCGGCATGGGCGGCATGATGTAACGTGGCCCTAGAACCCTTGATTTTGCTGGGTTCTTGACTCGCCAAAGTGCCAATGCTAACATTTTGCTAACATAATTTAGCGAAACAAAAATCAGAGGCTGTTCACGGGTTCGTCGAACTTGTGAGCGGCCTCTTTTTTTATGGATAACTCCTTGCATTTATGCAAGTACGTGGCAATACTTGGGCAATAATGCCAAGAATTATTACATTGTTTTCCTTATCTGGACGGTGATGTTACAGAGATAAGTAGTTTACGGGGCGCACACAAATGCTAACATAGAACCCCCAATGCTAACGAAATGCTAACATGAAATAGCACGGGGGCCAGATTTCCTACGACTAGCAACAAATCTCGAATAAATTGGATGTGGAGGCCATTGACATTCGGCTAGGAATTACGCCAGGAGATGTCTGCGCTGGTCAGGCTGAACCTGACGGCGGGAGTTAACGCCGAGATATACGCCGTGGAATATAAGCGGATAAACGGCGAAATGGAGGACCTTCAGGATAGGCGATCGGTCGTAACGCGGGCAGAGATCGCTCGGAGGGAAACGCTCGACCGGGTGAGGGAGATCGATAAGGCGCTGTGGGGTATGGACGGGGTGCCCGAATTTGACGAGGGGCTGTAAATGAGATTCGTCCTGGTGCTACGAGGACTAGTCTCCATCATGCAAATCCGGAAAAGCCGAAAGCCCGCGGGTAGACCGCGGGTGTTTTATTGTTTGTGGGGGGTGATCGTTGTAGTAGGCTTGCCTTTAGTCAGTTTTACCTGAAAACCTGCTAGTATTCCTTGCTCGAATGCATAGCTTTAGCGTACTGGTATAATAAAAATATACTTTGCCGAAAATTTGGTAAATTTATCGAAAGGTAAGGACGCAAAGCCATGGGCCTAAAGGCTGAAGCCGATGTTGCCGGATAGCGGTTTTGGGCAAAAGCTATGATTTGCCGGTTTTTCGTTTACGCCTGACCTGATGCAGGTCTTTCTTTGTGCCCGGAACTGTGAATTGCGGATTGGAGGAGGAACGCCAAAAGCACGTTGTGGAAAACCATCGTCCTGACCAAGGTCGCGTGAAGGCCAAGAGGCAATTAATTTCAAGGAGGAATAACCGATGAATTTTTCGCGAGGAGCCATGTCAAGAATTGCCTTGTCACTGATTTTGGCGCTTGGTGTTTTTTTCGGCGCCGTGGCGCAGGCGGACAGTACCACGCCTCAACTGCCTAGCCCGCCGTCGTCCCAGTATGTGGTGCTAGGCTCTTACGGCAGTTTGCCGGTGGTGGTATTAAATCTGACGCAGTCGGCGATAAATTTCAATGTATCGACTACCTCAGGGGCCTACGGGACAACTCTGCCGCTGGCCGCCGGTCTGCCAGGAGTATATATGAACCAGGGCGGAGCCACGGCGATGTTCAATAATATTCTCACGCCCAACACGCCCCCCAACGGTACCGCTTCATCAGCGTCGCTGATACCGCAGGTTGTCCTGAATCCGTCCACGAACGCCATTGCGGTCAATCCCGCCGCCAGTTACGGCTGGATGAGCTTGTTTACGGTTTTTCCCTCCTGGTCGCAGCCCGGCAGCTATAACCAGGTGGTATATCAGACGCTGAGCGGGTTAACCAATCAGGGGGCGGCGGCAACCCAGTATGGAGTGGTTTCCGGTTACCCCGACGGAAACACTAAAAACGCCAGCGGGTCCAGCCACTCCACCACCGCCTCGGCGCTGAATGCCGCCCAAGCCGTCAATACTTACATCAACCTGTACTTGATGAACAACGGGGCAACCGCTGCGACATACAAGATCGACATCAACAGCCTGGGCGGGGGCACGTCCGGCAATATTCCGCAGGAAAGCACCGGCGTCGCTATCCTGAAAGCCATGCACTGTATCCTTGACGTCGCCACCAATATTTCCGTATTTGCCGCCGGAGACCCGCTGGGGATCGCCGATTACATCGCCGGACTGCCGGCGACCGTTAGCGGGATAATATCCCAGGGGAATTCAGCCAATGCGGGTGTTGTCACCAATGCGGCCTATCCGGCAAGGTCTCTGGGGGTTCATGTTTCGGCTTCGGCGCTTTTCTCCGACAACAACGGCGAAGTTCTCACCCCCGTCGAAGGGGACAGCCAGTCGCTATTCTACCAGGTGAAGTCCGGTACCAATCAAGCCCTTCCGTTGTTCCAGCAAAACGGCGTGATAATCACCACCTTCCGGCAGAAGCCGAATATTAACGTCGGCGTTCCCCTGCCCAACGGCGCCGATATCTTATTTGTCGCGATAGTGAATCAGGGCGTTTACGCTTCGCAGCAGCTACAGGGATATATCAATAATAACGCAGGCCAGCAGGCGGTAGGAGCAACTTTATCCAAGCCGATCAGAGATCAGGCCGACGATATGATTAAAATACTGGGGGTACTGACGGCTATCGCCCAAAAAGATCCCCAGGACGCAAAATACATCATCGACATGTTCGGCATTCACGGCCAGTACCCCCGGATAAAAGACGACTCCACCGCCGTCAAAGCCATGAACAGCCAGCTGCAGGCCATTTTTGACAAATACAGCCGGGAACTGCCGGCGGCGGCGACCTACGCGGCGAAACTGGCTGGGAAATAACCCGAAACATTGATGAAGAGAGGGAATGTCGATGTACAATAAGATACTGCTCTGTACGCTGGCGCTGCTACTCACCGTCTGCAGCGGTCTGGCGTCCGCCGCCCCCCCGTACGCCAGCATCATAGCTTATAACGGCCACAGCGGCAAACCGAACGTGTCGACGCTGGGAGTACTGGACATCATCAACATGACGCCCTGGGACATATCAGTCGGCAATGGCCCGCTGGGAACAACGATGCTGTACGGCATGACAGCGCAAACGGTAACGTCGTTCTGGCTGGCCGGATTCCACCAGCCAGGCACCAGCAACTCCAATTTCGGCAATAACTTCGCCTTTCATTCCATGCAGATACCGCTCAGCAACCTGAACAACATGTGGCCGTTGGCGACCAGCCCCGCCAACGGGAAAAACGTCAGCGGGCAGAATACCTATTCCTACACCACCGTTTACGAAACCATACCGATCGTCTTCAACAGCAACTCTTTCACCCAGACAGGCAATACGGTCGCCCTCGATTTCAGCGCCACGTCAAGCGCGGGGTTCGAAGTAAGGTACACGCTGGCCGGCATGCCGCCCATCACCGAGTATTATCCCGCGACCGCGCTCAGCATCGGCGACGGCACCAATAATTACGGCTGGGTAAGCTGCGATTACACCGCCGGTCAATACAGCACCATCGTGCATTTCCTCACGATTCAGCAGCTGCAGGCCCAGGGCGGGAACAGCTGGCAGCCGATAACCAGCAATTTGGGCGGCGTCAACCAGAATGTGCAAAATAGTCAATACAAGTTCGGGTCGTCGCCGAATACGCCGGTGAAGAGCCCGGCCTATCTCAACATCGGCGGTATGGTCTATCCGAATTTCTCCCAGGTGGCCGGCGACAACGCAGGCCTGGACCTGGTGGTCATCCTCCAAGCCGGCGGTTATACCGATATGCAGCTCCTGTTCCTGGCGGTGCCGCACAGCAACAATGCCTTCTTGAAGCAATAGAAACATATACCCTAAAATAGCGGCCTCCTGCCACAAGCAAGAAGCACGGCATTGTGTGGGTGGGATCTGCATAGTCGCGGTTCGCCGCACCGAACCCCTGTCAAACTATACACCGGCTACGACCGCATCGGTCTTAGCCGGTGTTTTCTTTTCGCACCTTTATTTGACCGCTCCATCACACGAGTGCGTAGTGAATGAGTTCATTTTGCAAAAAAAATTAGAGGCTGTTCATGAGTTCATCGAACTTATGAGCAGCCTCTTTTTTCATATCCTTGGTAACGTGCAGATAAACCCTTCTGGTCGTGTCGTCGTCGGTGTGGCCTAAGCGTTCCATGATTTCCTCAAGGCCGACGCCTGCCTCGGCCAGCAGAGACGTATGCGTGTGTCTTAGCGAATGAGGAGTAAGCTTCGGATTTAATCCGGCTATTTTAAGTATCCTGGCCATCCGTCCTTCGATAAGCTTAAGGTAGATTGGATACCCGGGATGCTTGTCGACGCAAAAAACAAAATTCTCATCATGCCAGATGTCCCTATTTCGCATCTTCGTTTTGTTCTGTCTGGCCTGGTGCTTTTCCAATTCTTTGATAATCTTCTGGGAGACAATGATAACTCGCTTGGAGGATCGCGTCTTAGGCGGCTGTAACTCGTACAGCTTTATGTTGTTTTGGGGATTGAAGTAAGTTTTCGTGATTTTGATGGTTCGGTTTTCGAAGTCGATATCTGACCATTTCAAGGCGCAGAGCTCACCGCCCCTGATCCCCGTGTAGGCCAGCAAAGTGAAGATAGCGTAGTCGTCTTTCAATCCCGCGTCATGGGCCATTCGCAGAAAAGCTGCCAGCTCTTCTTTTTCAAGGAACTTTGGCAGCTCATCCGATTTTTCGATATCCTCTAAAGTTTCTACCTTGCGCGGAGGACGGGCATATTCTGTCGGGTCCTTCTTTATGACCTCAAGCTCGACCGCTTTCTTAAAGATCATCCGGGCTGTTCCGTGAATACCGGCGATAGTCCTTTCGGCAAAGCCGCGTTTCGGCAGATCGTATAAAGCGTTTTGATATTGCTTTTTTGTTATATCTTTCAACTTTATCCGGTCAAAATAGCGGAGCAAGTTATTGACCTCATGCTGGCGGATGCGGGTCGTACTTTTTTTGACTTGCGAAGAATACATTTCAAGCCATTCCTGGGAGAACTCCCTGAAAGTGATTTCAGCCTCCTCAATAAAGGTGCCCTTCGATAATTCGTTTGATAACTGGGCCGCAGCTTCTTCGGCTTCCTTTTTGGTGCGGAATCCGCCAATTTGTCGCTGCTTCCTTTTGCCGTTTTTGTCGATGCCGACATCCATTGTGAGAGTCCAGGTTTTTCCGCGCTTGTAGAAACTTGCCACGATCACACCTCCGGGTCATGTTTTTTCTTGATGAGATTCAGCGCCATGGTAGCGTGCATTTCTATCATGCTTTGAATAGCTTCCGGCGTTATGCCGAGCTCTATTGCCGACATGATCGTTTTTGACCACCGGTCATTGGCCCCGGACTTTGCAGTGAGCATGAATTCGTAATCGAACAAGGATGGTGCGGATTCGCGGATAAGGCCTACCATAGCGCCGATTATTTGCTGATCTGCATCCAGTTCGATGTCTTCATATTCCGGATTGGCCGAACGCAATAATGCCCGGCCGTCGTTTTCTATGAAGTATCCTATATGGGCATTCTCTGTTTTGCTAATGTCCCGTATCGCAACAACTTGCCCGCTATAAGGCTCGGAACCCTCGCGGAACAAAACAATGTCGCCAGCGTGAATCCCGGCAAAGATCATTCTATCCCCTTCGGCCCTCGTTGCGAAGTCTGCCTTAATACCGGCAGGGGGGCGTGCTTGCTCTTCCCAGTTGGATTCATCCAAAAGGGGGACGCTATCTCGAATCTTGCCGAGAACCGGTACTGCGGGATCGTCACTTTCCCTGTGTTCGTAAAGAGAGAATTGTTTTTCCTTAACCCGATTCAGGATATCGAGAAAGTCCATCTTTGATGTAATGTCAAGATCAAGCTCTTTCAATATCTTTCTGATGCCGCCAGGGGTGTAGGCAAAGGATATTTCGTGTTTCTGGCGAAAGTTCCGAGACTCTTCTTCGATTAAGTCGATAACTTCCCGGGGAAATTCGATAGAAAACTTCCCCCGCTTCGACAAAGAAAGGATTGCACTTTCGATTTCGTTATTCAGCCGGCTATGGTCATCGAAGAATCCCGCCACAAGCTCCTTTTTTTCTTCGGGCATCCCGTCGAAGTAGCCGGCCTTCATCATTAGTTCGGCATAGCTGACCTGCAGATACTTTGACAGCGTCATCAAGGTATCGGGAAACGGCTTCTGTATTTCTCCTTCAACGCGGGACAGCGTGGTTTGGGATATGCCTGAAGCAACCGATAAATCCTTCTGGGTTTTATATCCAGCCTTTAATCTAAGCTCCCTGATATACTTGCCCACGCTAAGGTTGTCTTCCAAAAGTCGTCACCCTCTTCATCATAGTCAAGCATAGTATACCCCGATAATTGCGCGAGCGCAATTATTTTTTTAATTTAATGCAAAAAGATTGCGTCGGGGATTATTTTGCGGTATATTGAATTCGCCGACGCAATTAGATATTGCGATGGCGCATAAATAAAGAGAGGAATTACCAAGAGTGACAAGAAAAGTAATCCGGCTAAAAGTGAAAGAGTTGATGAAGGCTCAAATCGAAGCGAACATTTCCACCGATAGCGCCTTGGCCAAAGTGATTGGTGTCTCGGTATCGCAGATATGGCGGGCAAAGCTACCTGTCACTGATGCTCGCTATAACGCGCCGGGCAGTCAATTTATCGCTGGGGTAATCGGAGCTTTTCAGGGACGATTCGAAGATTTCTTTTATGTTGATGAGGTGTCGTGATGAGTGCGAAAGACATACTGCAAAACATCACAACCGAAGAGCTTCCCGATATCCTCACCGCAAAGCATATCAGTGAACATCTCCATGTTTCGAAGCGACGGGCGTATGAACTGCTTCAGATATCGCCTTCGGGCGGCGGAATCAAAAGTTTTACTTTCGGACGGTCGGTTCGGGCAAGGAAAGAGGATTACTTAAAATGGCTAGATGCCCTTAACGGCAACTGTCTGACACTCGCGGCAAACGCCAACTCTTTGACCAAAAGGAAAGAACGCCAAAAAATAGCTGAAAGAGAAAGGAGCCAAGAAGATGGCAAAACGTTATGCAGTGAAACTGATCGGCGAGACTCCGCTTCTGATGCACAAAGACAATATTTCCTATAGCGAAAAGGTGAGGGCGTGGTCGAAGGACCCCAACAACAAAAAGATTAGTGTGGCCGGCGATGACCGGACCCCCGCGTGGAGCTGGCTTGGCTACTGCTACCACGACAATAAACGGCTGACCATTGACGCCGACAATCTGATGTCCGTCCTCCGGGATGGCGGCAAGAGATGTCCGGCGCCGACCGGCAAGGGCACCATGAAGGCACTCACCCAATCCGGCATCATGGTGAACGAGATCGGCTGGCCGCTTCTGGTGAACGGCGCACCTATCCCCTGGAGTGACTTTACGCTACTGGAGGATGAGATGGACTTCGCGGTTCACGAACAGTTCGCCCTCGACCACGGCTTCGAACTGTTCGTCAAGCGAGCGAAAATTGGGACTGCAAAGCATGTGCGCGTCCGCCCCCGCTTCGACCAATGGGAAGCGGTCGGCAGCTTGACGGTTCTTGACTCCCAAATCACAAAACCGGTTCTGGAAATGGTTCTGAAATTTGCCGGTGTCTACTGTGGCCTTGGGGATTGGCGGCCGTCTTCGCAGCAGTCTCCCGGTCAGTTCGGGCGGTTTTCCGTTATAGTAACCGAGGACTAAGGCCAGGATTGGCGGGGCCGAGCTTGGCGGTGTTTGCAAGGCAAGGATTAGGCCTAGTGCGGCGCGGCGAAGCCGGGCAAGGCGGGGCAAGTCTTGGCGCGGCTAGTGGGGCGTGGCTTATGGCGAGGTTGGGCTCGGCACGGCAAGGCTTGACAGGGCGTGGCTGGGCAAGGCGAGGATTATGGCTTGGCCAGGCAAGGCACGGCCGGGCGAGGCAAGGCTTGGAGCGAGGCGAGGATAGGTCGGGCGGGGATGGCTAGGCTTGGCCCGGCAAGGCAGGGAACGTGGCACGGCTACTATTTAACGAAAGGAGGGAACCAAATGGCAAGGACATTTTTCCGGGGTGTTCCGACCGAGGTGGATGTTCGGCGGCTCGAAGACGCTTTCGGGTTGCCTGCGGAAGATACTCTCATTGAGTACGCGGCAATCGAGGAGGCCCTACAACTGGCGAAAGAAAGCAACCGCTTTGAAACTGTAGTTCGCGCCTGGCGCGACAAGTTATACGACCAGTATAACCTTCTCCTGGTCGCAGTTCGCGGCCAAGGGCTAAAGGCGGCCACGCCGGACACCCGGGTTTCTGTCGCGAGCAAGAAGCAACAGCAAGGACGCAAGCTCATAATGCGAGGCACCCACATCGCCGTTAGAACCGATGCTGAACGCTTGAGCGACGGTAAGAGACGAGAACTACGCCAGTTCTTAATCGATGTCCCGACGCGGCTCCGGCTACAAGAATCGCTATCAATGAAATAAAGGAGAGGGACACCGTGGCAAAAATCGCCGTACACATTGAGGCCGACAACACGGCCGACTTCCGCGCTACTCTCCAGGAGTTGCTCAGCGGCGCCGCGACCGAAGCCCCGGCCGCTCTGGAACCGGTCAAACCGGCCAAAACGAAAAAAGCGGTCGAGAAAAAGCCTCCCGAGCCAGTGGACACCGAGGAGACGGCCCCGATTGCTGCCGCCCCGGTCGCAGAAACACAGGAAGTGCCCGCTGCCGATCCGGAATCGGCCACCGGCAAGACCTATACTCAAGAAGAGCTGCGGAAGGCTATCTAAGTGCTTCGAGGAACCGTCGCCCGCCAACTGGTGGCCGAATTCAGCGGCAATGCTCTGGAGCCCAAACTGAGCGATGTTCCTGCCGAAAAGCACGCAGAGCTGGTAGCCGAGGTCCAAAGGCTTGCGCAGCTACCGGAAAATGTGAAGCAGGGAGCCACAAATGAGTGAACACGCCCTGCTCGCTGCCTCCAGCGCGAAACGCTGGCTGAACTGCCCGCCGAGCGCGAGGGTCGAGAGCGTCATGCCGGAACAGCAGAGCCTATTTGCAACCGAAGGGTCTTTTGCCCACGAGGTCGCCCACATGCTATTAACGGAGTTCCTGGGCACCATGCCGGCAGCCGAGTTGGAGGGATGGCGCCGGCGACTGTCCGTCGACGCTCTCTATACTAAGGATTTAGTTGATAATGTCCGGATTTACGTCGAACTGGTCATCGAAAAAATCAACGCCGCTCGGGCGGTGTCCCGCGATGCGGTGATTCTCCTGGAGCAACGGCTGGATTACTCTCCTTGGGCGCCAAGAGGCTTCGGGACCGGCGATACGGTGATTTACGCCGACGGCTTATGTGAGGTCGTGGACCTTAAATTCGGCAAAGGCGTCTTTGTGCAGGCCGAGAATAATCCCCAGCTACGACTGTACGGCCTGGGCGCCCTAAACCGGCTGGATGCCTACCTCTACAGCATCGTAAACGTGACCATGACGATCGTCCAACCGCGACTGGACAGCATCACAAGCGAAACCCTAAGCGCTGCCGACCTACTCGCCTGGGCGGAGGCCGAGGTCAAACCGAAGGCCCTGCTGGCCTACGAAGGCAAAGGCGAATTCTGCGCCGGCGATTGGTGCCGATTCTGCAAAACAAAGCATACTTGCCGGCCCCGTGCCGACCAGGCCCTGGCGCTCGAAGCCTATGGCCGCGCGAAACCACAGCAGCTCACAGTTCCGGAAGTCGCGGACATACTTGGCAAGGCCGATCTACTAATGGCCTGGGCAGCCGACGTCAAGTCCTGGGCGCTCGAACAGGCCGCGAACCACCGAATTGTTTATCCTGGCTGGAAACTGGTCGAAGGCCGCAGCAACCGGGCCTATGCGGACCGGGAACAGGTACAGAACAGGTTGATGGAGGCCGGCTACCTGGACGAAGTGATACACAAAGAGCCGGAGTTGCTCGGCATCTCGGAAATGGAGAAGCTACTCGGCCGAAGAGAGTTCGCCAAGTTGCTCGACGGCCTAGTCGTCAAGCCTCCCGGGAAACCGGTCCTGGCGCCAGCCAGCGACAAACGGCCGGCAATCAACTCCGTGGAAGCCGTCCGCCTCGACTTCGCCGATCCGTTACCAGAATAAAACGAAGTGGGGAATAAAAATGGAAACGAATATCAAACAAAAACTCTACACTATCGACGAAATCACGAAGATCATCCCTATGAGCAAAGCCGGCATCTACAAAGTTTGCTCAGAGGGGAAGATTCCAACCGTCAAAGTTGGGAAAAGAGTGTTTATACCTGGTTGGTATGTAAGCAGCCTTCTGGACGGTCCCGAAACGAGGTCGACCCAATGACCAAAGCCGGGCATAAGGTCACCGGCGTCGGCCCGGACGCGCCCACCGTCGTCAACGAGAAGGGCGCCAAGCAATCAGCGATGCCGTACAAGTTCACGGACTTCGACGCCAGACATGTCCTGCGGGTGGCGGCTGTATCAGCCCGCGGCTGTCAGAAATACGGCCCGAAGAACTACATGGGCATCTCGACCCTCGATCACCTGGATCATGCCCTGACGCATATTAACGCATTCTTGGCGGAGGACCCCCAGGAGGACCACCTGGCCCACGCCATCTGCCGCATATACTTCGCCATGGCGACCAGTGAGGCGGCCATTGCGCCCACTTTCGCGGTTCCTGCTCCTGAGAGCCGGTGCCCTGACCGGTCGGCCGGCTGCCCGGCAGAATGCAAGGCCGGCGCCGGTGACCCCTGCCCCATGGACCCGTTAGACGAGCGAAACAGTAAGTAAACGGAAACACAAAAGGAGTTTTATTCAATGGCAAACAAGCTGCAGCCCAACTCGTGCGTAACCGGTAAGGTCCGCCTCTCCTATGTCTATCTCAACAAGCCCAAGAAAAACGAGGCCGGGGAGGACGTCTGGTCCTGCCAGTTACTTATCCCCAAGACCGACAAAGAAACCCTCGACAAGATCAAAGCCTGCATCGCGGCCGTCAAGACCAACGCCAACGCCATAAACAAATGGGGCGGGAAGGTGCCCGGCGAGCTGAAGCTGCCGCTACGGGACGGCGACGCCACCGCGGACGAGTTCCCGGAGCGCAAGGGATGCTGGTTTACGAACTGTAACGCCTGGCAGCGGGTTCCGGTCTTTAACCGCGATAGGGAAGAAATCATGGACCCCACGGAAATCTACAGCGGCATGTACGCGCGGGTGAGTCTGGACTTCTATGCTTTCAACAACTCCGGTAATAAGGGCATCGCGGTCGCCCTGGTCGGCGTACAAAAACTCGCCGATGGTGAGCCGCTCGGCGGCGTTCGCCGCGACCCGGGGAATGATTTCGAGGACGGCTACGAGGATGACGATTTCCTTGGCTAAAACCAGCATAGGCCGATGTGCTTCCACACATCGGCCTCACTTTTTTCTAAGGAGGAAATCTTGGACGTTCTCGGGATAGATATCGAAACCTATTCGCCGGTTCCGCTCCCGAAGTCCGGCGTTTATCCTTATGCCGAACACCCGGACTTCTCCGTTCTCCTGTTCGGCTACGCCTTCAACGACGACCCGGTGCGCGTCGTGGACCTGGCCGGCGGCGAACAGCTGCCCGGTGAGGTGTACGACGCGCTCACCGACCATCGCGTGCTGAAAACGGCTTATAACGCGGCGTTCGAGAGAATCTGTCTATCGCGCTTCCTGGACGCCGGCGAATTCCTCCCGGCCGAACAATGGGCCTGCACGATGGTGCAGGCGTTGACGCTGGGCTTGCCGGGCCACCTGGCCGAAGTGGCGAGGGTGCTGTTCAACGGACAGCAGGAGAAGCAGAAGATGGCCGAGGGGAAGGCCCTTATCCGGTATTTCTGCATCCCCTGCAGACCCACGAAAGCCAACGGCGGCCGTACCCGGAACCTTCCGCAGCACGCGCCGGAGAAGTGGGCTATCTTCAAATCCTACTGCGGTCAGGACGTGGAGGTGGAACGCGCCATCCGGCTCAAAATCGCCCGCTACCCGCTGACCGAATCCGAGCGGCGGCTCTGGGTGCTGGATCAGCAAATCAACGATCGCGGAATCTTGATTGATCTTCCGCTCGTTCGCCAGGCAATCCGCTGCGACGAAGAGGACAAGGCCCGCGCCATGGCTGAGGCCGTCCGCCTGACCGGCCTTGATAATCCGGCGAGCGTGGCACAGCTCAAGGAATGGCTGTTCGAGGAAACAGCCGAGACGGTGACGTCGCTGAACAAGAAGACGATTCCCGCCATGCTCAAAGCCACCGACAACGATACCGTCCGACAGGTCTTATTGCTACGTCAGGAGCTGTCGAAGACCAGTGTTAAAAAGTATACGGCCATGGAAAACGCCGTCGGCGCCGATTCCAGGGTCCGGGGCCTGCTCCAGTTCTATGGCGCCAACCGCACCGGCCGGTGGGCCGGTAGGCTCGTCCAGGTGCAGAATCTCCCGCAGAACAAGTACAAAGACCTCGACCTCGCCCGGCGCCTGCTCCTTGAGGGCGACTTCGACATGATAGACCTTCTTTACGGAGGCGTCCAGAACGTTCTCTCCCAGCTCATCAGAACCGCGTTCATCCCGGACGCCGGCTACCGCTTCCTAGTCGCCGACTTCTCCGCCATCGAGGCCCGCGTGATTGCGTGGCTCGCCGGTGAGGAGTGGCGCCTGGAGGTGTTCCGGACACACGGCAAGATTTACGAGGCGTCGGCCGCGGCGATGTTCAAGGTGCCGATCGAGAGCATCACCAAGGCGTCACCGCTTCGGCAAAAAGGAAAAGTGGCGGAACTGGCCCTCGGCTACCAGGGCGGCCCGCGTGCTCTTATCGCTATGGGCGCTCTGGACATGGGCTTGGCGGAGGACGAACTGCCCGGCCTGGTGTCGGCCTGGCGTGAGTCCAACCCTCATATCGTCCAGCTCTGGTGGGATACCGAGCGGGCGGCCATCGAAGCCCTGCGGACGAAGGGCACCGTCAAGCTCCGAATGGGGGTCTCCTACACCTACGAGAAGGGGATGCTGTTCGCCAATCTCCCCAGCGGCCGGCGCCTGGCGTATGCCCGGCCGAAAATGGAGCCGCACCCAAAGCTGGATAAGCTGTCGCTGACCTACGAGGGCCTCGACCAGATCACCAAAAAGTGGCGGCAGCTACCGACCTATGGTGGGAAGCTGGTCGAAAACCTGGTGCAAGCGATCGCCAGGGATTGCCTGGCCGCCGCGCTCGTCCAACTGGACGCCGCCGGCTACCCGATCAGGATGCACGTCCACGACGAGGCCGTCATCGAGGTGCCGGCCGCCGGCGTAGAGGCTGAGCTGGTAAAAGCCTGTGCTATCATGGGCCGGCCGCTCGACTGGGCGCCGGGCCTGCCGCTCCGGGCGGACGGTTTCGTCTGCAACTACTACAAGAAGGATGATTAACGTGAGAGCCGTCGAGAGGATGCTTTCTCTTTGGAATATCATAACCACCCGAGGTTCGCAAGAGTACCGGCGCCAGGACATCGCCCTGGCCGATGAGCTGATCCAGGCCCTCCGCAAAGAGAGCGGTCTGCACAATCCGACCGAGCTGCGGGCCTGCCGGAAGTTCTTTGGTAACACCCTGCACCAGCAGATGGTCGCAATAGGCAAGGAATTCCAAGAAGTGCATTACGCCTACATGGGTCTTGCCGACCCGAACTGCAAAGGCCAGGAGGCTTATATGAGCCTTCTGGCCGAAGAGCTGGTCGACCTACAGACGGCCTGCCAGACGCTATTGGTCATCCTCGGGGCGGATATCGACAAAGTCCGCGGGGAGGTTATCGAAAAAAATTCAGCCAGAGGCTATTACCAGGCCTCAGAAAAGGAGGCTTCATCATGAACGTGTTTCGCTGCCCGGACACCAGCAAGCCAACCTATCCCGCCAAATGTAAGAGCGAATGCCCCCAAGCCTCCAAGTGCCTTGACTATCAGAAGGAGTCTCACACCGGCTATTTCAGCAAACAGCGGGTCGAACCGAAAGGCATCAAAACCCGGGGAACCAGGCACTTCGACGGCATCCCGGTTCTGTGCCCGGAAGGCCTAACCGACGAGGAGTTTCAGGCCGTCTGCGCCGTGGAAGTCAAACTGTGGGCGGCCCGCCAGCGGGCGATCAGCTCTATCGACATCTCCATCGACGGCGACGAGCTGGTCGTCTTCACCCGCGAGAAAAGCCCCATTAAGCGGGTTCGGCGCATAACGGGCTACCTCAGCGTCCTGGATTCGTTCAACGACGCCAAACAGGTCGAGGCGGCCGACCGTGTCTCTCATCTAAAAAACGGAGGCCAGGCATAATGAAACGAGTCTATATTGCCCACCCGCTACGGGGCGCCAAGTGGCGGGAAAACATCGAGAAAGCCGGTCGGTATTGCCGGAAATACGCCGAGGATGGAGAGGTCGTTCCGGTATCACCGTTACATGCATTCGGCTTCCTCGACCCGCATATCTTCGACCCGGATAAGGGAATGACTTTCTGTTTTTCGCTGCTGGAGACGTGCGAAGAACTTTGGGTTCACGGCGCCTGGGAAACCTCGGAGGGTTGTCAAAAAGAGATAATCTTCGCCTGGGAAAAAGGTATCAAGGTGCGATTCGTCACCGACGAGGTGTCGGCATGAGTATCCCCGGCGCCTTCCTCAGCCTCCGACATGACGGACAACTCGCCGTTGCCACCGGTCGCAGCCGGTTCGAGAAGGAGTGGAAAAATAAAGAACTGCCCTGGTCGGAGCTGGTGCGGAAACTCAGCCAGACGACGCGGACCCGGGAGACGTTGGCCGAGTACGGCGCTATGCCGAAGACCGAACAAGACGAGTTGAAGGATGTCGGGGCCTTCGTAGGCGGGCTGCTCAAAGGCGGCCGGCGCACAGCTCAGGCGGTCGCCTGGCGCCAGATCATCACCCTCGACGCGGACTTCGCGTCGCCTGATCTCTGGGACACCTTCGTGCTGCTCAACGACTACGCCTGCGCCGTTTACTCCACGCATAAGCACCAGCCGGAGCGGCCGCGTCTGCGGTTCGTCATCCCGCTGGCGCGGGCGGTCAATCCGGACGAATACCAGGCCGTCGCGAGAAAAATCGCCGAGGGACTCGGGATGGATTACTTCGACGACACCACCTATCAGCCGCACCGGCTGATGTACTGGCCGTCAACGTCAGCCGACGCTGAGTTCTTCTTTCAGCTCCAGGACGGTCCCTGGCTCGACCCGGACAGGGTGCTGGCACAGTATCAGAACTGGGAAGACCAGAGCCAATGGCCCGAATCCTCACGGACGCGCGAAAAGCGGAAGAAAACGGCCGAGCAGCAGGGCGACCCGCTTGCCAAGCCCGGCGTCGTCGGCGCCTTCTGCCGCACGTATCCCATCCAGGACGCCATCGAAAAGTTCCTGCCCGACATTTACGAGGCGTGCGACGTGCCTGGCCGCTACACATATCTTCCGGGTTCATCCGCCGGCGGCCTGGTCATCTATGAGAATCGGTTCGCCTATTCTCACCACGGCACCGACCCGATCGGCGGGCAACTGGTGAACGCCTTCGACATGGTGCGGCTCCACAAGTTCGGCGAACTGGACGCCGATGCCCGGCCGGGCACGCCAATCATAAAAATGCCTAGCTACGTCGCCATGGTGGAGTGGGCCGTCGAAGATGATGACGTGAAGATGACCCTTGGCACTGAGCGGCTGGAAAGCGCCCGGAGCGCTTTCGATGATGTTTCCGTGGACGCTGATGACTTGAACTGGTTAAAAAAGCTGAAGACCAACAGCAAAGGCTCCTACCTGGCGGTCGCCGAGAACGTCCTCATCATCCTCATCCATGACCCGAACCTCGCAGCAGGGTTCGCCATGGACGACTTCGCCCACAGAATCGTTGTCCTCACTGATCTGCCATGGCGGCCAGCCGAGCAAGACCGCTTTTGGACGGACGGCGACGAAGCCGGCCTACGAAACTACATCAGCCGTGTTTACGGCATAGTCGGGAAAGGAGTCGTACTAGACGCTTTTATGGAGACTTTGTTTTGCAGTAAACGCCACCCGGTCCGCGATTATCTGAGTTCGCTTTCCTGGGACAAGCAACCCCGCGTAGATACTCTGTTCATCGACTACTTGGGCGCCGCTGATAATGAATACACCCGCACAGTCACCAGAAAGATGCTCGTCGCCGCCGTCGCCCGGGTGATGGAGCCCGGCTGCAAGTTCGATAACATGCTCGTCCTGGTCGGAAAGCAGGGCCAGGGAAAAAGTTACATCCTAAAAAGGCTTGGCCGGGATTGGTTTTCCGACTCGCTGACGACTGTGACGGGTAAGGAAGCCTACGAGCAGCTCCAGGGTTCCTGGATTCTCGAAATGTCCGAACTGTCGGCCACGAAGAAGGCCGAGGTCGAAGCGATCAAGCACTTTCTGTCTAAGCAGGTGGATACTTTCCGTGTCGCCTATGGCCGTAACGTGACGTCGTTCCCACGTCAGTGCGTTTTCTTCGGAAGCACTAACAGAACCGATTTCCTGCGAGATGTAACCGGAAACCGGCGCACGTGGCCGGTAGCCACGATGGCTCAGGCGGCGGCAAAAAACCTGTTCACGGACTTTACTGACGATGAGGTTGATCAGGTATGGGCCGAGGCCGTCGAGATTTACAAGGCCGGTGAAACGCTTTATCTGGAACAGGACATGGCCGCTGTTGCTGCGACCGTGCAAGAAGAACACATGGAGGAATCCGAAAAGTTCGGCCAAGTGCAGGAGTTTCTCAAAATCAAGCTACCCGAGGATTGGGCCGACCGCGACCTTAACGACCGCCGGGCATACTTCCTTGGCGATTTTGGCGAACTGCCCGAGGGCACTATCGAACGGGAGCGCGTCTGTGCCATGGAGATATGGTGCGAGTGTTTTGGCGGCGACCCAAAGAACTTCGACGCCTTTAGATCGAGGGAAATCAAGGACATCATGTACCGTATGCCGGGGTGGACGCCTCATGATAAGAAGCTGCGCTTTGGCAAAGCCTACGGCGTCCAAAGGTGCTATTTAAGGATGAAATAGGTGTAGCCGGCCGGCTACAAAAAGACCAAAGTGTAGCCGGCTACACAGGAGGCGAGGGCGTAGCCGGTCGTAGCCGGAAAATCGCCCCTGGCTACACCCCGGCTACACCCAGCAACCCTTATGAATCAAGGGCCAATGCCCCTATTGTAGCCAGTGTTGCCACTATTTTTCTATAAAGTAATAATAAAAAAATAAGGAGTGATAGGCACCTATATACGCCTTAATACGTATAAATGTGTTTCCCCTTTTTTTGCTGGCTTCACCGGCTACACTTGAAAACCGGGAGGTAAAAGTGCTTGAGAGCGCGGTCGAAAAATACCTGAAACGCTACGTCGATAAACTGGGCGGTGTCTGTTGGAAACTCGTTTCACCAGGTAACGATGGTGTACCTGACCGCATCGTTCTCTTGTTCGGCAAGGTGATCTTTGTCGAGCTGAAGCGGCCTGGCAAAACGCCGCGGCCGCTCCAACTGAAACGCCACGCGCAGCTCCGCCGGCTGGGTTTCGAGGTTGCTGTCCTGGATTCGCTTCCTGCTGTCGACCTTTTTATCGGGGAGTTGATGTCGCAACAATGCAGTACAAACCGCACGTCTATCAGGACCATTTCTCCCAGCTAATCCTTGAAAAGCCTGCCGTCGCCGGGTTCCTGGACATGGGCCTCGGAAAGTCGGTCAGCACGCTGACGGCCGTGGCCGATCTAATGCACGATTCCTTCGAGGTCGAGCGCGTGCTGGTGATCGCGCCGCTGCGGGTGGCGAAGTACACCTGGCAGGATGAAGTCGAGAAGTGGGACCACACCTCGTATCTGCGGCTGGCGAAGATTCTCGGTACCGCAAAGCAGCGGATCGCCGCGCTTCGCGAGCGGGCCGACATCTGGGTCATCAACCGCGAAAATGTCACCTGGCTGGTGAACCATCTCGGCTCGCGGTGGCCGTTTGATATGGTCGTCATCGACGAATCCTCAAGTTTTAAGAGTCCCAAAGCACAGCGGTTTAGGGCCTTACGGAAAGTGCGGCCGCTGATTAAACGGCTGGTTGAGTTGACCGGCACGCCGGCGCCGAACAATCTTCTGGACCTTTGGCCGCAAATTTACCTTCTCGACCGCGGCGAGCGGCTGGGGAAGACGATCACCGGCTACCGCGAGCGGTATTTCGAGCCGGACAAGCGGAACGGCCACATGGTTTATTCCTGGCGGCTGAAACCCGGGGCGGAGGAGGCGATTTACGCCAGGGTTGCCGACATCTGCGTCAGCATGAAGGCCGAGGATTGGCTGGAACTGCCGCCGCGCATCGACAACGTCGTCAAGGTGCCGCTGGAGGCGGCCGTCCGCAAAACCTACCGGCAGTTGGAGAAGGACTTGCTGCTGCCGTTCGCCGCCGGCGATGTCGTCGCCGGCCAGGCGGCCGATCTGTCGAACAAACTTCTCCAGCTCGCCAACGGCGCTGTTTACGACGAGAACAAAGGGGTACGCGTCGTCCATGATGCGAAGCTGGACGCGTTGGAGGAACTGATCGAGGCGGCCGCCGGAAACCCAGCCATGGTGTTCTACTGGTACAAGCACGACCTGGCTAGGCTCAAAAAACGCTTTCCGACCGCGAGAACGCTGGACAAGCCGGAGGATGTGAAGGCATGGAACAACAAAGAAATTCCCTTGCTGCTTGTGCATCCCGCCTCCGCCGGGCATGGGCTAAACTTACAGGCTGGCGGGAACATCATCGTCTGGTTCGGCCTGACGTGGAGCCTGGAGCTGTACGAGCAGGCGAACGCCCGCCTGGACCGGCAGGGACAAACAAAGTCCGTCATCGTCCACCATCTGGTCGCCGCTGGCACGATTGACGAAGATGTGCTGAAAGCCTTGCAGAATAAGGCGACCGGGCAGGACGCACTGATGGCTGCGGTCCGGTCGAAGATCCATGAGGTTCAGTTGTTAAAGTCTGCATAAGATGGGTGTGATCTCGTTGAATATGCTGCCAATCGCAAACGAATGGAAACGGCGCATCAAGTGGGCGGACAAGCAACGTGAAGCGCAGAGGCAAAAACCCAGGGGAGGGAACAAAGGTTGCTTGACTATGCTGGTCAGAATCGCTGCGCCACAAGATGGCTCTTGGAATATCCGGAAAGGCGACTAGACTTCCTGGACCGGGTGGGCGAGTTCAGCCCGCTGTCAGCAACCAAACTTACCGGGATGCCGCTGGGCAGCGAAGTTGGCCGGCCAGTCGAGAACCTGGGCCTGTCCCTGGCACGGTTGGAAGAAACACGGCTATGGCTCGCCACAATCGAAGACACTGAGAAGACCCTGGGGGAAAAGAAGCTCGCATTTTTATTTATCCGACGGTGGGTTCACAAGCAGCAGGAGGCAGGCGGCACAGAGAAGGGACGGCCTGGCTGGGTGGATGAGTCCCAGGCACGGTATGCGGATTGGTTTTATCGACGGTATGGCCAGGCCAGTTACCCGGACCCGAAGACCATGACGCGCTGGTGGGATGAGATCGTAAATGTCGCCGTCCGGATTGCCATCGCCAGAGGCTGCTCTTTCGGGAAATAGTATGGCTGGGAGCATAAGATGCCCAATCGACCATGTTATGCTCCCGCTTATGCTACCTAAGACTAGCTGTAGTAATGGATGATAATAAGTATCTTAAAAATGCTCCACGTGAGGATAAAAAATAAGCCCCGCGAGCGCGGGACTACAAGTCCTTCCAGAATTCTTCCTCGGTTGTCTTGAGCTGTTGTTTCACGATCTTCTTCCATAAGTTCCCCGGAATCTCGCTCCCCAAGCTGAAGCTTACTTTCGTTCTTAGGACGGTGCCATCATTTTGTACCTTCATGAAGTAGTAGTGGTCGGTTGTGCGGATAAGATCCCAGCCGGTGTTTTCGCAGTATTTCTTTAGGTCCCTAAACCGTGGCGGCATCAAGTCCACCTTACCAACTGGAGCAGCTCATCGTCGTTGTCGGCCATTATGATTCGAAGGATATAGGGGTAATGGGAGCGGCGGTTGGGGGAGTTGAGGAAGAGAGGCAGGCGCTCGATATAATCCGCTGCATAGACTTTCAGTTCTTCGATGAGTTCCTTCACGGCCGCCTCCTTGGTGGGGGCGTTGACGGCGATATCCAGCTCATCAATCGCGATGGTGACAGAGCCGTCATCCTCCGGTAGCTCCTCAGCCGCGGTAGTATAGCGGGATAGCAGTTCTTTCTGCAACTGGCGTTCAATAAGGAACACAGCATCTTTTCGGCGTTTAACCACGACCGGGCGATGCTTGAAGACAACGGTATCGAAAACGTCGGAGAACTCTTTACGGGCATCGGTAAACAGCTTCTGCTCGATCATTTCCACAGCCATCTCCTTAGTTTCACTTTTACTTTATTGTATGCTCATCATAACCTATTATGCACAAAATGTACAGATTGTACAGAAAAATAATTTAATAGCGACCGCCGGTAAAACCACAATGCGCGCAGGCCTCCTTTATGGTTTCAAGACCGACCCAATATGGGTATATCCGTAAAAACTAGAAATAATTAAACACCACCCCAAATTACGACATTTCAGTGCTATTATGGTACCATGAGCTTTAGTCCACTGCGCTTCAGAAGGTTTCGAGTTCTTGCAAACCGCCTTGATTCTGGCGGTTATTTTTTTTGGAGGAAGTGTCGTTATGAACGGCTGCGATTACTACAAGCCTTCGCGGGAAGCCATAGCCGACTGCCCGGGCTGCGCCCATTGGCAGTCGGAAATCAGTCGGTGCGCAATCGAGAGCAAAGTGCTTCGCAATGACAAGACGGCCATTGTCCACGAGCCTGTGCCGTTGCAGGGACGCGGCGGACGGAAGGTTATTCGCTAGGATAGTTCCTTTGCCTACGCAGGCTGCCCCCCCCCCCCGGGGTGTCAGAAAATGGCGCCTACACCCGGACCGGAGGTGGCACAAGAAATATTGCGCGTGAAAAATTACTACGGTTTTTTGGAAAGGAGGTGCCGGCGTGGCTGAATTAAAAATCATCTACAAAGACATCGGCGAAGTTACGCCATACATAAATAATCCGCGCCATAACGAGCGCGGCGTCGACAAGGTGGCCGCCAGCATCCAGGAGTTCGGCTTCAAGGTGCCGATTATCATCGACGGAGCCGGATGCATCGTGGCCGGCCACACCCGCATCCTGGCTGCTCAGAAGCTCGGCCTCACGCATGTTCCGTGCGTCGTGGTCGACGATCTGACGCCGGCTCAGGTCAAGGCGTTCCGTATCGCCGACAACAAGGTCGCCGAGTTCTCCTCCTGGGATGACGCGCTGCTGCTGGACGAGTTCCAGGCCCTGCGCGATTTGGATTTCGACCTGGCGCTCACCGGCTTCGATCTGGCGGACGTGGAGCTGATCGAGCTGGAGAACGGCAAGGGCGGCGTCGGCGACGACGAAGCCTTCGACGTGGGCGCCGAACTGGAGAAGGCTTCCACGCCGACGACCCAGCCGGGCGATGTTTACGTTCTCGGGGCGCACCGGCTGCTCTGCGGCGATGCGACGAAGTTGGAGGATGTTAGGGAACTGATGGACGGCGCCCTGGCCGACATGATCTTCACTGACCCGCCGTACAACGTGGCCTACGAAGGCGGTACGGCCGACCGGCTTACCATCATGAACGATTCGATGTCCGACTCAAAGTTCTATCAGCTCCTAAAAGACGCATATACGTCCATGCTCGCGGCCGCAAAACCCGGGGCCGCGATTTACGTTTGTCACGCCGATTCCGAGGGCCTCAACTTTAGGAAGGCGATGGTCGACGCCGGCTGGCTCATCAAGCAATGCCTCGTCTGGGTCAAGAACACCTTCGTCCTCGGCCGGCAGGACTACCAATGGAAACATGAGCCAATCCTGTATGGCTGGAAGCCGGGCGAGGCCCACTACTTCCACGGCGGCCGCAAACAGTCCACCGTCATCGACGATGTCGCCGGCGTCACCGTCCAGCCGGACGGCGACGGCTACATTATCTCGTTCGCCTCCGGGCTGGCAAGCGCCAGCATCCGCGTGCCGAGCTACGAGGTGCTGTTCGCGGGCCTCGACGATGAGACGACGACCTGGCGCGTAGAAAAGCCGGCTCGGAACGCCGACCACCCGACGATGAAACCGATCGCACTTTGCGCCCGGGCCATCAAAAATTCCAGCAAGCCTGGCGGGATCGTGGTCGACCTATTCGGCGGCTCCGGCTCGACGCTTATCGCGTGCGAGGAAACCGGCCGGGTGTGTTACACAATGGAGCTCGACCCGAAATACTGCGACGTGATTGTCGCGCGCTGGGAACAGATCACCGGAAAGAAGGCGATGCGGATTGCAGCAACAACCCAAAAAGCTAAACCTAAACGAGCAAGCGGCTGAAATTCTGCGGATTGCCGAGAAGCACGGCGTCGAGCAGAATTTCTTTTTTATAACCACCTTCAAACGCTACCAGGTCCAGCTCAAGATTTTAAACGAGCTAGAGAGAACCATCAACGAGGACGGCGTACTGGTCACCAAGCAATACGTAAAAGGCCGGGAGAATGTATACTCCCACCCGGCAATCGCCGACTACAACAAAACGGTCGACAGCTCTAACCGGACGGTGGCCACCTTGGTAAAGATAATCACCACGCTCCGGCAGGGCGGCAAGGAAGAAGATGAGGACGAGCTGCTCGCGTTCTTGCGTAAGCACTAGGCGCCGCCATGAGCTACTTGGAGGAATACGCCAGCAAGGTCCTCTCCGGCGAAATCGTCGCCTGTAAACGCATTAAGCAAGTCTGCGGGATGCTGCTCGACAAGCTGCGTCATCCGGAAAAGTACGGCCCTTGGGTCTTCGATGAAAAACTGACGGAAAAACCCATCGACTTTATCGAAACCTTTTGCAAGCAGGCCCAGGGCAAAATGGGCACGCCGATAACGCTGGAGCTGTTCCAGAAGGCGAAGTTCCAGGCCATCTTCGGGTTTGTCCACAAGGACACCCGGTTCCGCCAGTACAACGAGTGCCTCACAATCGAAGGCCGGAAGAACGGCAAGTCCTCGGAATCGGCGGCTGTCAACCTGTTCCTGCTGATGGGGGATGGGGAGGGGGCGCCGGAGATTTACAACATCGCCACCATGCTCGACCAGGCGAAGATCGGCTGGGAGTACGCCTACAAGATGGTGAAACAGTCGCCGGTCCTCCGGAAGCATATCCGGAAGCGGATCAGCGACCTATACTTCCCGGTCAATATGGGGATTATCAAACCCCTGGCCAGCAACAGCAACAGCCTCGACGGCCTTAACGCCCACGGCGTCACCATCGACGAGCTGTCCGCCATCAAAAACCGCGACATCTATGACTTGATGAAACAATCAATGTCGGCCCGCCAGCAGCCGCTGCTCTTTTGCATTACGACCAACGGCTTTGTCCGCGACGGCATTTTTGACGCTCAGTACGACTACGCCTGCGCCATCCTGGACGGCAAGGTTCGGGATGACCGCTTCCTGTCGTTCATCTACGAGCTCGACGACAAGGACGAATGGGACCGGGAGGAGTGCTGGATAAAGGCCAACCCTGGCCTGGGCAGCATCAAATCCCTGGCGTTCCTCCGGGATTGCGTTTCCAAGGCCAAGAACGATCCGGCGTTCAAGCCGACAGTCATGGTCAAGGACTTCAACATGAAGGAGAACAGTAGCTCCGCTTGGCTCACCTGGGACGAGATAAACAACCAGGAGGAGTTCGACTTCCGGAGCATGGGCTTCCGCTATGGCATCGGCGGTTTCGACGCCTCGGAAACCACAGACCTCACGGCCGCCAAGGCTATCGCTATGCGGCCTGGGGATGATCGCATCTATGTGCGATCGATGTACTGGATTCCGGAGGATGTCCTCCGCAAGATGGATGCCGACGGCAACCGGCGCGAGCGCGACAACGTGCCCTACCTTCTGTGGGAAAAACAGGGCCTGCTCCGGACTACGCCGGGGAACAAAATCGACAAGCATTGCGTTCTGGAGTGGTTTAAGGAGCTTCGCGACCAGGAGGATTTATACATCCCCTGGATAGGCTACGACCCCTGGCATATCGAGGACGCCTTGCTGAACGAATTCAAGGCCGAGTTCGGCCAGGAGTCTATGATAAAGGTTCGCCAGGGAGTACAGACGCTTTCCTATCCGATGAAGTCGCTGAAGGGCGACCTGGCCGCCGGAAGGATAGTCTTTAACCACAACCCCGTAGATATGTGGAACCTCTCAAACCTGGAAATCCGCACCGACCTCAACGCGAACATTCAGCCGGTAAAGGGCGCCGACACCCGCCGGCGCATCGACGGCGCCATGGCGCTCATCATCGCCTACGTCGTCCTCCAAGACAAGATGGACGAGTACACCAACCTGATCTGAGGTGGGGCACACTGGCCCAAGATTTCGCCAAGGCGTTTTACAACTCCGCGGCCTGGCTGAGATGCCGGGCCGGTTATATTGCGTCGGTGTTCTACTGCTGCGAGCTGTGCCATGAGCCGGCCGGCACTGGCGGGATTCTCCACCACAAGGTTCTGCTGACGCCTGAGAATATCGACGACCCGGACATCACGCTCAATTGGGACCGGCTGGAGTACCTGTGCCAGCGATGCCACAACCAGACGCATGGCGACAGCCGCCCGGTGCGAGAGGGGTTCCGGTTTGACGAGCGAGGCAACCTGGTACGAGGGGGTGAATAATTGGAGCTTAGAAACATGTTTAGCGCCGTTTTCGGACCGAAGAAACCCCCGGTGGATGTTACCCAGTATCAGTTCCTGAACGATTTTTCGCCTTTCTTCTCAGCTGTAACCGGGAACTTCTACGACAACGATGTAGTCCGGACCTGTATCGACGCCATCGCCCGGAACGCGGCCAAGCTGAAGCCGAAACACATCAGGCGCGCGGGCGGCCAGGTACTGCAGGTTTCGGACGGATTGCAGTGGTTGCTGGAGGTTCGTCCTAACCAATATATGTCCTCCTACGACTTCCTCTACAAAGTGGTTAGCCAGCTTTATACCAACAACAACTCGTTCGTTTATCTCCAAACGGACGTCATGGGAAAGATAACCGGCCTGTTCCCGCTGTCATATTCCTCGCTTGAGTTCGTGGAGTACCAGGGGGAGCTGTACTGCCGGTTTTTCTTTTTGAGCGGCTTTCGGATGACGGTGCCATACACAGACCTTATCCACCTTCGTCGCCATTTCAACAACGACGACATCTTCGGCGAGAGCAACCAGAGGCCGTTCAAGCCCACCCTGTCGCTCATACAGACGGTCAATGAGGGGATCATCAACGCCATAAAATCCAGCGCCCGGCTGCGGGGCTTCCTCAAGTTCACGCAAACGCTCCGGCCGGAGGATTTAAAGAAGCAGCGCGACCAGTTCGTGGCCGACTACCTGTCCATCAACAATGACGGCGGGATCGGCGCGGTCGACTCCAAGGCCGACTTCACGCCGGTCGAGATGAACGGCAAAATGGTGGACGACAAGCAGATGGCCGTCATCCGCGACAATGCCTACCGCTACTTCGGGGTAAGCGAGAACATCGTCAAGGCCGATTATACCGAGGACCAATGGAATGCCTTTTACGAGAGCGTCCTGGAACCCATCGCCATCCAACTCTCGCTCGAGTTCACGGAGAAGTGCTTCACCGAACGCGAGAAGGGATTTGGCAACGAAATCATCTTCGAGGCCAACCGGCTCCAGTACGCCAGCAACCAGACGAAGTGCAACCTGGTCCAATATCTGATGCCCATGGGCATCTTTTCTGTCAACGACGTTCTGGAGATGTTCAACATGCCGCCGGTGGAAGACGGCGACCGGCGCATCTTTTCACTCAACTACGTCAATGCCCGTCTGGCCGACGTGTACCAGACCGGGGCGCCGGCGGACCAAAGACCAAACACAGGAGGTAATACGGATGGGGGAAAAACGGCAGAAGGAAATCCGGCTGGCGGAGGTACGGGCGCTTCCGCTGGATGATACCCAGCAGGATATGATCGTCGAGGGTTACGCCCTTGTCTTTGAGCAGCCCACCGTGTTGTGGACCGACCCGGACACCGGGAAGGAGTATAAGGAAATCATCTCCCGCGGCGCCCTGGATGGCGTTGACTTGTCGGACGTCCCGATGAAATACAACCACTCCGACAGCGTGATGATCGTGGCGCGGTCGCGCAGCAAGACCCTGACCCTTATTCCCGACGACGTGGGGCTCAAAGTCATTGCCAACCTGGCGCCCACGACCGCCGGCAAAGACCTTTATACGCTGGTTCAGCGGGGCGACATCAACAAAATGTCGTTTGCTTTTTATGTGGCCAGCGACGAATTCGACCGGGCCACGACCACCCGGCGGATTAACAAGTTCGCCGCCATCGGCGACGTTTCGGCTGTGGACACCCCGGCCTATGAACAGACTTCCCTCTCGGCCAGGTCGTATTGCGAAGCACAGAAGGCGGCGGCTGACCTGATTGATCGCGAGCAGTGCGAGGCGGAGGAGCGTGAAAAGCTGGCCCTCCGGCGGAAACAGTACATCGTAAGAACATACCTGTAAAACTGCGGCCGGAGGGCTGCTTTTTTAATGCCTTAAACCGCGAAGCTGGATGGCTTAGCGGGCGCTTCTGGATAGGGCGTGGCGGGCTCCGGTTCCTGTTTCGACTCCGCAAACAAAACTAATCTTTCGGAGGTTAATCGTGGACCAGAGAATGAGAGAGATCACCGACCGGAAAGCCGAAATCCGCAGCCAGCTGCAATCCGACGCCGATTGCGACCTGGACGCCATCCAGGCCGAACTGGAGGCCATTGAGCAGGAAGAGCGCAACATCCAGAAGCGCCTTGACATCGCCGGCAAACTCAATGTCGGCGAAATCCGCGGCAAAATCATCCTGCCGCCGGGCGTGAAACCTGCCCAGGAAGAAGAGGGCCGTTCGGGCGTCGACACCACCTCGATGGAGTACCGGACCGCCTTCATGAATTTTGTTCTGCGCGGTACTCCGCTGCCGGCTGAACTCCGGGCCGATGCCACTACCACTACTGCCGGGGCACCGATTCCGCAGAACGTCCTCAACACCGTTATCGACAAGCTCCTGGCCAGCGGCATGATCCTGCCGCTTGTCACCCAGACGAACTACAAGGGCGGCCTGGCTATTCCCAATTCGACCGTTAAGCCCGTTGCCACATGGGTCGCCGAATCGGCCGGCAGTAACAAGCAGGCCAAGACGACCGGTACTATTATCTTCGGGTACTACAAACTGCGTTGCGCCGTCGCGGTCAGCCTTGAAGTCGACACGATGGCGCTTTCTGCCTTCGAGGCCGTCCTGGTGAACAACGTATCCCAGGCCATGGTCATCGCGCTCGAACATGCCATCATCTCCGGTACGGGAGTCGGTCAGCCGACCGGCATAATTTCGGCCGGCACCGCGGTCAACGCCGGTCAGGTTATCACCGGTGTTCCCAAGCGGGCCGACTTCATCAAGGCCGAGGGGGCTCTCGATATCGCCTATGAGGCAACGTCGAAATGGTGCATGACGAAGCAGACATGGAACGTCATGCTGGCTGAAGTCGACAGCGCCGGCCAGCCGATTGCCCGCGTGAATGAAGGCATTCCCGGCAAGACGGCCCGTACACTGCTCGGCCGCGACGTCGTGCTGTGCAACTACCTCCCGACGTACGCCACCAGCCTGACTGCGGGCACCGTCTGGGCCTTCCTGTTCGACTTCAGCGACTATGTGCTGAACACGAACTACAACATCAACATCCAGCGCTACCAGGAAATCTGGGTGGGTGACGACTGGGTGACCCGGGCGGTCCTCATCGCCGACGGCAAGGTCGCCGACGTGAACTCCCTGGTTACTCTGGTCAAGTAATAACGGGGCGGCATAGTCCGCCCCTACTTTTTTGAGGTGGTGAAAACAGATGCGCAAAATTGATCGCGTGGCGGCTGCGTTCGCCGAGCTGAACCATAAGATCGTCGCGGACATTCATACCCGGGGCTATTCGTCTTCCGATGCCGAGACGCTCGCCATGATCCGCGAGAACCTCAAAGCCCTGAAGGAATTTGACATTGATTCCGACCCCGCAACTGAGGCCCCCGCCGAGCCGGCACCGGCGGCGAAAACCGGTAAGGCCGGTGCCTAATGCGCTCACGCTAGACGACGTGAAGCTGTACCTCCGGGTGGACTCGGGCGCTGAGGATCCCCTTATCCAGGACCTCATGGGCGGCGCCATCGCATATATCCAGCGGATGAGCGGGAAGGTCTACGACCCCACCGACGGCGTCTGGAAGATGGCAATTAAATATCTTTGCTCGCATTGGTACGAGAACCGGGACGACACGGCTGCCGGCCGCGACGCCAAGGTTGACCATACCATCGACGCGCTTATCACGCACATTTCCCTGTGCGCCGATTACGCCGACCTGCCGGTATCGCCATGATCTCCGGGAGAATGAAATGGCGGCTTTCCCTGCTCCGGCCGGTCAAGACCCCTGACGGCATGGGCGGCTCGAAAACGGGCTACCAGGACGCCGGTTCAGTCTGGGCTGAGTTCCGGATTCCGAACTTTAAGGAAACGTCGGCGGTCGGCGCTGTCGTCGGCGAGCTGGTCCGGCTGGTTTCCATCCGGCGACGGTCGGATATAAGACGCGGCTGGCGTGCCCAGAGTGAGGGCCGGAACTACGACATTCTCTCGGCCTACGACATCGACAGGGAAACCACAATGCTTGTCTGCCGGGAGGTGACGACTTGATATGGCCGCTTTCACAGTGAATCTGGGTATCAACGATCTGCAGCGCGCCCTGGGGGCCTTCAAAACCTACGACGCCCAGACCCAGGAGCGCCTGCGGGCGACAGTCCAAACGTCTACGGCGAACATCATGCTGGGCGCAAAACGCCGGGTCCGAGTCCGGTCCGGAAAGCTGGTCAGGAGCATTACGATGTCCTATGACGGAGTTCGGAACATCGGCACCGTCCGGGCCAAATCGCCGCATGCCCACCTGGTAGAGTATGGCGCGAAGGCCGCAAGAGAGTTGCCGTCCCGCAAGAAAGCCCTGCACAGCGTGGCTCTCACGGGCACCGGTTTCGCCGCGTCGGCGAACATTCCGGCCCGGGCGGAGCATCCCTTTATGCGGCCGGCGTTCGAGGATGAAAAACCGAACCTCGTAAGGTCGGCCGAGGCGGCGATAAATCGATGATCGTAATGCGGCGCATACCCATGACAGCCCTGCAAATAGGGCTGTTTTCTTTGCTGTCCGTAGGTCAGACAACGCCAGTCTACGACGATGTCCCCGGGGACGCCGCCTTCCCTTATGTCACAATCGGGGCCTTTACCTGTAAGCGGGTGCCCGACAAAACCTCCGACATCTGGGACGCCTCCATCCAGTTACACATCTGGTCCAACCACAACGGCAAGGCGGAAATCAACGCGGTGGCCGACGACATCGCCACGGTGATCACGTCGACCGCCATCGAGGCGCCAGGCTTCGCCGTCATCAGCCAGGACGTGGACTTCTTTGAGGCGTTTCCGGAGGAGGAGTTCGGCTATCACGGCGTCCTTACAATCGTCATCACCATTCAAAATATAGGGGGCTGAGTGCTATGGCCATCAATCTCCCGAGCAACCCTTCGCCGGCGCAGGCTACGGTCGGCAAGGATTATCTGCTCTACATCAACACAGGCACCGCCTCGGTTCCGGTCTGGACGCTCATCGGCGGCCAGCGGGCGGGAACTTTGACCCGGAAGGCCGATTCCGTCGAAGCCTCCGACAAGACCACCGGCGGCTGGAAAGCCAGTCTGATCGGTCTTCTGAGCTGGTCCATCTCCCTCGACGGCCTGGTGCTGCTCCAGGACGACGGACTGGACGCCCTGGAGGCCGCGTTCAACGCCGGACAGCAGATTAACGTCCAATTCGTCTACCCGAGCAAGTCCTACCGTACCGGCTGGGGCACTATTTCCGAGCTGACTATCGACAACCAGTACAACCAGGCGGCCACGCTTAAGGGCACCATCGACGGCGTCGGCCCGCTCTCCGATCTTACCGACCCCGCAGCCTAAAACTGAATAAGCAAGGCTGGATCCGCAGCGGACTTGAAAAAGGAGCAACTCCCACCGCCTAGAAAGGCCGGTGGGAGTTGCTCTTAAGGTCGTTTGAGGGTCATGTCATGTTCGCCGACATTCCGCAGATAGACCGCATCAGGTTTGATGTACTGGAAGGACACACGGACGCTCATGTCTACCGATGCTTCAAAAATGTCCGCAGTCCCCTGGATATTCTTGATGCGCAGGGAAGGATGCCGTGGGTTCTCTTCGATGAGCAGAAGGAATTTTTTCGACTTGTTCGATTGTGAGAGCGCCTTTGTCGATCAATTTCCGGAGTTCTTTCATGAATCTGTCACTGCGGTTAATCTGTGGCACGTTTAATTTCTCCCCAAATTTCGTCCGCAGTGTACTCCTTACCGTGTCCCTTTGCGGCTATCTCCTCCTCCACTTCCTTCTCAGCGGCTTGCCATTCCTTCGACCAATACCATGCTTGTACTTTGGGAACAAGGGTCTTCGGTGTGATGATAATTTTGCCGCCCTCGATGGTGTATTCCAGGATATCACCCTCACGGATAGCCAGGGTCTTGGTCAGTGATTTGGGCAGGGTGACCTGATTTCTATTGCGTACTTCCATGCGGCCCATCATTGTGAACGCCCCTGTTTTCCGAATTTCTCACTTTCAGAATATCCGAATTGAGCACAAAAAGAAACCTCTATGCAGCTAATCAAGGAGGAAAAATTTGATGAAAAAGACTATACCCTTCGATCATTTCGGGGCTGGGCAGACCATCTACTTCGACATCACTCGTCTTGGAGAACTGGAAAAAGTTTTAGGCGATTCGATTATAAACGTGGTCCGGCGCCAGGACGCCGGTGTCAACTTCTGCATCGCGGGCCTGCTGATCGGGCTAAAGCACCACTACAACCGGCCGACGCCGGCGCTCATCGCCGAGAAGATCGAGGAGTTCCTCGACAACGGCGGC
>JARKPR010000034.1 GCA_029975165.1 Selenomonadales bacterium
CTCCAGCCACGCCTCGGAGGTTGCGACGCACAGTGCCCGTATCAGGTGCCGACATGTGCATTGTTCGGGAAGATACGGACGACCCGGGGCCTTCTCCTGCGCTCCTCGTTAAGCCGTTCCGGCATGTTGGTCGGCTTCAGATGCGTGTGATGTGCTCTGGGAGGCCGGGGGACGGGGCCAGAAACCCTGCCGAAGAAGCTCTGTCTGGTCCGTTCCAGATGTGTTCCGAAAGAGCCTGTTCCTGGCGCTTTTCCTCCGGTGTCGCCCCGGGGAGAATGGGGTGCGTGACGGGCCCGTCGCGCAAGACAGATCCGAGAGGAGCGACGTGATGATGAACCTAAACGTACATGCGCGGGAAGAGCGGAACTGCGGCGCGGAGGGCGGCGCAGGCATGGGCGGAGATGCGGCAGTGCCGCGGGAGGTGCGATGCGATGCGAACGCCTCCGGAAACGGGTGCCCCGGAACGGACGATGTGCCGTGTCCCCGGGTGCGCCGGGGAACGGAGACGCTCAAGGAGGGACTGGCCCGCATGCAGGTGGGGGGCGTCATCATGGACGTGACGAACGCCGAGCAGGCCCGCATCGCCGAGAGCGCCGGAGCGGTGGCGGTCATGGCACTGGACAGGGTTCCCTCGGAACTCCGCAAGGCCGGGGGTGTGGCCCGCATGGCCGCTCCGGAGCGTATTCTGGAGATCCGGGAGGCCGTCTCCATTCCCGTCATGGCCAAGGCGCGGATCGGCCACTTCGTGGAGGCGCAGATTCTCGAAGCCCTCGGCGTGGACTGCATCGACGAGAGCGAGGTCCTCACTCCCGCGGACGAGGAGGTGCACATCGACAAGCATGCCTTCTCGGTGCCCTTCGTCTGCGGCTGCCGGAATCTCGGCGAGGCTCTGCGGCGCATCGCCGAAGGAGCGGCCATGATCCGCACCAAAGGAGAGGCGGGAACGGGAAACGTGGTGGAGGCGGTGCGCCATGTCCGGGCCGTCGCCAGGGACCTGCGCAGGGTCCTCGCCGCCGACGGTGAGGAACTCGTGTCGCTGGCCCGGGAACTCGGCGTGCCGGTGGCGCAGCTTCTCCGGTGCCGGGAGGCGGGGCGGCTTCCCGTGGTGCAGTTCGCCGCGGGGGGTATCGCCACGCCCGCGGACGCGGCGCTCATGATGCGGCTGGGGTGCGACGGCGTTTTCGTGGGGAGCGGTATCTTCACCTCCTCGGATCCGCGCCGTCGCGCCGAGGCCATTGTGGAGGCCGTGGCGCACTACGACGATCCATCGGTCCTCGCCCGGGTTTCCTCGGGGATCGGCGAGGCCATGGCGGGAACGGACGTGCGCCGTCTCGCGCCGGAGGAGCGCCTGCAGGAACGGGGGGTGTGACGGTGCGGATCGGCGTCGTGGCCTTTCAGGGAGCCTGGAGGGAGCATCTCCGCCTGCTGGAGCGGCTTGGTGCGGAGGGGTTTCCCCTCCGTTCGGGGCCGCTGCCGGAGGATCTGGCGGGGGTGGTGCTCCCCGGCGGGGAGAGCACCGTCATCGGAAGGCATCTTGCGGCCTCGGGACTTTCCGCTGCGCTGGCGGCCGGGATCGACGCGGGACTTCCCGCGCTGGGGACCTGCGCCGGGGCCATTCTTCTCGCCCGGCGCCTGGAGGGGCCGGCGCCGGAAGGACGCATCCCCCGCGTGCCTTTTCTGGTCCGTCGCAACGCCTGGGGCGGTGGCGCGCCCCAGAGCGGAACCCAGCGGGACAGTTTCGAGGGCGTTCTTTCCTGGAACGACGGACAAAGCTCCCGGGGCGTCTTCATCCGGGCGCCTCGCTTCGACGAGCCGGAGGAGGGCGTGACGGTGCTCGCCCGCTTCGGGGAAGAACCCGTGGCCCTGCGGTGGCGGAACCTCTTCGTCGCCGCCTTCCATCCCGAACTGGACGGCGGCGGGCCGCTCCATTCCCTCTTTCTGGACGCCTGTCACCGCTTCGGGAACAACGCCGCCGTTCCGCGGAGGGCGTGACGGCGGCGTCACCTATCGTGCCTTCGCGGACGGAAACGGTGTCTCAGGGGCGGTGGTCCTTCCGCGGCGCGAGCAGTCCCGTGGTGAGGGCCGTGCCGAGGAGGATCACCGCGGCGCCGCCGAGCATGCCCGGGGTGACCTTCTCTCCCAGGAAGACGGCGCCCCAGAGCATGCCGAAGACGGGAATGAGGTAGGTCACCGCGACGGTCTTGGACGGACCGACGGTGTCCACGAGGCGGTAGAAGAGCACGTAGGCCATGCCGGAGCACACCACGCCGAGCAGCAGGGCGGAGATCCACGCTCCCGCCGGCGGGGTGGCCGCCGGCCACGTCCAGACCGCCGCGGGAAGGAGCAGGAGCGCCGAGCCCAGCATGCTGCCTCCGCTGAGCACCAGCGGATCAACCCCGGCGAGGTGCTTCTTGGCGAAGTTCACGCCCAGGCCGTAGCAGAGGGTCGCCCCCAGCGAGGCCGCCACGGCGAGGATGCCCGCGCCGGAGGAAAAGCTTCCCTTGCTCCACACCAGCAGGATCACGCCGAAAAATCCCACGAGAAGCCCCGCGATCTGGAAGACCGTCAGGCGGTCCCGGAGCCAGAGCGTCGCCACCAGGGCGGTGAAGAGCGGTGTGGTGGCGTTCAGGACCGAGGCCATCCCCGCGGACATGGTGAGGAGCGCGAAGGCCCAGCAGACGAAGGGGAACCCCGAGTTCAGCGCCCCCAGAAGGAGAAGGCGTCCCGCGTTCCGCTTCAGATGCGGAAGAAGTCCCTTCCAGAACAGGATGGGCAGCAGAAAGAGCGCCGCCGTGCCCACCCGGAGTTCGATGAGCGGAAGCGGGCCGAAGCTGGGCGCCCCCATGCGCATGAAGAGAAACGATCCGCCCCAGATGGCTGCCAGCAGCACCAGATCCGCAAGGTTCCGGGGCGTCACGGCCGGACTCCTTCCCCGTCTCCGAGCGGCCCGGCGGGGAGGCCCGCCTCCGGAAGGGCGGAAAGTGCTGCCGGACAGGGCATTTCTCCATTCGTGCTCCGGAGCAGGTCGTCGAGGCGCGTCTCTTCCCCCCGGAGAATCCGCCGCTCGAACTCCAGGAGAGCGTGTTTCAGCGCCGTTCCCGCGGCAAAACCCCGGAGTGTGCCGTCCCGGCCGAGAACGCGGTGGCAGGGGAGCAGCAGGAGCAGAGGATTTCTGCCCACCGCGGCGCCCACGGCTCGGCATGCGGCGGGTGCGCCGATTCGTGAGGCAAGTTCCCCGTAGGAGACGGTTTCACCGAAGGGAAGGCGTTGCAACGCTTCCCAGACGCGCTCCTGAAAGGGAGTGCCCCTCGGGGCGAGGGGCAGGGTGAACTGTCGCAGTGCCCCTCCGCAGAAAGCGTCCACTTGTCTCCGCAGCTCGCGGAACAGGGTGCGGGCGTCGTCGCGCCGCCACTCCCCGCTCCGGGCGGGGGCGAAGCGCTGTCCCTCCCGGTACAGTCCGACGAGTGCCGTTCCGTCGGACAGCGCAGTGAGGAGACCCAGGGGGCTTGTCCATGTCGTGGCATGGATGGTCATTCTTCTTCCTCCAATCCGCACCAGAGGTGCATGACCGCGTAGGCACGCCAGGGGCGCCACTGTTCGTCCCCGGCGGTGCCGGAAAGGCGTTCCATTGCCCGGCGTACCGCGAGATCCGTGTCGGGAAAGGCGTCGGGCCAGGCCAGGGCGCGCATGGCGATGTACTGGGCCGTCCAGGGTCCCACTCCCGGAATGTGCTGCAGCGCGTCGAGGGTCCGCTCCACGTCGGGGCCGGGGTCCAGCGAGAATCGTTCCTCCACGAGTGCCCTGGCGAGAGCGACGAGCGTCTCCGCCCGCCGGGAAGTGATCCCCAGGGAGGAGAACTCTTCCTGCGTCGCTCCCGCCACCCGCTCGGGAAGTGGAAAGAGGTACGTCACTTCCGCATCGGCGGAGGGAAGCCGCTCGCCGAAGCGGGCGACGAAACGTCCCGCGAGGGTCCGTGCGGCTTTCACGGATATCTGCTGTCCCAGTACGGCACGGACCGCCATCTCGAAGCCGTCGAAGGCGCCGGGGACCCGAAGTCCCGGCCTCGGTGCCGCGAGAGGGCCGAGCACCGTCTCCACCTGGTCCGGCGTGCACCCCAGGTCGAAGAGTCGCCGCACCCGGAGGAGAACCTGGGGCAGACCTCCCAGAAGACTCGAGTCGAGGGCGAGTTCCAAAGCATGTCCTGTTGCCGCGGGACGAACTTCCAGCTTTCCCGCGAGGTGTTTTCCCCGGAAGGAAAGCCGTACCGATCGCCGGTAGTGTCTCTCGTCTCCCGCCTCCACGCCGGGAATGCTCCGTTTGGCCAGAAAAAGCGCGAGGCGCCGCCAATCCAGGGGTGGGCGATAGGCGAGGCGCAGTACCAGTGCCTGCGGACGTGCAGGAGTCCCTTTGCGGAGGTCCGTGGGCGTCATGCCGTAGCGCTGTCGAAAGAGCGCATGGAAGCGGCGGAGGCTCGAAAAGCCGCTGGAGAACGCCACATCCGTTACAGGAAGACGTGTCTCCGTCAGGAGCCGTTTGGCAAGGAGGAGACGCTGGGTCTGGGCGTAGGCCACGGGGGCCACGCCGAAGGCGCGGGTGAAGAGGCGCCGCAGATGCCGCGGTGTCATTCCCATGCGTGACGCGATTCCCTCCAGTCCTTCTTCGTCGAAGACACCCGCGTCGATGAGATCCGCGGCGAGCCGGGACAGGCGGGCTTCCTCTTCGGCGGGAGCGACCGTTCCGGAGGGCGCCGTCTCGGGGCGGCAGCGTAGGCAGGGGCGGAACCCCGCGTGCTCCGCCGCTGCCGCGCTGGGAAAGAAACGGCAGTTTGCCGCCCGGGGCGTGCGGGAGGGACATATGGGGCGACAGTAGACTCCCGTGGAGGTGACGCCCACGAAAAAGCGTCCGTCAAACCGGGAATCCCGCGCCTTGAGGGCTTGGTAGAGTGCATCCGCGTTCATCATGGAAGGAGTATAGGTGTTTTCCCGACGTTTCGCTCGCCGTTTTCGGACAGAGGGGTACGGCCTCGTCGGTGGTGGTGATAGTATATGAAAAAATTCGGAGCAGGTGCGTGTCCCCGTGTTTCGCCTCGGCGACACGCCGTCGTGTTGTTCCGGAAAGAACCCGAAGGAGGCGTTTCGCCCGTGATGCGCTATGAGGAACTTGTTTCACTCCTGGACCGGAACATCGCCGCGCTGTCCGGAAAGGCCTGTGCCCTGTCGGACTGGATGGCGGCGAATCCGGAGCTGTCCGGAGAGGAATTCGAGAGCAGTCGCAGGATCGTCGGGATTCTCTCCGAGGCGGGGTTCGCCGTGGAATTTCCCTACGGGGATCTGCCCACAGCCTTTCGGGCGGTAGCGGGCCCGGGGACGGGGCCGCAGGTGGCGATCCTCGTCGAGTACGATGCCCTGCCCGAGATGGGACACGCTTGCGGCCACTGCGTTTCCGGCGCCATGTCCGTGCTGGCGGCGCTGGCCCTCGCGGACCTTGTGGGCGAGGCGGGGGGAACTCTCTCCGTGGTGGGCACCCCCGCGGAGGAGGTGGACGGCGCGAAGTGCTCCATGGCGGACAAGGGACTCTTCGACGGGTACGACCTGGCCATCATGATCCACGCCGACGCGGCGACGAGCAGCCCCGCCTTCCGCTCCCTCGCCATGGACGGCTATCGCTTCATCTTCCGGGGCAAGCCCGCCCACGCCGCCGCGGCACCCTGGGAGGGCGTGAACGCCCTCAACGGAGTGCAGCTTCTGTTCCACGCGCTGGACATGCTGCGCCAGCATATACGTCCCGAGGCGCGGATTCACGGCGTCATCGACGCGGGAGGCGCCGCGCCCAACATCGTTCCCGAGGTCGCCCGGTGCCGTTTCGAGTTTCGGGCACCCACCCGGGACTACCTGAACGGCCTTCGGGAGCGCTGTCTCGACTGCGCCCGGGGTGCGGCCCTCGCCACGGGAACGGAGGTCTCCTGGGAGACCTTCGAGGCGAGCTTCGACGAAATCGTACCCAATCCGGCGGGGGAGCGCATGATCGAGGAGATCTTCCGGGAGCTGGGCATTCCCTTTGAGCCGCCCTCTCTGCCGTCGGGCTCCACGGACATGGGCAACACGAGCCGGCGCTGTCCCGCCCTGCATCCCCTGCTCGCCATCACGCCCCGAAAGGTTGCGCTCCACACCAGGGACTTCGCCGCCGCCGTCACCGAGCCCGAGGCGCACCAGGCGCTCGTGGCGGGGGCCCGGGCCATCGGTCGGGCGGTGCTGCGCACCTTCACCGACGGGGAGCTTCGGAGGGCTATGCGGGCCGTCGTTCCGCCCCGTCCTGTCGCGTAGGCGGCGGGCGGGACCTGGTCCTGTCGGATCGGAAACGGGCGGTCCCGCCCGTTTGAAGCGGCACTGCACGCGGAGAATCTGGGCAGCCTGGGAAACCCGAAGGCTCCGAAAAATCCGGGAGGTTCGGAATTTTCGCAGGCCCGACGGAACGGTGCCTTCCGGTGCGGCCTCGGTGTTCTTTGCCGACGACGGCGTCGCCGAACGACGCGGAAGGTGAAATCGCCTGTCGTTCCGTCGTTCCGATGTCGGGGGACGTCTCGTTTTTCTCCTCCTTGATGAAGTCATCAGATTTCACGATGTCCGTGGCATGCTCGGTGCCGCTATCTTGTGCCCCCTTTGCTTCCTTGTGAGCTAAATCTCGAAATCGACGGAATGGAAATTCTCGTACATGCGGCACTTCTTTGCGGTGAAACGAAGAACGCAATAGTCCGGATCCGTGGCGCCTCCCGGATAATACCGGTCGTCCCCATCCCGCCAGATGCGGTTCTTCGTCTCCTGATCCTGCAGAACCTCCATGGTTCCCACCAGCAGAACTCCCCGGTAGAACCTGCCGTCGAAGAAGTAGAGCGACGCCTTGGGGTTTTGCAGGTAGTGCCTTACCCGCAGCGACGAGGTGTTCGTGGTGAAGAAGAAGGAGTTGAGGCCGTCGTGTTCCCTCGGCCTGAGCATGGCCTTCAGATTCGGAAACCCCTCGTCGTCCACGGAGGCGATGAAAGCCCTTCCGCTTTTCTCGATCACGGCGAGAGCCGCTTTCGACAGGTCCCTTGCCATCATGGATCCCTCCCGTTGCTTCAAATGTTGTCTTGCGGGGCACTTTTTTGCGTTTTTTCACCGGAGACGGCCTTGTAAATTGATGGAAGAATTCAGAAAAGCGCGTAATCAGGAAGCCGGAAAAATCCTTTCTCCGCGGTGCAGCTCCGGGGGACGCGTGCCGTTGTAAAACGAAAAATCCTTCCGGGAGAGGTGTTGGAGAGGCGTTGCTGTGTTTCTTGCCTGAAATGCCGCGGAGCAGTGTAGTGTTCTGGCGGCAATCTGTCAAGATGAAAATATATCCTGATTGTTGCGTTTTGAAGACCCGAAAAGAACGTGTTTTCGCCGGCAGTTTTCCGGAAAGAAAAAAGAAACGACGACGAGGAAAGATTTTCTATGAAAAAACATACTTTTATTGAATAAAAAGGAGCAAGAAGGGAGGTTAAAGACGTTCATTATCAATAATTTTTTAAAAGAATTTAGGCGAGAAATTTACTGAATTGTAAAAATTGAGAACGCCAAAAAGTGCGCTATACTGAGTGAAAGATGTGGGGCGTATGCAGTGGGCAATCTCCGAAAAACATTTCAGAGAAACGGAGGAGTGTCGTGTGCGCAAAAGTCTTGTCGCAAAGATCGCCCTTCTCGTTGTTGCAGGTGTGACGGTTTTATCGGGTTCGCTCATTTTTCTTGCGGCACGGGGGCTTCAGGACATGGGGACCTCCCTGGTGAAATCCGCGGAGGTGCTTCTCGACAAGGAGAACGAAAACAAGAGAACGAGCAGCGAACACTCCATGACGGCCTACGGCGAGACGCTGGCCCAGTATCTCGCCTGGATCTCCGCAAATCCTCTCTGGAACTTCACGCTGGACATTCTCGAAGACTACACGAAGGGCATGGAGCAGCTCCCGAACCTGGCCTACGCGGTGGTCTACGACGACAAGGGAAAGGTCGTTGCGGGAGGCGCCAAAAGCGGCGAGGGAATCCGTTCCTTCTCGAAGGATGTCGTTCAGAACGGCAAAGTCCTCGGCAAGGCCGAGATCGGCATGGACGCCTCCTACCTGGAGACGCTTCACCGGGAGAATGTGGCCACCAAGGACGCCCTCGTGAAGACCTTCGTGGACGGTGCGGAGGAGGCCCGAAAGGCGCTCTTCTGGAAGATCCTCCTCGTGGCCCTCGCCGGAACGGGCGTGGTCATCGCCGTCGTCATGGCGGTGCTGCTCCGCATGGTCTCGCCGCTTCGAAGAATGACGGGCATCGTGGAGGACCTCGGTCAGGGCGAGGGCGACCTCACGGTGCGCCTGCTGCTTCGTTCCGAGGACGAGGTCGGGCGCCTTGCGGCATCGCTGGACCTGTTCCTCGAAAAACTCTCCGAGCTGGTGCGGCGCATCGTGGAGATCGCCGAGGGGGTGGGCGGGGACTCGGGCCGTCTGGACGAACTGGCCCGGAAATCCCTTGCGGCGGTGGAGAAGGTCACCGGAGCGGTGGAGCAGATCTACGTCCTTTCCGAGTCCAACGCCGCCGCCGTCGAGGAGACCAGCGCGGGCATCCAGGAAGTGGCGGCCAACGCGAACGCCGCGGCGCGCTCGGCGGAGCAGGGGGCGGCCTCCTCCGCCAAGGCCACCTCCTTCACCCAGGACGTGGCGGGGCGCATGAAGGACGTGGTCGTCGCCCTGGAGGGCGTGGAGAAGAGCTCCACGGAGAACCGCGGCAAGATCGGCGCGCTCTCCAAAGGAGTGGACACCATCACGGGGCTGGTGGGGGCCATCACCCAGATCGCGGACCAGACGAACCTTTTGGCCTTGAACGCCGCCATCGAGGCGGCCCGGGCGGGCGAACAGGGCCGAGGCTTCGCGGTAGTCGCGGAAGAGGTAAGAAAGCTGGCCGAAGAATCGCAGGGAGCGGCAAAACAAATCGCCGCGCTGATCGGCGAAATCCAGGGCGATACCAATAAGGCGGTGGCCGCCATGGACGGCGGCGCGCGGGAAGTGCGGCTCGGCAGCGAACTCGTCGCCGATGCCGGGCAGAGCTTCCGCGAAATCGCCGGCCTGGTAGTCGCCGTATCCGCCCAGGTGAAAGAAATCTCCGCGGCTATTCAGCAGATGGCATCCGGCAGCCAGCAAATCGTGGGTTCGGTCAGAAAAATCGATAACCTCAGCAAGGCGTCGGCAGGCGAGGCCCAAACCGTCTCGTCGGCGGCCGAAGAGCAGTTGGCCGCGATGGAGGAAATCGCCTCCTCCAGTGAATCGCTGTCGAAGCTCGCCCAGGAACTCCAGGCGGCAGTGGCCCAGTTCCGCTTATAGCCCCCCACCAATACAAAACCCGCGTATTCCCATACGCGGGTTTTTCTTTGCCTTCTCAGTCTGTGCCGTGGACCGTCACCACAGCGTCCAGCGGCTTGCGCCCCCGGCTGGCCGGCACGATCGCCGCTCTCCCCAAGGCCACGAACGCGGCCAGCGACTGCGGCGCCTTCACGCCCAGCCGCGCCTCCAGCTCAGGGCGGGCCACCAGCGGCCCGGTCATATAGCACGTGCCGTAGCCTCTCGCCCACGCCGCCAGCAGCAGCGTCTGGACGGCGGCGCCCACCGACTGCAGGTCGGGGCGGCAGCGTAGCCCATCGATCTCCGCCTCGCTCAGGCCGGCCTTCTGCAGCAGCCGGTCGGCCCGCGAACGGTAACGGGCCGTCGTCACCGCCACCAGCGCCGGTGCGCCGGCGAACAGCGTCGCCGCGGCGACGACCGGCTTCAGCTCCTCCGCCCCCGTCCCCGTCTGCGTCCCAAGGTCCGCCAGCTTCCGCCGGACGATGGCGGCCAGCTCGTCCTTCAGGCCGGCGTCGGTGATGACGTGAAAATGCCACAACTGCTCGTTGCCGGCGTTCGCCGCCTGCACCGCGCTGCCGACGACCGCCAGCACGTCGGCCGTCGCCACCGCCGCGGCGGTGAACTTGCGCACGCTGCGGCGCGACACGATAGCCTGCTCAAGCTCCATAGCCGGCGCCTCACTCCAGCGGCGGGATTCCCGCCGCCGCCGCCAGCTCGTTCATTTCCTTCACCACGGCTGCCGGCAGGGTGATCTCGCCGCTGGCCAGAGCCGCTTTCCCCTTGTTCAACTCGATCTCGCCCGGCATAAATATCTCCTGCACGCCCGGTTGCTTGCCGCTGGCTTTCAGGCCGGCCCTCAGGGCCTCGACATTCTCCAGGTACGCCTCGAGGTCCACGAACCGGGCCACATCGATGACCACGAAGAAATGGGCGATGCTCTGCTTCTTATCCATATTGTACAGCGACGGGATCTGCCAGGCGAACGAGCCGGCCAGCACGCCGGTGAGAATCTCCAGCGCCACGGCCAGGCTGTAGCCCTTGGGGCCGGCCATCGGCAGCAGCAGTCCGCCGTCGATGGCCTTCGCCGGATCGTCCGTCGGCACGCCCGTTTTGTCGGTAGCCCAGTCGAGGGGGATCTTCTCGCCCTTGTTCTTCGCCACCATGATCTTGCCCATCGCCACCGCGCTCAGCGCCATATCGACCACGATCGGGTCGGTCTTCGTCGGCGCCACGATCGCCAGGGGATTATTGCCGAGCATCTTCGCGCTGCCGCCGGTCGGCGGCATCAGCGGCGTCGTATTGGCGAACACCAGCCCGACCATATTCTTCTTCGCCGCCTGCAGGCCATAGCGCGACGCCATCCCGAAGTGGCCGCTGTTGACCACCAGGCAGGCGCCTATCCCGTAGCCGGCCGCCTTCTCAATCGCGATCGCCATGCCGCGCTCGCCGGCCACCTGCCCAAGGCTGAAATTCGCATCCAGCACGGCCGTCGCCGCCTCGTCCCGCACGACGCGCAGCTCGGCCGCCGCCTTCAGCAGGCCGGCCTTGACGCGCTTGATATAGACCGGCAGCCGCATCAGGCCGTGGCTGCCCAGCCCCTTCATATCCGCCTCGAGCAAGGCGTCGACGACGATCGCCGCCTCGGCCGCCGGCACGCCGTTCTTGGCCAGCAGCGCCGCCGCGAAAGCTCTTGCATCTTCGGTTCTCATAAAAGCCACATCCTTATTCCGGGAGTTCAAGCCCGCGCTTATGCGCCAGGGTACGGTAAATCTGCACGGCCAGCAGCACGGCCACGGCCGCCAGGATGACCAGCGAAATGGGCCGTTCGACAAAAATCTGGAAACTGCCGTTCGACATCAGCAGCGACTGGCGGAAAGCCTTCTCCATGATCGGGCCGAGCACGAAGGCCAGCACCATCGGGCCGGCGTCGTAGGCAAACTTGCGCATCAGATAGCCGAGCACGCCGAAAAAGAGGATAACCCAGATCTCGAACGTCGAATTGTTGATGCTGTACACGCCAACCAGCGAAATAAGGATGGCGATCGGCGCCAGGATCGAGTAGCGCAGCTTCAAAAGCTGCACGAAAACCCCCACCAGCGGCAGATTGAGGATCAACAGCAGAACATTGCCGATATACATCGACGCAATGACGCCCCAGAACAGTCCGGGGTGCTCGGTGAGCATGAACGGCCCCGGCTGCACTCCGTGGAGCAGCAGCGCGGCGTACATCATCGCCATGACCGAGTTGGCGGGGATGCCCAGCGTCAGCAGCGGGATGAACGACGACCCGGCCGCCGCGTTGTTGGCCGACTCGGGCGCCGCCACCCCTTCGATCGCCCCCTGGCCGAACCGCGACGGATCCTTGGCTATGCGTTTTTCCACGGCATAAGCGATCAGCGACGATATCACCGCGCCGCCGCCCGGCAGCACGCCGATCACGAACCCGATCAGCGACCCCCGCACCACCGCCCACTTGGCCTCCGCCCAGTCCCTCAGCGTCGGCCACAGGCCGGTCAGCTTGGTGGTGATCAGCTTGCCTTCCTCGCTGTGCTCGTAATTGTAAATAATCTCCGCCACGCCGAATAGGCCCATCGCCAGGGCGGCGAACTCCAGGCCGCTCGACAGCTCGATGATTCCGAAATGATAGCGCAGGGTGCCGTACACCGGGTCCTGGCCGATGCAGGCCAGCAGCAGGCCCCCGGCCGCGCTGATCATCCCCTTGACCGGCGAACCGCCCGACAGGCTGCCGACCAGCAGCAGGCCAAGCACGGCGATGGAAAAGAACTCCGGCGGACCGAACTTGATCGCGATCGACGCCAGCGGCGGAGCGATGAACGACAGGCCGACCAGGGCGACCGTCCCGGCCACGAACGAACCGATGGCCGCAATGCCCAGCGCGGCCCCCGCCCGTCCCTGCTTGGCCATCTGGTAGCCGTCGAAGCACGTCACCACCGACGCGGCCTCGCCCGGCAGATCGAGCAGAATCGACGTCGTCGAGCCGCCGTACATCGCGCCGTAATATATCCCCGCCAGCATGATGATCGCCGCTTCTGGCGGGATGACGTACGTGATCGGCAGCAGCAGCGCGATCGTCGCCGTCGGGCCGAGGCCCGGCAGCACGCCGACGACCGTGCCGAAAATAACGCCAAGCAGGCAATACATCAGGTTTGTCGGATCGAGGGCGACCGAAAAACCCTGGATTATCAAAGCAATAGTATCCATGACCGACCCTCCTTATCCGAACAAAATATCCGGCGGAAACGGCACGCCGAGCAGATAGCTGAACACCAGGTAAAACAGCGCCGAAACGGAAACCGAAATCGCCAGGGTTATCGGCCACTTCTCGCCGCCGATCACCTTCAGCCAGAAAATCGTCAGGGCGACGGTCGGCAGCGTATAGCCGACATACTCCATCGCCAGCGCGTACACTCCGATCGAGGCGGCCGCCATCAGCGGCTTGATCATCTTCTTCGGTTCAAAATCGGCCCGTTTCTTTTCCTGGAAATTCGTCAGGCCGGCGACCGACCCGAGGGCCACGATGGCCAGGCACAGCAGAAACGGCCACAGTCCCGGGCCCGGCTGGGCGATCGTGCCCAGCTTCAGCCCGTAGGCCATGTACGCCAGAAACGCCGTAGTAACCAAAACGCACACTTCGCTCACATAACTAGGCATTCCACTTCCCCCTTCGGGAAAAGAGGGGACTTGTCGTCCCCTCCCGCACCGCTATTTCTTCAATGTCTTGGTGTTGGTCTCGTATTCCTTGGCCCACTTCTGGGCGAACTCCTCGCCGCTCAGATAGGACAGCGGCAGGCTGGCCTTCTCGAAATTCTGCTTGACCGTGTCTTCCTTCAGCGATTCCTGCACCGCGCCCTCCAGCTTCTTCAGCACTTCCGGCGGCGTTCCCTTCGGCGCCAGGATGCTGTACCACACGCCGCGGACCACGTCGATGCCCTGCTCCTTGAAAGTCGGGGTATCGGGCGCGAACGACGAACGCTGGGCGCTCGTCACGCCGAGGAGCCTGAACTTGCCGGACTTCACGTGCGGGGTCAACTCGGTCAGCACGTTGAAGATGGCGTCCACGTTGCCGCCGAGCAAAGCGGTGACGCTCTCCGCGCCGCCGTTGAACGGCACGAGGTTCAGCCTCACGCCGCGCTCGTCGGCCATCTGCTGGATGGTGATATGCTGGCTCAGCGTCGCCCCCGGCGTGCCTACCCTGACCTTGTTGGGATTATTCTTGGCATACGCGAAGAACTCGGCCACCGTCTTCAGCGGCGAATCGTTCGGCACGCACAGGCCGAGAGGGATGTCGAGGACCTGGGCCACCGGCACAAAATTCTGGTTCGTGTACCCGGCGTTGTTCAGAATCGGCGTGATGCTGCCCGGACCGGTCGAAGCCACGACCAGCGTATACCCGTCGGCCTTCGCCTTCAACGTATCCAGCATAGCCACCGCGCCGGAGCCGCCCGGCTTGTTCACTACCACCACCGGCTGGCCGAGCCGTTTGGCCAGGGAAGGCTCCAGCACCCGCGCCATCAGGTCGGCCGCGCCGCCGGCGGCGTACGGGATCGTGATGCTCACCGGAGCGGTCGGGAACTGCGCGGCCTTGTCCGGCGCCGCTTTCTCCTTCGAACCGCTGCAGCCGCTCAGCGCCATAGCCACAACCACGACCAGGGCAATCAGGGACAGGGATTTCTTCACTCCATTCACCTCTCCTTTTTATTGTCTTACCTATTAAAGACTTGTCGCCAACTGCTTGAACTCTTCAGCCGTGACAAGGCCTTTTTTCTTGGCGCCGAGCGACTTCACCGCGGCCAGCAGGGCCTCGGCCTTATCGGCGGCGACCGTCAGGCCCGCCTCCTTCAGCGCATGCTCCACCGACGCCTTGCCGCTCTTCTTGCCGAGCACTACCGCACGGCTGCGGCCCACGACCTCGGGCGCGTACCCTTCGACCGACGGCGGATACTTCTCCATCTGGGCCACCACCAGGCCGCTCTCGCGGGTAAAGACCATATCGCCGACCACCGGCCGCATGGGCGAAACGGGAATCTTCGTTATCCCCTCGACAAGCTTGCTCAGGCCGGGCAACTCCGTCAGCTTGAGATTGGTCTCGATGCCGTACAAGCCGTGCAAGGCGACGGCCAGCTCGGCGATATCGGCGTTGCCTGTCTTCTCGCCCAGGCCGTTCACCGTCACATGCGCCGAATCGGCGCCCTCCTTCAGGCAGGCGATCGTGCAGGCCACGGCCAGGCCAAAATCGTTGTGGCAGTGGACGGCCACCGGCACGTCGACCCACGACTTCACCAGCCTGGTCAGGTAGCCCATCGCCTCCGGCGTAGCCACGCCAAGCGTGTCGACAAGCACGATCTCGTCGGCGCCGCAATCCTTGACCGCCGTCTGGTAACACTTCTTGAGGAATTCCGGATTGGCGCGCGTGGCGTCGACCGCGAACCAGGCGGTATACAAGTTCTCCTGCTTCGCGAAGCTGACGGCGTCGCGGATGCGCTTCAGGATGACCTCTTCCGCCAAATCCCAGGCCTTCATCTTCTCCGGGCTGGTGGCGATCTCGCACACCAGATGCTTCACGCCCGTTTCCAGGCAAACCTTGATATCGTTGACATTGCAGCGGGCGAACCCCCAGATCTCGGCATCCTTGACCTCGTCGACAATCCGCTTGGTCGCGATCTTGTCCTCCTCGGTGCTGGCCGGGAAACCGGCCTCGATGCGGTCCACGCCCGCCTGCGCCAGCCGCTTGGCAATCGCCAGCTTATCCGCGGCGTCCATGCTCACGCCGATGCTCTGCTCGCCGTCGCGCAGCGTCGTGTCGTAAATCTTGACCTTCTTCTTCATGCCTGCCAGCTGTTTTTTAACCTCCGGCACCTCGTTGTACAAACTGAGCCAAAACCCGTTCTTGTCCATAGTACCCTCCTACTATAATTAGTTTTGGTTATAAGGCGTATATCGCCGGTCAATTGACCGTGAGATATAATAAGCTCGTATGGGGTGAGGATTCCTATCCCTCCTTGCGGCAAAGACTGCTTTACTAAGAGTGGAACCTCTCC
>JARKPR010000046.1 GCA_029975165.1 Selenomonadales bacterium
TTCCCACAAGGTGGGACGTTGGCAAAAAGCAAACCATGTGATTACAAAAGGAAGACCAAGACACAGTCTGAGAGGTCCAGTGGGAATCACCCCGTGAGATAGCCACATCCACGTGGCTGGATGACGTGGCGCCCGCCCAAATGGGCTTTATAAGGGAGCGCCATGCCCAGTGCAACTCGCTTTCGTTTTGGAGTGGGAAACAAACATCGAGCGAGAGCATAAGGATCAGCAAATGAAGGCAGTCCATCGGGCGGCAGCTGACGCAGCGGCCAGGGGAGGTGGGCGGGTAGCACCTGTCGCGTCTCGACTCCGGTTAGCGACATACTATATTTCTCAAACGTCACAACACCGGGATTAATTCTTTATATACACCCGGTCAGACGTTGGCAAGTGCAGCCTGCTGCTCCCGGGTTTTTTGAACCCCTCTCAAGCGTCCTTTCCGCAGACTTTTCCAAAGGTCTTAGTTTTTGCATTCCTTCCTATTTTTTAGAGAAAATGTCGGATTTTCAATCAACTATGGTGGTTGCTTCAGTTTCTTCGGTGGATTCGCATCCACCTGATCAATCGGATTTGGATCACTCTGGATTTGGCCAATTCGCGCAATGCGCGAAAAGCGGTGGCGGATTTTTCATCTGCCCCGCTTCAAGTATCATCTAAAGTCGATAAGACTTTAGAGATCGCCAGCAGGGTGATTGGCGGCGGATCAGCTGCCGCACCCGATGACGGCGAGGATGCAAACAATGCATGCGATGCTTTGTTTGCTGCGGGCGTGGCGGCGCCTAAGCGCGCTGCCCGCCGCAAGCCTGAGGATAGGGCGGCCGCTATAGCCGCCCTGCCTCTCGCTGGCCAGGCGATTAGTTCGCCGGCCGGATGCTCGCCTGGCGCGGCGTCAGCGCCCATTGTGGTTGACAATGAGGCGGTCGCCGCGCCGGCAGCACAGTTGCAGCCTTCCGGCGGTGTGGTTGCTGTCCAGCACCCCGCCGCCGATGCATCTGCGCTGGCTGCCCCTGTGTTGCGCAGCGTCGCCGAGCTCGGAGTGGGCTATGCCCCTCCTCCGAGCACGGCCTTCGCGGCGCCGTGCCACCCGTCTGGCGCGGCCTCCTTGACGGGGGCCGCTGCGGCGGCCGTGGCGTCGGCCCGCGAGGTCGGCCATAGCGTGGGCGCCGCATTTGCGGACGCCCTCGCGCAGCGCTTCGCAGCGCTCCCGCTCGCGCCTCAGGCGGCTTCGGCTGCCGGCTCCGCGGGAAGCGCGCCAGCTCCCGTCACGCATGCTGCCCCCATGATGGCGGCACCGCCGGGACCGGCCGCTGCAGCGCCCGACCCCTTCGTGAATCTTCCCAAGATTCGCGTGCTGACCTTTGAGGAGGTCAAGGCACGCGCGAGGGAGATCGCGGCGAAGGAGGAACGGGCGCGCAGTGTGCGGCGCTCGTCGCCCCCAGGGCGACTGGTCGACGACGACACATCGTCCACGTCGGCCGCCTCTTCGGCGCCTGAGAAGGACGCCGAGACGGCTGGCGACGGCGAGGATGAGCTCTATGCTGAGCTCAACGCACCTCGCAAGGAGTCGTCGTTCATCGACTTGACGGACCCATCGGATGGCGAGCAGGCGCATGCCCCTGTGGGGGCGGTGCCGCGGCCTCCGCCGCGGGCGTCGTTGCCGCAGGCACCCCTGCCGGCGATTCCCCGCGTCCCATGGGCACCCATACTTGCCGCCCCAGCAGGGCAAGCGGCGGCGACCGTGGCGTCGGTGTTTGGTGGCGCCGCGCGGGCTGCGCAGGCGACGGGCATGGCGTCATCGATGCCGCCGCCGCCGCCCTTCCCG
>JARKPR010000058.1 GCA_029975165.1 Selenomonadales bacterium
CCGGACGAATGCGTGGAGTGCGGCGTGTGCCGCCGGGTGGCCGTATGCCCGGTCGACGCCATCGAGCAGCAGCCGCTGTCCTGGCCGCGCGGCGTGCGGGCCATCTACAGCGACCCGCTCAACATCCACCAGGAAACCGGCCTGGCCGGCCGCGGCACGGAGGAGATCAAAACGAACGATGTCACCGGCCGGTTCAAGCGCGGCTTCGCCGGCATCGCTCTTGAGATAGGCCGCCCGGGAATCGGGGCGCGCCTGCGGGACCTGGAGAAGCTGTCGATGGCACTGGCCCGCTATGGCGTGGAATTCGAGCCCAAGAACCCCCTGTCCAAGCTGATCAATCCCGTCACCGGCGAACTGCCGCCGGAGATCCGCAACGAGAAGGTACTGTCGGCGATCATCGAGTTTGCCGTGCCGGAAAGCGAGCTTATAGCCGTCCTGGACGTCATCCGCACCACGGGCGGGACGCTGGACACGGTGTTCTGCGTGGACGTCGCCTGCCGGGCCGGCGCCAAGGAACTGTGGCCGACGCTGGAAGTTCTCCGCAAGGCCGGTACTTTCGTCCGCCCGAACGCGAAGATAAACGTGGGCCTCGGCCGGCCCTTCGTGGAATAGGAGGGGCAACATGACACACACATTGCACCGTCAAGGCAGCCTCGATTCACTTGAGCACGATTACGTCGTATTCGCCATGCCCTCCAGCGGTTTGACGTCGGCGGGCAGCAAGCCCAAGCTCGACGAAGTGTTCGCCATCCTGGCGCGGCACAAGCCGGTCAACATCGGCGACTCCAAAGGCGGCAGCCGCTACTCGCTGGGCGGCGACGACAAGGTCAGGGACATCATCGTCGAAAACGAGCTCGTACACGGGGTGTTCCGCAGCCGTGAGCAGGTGATCGCCGTGCTCAAGGACCTGAAGGCGGCCGACCTCGGCCTGTGCGTGACCGTATCCGGGCTGATGCACAACGTGGAGGAGTGCTGCGGGAAGGCGGGGCTAACGCCGCACACGATCGTCAATTCGCTGGGGATATGGGGCAAGACGGAGCTTTTGCCCGACAGCAAGGTGCAGCAGATCGCGACGATGTGCGGGCACGGCCTGGTGTCGTTCACGCTGATAAGCGAGCTGGCGGCAAGGGTGAAGAGGAAGGAGATCACTCCGGAGAAGGCAGGGGAGATGCTGGCTAAGCCGTGCATCTGCGGGGTGTTCAATCCCGAGCGCGCCGCCGCGCTTATCCAGGAGTTCGTCGA
>JARKPR010000066.1 GCA_029975165.1 Selenomonadales bacterium
GCAGCCAGGAGCTGGGCAAGGGTTCCAACATGTACACCGATCCGGTCGGCAACTACGGCATCGGCGCCTCGCTGAACAACATCTCGTTCATCGAGAAGCTGACCAACCGCCTGACCTTCGTGTACGTGCGCGGCAACAACAACGCCCGCGCCATCCGTGACGCCCGCGCCTACTACAACAGCTCCTACTTCGCCATGGGCAAGGACCTGACCACCAACGAGTACGTCATGGCCCTCAACCTTGACACGAAGTACATGATCTACGAGAATCTGGCCGCCGTCATGGAGACCGGCTGGGCGCACGGCGAATTCCAGGAGAGCGTCTGGGGTCACCGCCTGGTCCACCAGGCCGACTCCAACGGCAACAATGCCTGGAAGGTCGCCTTCGGCCTGACCTACAAGTTCTAAAGGCGGATTTGCGACACCACGACGAGGGGGCCTTCGGGCCCCCTTTTTTTGGGAGGTGTCTCTCCCGCCTCTCCGTCCAACTCCGTCCCGGCGGGAGGCCGCCCAGATCGCGCCGTGCGTGGCGACGCGCGACCAACTCTTTTTTTTTTGTAACTTGTTTCCAAAAATCCCCGGGCGTAGGGGATATTGACGATAACTTCCGGATAGCCACCGGAGGTTGCGGTGCGTCGATGGTCAACCGTTAGCAAGCCGCTCGTTATTTGGAGGAAGGAATTATGAAGCGTTTGGGTTCTCTGGCCCTGGCGGCCAGCATGGTGCTCGGCCTTTTCGGCGCCGCCCATGCCGCCACCGAGGTCAAAATGACCGGTGATGCGCGTGTTTACGGCAACTTCTTTGAAAACCGCAACTACACTGGCTGGAACAAGACCGGCACCAAGACCGAAGACACCTTCGAGATCTGGGAACGGTTCCGCCTGCGCACCGACTTCGTGGCCAACGAGGCCGTGAAGTTCCGCTTTGGCATCAAGGTGGAAGATACCTGGGGCTACGGCACCTTCACCGCCGCCAACCCCTCCGCTGCCGTGCAGGTCGACCTGGCCTACCTGCAGTTCAAGGTTCCCGGCTGCGACGGCGTCGAAGTGACCGCCGGTCTGCAGGACGTCA
>JARKPR010000039.1 GCA_029975165.1 Selenomonadales bacterium
CCTACTATAATTAGTTTTGGTTATAAGGCGTATATCGCCGGTCAATTGACCGTGAGATATAATAAGCTCGTATGGGGTGAGGATTCCTATCCCTCCTTGCGGCAAAGACTGCTTTACTAAGAGTGGAACCTCTCCCTCTGCGGGTATCATTGATGAGCCGGATGTTGCGGCGCTCCAAGCGTTGTCATCTCATTTCGAAGTAGGTTATGATCCGTAGAGAAACGAGGGGCACAGACCCATACGCAACCTAAACCAAGAGGTGGTTCCGAATGTTCATCGTAGGCATTGACATCGCCAAACGAAATCACGAAGCTACTATAATCGACAACAAGGGTACTGTACTAGGGAAGTCCCTTCGCTTCGCCAATTCCATCGCTGGCTTCAACAAGTTGATGGAACTTATCCGCAAGCATGCGGGAGAAAATACCGTGGTGTTTGGCATGGAGGCCACCGGCCATTACTGGCTGGCGCTATATACTCATTTGCGCCAGAAGGGCTTTACCGTCTATGTCATTAACCCCGTCCAGTCGGACGCCCTGCGCGGGATGTATATACGCCAGACTAAAAACGACAGTCGGGATTCTTTCATCATAGCGGAGGTTATTCGTTTCGGACATTTTTGCGAGACAGCCGTAGCCCCGCCTGATCTCCATGCGCTGCGTGAACTGTGCCGTCATCGTTTTTTCATCGTGGACACCGTATCGGATCTCAAGCGCAAAGTCATTGCTCTGCTTGATCAGATTTTTCCCGAATACGAAAAGCTTTTTACTAACACCTTCGGAAAAGCCTCGCTTGTATTGCTTTCCGAATATACCACGCCAGGGGAGTTGCTTGCTGTGGATACAGACAAGTTGGCTGAAATCCTGGACACCGCCAGCCGCGGCAGGCTGGGTCTTGAGAAAGCGGTTGAAATCCAGGATGCCGCGCGCAACTCTTTTGGTATGCTGCTCGCTTCTGATTCCATCGCACTCCTTATCCGCCAATACATTGAGCAGATTCAGTTTGTCGAAGGCCAAATCGCTGTCATAGAGAAAGAAATCGCACGGCTGCTAGCTGGTTTTGACACCAAGCTCACCACTATTACCGGTATTGGTACTACCCTTGCCGCCGTCATCTTTAGCGAAATCGCCGATATCAAACGCTTTAATTCTGCCGCCAAGCTAGCCGCCTTTGCAGGTATTGACCCGATAGTTAGACAATCCGGCGACTTTACCAGTACCCACTGTCGTATGTCCAAGCGAGGGTCTCCTTATCTGCGCCGCGCCATCTGGCTTGCATCCACCGTCGCCGTTTTTCGCGACCCCGCGATTTCCGCTTACTACCAGCGCAAACGATCTCATGGAAAGTCCCACATGACCGCTGTCGGTCATGTCTGCCGCAAAATGACTTCCATCATTTTTGCTGTTCTTCGGGACAACGCTCCTTATCTCCCGGCCATGTAACGTTCCTTCCCACTTGACTTTTTATAGCCGGTCTTCGTACGCCTTACTTCTCATCCACTTCCTCGGCCGCGGCAATGCAGAGCGCGGTCGAACCCTGATACGGCTTGGTCCCCTCGATCGCCGTCTCCTTCTTGCGGCCGAGCGGCGCGGCCCCGGGCACGCGGAACTTCGCGACGTCGATGCGCTCGATCGGCGTTTCCGGCGCGCGTTCGGCCTGCGGCACCCATTCGTACGGCACGCGGTACGCCCGGTACACCATGTTCATCTTCATCTGCTTGCCCCAGTACGGGCTGATATACTCCCAGACGATCTCGTGGTCGGGCGTCACTTCGAACGCCCGGCCGCCCGATCCTTCGGTGATCAGCGTATTGCCGTTGGGCAGGCGCTGGGCGCCGCTGATGAACGGGCTGTAGAACCGGTTCGAATCCGGCGGATGCACGAAGCCGGCTTCCTTCGGCGTGTACTGCCAGACGATCTGGAGCGTGACGGGATCGAACTCCAGCACCCGCGAATAATCCCGCAGCGCGTTCTTGCTGCCGGTCGGCGAGCCCGGGTTCGGCACGCCGTAGCCGGCCCAGCCGCCGTTGTCGAACAGCAGGATATTGCCTTCGCCCGGCAGCCCGCGGGAAATCATGTGGGTATGGTGCACGCCGATGATCCAGCCCAGCTTTTTCAACGCCGGGCTTGTATCGTATTCGGGACCGACCTGCCAGACGATCTTCCCCGTCTTCTTGTCGATGATGGCGAGAATATTCGTTTCCCGGCCGTCGATAATGATATTGTCGGGATGGAAGCGCTCGTCGCCCGCGTCGTACCACCGGTTCGGCCCCAGCACCGACATGCAGTTGACATGCATCCAGTCGCCCATGCCGCCGCCGGCCGTGCGCATATTGGGATCGCGGCACAGGATGTTCTTCGCCGCCTCGCTGAAGCCGAACTCGTCGAAATGGTCGCTGCACGTCCATTCCCAGACGATATCCCCGCCCCAGGTCACTTCGATGATGGTATCGTCCAGCAGCCGCTTATCGGAAATCTTCTTGTTGTACAGGTTCTTGTGGCAGAGGATAAGCGTATTGCCCCCGTCCACCCGCGGGTCCATGCCCGGCACATAGTAGCCGACCGGGTTGCCCTCCCGCTGGAAATCGTGGTGCTGGCGGGCCATCCACTGGGGTTCCTCGCCCGGATCCTCGATATACTCGTACTGGTTGAACTTCCACACGACATTGCCGTCCCAGTCCACCTGCACCAGATCGGTCTGGTCCTGCATGCCGAAAGCGTTGTTGCGCAGGCCGAGATGCCCCATCACATAACCGCCGGGCAGAATAGTGTTGGGGAACCCGTGCAGCCCTTTCCACAGCTGGACTTCCGTCCCGTTCATGTCGATCAGCAGGGCGCCGGCTTCTTTGGCCTGGAAGATGGTGTAGCCGCTCCAACACTTTTTCGGGTCGTAGATCGTCACGCCGGTGGGGTAAACACTTGGATAAGCCATAGAAACTCCTCCTTTTATTGATCACCCTGCCCCGCGGCAAGGCCGCCTACTCCTTCTCCGCTTCCGCCAGCACCTGGTAAGCCCTGGCCTGCGACCGGTAGGCGAGCAGGGCTGCGGCCGGCAGCGGCGCCAGCTCGCCGAGCCGCTCGTCCTTGGGCTGTACCGGCCGGTAAAGCTTGATGAGGTAAGGGTTCTTCTTGCTCCGCGTCACGGTCGCCAGCAGCTTGGCCGCCGCCACCACCTCCTGCGGCGTCAGGTACCTCGCCTGGCCGCCCTCCGCCACCGGAACCACCGTCGTCTGGAAGCGGTATTCCGGCGCCGTGGCGACAAGGGCGACGCTCCGCTCGATATCCTCCTGCGCCAGCGGCTGGCCGAAAATCGCCCCCGCCAGCCCGGCGGACGCCATAACCTCCATCACCGCCACATCGACCAGGTTCTCCGCCAGCAGTTTTTCCAGCAGCGCCGGGTTGCGGCCGTACGTATCCACCACCAGCTTGAAATTGTTGCCCTTCAGCAGCCGCACCACGGCCAGAAACTTCTCGCCGGCCGCGGGGTTGCCGCCGGCGGCATGGATGCCGTCCACCCATTCTTTATGCAGCGTGCCGGCGCTGAAAAAGCCGTCCAGCTCCCTCCCGGCATACAGATAAGCCAAACAAGCCCCCACGCCCTGGCGGATGGCCGTCCCGTCGGTCACGATCGGGAACTCCACCCCCTCGGGGCCGCGGAAGATCTGGCGGCGGTTGGCGGCATAAAACTTCTGGAAGTCCTCCTTCCCCTCGGCCTTCATGTCCTTTTCCACATAGGTCATCCCCTGCGCGTCCATATAGCCCTTGACGATCTTGCAGCGGACGCAGCCTGTGGCCGAATAAACGGTAAACCCGCTCATAATATTCCTCCTTCCGCGCCTGTACTACAGATGAATCGCATGCCCGGCCAGGAGGTGCGCTCCCTCGAGGACGGCCTCGCTCAAAGTCGGGTGGGCGTATACCTGCCGCGCCATCTGTTCGACCGTGCCGTCGAAAGCCAGCACCGTCGTCGGGACGGCGATCAGCTCGGTGACCTGCGGCCCGATCATATGGGCGCCCAAAAGCTTCCCGGTCGCCCTGTCGGCGACCAGCTTCACGAAACCGGCGTTCTCGCCCAGAGCCACCGCCTTGCCGTTGGGCACGAACGGGCTGACGGCGACAGCCGCATCATGGCCGCGCTCTTTCGCCTGGCTTTCCGTCAGGCCGACCGACGCCACCTCGATCCAGCCGAAAATGCAGCGGGGTATATTCTCGTAAACCAGCGGCTGCGGGCTGCGGCCGGCGATGGTCTCGGCGGCGATCATCCCCTGCGCCGAGGCGACATGGGCCAAACCGAGCTTCCCGGTCACATCGCCGATGGCGTAGACGCCGGCGGCGCTGGTGCGCATCTGCTCGTCGACGGCGATGCAGCCCCGCTCCGTCGCCACCCCGGCGGCCTCGATTCCCAGCGCCGCCGTGTCGGGCACAAAGCCTGCCGCGACCAGAACCTTCTCGGTCACAATTACTTCCGTTCCCCCGTCGCCGGCAATCGTCACCTCGACGCCGGCAACGGTTTTGGCGATGCCCGTCACCTTCGCGGCCGTCTTCACCCGGATGCCGGCCTTTTTGTAATGCCCTTCCGCCTCGCGGCTGATATCCGCGTCCTCGGTCGGCATAATGCGGGGCGCGGCCTCGACGACGGTCACCTCCGCCCCGAAGCGTTTCCATATCGTCGCGAACTCCAGGCCGATCGGCCCGGCGCCGACGATCACCGCCGCATCCGGCACCCTATCCAGCCGCAGGGCATCCTTGGCCGTCAGCACCGTCTCGCCGTCGAACGCCACCCCCGGCAGTTGGCGCGGCTGCGCGCCGGTGGCGATAATGATATTCCCGGCGCCGATGGTCTCGCCGCCGTCGATGGCGACAGCGCCGTCCGCCGCCAGGCGGGCGGCCCCCTTATAAACGGTCACGCCGCGGTTTTTCAGAAGGATTTCCACCCTTTTGCCCTGACGCTTGGCCACCGTCCGGCTGCGGCTGAACGCGGCCGCGAACTCGGCGCTCCAGCCCGGCACAGCGACCCCGAACGTCTTACCCTCGTTCAAGCAATGGACCATATCGGCGTTCCGCAGCAACGTCTTCGTGGGAATGCAGCCCCAGTTCACGCACGTGCCGCCCAGCTCGGCCTTTTCCACCAAGGCCGTCTTCAGCCCCAGCTGGCTGGCCCGCACCGCCGCCACATAGCCCCCCGGCCCGCCGCCGACGACCACCACATCATACACAGCTCCCATGACAACCCCTTCCTGCCTCGCTCTCCATCAAGCCTGGAGAATGTTTTGATAAGCGTCCGGCGAAAGCAGCTCCGCCAGCTCCGCCATGTCGTCCGCCTTGACCCGGATCATCCAGCCGGCGCCATAAGGCTCCGCGTTGACCAGCTCCGGCCTGTCGGCAAGGTCGGCATTCAATGCCACGACCTCCCCGTTCAGCGGCGCGAACAAGGCCGAGACCGTCTTGACCGACTCGGCATTGCCGAACTGTTGCCCCTTTTTGACACTATCGCCGACCTGCGGCAACTCGATGAAAATTATCTCCCCCAACTGTCCCTGGGCGTAATCGCTGATCCCCACCAGGACGGTATCCCCGTCCGGCCGCGCCCAGGTATGCTCCCGGTGGAATTTCACCGCCGGCGGGACCGCCTTCCCCACGGCTCCGACCTCTCCCATAACACTCACCCTCCCCGAAATGTTCTGTCTGACGGCACCGGTGTTTCCCAGAGCATAACTTCTCGTTATATTCTCATAATAAAAAAACCGCTATGTGAAATCAGTAACCTTTTTTACAATTTCGCAATAATAAAAAAAATAAAGCTGACCTCACTAGGTCAGCTCATCGTCGCCCTGGAACCGTTATTTTGCCGCCAGCGCCAACAACCGGGCGTAGTTGTTTATCACCAGCCTGTTCTTGCTCATATGGCCGATGATCCCCTCCTGCTTCAACTGGGCGATGGCGTTGTTGAGCGTCACCCGATGCACGCCGAGGATGCAGGCCAGCTCCTGCTGCGTGATGCCCTTGGTGCCGACGGCCATCCCCTCGGGTCCGCCGCCGTTGCCGCGGTCCACCAGACAAATCAGCACCTTGCACACCCGGCTGGGCAGCGCCGCCAGATCGCTGGCATGGAGCGTCACCACCCGGATCTTGTTGGCCATGCTGTACAGCAGGTTCGTCACCAGATCGGGATACTTCGGCAGGATCTCCCCGTTGAAGCATTGCCGGGAAAAAGTGTATACCACGCACTTCTCCGTGGCGACGAAAACGTTCTCCGTAACCTTGCCTTCGAAAAACGGCACCTCGCCGAAAATATTGCCTCTCTCCAGGTACCAGATGATCTTCTCGTTGCCGTCCGGGCTGGCGCCGTAAAACTTGACCGTCCCGGAGTAGAGGTAATACAATTGTTCGACCGCCGGCTGATTGCCGCCGAAAATAATATTGCCCTTGTTGTACGAATGCTTCTGTCCCAAATGCAGGACCTTTTCCCACGCAGCGTTCTTGGCGCTGATCCACGGCGAACAAAAGTGCTGTATCAAACCGGCCACCTTCCCCGCCCGCAGCCAGGCTATCCTCCCGCCCGGCTGCGCCTTCTTACTTTATGTCCATTTTCGCGCAAAATGCCGAATCTCCTTGCCGCCCTCCTCCCCAAACGCAAAAACAGCGGCCTTAAGCCGCTGTTTCCATCTTCCTCCCTACTCCTTCTCCTCCGGCCGGTGACCCATCCACATATGCGTGCTGCCGTTCATCCACTCCTGTACGTCGTTCAGCATCTCCCCGAACCGCTGGAAATGGACCACCTCCCGCTCCCACAGGAACCTGAGCGTATCCTTCACACACTCGTCGTCCGTGCAGGCGATGAGATGCTCGTAGGTAGTGCGGGCCTTCTGCTCGGCCGCCATATCCTCCGTCAGGTCGGTGATCGGGTCGCCCAGGCAGGCGATATACTTGGCCGACCACGGCACGCCGTTGGCGTCCGTCCAGAACAGCCCGTGGTCGTGCTGCACGAACTGCCCATCCCAGCCGGCCGCCCTGAAATCCTCGCAGCAAGCCCCGTCCACCAACTTATGCACCAACGCCGCGATCATCTCCATATGGGCCAGCTCCTCCGTGCCGATGTCCGTCAGCAGGGCCTTGGCCTTATCGAAAGGCATCGAATAGCGCTGGTTCAGGTACCGCAGGGAAGCCGACAGCTCGCCGTCCGGGCCGCCGTACTGGGTAATGACCAGCTTGGCGAACCTCAGGTCCGGGCAGCTTACCCGCACGGGATGCTCCAGCTTCTTTTCATATATCCACATCTCGTCATTGCTCCCTCACATCAAATTTCCCACGGCCAGGGGCCCTCGACCCACTGCCACGGCGTCCGCGAAAAACCGCCCCAGCCGAAATTGAACAACGGACCGAACGCGGCCTCGTACTCCTTCCGCATCTGCCTCAGGACTTCCACCGCGCAATTGTAATCGTTCACCGCATCCTCGTCGCAGGGATGGGTATCGAGGTACAGGTTGAGCTCCACCGCCACGAACTCCATCTCCTGGATCCTCATCAGCATGGCGGCCTGTTCTTTGCAATCCACGAATCCTTCACCTCCGTCGCCTTTATTTCGGGATGGGATAGGCACCCCACAGCTCGGGGAAAAGCGTGCCTCTCATCAAAGCTTCCCGCGGTGAAAACGCCCGCTCGTAACACTGCCAGGGAACATATGCGTGGGCCATCATCCCCAGGGGAATGGGGAACTGGTCGCCCGTAGCGTGAGTATCAGCCTTCTCCACGCAATCGTCCATCATCTTCGCTGCGTTCATGACCGGCACGTCCGCCATTTCCGCCTCATCGTACCATTTCGGCCCGGAAGATTTGCTCAAAGCGACTCTACCTCCTTCTTTGTAGACCTAATATATTTTATGTGAATTTACTTGTACTGCGACACCGGCGGCCAAAAAAAATGGCGCCGACCATTCGGTCGGCCCCGCAGGGACCTCATCTTACATCGGCATCAGCAAAAACGCCAGTATATACAGCACGATCCCCACGCCGCGGTAAAAGGCGGCCAGCGCCCAGCCGAGGCGGATAAACGTCACATCGAAGCCCGTGAACTTCGCCAGGCCGGCGCACACCCCGAACACCAGGCCGTTCTCGGCGTCGAGGGCCAGGCGCCGCCCCTGCAAAAATCCCTCCGGTCCCGCCCCGTTCTGGACAAAATGCCACACGACCGCGCCGCTCAGCAGATACGCGCCCACGCGGATAAGCCACAGCATACGCCGCCCCCCCTTATACCACCATTATTACCTATCGGTCGGGCGGCTAAACATATAAGGCCGCTCAGAAGCCCGCGGCGTCAATTCCCTTTTGTATTACTTCTCCGGCCTCCGGATCGTGCGGCGGTCCACCACCCGTATCCGGGCGCCCGCGCCGCTATCCTCGGCCCGCGTAGTAACGGGCGCGCTGCTGCCGGCGGAATGGCGGCTCACGCTGATCAGTAGCCCGACCGCCAGCAGATTCACGACCAGCGACGTCCCGCCGAAGCTGATGAACGGCAGCGGGATCCCCGTCACCGGCAGCAGGCCGCACACCATCGCGATATTGCCCACCGCCTGGCCGACGATCAGGAATGTCGCCCCCGTCGCCGCCATCATGCCGAAGCCGTCGCTTGCCCGCAGGGCCGTCTTGATGCCGTACCACGCCAAAGCGGCGAACAGCGCCAGCACAAGCGCCGCGCCCGCAAAGCCCATCTCCTGGCACAGCACCGCGAAAGCGAAGTCGGTATGCGCCTCGGGAAGATAATGAAACTTGCTCGCCCCCATGCCCAACCCGGTGCCGAAAAGGCTCCCCGAGCCTATGGCCAGCAGCGCCTGCACGGTCTGGTAGCCGCTCGTCTGCTCGTACGACCACGGATCGAGCCACGCCAGGATGCGCTCCGCCCGGTAAGCGGCGGCGTACACCAGATACACCGTCCCCATCGCCGCGCAGAACATCAGGCCGTAAACCTGGCGCCGCGGGATGCCGCTCGGCAGATACAGCAGCAGGCACACGCCGACCACCACCACCGCCGTCCCCATATCCGGCTGGAGCAGCACGAACGCCCCCATCGCCCCGGTCAAAACCACCGGCCAGGAAAATATCGTCACCGGCAGGCCCTTATCCAGGCGCGGGCCGATATAAACAGCCGCCATCAGCACCGCCGCCAGCTTCGCGAACTCCGACGGCTGGAACTTGACCCCCAGCCGCAGCCACCGCCGGGCCCCATTCGCATCCACCCCGCTCACGTGCACGGCCAGCAGCATCGCCAGCACCGCCAGGACGAACAACGGCAGATAATTCCTTAGCCGGCGATAATCGACGCGTGCCATCACCGCCAACCCTACCATGCCCAGCAGAAAGGCCACCAGGTGCCTCTTCAGGAAAAAATAACTGTCGTTCAGAATCTGCCCGGCCAGGACGAAACTGGCGCTGAACACATTGATCGTGCCGATCGCGAACAGCATGAGCACAATATAAAAAACCGCCTCGCCGGGGCTGGCCCACGGGACAGGCAACCTGCGCACCCCGCCCCCTCCTTCGCCGGGAATATGCCATCTCCTCCCATTATAACAGAAACGGCCTGCCTGCCCAACAGCGCTTTTTGCCGCCGCCCGAATAATATATACTACCCATTCCCGGAGGTGATCCGCATGCCCTTTCCCCCCTTCGAACTCCTCCTCCTCGACGCCGCCGGCCACGCCCTCCTCCGCGCCGACGGCCCCAGCGGCAGAATCCTCGCCGAACTGCCCCTGCCGCCCGGCCACGCGGCCCTCGGCCTCATCCTCGGGCCCCGTCCCGGCCAGGTCCTGCTCTCGCTCGCCGGCCCCGGCGGCACAGGCGCCCTCTGCCTCATCGGCCTCGCCCTGAGGACGGTGGAGACGCTGCCCCTCGCCCTGCCCCATCCCGTCCACCTGGCCATAGCCGGCGACGGCCTCACCGTCTACCTCGCCGACCCGGCCGGCAACCTGCACGCCGTCGATCTCGCCGCCGCCGCCGTCACCGCCTGGGGCAAGCCGGCCGGCGCTATGGCCTGCGCCGGCCTCGCCGCCGCCCGCGAAGAAATCTGCGCCGTCTGGGAAAGCGACGGCGGCGGCCTCGCGGCCGCCTACGCCCAGGCCGGCACCCTCCTGCGCACCTGCCGCCTCGGCTGCGTTCCCACCGGCCTCACCGCCGGCGCCGGCAACCTCATCATCCCCTTTACCGCCGGCCCCTTCAGCGGCGAGGGCCTCATCATCCTCTCGCCGGACGGCGACGCCCCGCCGGCCGTCATTTCCATCCGCTGCTCCCGTTGCGCCGCCCACCCCGCCTATCCGGTCCATGCCGCCCTCGCCCCCGACGGACAAACCGTCTACGTAGCCTGCGAAGGCAGCGCCGCCATCGCCGTCGCCGACCTCGCCGCCGGCGCCTTCACGGACGCCATCGCCGTCGGCCGCTCCCTCTCCCGCCTCGCCCTCACCGCCGACGGCCGTTTCGCCATCGCCACCAGCAACGCCAACGCCGACCTGTGCCTCGTCGACCTCGTCAACCGCCGGCCGCTCGCCTTCACCGCCAGCCGCCGCGAAATCCTCAGCCCGCTGGCTCTGATCTGACGGCAGACACAAAAAACCCCTCTCGCAAAAGAGGGGTTTTCGTCTATTCCCTGGACCCGAGCGGCCGCGGCCATAGGCCGCCCCACTTATACTTCGCCGGCTTGGCGGCGGGCTCCGGCGCGGGCGGCGCTACGGGCTCCTGGGGCTCCTGGGGCTCCGGAAGTCCGGGAGGCTCGGGAGGTTCAGGAGGTTCGGGAGGCTTTGCCGGCCGCGGCGGCCTGTGAGGAGCAGGACAGAAGTCGTCATCCTCGTCATCCTCGTCGTAATATCCCGCGGCCGCGTCCGCCATCTCCTCGGCCGCCACCGCGCCCCCGGCGGTAACGGGCGCCGCAGGCACGGCAACCGCCGCGGGCACCGCAACCGCAGCGCCCGTCTCCAGGCCGGCGCACTCGAGTTCCCCATCCTGCACGAACGGCACGAAAGTGCCCTTCTCGAGGATAGCCAGCACCAGCAGGAAATGGTCCGCCTCCCGCACCATGTGGTCGGCCAGTTCGGCCGGGATCAGCCCGATCAGCCGGCACTCGGCAATCAGCGTCGCGGCCGCCCGGGTGAAATCCCTGAGCCGGATCGTCGACACCCGCGCATCCTTCAGGAAGCGCCGGAACGACGGGACCTCGTCCGTCGCCCCCCGCAGCATGCTCACGAAATCGCGGCCCTGCAAATAAAGCTCGTCGAACTCGCAGGCGAACTCGTCGGCCGTCGCCTCTAGCGTCCGCTCCGACGGATCGAGGCGGTGAGAAATGAAATCGCTGTGATCGGCCATCAGCCGCAGCCAGAACGCCACCTCCCGCGCCCCCGCCGTCTGATAAAGCGGCTGCGCCGTCCCCATCGCAGCCAGCAGCAGGAGGAAATACTCCGCCTCCCGCGACATATGGTCGAGCAGCAAAGCGAAATTGTTGTTCCCCGGCAACTGGCACGTCAGGACCATATGCAGCAGCCGGCGGTTATAGCGGTAAAAATCGCTCACCACGGTCTGCGCATCCCCTACGAGCTCGGCAAACTGCCGCTGTCCCTGCACCCGCTCGGCCCGGTCGCGAAGCGCCGCAAGCTCCTGCTGGAAATTATCGGCTTCCGTGATGAGGGCGAAGTTATCGCAAGGCAAGCCCGCCTTAATGAACCGGACATGCTCTTCCATTATCCGCAGCCAAAACTTCAGTTCCTCCAGATTCATCGGCGGAATCGGCTGGCGTTTGTCATTCACAACCTTTGGCCGTGGCATAGTAACACTCCCCATTTAGCCAGATTTTTTGCTACTACATTGTATGCCGGCGGCCGCGGTTTTGTTAAGTTTACATAATTATTAGGAAAACTTAGCTCCGCCCCGGCTTTTGAGCCGGGGCGGAGCCATAGTTGCCCTTATGCCAATAAGAAAGTTATGCTTTCTGATTAACTGGAAATACCGCCTCGCAACGGTGGATCTTCATCCCCATAGTCCGGAACCGGGCCTCGTACTCGGTCATAACATCGTCCTCGCCGCCCGCCGGCAGGTCGAACGTCACGTTCCGCACCGCCAGGCCGGCCGCCGCGAACTCCTCCAGCGAAGACGCGAACAGCGCCGCGTTATCGGTCTTGAAATGCAGCGCCCCCCCCGGCGCCAGGATCGTCCGGTACTTCGCCAGGAAGCGCCCGCCCGTCAGGCGGCGCTTGGCATGCCGCTTCTTCGGCCACGGATCGCAGAAATTGATATACAGACGCTCGACCTCGCCGGGGGCGAAAATGGTATCGATCCCCGCGGCATCGAAATGCAGCAGGCGCACGTTCGCCGCCTCCTGCGCCGCCACCCGCTTCGCCGCCTGGTACAACACCTCGCGCTGCGCCTCGATACCGACGAAATTCAGCGCCGGCGCCTTGGCCGCCATCGCGCTGATGAACGCTCCCTTGCCAATGCCCAGCTCCACATGGAGCGGCGCCGCCCGACCGAAAATTACCGGCCACCCGCCACCCGGGGGCGGCGCAACCACGACCCCCTCATACCGCTTGAGCGCCTCCGCAATCCCCGGTTTCCTCCGTAAACGCACGACCATTCCCGCCTTTATTAATTATAACTAGAAATTTTTCCCATTCTTTTTGTTAATTTACAGGAATTGGCAAATGCAACCGCGAATATATACAGCCATTCTATAAAAGGGGGGTACCTACGTGGCGCAACCGTCACCTTGCCTCCAGGCCGCCCTCGACGCCATCCCGGCCGCGGCCGTCGCCGTGGACGCCGACCGCCGCGTCGTCCTGGCGAACAAAAACGCCGCCGCCCTGTTCGCCCTCCCCGGCCCGGACGTGCCCGGCCGCCGGCTGAGCGACATCGCCGCCGGGCTGGACCCGCTCGGCCCCGTCCTGGCGGACGGCGTCCCCGCCGCCGGCCTGGCGACCGTCATCACCGTCGGCCAACGCGCCATCCCCGTCCTCATCGACGTCACCCCGCTGCCTGAGCCCGACTGCGGCGGCGCGCTCGTCGTCCTCATGGAGAACCACGACACGGCCGAAACCGCGCGGCGCATCGAACGGCTCGAATGCCTCGCCGGCATCGGCGAGATCGCCGCCGGCGCCATCCACGAAATCCGCAACCCGCTGACCTCCATCAACGGCTTCATCCATCTCCTGAGAAACCGGGCCACCCGCCAGACCGATCAGGCCGCCCTCGAATACTGCGCCCTCATCAGCCAGGAAATCGGCCACATCAACAGCATCCTCTCCGACTTCCTCGCCCTCGCCAAACCCCGCGCCGCCGCCTTCGGCGCCGTCGACATCGGCCGGCTCGTCCGCGACGTACAGGGCCTCATGTACGGCGAAGCCATCCTCTCACGGATCGCCATCGAAGTCCGCCTGCCCGACGGGCCGCTGCCCGTATACGGCAACGCCGACAAAATCAAAGCCGTGCTCATCAACCTCTGCCGCAACGCCATCGACGCCATGCCCGACGGCGGCACCATCGTCATCACGGCCGCAGCCGAAGCCGCCGCCGTGCGCATCGACGTCGCCGACGACGGCGTCGGCATGCCGCCCGCCGTCCTGGCGGAAATCTTCAAGCCCTTCTACACCACCAAAGAAAACGGCACCGGCCTCGGCCTGGCCATCTGCCGGCGCATCATGCACGAACACCGCGGCGAAATCACCGTCGCCAGCCAGGACGGGAAGGGCTCGATATTCACGTTAACCTTCCCGCAAACCTGAAACGATGCCGATAGCGGCGGTTATGAAGCTCATCCGAGGTTTTCCATCCCGCCGCGCACACCACACGATTATCGTCTGCCCAAGACCGCGGCCGCGGTCTTTATTCCTTCTGCAGCCCGTACTTCTTCAAATACCGGTACAACGTCACCCGGCTCACATCCAGCATGCCCGCCAGGCGGCTGATATTGCCGCGGGCCGCCTGCCACGCCGCCACGAAAGCGTCGCGGTCTTCCTTCCAGGCCTCGCTCGGCGCGCTCTCCCCCGGCAAGTGGATGGCCTCGGCGGTAATCACCTCGCCCGGCGTGCGGAAAAAGGCCTGCTCGACCACCGTCTGCAGCTGCTTGATATTGCCCGGCCAGTCGTACTCCTTGAGAAGCGCGGCCGCCTCCGGCGCGATCCTCTTGCCGGCCATGCCGTGCTGCTCGGCCAGCTCGCCGATGATATGCCCGGCCAGCAGCGGGATATCCTCGCGGCGGGCCCTGAGCGCCGGCACGCGGATAACCGGCTTCGCCAACAGCTCCAGCAGCCGGACGGGGAACCGCCCCTTCTCGGCCAACCGCCGCAGATCGCCGTCGCAGGCGGCGATAATCCGCACCTCTAAAGCCTGGTCCGGCCGCTGCGGCAGACGGTCGGCGGCCAGCGCGTCCGCCAGCTGCTCCGCCAGCGCGACCGGCATCTTCTCGATCTCGTCGATAAACAGCGTGCCGCCGCGGGCCAGCGCCAGCTTGCCGGGGCTTTGGCCCCCGGCGCCGCCTCCCAAAAGCTCGCTTGCCAGCAGGTCGGCGGGCATATCGCCGCACCGCACCGTAATCAGCGGGCCGGCGGCGCGCGGGCCGGCCTGATGGATGCCGTGAGCCAGCCGCTGCTTGCCTGTTCCCGACTCGCCCTGGATCAGCAGATGGTGGTCGCTGCGGGCCGCGCGGCCCGCCCGTTCGATCATCGCCCGGAAAACCGCCGACTCGCCCGTAAGGCTCGCCAGGCTGTAGCGGGCCGCGTAGCCCACCGCATGGGCCTCCAGCACCCGCAAATCCTCGATCGCCTGCGAAACAGCCGCAATGCCGCTCACCTCGCCGTTGCGGTACAGCGGCAGCACCGTCGTCAGATCCTCGTATGTCTTGCGGGCCGTTATCCACACCACTTCCTTGTTATAGGACGGGATGCCCATCAGCCCCTTGGCCAGCGGCGTATGGCGGTAATTGAGCACCGCCTCCTCCAGATTGGGCAGCTCGTCCGCCTTGGCCGTCCCGCGGGCCAGGCGGCTGCGTCCCAGCCTGTTGGCGTACGCCACCCGCCCGTCCGGCAGCACATGATACGCGGCCAGCGGCGCGGCGTCAAGGATGGCGTTCTTCGCCGCCAGCCGCTCCGCCAGCGCCAGGTTATACTCCAGCACATGCTTGACCGTCAGCAGCAGCGTCTCTAAAGCCCCCGACGGCAGATCGGCCTGCTGGGTCGACACCAGTGTCAATATATACTGCAGCTCGCCGTCGAGAAAAACCGGCGCCGAAGCCGCATCCCCGCTCTGCCCATCCTCCACCCACATCTCCGGCCCGAAAACCAGGAACGGCGTCTTATGCTCATAGGCGATAGCGATGCTCGACGTGCCGATATCCTCCTCCGTCAGCCGCGCTCCTTCCACCTCGCCCGGCGACTTCTGGAAAAAAGGCAGGGCGTAATTCTTCAGCGCGTAACACTCGTCGTCGAGCAGCAGCAGGCTGATGCTGAACATGTTGAAATGGCCCCGCACCTCGCGGTACAACCCCTCGAGGAAATCCAGCGTCGCGCGGTGCCGCTCGCGGCGGGCCGCAAGCTCCTCCTTGGAAAGCCTCACCGGCGGCCGCAACGAATCGCGGGGTATGCCCCACGCCCGGCTGCGCCGCCACGACTCGGCCACCCACGGGTGGACATTGGCGTCGATCGTACCGTAATCGACGAACCGCCGATAATACTGCTGCAATTTTTCTTTGCTCCGCCGCTCACGAATCATAATGTTTTTGCCCTTTCCTTTCGATATATATTTTAAGGAAACCGCCGCGAATTATTAACAGAAAAATAATATCGACTATCTACTAGTATCAATTATTGTTTTTTGCTATAATATTGACCAAAAAGGAGGGTCTTTCATGTTAATCAACGGAGTGCGCATCAAAGCCGATCCGGCCCTGAGCGACGATGAGGTCGCCGCCCTCGTCGACGACGAAATCAGGCTCTGGCAGCAGCGCGGCAAACCTCTGGGCGCGATCGACCTCAGCCTGGACGGCGAAAGCGTCATCATCCGCAGCTGCGAAAAATCCCCCATCCGCCGGGTCCGCCGCATCACCGGCTACCTCAGCACCGTCGACCAATTCAACGACGCCAAACAGGCCGAGTGCAAGGACCGCAGGATCCACGTCGGCTGACCGGCCATCATACGGCTTACCCAGCGGAAAGGACACATCCCGTGTCCTTTCTTCCTTTGGCATTCTTTAGCAATATTCGCGTTATATTCTCCTTTCTCCTTTTCCCCGGCGGCGCCGGGCAAGGCAAGACACACGCAAAACCCGGTCATATCTGACCGGGTTTTTGCCGCTTATTCATCGTCCGCCCCCATCGCCCTGCCCAGTTGGGCGCGGCTGATGTGGTAATCGTACACCGCCTGGACATAGTTGGTCTTCGCCTGCGTCTTGGCCAACTCGGCATCCATGACGTCGAGATTCGTGCCCACGCCGTTCTCGTACTTCTCCTGCGCCAGCCCGTAGTCGGTCTCCGCCTGCTCCACCGCCACCTTGTTGTTGGCGATGCGGCCGACGGCCTCTTCCACGCTTAAGTACGCCTGGCACACCTCGAGCGTCACCCTGTCCTCCGCCTGCCGCAGCTGCTCCTTGGCGCCGGCCAGCTCGCTCTCGGCCGCCTTTATCTCCGCCCGCGTCAGGCCGTTGTCGAACACGTTGAACTGGACATTGACGCCCACCAGCCAAGAAACGTTATTCTTGCTGCTGGCCGGCAGCGTGTCCTGCCGGGTATCGGTTGCCACCAGGGCCACGGTCGGCAGATTGCCGCCGCGGGCGATCCTCACCTTGTCCTCGGCCATCGCCAGGCGCAGCCTCGCCTGGGCCATCTCCGGCCGCTGGCCGAGGGCGGCGGCAATGCCGTCGTCCATAGACGGCAGGGCGGGCCGGAAATCGGGGTCGTCGGCCAGGACGGCGGCGTTGTGCAGCGGCAGGCCGACGATCTTGTTGAGCTTGTAGCGGGTCAGCTTATGGGCGTTCTCCGCCTTGATGAGGTTGTTGCGGGCGTTGGCCAGGCGGACCTCGGTCTGCAGCACGTCCGACAGGGCCACCGTGCCGGCGTCGTAATGGTTCCGGACGTTGCCGAGATGGGCCTCCAGGTCGTCCACGCCCTGGGCGGCGACATTCGCCAGGTTGCGCGTCTGCAGCACATTGAAATAGGCGGTCGTCACCTCCGCCCTCAGCTGCTGGCGGGCGGCGGCGGCGGCCTGGCTCACGGCCGCCTCGCCGTGTCTGGCCAGCTTGACCGCGTTCTCGATCCTGCCGCCCGTATAGAGCGGGTAGGTCAGCTGCAGCTGATGGCGATACACGTCGTAGGTTTTCGGCCAGGCGGGATACGTGATCGGCGCGCCGGTAAACGGGTTATACGCGACAGGGTAATTCGTCGTCGTATTGTTGTACCAGGTCGGCGGCTCGTCGGTGCGGGCCCGGGCGAAACTATAGTCAAGGTTGAAGCCCTGGCGGGCGCGGGCCTGGTTGACCTGCCAGAGCGCCTTGTCCTTCTCGGCCTCGGCGAGCTTCATCGCCGGGTTGTTGGCCAGCGCGAGCGCGATGCTGTCCGCGAGCGTCAGCCTCTCCGGCCCGGGGTCGGCGGCCCGGACCGGCCCCGGCACCGCCAGCGCGGCCAGCGCGACGACCAGTACGGCTATGCGGCGGATACAAAAACGGTGCATACTGTTACCTCCTATGTCCTGGTCCGCGGCAGGCCTTCGCCGGGCATTGCCGGCCGCTCCCCGCGAGCGTCACGCCGGCGGGCGAAGACCAGGACCGTCAGGCCGATGAGGGCGGCGCCCACGCCATACAGTACGAGGACGTTGCGCGCCAACTGCGGCGAATAGCCGCCGAGCAGCAGGTCGCGCAGCGCGTCGGCGAAATAGAACAGCGGAAAAATATAAGCGATCGTGCCGCTGAAAGTATCCATGGCCGCGAGCGGCCAGATGTAGCCGGACAGCGTGAAGGCCGGGACGGCGTAAATCAGGCACAGCTTGGTGAACGTGAGCTCGTCGCGGCAGAACGAGGCCGCCAGGCTGCTGAAGCCGATAGCGGTGAAAACGAACGCGGTCGCGAGGACGAACAGGCTCGCCAGATCGCCCTTGCACGGGATGGCGAAAACCTTCACCGAAATCAGCAGGGTGACGAAAAACGACAGCGTCTCCAGCACGAAGTACGGCAGCAGCTTCAGGCCGATCACCGCATACGCCGGATAAGCCGCCAGCTCGGCCACCTTCCCGTACTCGCCGATGATGCTCGCCCCGACCGGCAGGAAGATCCCCTGCTGGAAGGCGGCCATCGCCAGGCCGATGACGAAGAAATTCAGGTAGCTGAGCGTCGGGTTGTTGTGCACCCGCAGCACGACCTGTGCCGGGGCCGTCTTCCCGGCCGCCAGGGCGGGCGGCAGGCCGGCCCGCTCCGCCAGCCGCGCGCCGGCGTCCTGGCCGAAGGCGGCCGTTATCTCCTGGGCGGCGACCGTCGCTGCGTTCGTGACGACCAGATTGTTGCCGCCGGCGACAAACAGCAGCGGCGACGATCGGCCGGCGGCAAGCTCGCGGCCGAAGCCGCGGTGGATGTGCACCGCCGCGGAGACGGCCTGCTCGCGGAGCAGCGCCTCCATCTCCTCCGCGGCGGCCGGCTGGGCCACGACGCGGAACTTCTCGGAATCGGCGAACGCCCGGATAAGGGCGCGGCTCGCCTGGCTCTGGTCCTCGTCATAGATGGCCAGCGGCACGCCGTTCACCACGTGCGTCCCGTACAGCAGGGAAAATATCACCAGATAAGCGATCGAGGCGGCAAACATTATGCCGGCGATGCGCCGGTCCCGAATGAAGATCTGCCGTAGCTCGCGCATCACGATCCTCATCGCGCGCCCTCCTCCACCCCGGCCGCCATCCTCCTGCGCCGCAGCGTCAAGGCGGCCGCGGCCGCCGCGCAGCACACGCCGCCGTACAGGAGGAGGATGAAAATATTCCTCGCCAGGGTGGGGGCGGCGGCGGCCAGCATAAGGTCGCGGACGGTCGCGGCGGCGTAAGTGATCGGCAGGATGGCGGCGTAGGCCCGGCTGATGTCGTTCATCGCGAACAGCGGCCAGCTGTAGCCGCTGCACAGGAAGGACGACATGACGTACACGGCCGAGTACTGCACGGCCGTCAGGACGTTGGGCGTCAACGACGACACCAGCAGGCCGAAGGCGGTCACCGCGAACGAAAAGGCGCCGCCGATGGCCAATAGCTGCAGCAGGCTGCCGCGCAGCGGGATGTGGAAGCAGACCGCCATCAGCCCCACCGCCAGGACGAAGGCGGCCACGGACAACAGCCAGCAGGGCGCCAGCTTGGCGGCGATTATCGCCCACGCCGGCAGCCGCCGCCGCGCCAGGGCGGCGTACTCCGCGGTCAGCAGCGTGCAGGATACGAGGAAGGTGGCGACCAGCACGCCGTTCACCGCCAGCCCCGGCAGGATAAAATTGTTGTACGCCGCCGTCGGGTTAGCGGTGATGCGGACGCTCAATCTCACCGGCGCCGCCGTCGCCAGCGCCTGGGCCGGCGGCTGGTTCACGCCCTCCATCAGCTTCTGGCCGGCGGCGGCCGCAAAGGTCTGGGTTATTTCCCCGTAGGTCGACAGCACGTTATTGGCAAACATCAGGTTGCTGGCGTTGAGCTCGAGCGCGACGTGCGCCGCCCGGCTGTGCTTGACGTCGCGGGAAAACTGCGGCGGAATGGCGAGCGCGGCCATCGCCCGGTTGGCGCGCAGGTATGCCGCCATCTCCTCCTGGGTGGCGACCTGGCCCACGATCTCGTACCGCTCCGAATCGGCGAACGCCTGCACCAGCGCGCGGCTGGTGGCGGTCTGGTCCTCGTCGTACACCACCAGGGGGATGTTCTTGATGACGTTCGCGCTGTAAAGCAGCCCGAACAGCAGGGTATAAACCAGCGGCACGCCGAACAGGATGGCTAGCGCCGCCCGCCGTCCCCGCCAGGCCTTGAACTCCTGGGCCATCAGCGCCAGCATGTCACTTGTCCTCGCCGATTATCTTGAATCTCATCCCCGGCCGCAGCTTGTCGGAATTCACGCGGATCTTGACGTTGAAGGTTATTATATCGCTGTCGTCGCGTTCGCTCGTCGCCCGGTAGGTGGCGAACTCCGGCTTCTTGCTGATATCGGCGATCATCCCCTCGACGGTCAGGGCGCCGTCGCGGCCCTGCAGCTTCAGGGCCTGGCCGACCCGGTACCGGCCCAGCTCCGTCTCCTTCACCTTCACGTTTACCCAGTTGTCGAGCGGGTCCTGGATGGCCACCAGCGGCATGCCCGTCGAGACCATCGCCCCCTCCTCCACATACTTGGCGGTGATGATCCCCGCGAACGGCGCCTTGATCTCCGTCTCATCCAGCGCGACCTCGACCTGCTGCAGGGCGGCCTGCGACTGCTGCAGCCTCCCCAGCGCCGTCTGCTCGTTGTTCCTGCTCATCGACACCTGCAGCAGTCCGGCCTGGGCCTTGGCCAGGCTGGACTCCGCCTGGGCGTAGGTCGCCTGCGCCGCCTCGTAGCGGGTCTGGTACGTCTCGAACAGCTGGCGGGAAACCGAGCCTGATTTCACCAGCTTGCTGAACCGCTTGTAATCGGCCTCGGCCAGCCGCAGATCGGCGGCGGCCTTGGTAAGCTGGGCCTGGGCGGTGTCGACCGTGGCCTCGGCGGTCTGCTCCTGGAGGGAGGTGGCCGTCGCAGCCTGGAAAATCTGCGCCTCGAGGGCCTTGACCGCCGCCTTGGCCTGGTTGGCCTGGGCGACGATATCGCGGTTGTCGATGCGGGCCAGCACCTGGCCCTTATCCACGCGGTCGCCCTCCTTGACCGTCAGGGCCAGCACCCGTCCCGGTATCTTCGAATTCACGTCCACCTCTTTGGCCTCCGCGCGGCCCCAGACCTCCTTCTCCCCGCCGGCGGAGCAGCCGCCGAGCAAGGCGGCGGCCATGGCCGCCACCAGGAAATACGCCGTTATCCGGTTAGCCGAAGCGATGCGGCCGTTCATCTTCATCATCGTCCACCCTCCGCTGTCTGCTCTGTAGCCGCGGTCCTTGCGCCGCCCAGCAGCCCGTGCATTATCAGATCGATCAGCACCGCCACGGAATAGCCAGGCTGGTCCCTGTCCCGCGCGAACTCGCGGGTCCGCATATAGCTGAAAGACTGGAACAGCTTCAGGCCGGCATAAGCGACGACATTGACGTCCACGTCGCGGATCGCGCCGCTCCTCTGCCCCTGGAGCAGGATCTCCGTGATCGCGGGGATCAGGGCCTCCTCCACTTCCTGGCGGTATTTCTTCTGCAGAACGGGGGAATACAGCGCCTCCTCGTCTTTCAGGATCCTGGTGAAGAAATGATCCTGATTGAAATATTCCACCGCCGTTGTCAGCAGCGTCTTCAGCTTCTCGACCGGGTCGGCGATGCCCCGGGTCTGCGCGAATATGTATTCCTGGGCCAGGCGGCTTTCGTGCAGCAGCAGCGAGAGGAACAGGTGTTCCTTGTCCTGGAAGCAGGCGTAGACCGTCTTCTTAGAGATGCGGCAATCCCTGCTTATCTCGTCCATCGTCGTCTTCTTGTAGCCGAAGCGGTCGAACCTGTTCCTGGCGCGGTCGATAATCAGCCGTTCGGTATCGTTCATGCCTGCGATCAGCCTGCCCTTTTTAAAATACCCTTTGAAACTATTATAGTCTTTCAGTTTCTGAAAAGCAATTGCTGTTGATAATTTATTCCCGCCTGCGGACAACATATGTTAATGAACCAGCCCGAAAAAAATAATCCCTGGCGCCGGCAGGGGGTTTTCTTATCCGGCCATATGTGGTAAACTCTATGCAGAACCGTTGGTAGCAGGAGATGTCACAGGTGCAGGAACAGGTCTTCACGATTACGCTCGCATATGACGACGAACTCAGCATCCAGGTCATCAAGGACTGGCTCAAGGACGCGCTGACAGGCAAGGTCGCCCGCTACATCGGCATGGTTGTCGACAGCTACGGGGGCACGACCTCCGGCCGCAGCATCCGCGGCAGCCTGCGGGTCATCCATAACGAAACCTTATCAGCCGCCACCCTGAAAAGTTATCTCACCGACCCGCCGGCGGCCTTCAGTTTGGAAATAGAAAAACGTTAGCAGCTAAGACCCCCTGGCAATAGCCAGGGGGTCAATTTTTTATGCGTTCCGCGGCTTGGTCATCCTCTTGGCCAGCTCCGCCACCGGGCCGTGCTCGAAGCCGGCCGCCATGCACGACTGGGCGCAGGCCGGCTTCTTGCCCTGCTTGACCCGCCCGGTGCACAGCACGCACAGCTCGGTCGGGAAGGGCAGATACGCCAGGTACGCCTTATCGCCCGGCAGCGGCTGGACGGCTTCGATTACCCGCATGCCGCCCATCCCCGCCGGCCAGCCGTACTCCTGGGCGCAGGCGATCTCGCACGTATGGCAGCCGGTGCAGTGCTCGTAATCAATCAGCAGCCCATGCCTTATAAGCGACCGCCGTGGTATCCCATACCACCGGCCGCCCGGTCGCCGTGTCCCAGACGACGAAATCGGCGGCCGCCTCGCCCTCGCCCCGCTCGCCGGCCCGCAGCAGCGGCTTGGTCAGCCGGTCGGGGTGGTAGACGTACTTGGTCATCGCCAGGCAGCGGGCGCAGATCCGTCCCTGGTTCCAGGGATGGTCCGGGTCGCCCTCGATCTTCACCAGCCGGCCGTCCTCCATGTGGGCCGGCACCCCGCAGCCGCCGTGGCAGCTCGCCCCCGCCGACCAGGCGGTGGTGCGGGCGATTTTGCGTTCGCCCATGCAGGCATTCAGCTCCTTTCCTGATAAACAAAAAATCCCGTCCCTGACAAAGGGACGGGATTTTTGCTCCCGCGGTACCATCCAGCTTGTATCTCTACCTCTTCAGGCACGGAAGCGTGCGCCTCGATGCCCTATCCGTTAACGGCGGCCGCCGGCACCGCCTACTGGCGCGGACTCCGCGACGTTCGGCCGGCAACTCGGGGGCATATTCGCTGTACGCGGCCGTCCGGTTTCCACCACCCGCCGGTTCTTTGCGCGGCCCGCCGTCCGCCTGCTCTTCCCCGTCATCGTCTTTAAAATATCTTTGCCAACATTACAGTTGCCCTGCCTTAATTTGTCAGCGCCCTTCCGGCGCCTGTCAGCCGCGATGGTGATTTACCGACACCCGCGTCTTGCCCAGCACCTTTCCGTGCTGATCGACGAAGGTCACGGCCACGCCGCCCCACACGTCCACATAGCGGCGGTCGATGGCGACGAAGTCGGCCGGGGTGGTCGCGATCATCGTCTCCATTTCACCCGGCTTGGCGCTCCTGGTCCGCACATGGACGGTCAACCTGTTGCCGGCCGCCGTCACGCTCTCGATGCCGATGGCGTCGGCGCCGCCGCCGCTGCCGAGATAAGCGAACAGCACGACCTTCGCGCCGTAGTCGACATCCTTGGCGCGGGCCAGCACGGCTTCCGGGATGCGCTTGTCAGCCGCCAGCTGCCGCTCGTAGTCGGTCACGACCGCCATCGCCATGTCGGCGGGGTAAGCGCCCTTATGCCAGTCCCAGCCACGGTATTTGCCGGTCCGGAAAATCACCTTGCTGGCCGGCGGCTGCGGCGCGGGCGCCTCTTCCTTCCCTTCGACCTTGTAGGTCGTCCAGATGGCGCCGCCGCCGCCGAACGGCCGGACGATTATCATCGTATAGACTCTATCGGCGTGCCTTACTTCCACGCCCACCTGGCCGTGGCGGGCGAGCGGGCTGGAATCCCGGGTGCGGACGACCGTGAAGGTGTCGGCGGCGGCAAAACCGTAGTAGGCTTGCCCTTCCCGCTTGGCCACCGCCAGCGGGTCGAGGCGCCACTGCTCGCGGCCGGCGTCCACCGCCTGCTGCCACTTGATCACGTTAGCATAGTCCAGTCCTTCTACGCCTGGTCCCACATCGGGCTTATGCCCGGCGACCGCCGCCGCGGCCACGCCGACGGCGCCGGCCTGCTGGGCCGCAGCTTTGTCGGGCATGGCCTGTAGCGTGCCTGCTAATATCAGCGCGGCGAGAATATAAGTAATCTTGCTGTTTCTTTGCATCGTCTCGTACTCCTTTCATGGTTGACCGGATAGTCGCCTCATCCTATAAAACGCTCGCGCGCGCCGGAAGTAACGGCCGGACAAAAAAATCGCCTGGCCGCTATTCGAGCGACCGGGCGATCTTTTCCAGTTCTTCCGCCGGCTGGCTGCCTTCCACCGTGACGAGCATGCCCTTGACGACCAATGTCACCCGGTTGGTTGGCGATTGCGCCTTGCTGGAGGCGGCCGGGGGGGCCGCCTCTGCCGCCCGGGCCGCTTTCGCGTCGCCCGGGGCGGCGGCCGTCTTTGCCGCCGCCTGCTGGGTGACGACGATCATCTGCCCGCCGCTGCCATAGACCTGGCGCACCGTCGCGGCGGCCTTGTCGACCGTTACGTCGTCGGGCTCGCGGCCGGGCCAGGCGAGGAAGGCCGGCGGCGTCTTATCCACAGCCGCCTTGTCCGGTACCTTGGCCAGCATCGTCCGCTGCTCGGCCTGGCCGTTGCCGGGCGCCGCCTCGGCCCGTTGCCGGGCCGCCGGGGTTTTATTCTCGACCACAGGGGTCTTATTTTCGGCCACCGGCGCCTGCCCGTCCGCCTTGGCCGTTTCCGGCGCCGCCAGGGATGCCGCCGGCGGGATGGGGACGCTTTCGATCACCACGCTGCCGGCGGGCGGGGGCGTTAGCGGCGGCGGCGGCACCGCCGCCGGCCCGGCGTTGAGGGCGAAGACCAGCATCGCCGCGGCCGCCGTGCCGGCAGCCCCGGACGTCAGCCACAGCCACCGCCGTTTCTTCTTCTTCGCCGCCAGTTCGGCACCCAGCGTGTCGACCAGCCCTGCCACCACTGCCGGCGGCGGGCCGGCCTGTTTGAGAAGGAGCGCCACGCCGGCCAGTTCCTTCGTCTCCCTGTCCGGGCCGCCGGGCGGGTCGCCGCGGTTCACCGCGTCGATCGCCGCCGACAGCGCGGCCAATTTTTCTTCCTCCGTCCGCTGCATCGGGCGCTCACCTCCTATCTGTCGATGCCGTGTTCCTGGAACAGCCGGCGCAAATTCTTCAAGGCCCGCTGCTGCAGCATCTTCACGGCCGCTTCCGTCTTGCCCATCAGCCTGGCCGTCTCCTGCAGCGACAGGGCCGCGTAAATCCTCAGCTCCACCGTTTGCCGCTGTTCGGCCGGCAGCATGGCTACCATGCGGCCGATGCTCTCCCGCCGCTCGCGGGACAGCGCGCTGTCCTCGGGCAGCGGCGCCGGGTCGGCCAGCGGCTCCGGGAAATCGGCCAGCGCCACGACCTGCGGCGACCGGCCTTTCTTCCGCCAGTAGTCGGTAACGAGGTTCAGCGTTATCCGCCCGAGATAGGTCTTGAAGGCCGCGCCCGTGTCCCGGTAGCCGGGCAGGGCCCGAAAAACCTTCAGAAAGGTCTCCTGGGCTATTTCCTGGGCGTCCTCGCTGTTGCCGGTCTTGAGGCACGCCAGGCGGAAAACCGGCTGCCAGTAGCCGGTTATGAGCGCTTCAAGCGCCGCTTTGTCGCCGTCGCGCGCCTTGGCAATCAGCGCCTGCTCGTCGGACACCACGCACATCACCTCGGAGGAAAACTGACCGCGTTCTCAATCTTCCCACCCGGCGGTGAAATCATGCCTGCCCGAGGCTTTACCGTTTGCTCAATTAAACGCCGGGCAGAAAAAAAAGTAACGCCGGGGGGCAAAAAAAGCAGCTCGGGGGCTGCGAGGGGCAAACTATAGGCAGGCCGGCGGCCGGGAAATGGCCGCAGAGGCCGGAATATGGCGGCCCGGTGGGCGGGGAGGCGGACGATGGACTACGCGGCGGCGATCGAGGCGGAGCTGGCGGTGCTGCGGCACCTGGGGTACACGGAGCCGGAAGTGGCGCGGGTTATCGGCATTTACAGCGGCTACGCGAGCTGGGAGGGGTTGTCGCAAAACCAGCGGCGGCGGCTGGCGGCCGACCTAAAACGGCACGCCGGCATCGCCCGCCGCTGGCATTTCGCGCTGGCCGGGAGCCCTGGCATACTCTGACAAAAGCACTGGCAAATACGAACATTTGCCTCTGGCATGCATCTGGCAGGAGGAAAATTTTAGCCGTCGCCTTTTATGTAGGCAATTATTTTGACGATTTTTTCGCCGTAGCCGACGCCGGGGATGGCCCACTTGCCGCCGAGGCTCTCCCAGGAGTAGCACTGGGCGAAGGAGTGGGGCAGGGAGCGGACGATCTCGTAGCGCGGGTCGACGATCGGTTTTAGCGGCTCGCGGGCGGTGGCGTACGCCAGGAGGTGCTGGATGTGGGCCCGCACGCCGATGCGGGCGGACTCGAACCAGACGCCGCGGGCGCCACCGGTGGTGCCGAGGCCGGCGAAGTTGTTCTGGGTGGGCAGCACGTCGCCGCCGAACCGGAAATAGCCGGTCTCGAGGATGGCCTGGGCCATGGCGAGGTCGGGACGGACGCCTTCGTGGCCCGCTTCTTCCCAGTAGAGGTCGACGAGTTCTTCGAGGTTGCAGGTGAGCTTGGGCAGCGGGTTGTAGCGGCGGATGAAGTTCACCATTTGCTCCTTGGTGACTTCGGCCGGCCCGAAGATCGGCGTATGGCCCTTGGGAGCCTGCTTTACGGGCGCCGGTTCGAGTTTGGGCGGTTCCTTGAGGATGGCCATTATGCGGTCGTAGAATCCCTGGCCGGCAGGACGGCCGGCGCCTTCGGGGGAAGCCTGGACGGGGACGGCGACGAGGAGGAGGGCCAGGCTGACGAGCAAGGCAATCTGTCGTGCAGGCGGCATGGTTCACCTCATTTGCATGTTGGCGGTAACCGGAAAATTCCCCACGGCCGGCCGATAATCCTGCCGCCGGGCCGATTATCAATTTCTGCTGGACGGAAAAAACCGGGCTGTTGCCCGGTATGGCCTGCTTACATGCGCCGGCGCAGGTCCTGGCGGCCGGAACGGTACATGCGGCAGTAGCGCTTGCCGCAGTCCGGCTTGTAGCAGGCGCGGCAGGCTTCCTTGTCGCCGCAATCGGCGCAGCGGCAGTTGGCGCAGGTGATGGGCTGGTTGACGGAGCCGGCGTTGTCCTTGATGCTGTAGAACGAGCTGGGCTGCGTGTCGCGCACCGAGGAGAGGGTGACGAATTTGATGATGTCTTCCTGGGTGACGGGGTTTATGGATGTGAACTGGCAGCCGATGTCGTAGGTGCCGCTCTTGTTTTTCACCGCGCGGACGACTTCGACGGTGCCGCGCACCTTGCGGTCGGCGAGCTGGAAGACGAGGTCGAGCTTCGTGCCGACCGGAAAGGCGAATTTGCTGCTATAGCGCAGGCCGCCGGCGCTGATGTCCTCGAGGGGCAGCTGGTAGCTGCGCCGCAGGTGCACGCCCTGGGGGGTGGTGAACCCGACGGCGGTGATGACTGATTTGAGGTTTACGCGGCGGAATTTCCTCTGATTCGGGGTCATGGCGCCACCCTCCTTCCCTGGGGTTTTACAGCCCTTCCCTGGTCTGAACAAATTCCTTCTACTTATATTTTCGTCATTCGCGCCGAAATCTTAAGCGCTTGCCCTTAGGCCGCGGGAGGATACAAGCCGCCGCGGGGCGAAGACTTTGTATACCGAAAGGGGGCAGGAGATGGAGAAATTGGATGTGGCAATCGTCGGCGCGGGGGTGGTCGGCTTGGCGGTGGCGGCGGAGATCGCCCGCCGGCACGAGGAGCTGGAGACGATCGTGCTGGAGCGCCACGGCAAGTTCGGCCAGGATACCTCGAGCCGCAACAGCGAGGTTCTGCACGCCGGGATTTATTACCCGGCCGGCAGCCTGAAGGCCAGGCTGTGCGTGGCCGGCAACGCGATGATGCACGATTTCTGCGCCCGGCACGACGTGCCCCACCAGCGGCTGGGCAAGCTGATCGTCGCCCGCGACGAGACGGAGCTCGCGGTGATCGAGAGGGCTTACGAACAGGGGACGGCCAACGGGGTTCCTGGGCTGACGCTGCTCGACAAGGCGGCGGCGGCCAGGCTGGAGCCGCATATCACGGCGGCGGGAGCGCTGTATTCGGAATCGACCGGCATCGTCGACAGCCACAAGCTGATGGCGCGGCTGGAGCGGCTGGCGACGGCCGGCGGGGCGATGCTGGCCTACAAGCACGCGGTGACCGGCGTAAAGCCGGTGGCGGACGGCTACGAGGTGACGTTCGTCGGTCCGGACGGGCGCGAGGACGCCATCGGCTGCCGCTGGCTGATAAACTGCGCCGGGCTGTACGCCGACAGGATCGCCGCGCTGTGCGGCATTGATACGGCGGCGGACGGCTACGAAATCAACCATGTCAAGGGCGAGTATTTTTCGGTGGCGATGGGCAAGTCGAGACTGGTGACCCACTTGATCTACCCGCCGCCCCTGCCGGGACTGAAGGGGCTGGGGACGCACGTGACGAAGAGCCTCGACGGCCGGGCCAGGCTGGGCCCGAATGTCGCCGCGACGGCCGGGCCGGAGGACTACGACGTCGACGCCGGCCATCTGGAGGAATTCTACCGGGCGGCGGCGACCTACCTGCCGTTCATCGAGCGCGACGACCTGGCGCCGGATATGGCGGGGGTGCGGCCGAAGCTGAAGACGAAGGGCGCGGAGGTGGCGGATTTCATCATCCGCCACGAGACGGAGCGGGGCCTGCCGGGGCTGATAAGCCTCGTCGGCATGGAGTCGCCGGGGCTGACGTCCTGCCTGGCGATCGCCGCTTATGTGGCCGATATGGTGGATATGGGACTGTAGGGAAATGCCCAAGGCTTTCGCCGGCTTTGGGCATTGTTTTATGTCCTCGGCAATACATGGCGACTGCGGGCGGGAGGGAGTATCAAAGCCGGCTGAATATTACACTTTGGGAATATTTTTGCCGTAGAAAATCTCCGCCATTTCTTTTTTCAAGCGCTGCTTGATTTTTTTCTTCTCACCCGCCAGCAGCTCTTTTTTGGCCGTACCGAACAGATAGTTATCCAAATCGAATTCTTTGAGCAGCATCTTGGTGTGAAAGATATTCTCCTGATAGACGTTGACGTCGATCATCTGGTAGATGTCGCGCGTCTCTTTGGCGATATAGTTTTGAATCGAGTTTATTTTATGGTCGATGAAAAACTTTTTGCCGGCGACATCGCGCGTAAAGCCTCTTACCCGGTAATCGACGATCACGATGTCGGAGCTGAAGCAATTTATCAAATAGTTGAGGGCCTTGAGGGGGGAGATTTCCCCGCAGGTCGAAACGTCGATATCGGCGCGGAAGGTGCTGATGCCTTTGTCGGGGTGGCTTTCCGGATAGGTGTGCACGGTGATGTGGCTTTTGTCGAGATGGGCGACAATCGCATTATCGTTGTCGTTCGGTTCCGGCGCATTTTCCGCCTCGCCGGCGGTTCCCTTATGGCTGCCTTCGGAAATGAGCATGGTGACGCTGGCGCCCTGGGGGTCATAATCCTGCCGGGCGATATTTAAAATATTCGCGCCGATAATGTCGGCAACCTCGGTGAGAATACCTGTCAGCCTTTCGGCGTTATATTCCTCGTCGATGTAGTCGATGTATTCGTTTCGGTGTTGCTGGCTTTTGGCGTAACAAATGTCATACATGTTGAAGCTCAGGGTTTTGGTCAGGTTGTTGAATCCATACAGCTGCAATTTTTTCAATGCTTTAACTTCCAAATTTGTCCACCTTCATAATTAAATCTGTTATGTCTATTATAATGGAAACTTGGTAAAAGTAATTGTAAAAAGTGCATTAATAATTGTTTTTGTGAAAAAAAGTGCCAACGGCATGCAATGTAATTTCAGAGCACCCGCGAAACCGGCTTCGCGGGTGCTTGGCTGCGGCGTGCTATAATGGTAGCAGCGGAAAAGATGGGAGGAGGCTGCGATATGGCTGCTGCCAAGTATGCCGATGTCAGGATAACGGTTTTGAAAAAGCTGGAGGTCCCGGATATCCACCGGGAATACGCCGCCGAGGGCGTGCATGCCACCTGCGTCAAATGCAGGGAGGGGCACGAATATGTGTGCCGGAATGTCCAGAAGCCCGACGGGTTTTGCAGTTGGGCGTGGGTAACCGTTCAGGACAAGGTGGTTTTTCTGGCGTTGGGCCATGATTATCCCTGGATCAAGCCGCAAGGGGTGGAGATTGTCTGCTGTGCCGATGGGCTGCATCCTGTGCTTTATAAGCTGGAAAGGATCGCGCCGGCGGAACAGCGGGCGGTCTAGCGGCACCGACGACAGGCCAAGGGCGGCGGGAATGCCAAGGGATTAGCGGCGCTGGGGGAGGCACGGACGGGGTCGCCCGGCTTAATCGACGGCGAACCGGTTGCTGCCGATGAGCGTCTCCAGGAGCGACCGGCCGTCGGAAAGCGGCAACGAGACGTCGCTGAGGACGACCCGCATGACGGCCACCTTGCGCTGCGAGCCGGGGTCGCGGTAGGCGGGCAGGGCGTGGATGACGTAGGCGCGGCTTTGATCCCCGCCGACGTAGAGGACGACATGGTAGGCGGTGAACAGGGCGTCTCCCGGTTCGAGGGCCCGGATCGCTTTGCTCTTGGCCGCGGGCGTCAGGCCGCGGTAGTCTTCGGCCTGGCCCGCCGCGGCCAGCTGCTGGTCGGCGTTGCGCGGCAGGAGGATGCCGAAGGTGCGGTAGACGTCCATGACGAAGGCGGAGCAGTCGACGCCTTCGTACAGGCCGCCCCAGCCATAGCGGACGCCTTTCATTTTGAAGGCCTGGCGGAGGAGGTTTTCCCGGGTGAACGGCAGGTAGCCGCGGACTACGTCGGCACCGGACGGCAGAGTAACCTGCCGGAAAACGACCGTGCCGTCGCCGCCGCGGGCGGGCAGCTCGACCCGGTACCCGCGGGCAGCGTCGCCGCCGGCGAGCGGCAGCCGCGCGCCCATCGCGAAGAAAAGCGGCCTGGCGTCGTCACCGACTTGAACCCGTAGGTTTTTGCCGGTGACGACGAGGAAATCGGGCCGGGACGCGTAGGCCAGCCAGACCTCGCGGCCGAGAGCGAGGGCGACGTCGCCGGCGGCGACCCAGCCGCGGTAGTTGCGCACCTGGACGTAGTACCAGCGGCCATCGCGGCTTTGGTGCAGGACGAGCAGCGGCTCGGCCGGGTCGACGATCGTTTCCTGGAAGGTGTCGAATTCGCTGTCGCCGGGGCTGTCGAAGACCCCCTGGGCGGTGGGGAACCGCCTGACGCTGGCCCGCGTGACCGCGAAGGCATAGCGCACGTCGTTGCTGTCCTTTATGCCGGCGAGATTAACCTGCTCCTGCAGGGCCGTGAAGAAGGAGGCGGGCACGGGACTGCCGCCGCTGTACACCGCCCTGGCGGGAAGCTTCGCCTGCCGGAGCATGTAGGTCAGGACCTTTTTGTCCAGCGCCTGCGGGTAGGCCGTCAGGTCGTAGACCAGCGGCGGCATATGCTGGCGGACCGCCGTGTTGAACGCGTCGATGCCGACCTTGTCCAGAATGAGCCGGTTTTTGTCGGCCAATTTATCGGCCCAGTACCGCGCATCCTCCATCGCCGGGGCAACATTGGGCAGCCTGTCGTCCGGGCCAGGAGCGGCCAAGGCCGGCAGGACGACGGCCAGGGCGGCGAGTATGGCGGCGAAAATGATCGTTTGGCGGATGAGCATGGCCTGTACCTCACTTCCGGCGGCCGGGGATTATTGCCGGGGAATATTTTGTCTGTTTCTCCGCCGGCGTGCCGACTCCCTGCAAGGGGGGAGGGGGAGGGATGGAGATACACCTCTATATACCAGGATATACTATAAGAACAAAAGGGGCTCATTGGGAGGGTGTACGTTTTGAGCATTACCGAATTTGCCATTAATGATTTGCGAAAGGCCGGTCTGAACAAGCGTGCCTTGATTGGCAACGCAGACCGCCTGCGGCAATAAGCATCAGGATGTTTTCTGATTCTTTGAGGCACCTGCCCAATATCCTATCCTGCGCCCGTATCTTCCTGTCATTGGCGCTGCTGCTTGTTCTTGATAAACTGGCTGTGTTTTTAACCCTTTATCTGTTATGCGGTCTGACTGATATAGCTGACGGCGTTATTGCCCGCAGGCTTAACGCTGAAACCAGGCTTGGCGCAAAGCTGGACAGCTTGGGGGACTTGGTGTTTTTCAACGTTGCGCTGTTGATGCTTATACCGCTACTTGGTGGAGAAAATGGCTTATTATTACTCTTTGTCATTGTCTTTGTCATCATTATTCGCGCTGCAAACTTGATTATTGCGAGGGTAAAATTCAGGCAATGGGGTATGGTACACACTATTTTGAACAAGCTCACAGGATTTGCTCTTTTTATCGCCCTGCCAGCCTGCGTGTTGACGGCTTCCTTGCCTCTTATAATCATCATCCCGCCGAGCATTATGGCGATTCTTTCGGCAGTGGAAGAAAGCACGATCCTATTAACATCAAAAATATATAACGCCAACAGGAAGAGCATCTTTGTACCGGAGTAGTTGACGAAGCTTGCCGCCGTCGTTTAATGACACTAGGGGGTGTCCTTGAACTTGTAACCCGCCAGGTAAGGGGCGAGTATGGGCACAAAACTTGATAAAGCAAAAGTAAAACCCGGCTTTTCGGCCGGGTTTGTAGTTGACAATTGCCCGCCTTTATACGCGGAACCTGGTGACTGCCGACTGGAGGTCTTGGGCCAGCTTGGCCAGCGCCTGGCTGGAGGCGGCGATTTCTTCCATTGAGGCCAGTTGCTCCTCGGTGGCGGCGGAAACGCTCTGGGATTCTCCTGCGGAGGCCTTGCTGAGCGCGTCGATCTTTTTGACCGAGCCGACAATCTGCTGGCTGCCGCTCGCCATTTGCTGGATGGCTGCCGAAACTTCCCTTACCTGGCTGGAGACCCGCGCTATCAGTTCGACGATTTCCTGAAACGCCTGGCCGGCAGCGTGCACCATTTCCGTCCCGGTCCGCACTTCCCGCGTACCGTCGTTCATGGCCACGACGGCTTTATCGGTGTCTGCCTGGATTTCTCCGATCATGTCGGCGATCTGCTTGGCGGCCTCCTGCGACTGTTCGGCCAGCTTGCGGACCTCTTCGGCGACAACCGCGAACCCCCGGCCTTGTTCTCCTGCCCGCGCCGCCTCGATGGCGGCGTTAAGAGCCAGCAAGTTTGTTTGCCCGGCGATGCCGGAAATAGTATTGACAATCTGGCCGATCTCTTTTGATCGCTCGCCAAGCTTGGCCACGACCGCGGCCGATTTGTTTACGGTGTCTTCGACATGGGTCATCTGGGCAACGGCGTCCTTAACAGCCTTGCCGCCGTCATTGGCCCTTTCCGTGGCGCGGGCCGATTGCCCGGCAACCTGGTTGGTGTTGGCAGCCACCTGTTGTATGCCGGCCGACATCTGCTCGACTACGGCGGCAGTCTCATTGGCCGCCGCTAACTGCTCGTTGGCGCCGTTGGCTACGGTGGTGATCGAAGAGGCAATTTGGTCGGCTGCCTTGGCGGACTGCTCCGAGTTGGTGGTGAGTTCTGCGGACGATGCCGTTAATGTATCGGCACTGCTCTTAAGTTGGCCCACAATACCGCGCAGGGCGCGCTTCATGCTTATGATGGCTTCAGCCATATCGCCGATTTCGTCGTTGCGCGTGGCGCGAAGGTCCGGTCTGGTCAAATCCAGCGACCCGACCGCCGATACTTCGGTTTTCAGGTTGTTGAGGCGGGCAGTCATCCTTCGGCTGTAAATAACGACGATTAGTATTACTAAAATCGTTACCGTTACGCCGGCCATCATGCCGATTTTACTTTGTGCCCTGGATTGATCGATGAGGAATTGGCCGTCGGCATTGACGGAATCGCCTTGTTTTTTGGCAACGACGACGAATTGGGCATCGATCTGGTCGACCAAGTGTCGCCCCGCAGTCAGCACTTTGTTTATGTCGGGATCATTATTCTTTTTTGCTGCTATCGCTTTATCGCCGATTACAAGATAGTCGGCCAGCAGTTTTTCCAATCGGCCACTGTCTTCGTCCCTGCTTTGCGCTGTCGCATTGTATTTTTTTACCGTTTCATAGCTATTGGTAAAATTATTGCGATACCCCTGCTCATATTGCGCCTCGCCGTCGGCATAAAACAGAAAACCCCGCATGTTAAGCAGCGCGCGTGTAAAATCGGTGTGGGCGTCTTTTATCATCATCAATCTTGTGGAGGCAGTGTTGACTTTGTCGCTGTATTCTATTGTCGCGGTTGTCGTGTTCGCGTAGCTATAGAGCGCATATCCCAGGATTACGAGAAATAATATGATGGTCGCCGCAAAAATGGTGGCAAGTTGGGCAATTATCGGGTACCGTCGCGTCGTCATTTTCAACATCTCCTTGGCAGTCAGGACAAATTTTAAAGAGTCATCTTGTTATATTATGGCATAGTAATTTTTTTCACATGTTATGGAAAAATTAAAATGCGGTTAATTATGCTGGTTTGGGGAGCCATACTGGAACGGTGCGGCGGCCGCTACGCGGCGCATTATTGGCCGCCGGGCCGGAGGAGGTTTTTCCGGTGCTTGCAGATGGTGGCTTTGATGGCGGCGTAGTCGACCGCGTCGGGGAGGGCGTCTTTGAGCGGCTTGAGCCTTGATGCCCCCAGTTCGTCGATCTTAGCGAGGATGAGGGCCTCGTAGCGGGCGGGGATGAGCGCGGACCAGTCTATTTCGTGGCCTTCGCGGCTGCAGCGCATGAGGTGGTCCTGGACGGTGAGCAGCGTGAGGCTGCGCCGGGCGGCGATGGCTGCCAGCGGGTGCCCGGCCTGGTAGAGGCGCAGGGTGGCTACGTGGCTGGGGGTGTCGTCGCCGGCGGCGTCGCTGGTCGCCGGAGCCGGCGGCGCGGGGCGGGGCGGCGGGTTATGCTCGGAGCAGTATTGGCGGATGATGTGCAGGAAGTCGTCGCCGTAGCGGGCCAGTTTGCTTTCCCCGACGCCTTTGATGGACCGCAGGGCTTGCCGGTCGGTCGGGCGGTAGGCGCACATTTCCTTGAGGGTGGTGTCGGCGAATATGACGTAGGGCGGCACGCCCAGGCTGTCGGCGATGGATTTGCGCAAGGCCCGCAGCTGCTGAAAGAGCGCGTCGTCCTGGGCGGCCGGCTGCGGCCTTTTGGGGGTCTTCTGCCACACTTTAGCTTCATTTTTCAAGACGGCGGCGCCCAGGGCGGTGAGCTTGACGACCGGGTATTCGCTGTCGGTGAGGCCGAGGTAGCCGGTGGCGATCAGCCGGTTGATGAGGTCTTTGAGGTCCTGCAGGCCGTACTCTTGGAGGAGGCCGTAGACGGGCAGCCTGTCGGCGCCCAGCTGCAAGACTTTTTTGTTCCGGGCGCCTTTTAGGACGTCGGCGATGAGGTTTATGCCGTAGCGCTCTTTGAGGCGCACGGTGCAGGAGAGCACTTTTTGCGCTTCGGCGGTTATGTCGGCCAGGTCGTTGCCGTCGTTGCAGTTGCCGCAGTTGCCGCATTCGCCGGCAGCCGCCTGTTCGCCGAAGTAGTCGAGGATATAGCGCCGCAGGCAGGCGGGGGTGTGGCAATAGTCGACCATGGCTTTGAGCTTGGCGAATTCGCCGGCTTTGCGTTCGCTGTCGAGCACCGACTGGTCGATGAGGAATTTTTGCAGCTGGATGTCCTGGGCGCCGAACAGCAGGATGCATTCGCCGGGGTCGCCGTCGCGTCCGGCCCTGCCGGCCTCCTGGTAGTAGGATTCCATGTTTTTGGGCATGTTGTAGTGGATGACGTAGCGTACGTCGGGTTTGTCGATGCCCATGCCGAAGGCATTGGTGGCGATCATTATATTTATGTCGTCGCGGATGAACGCTTCCTGGCTTTGCCGGCGCTCGTCGTCGCCGAGTCCGGCGTGGTATTTGCCGACCGGTTGGCCGGTTTTGCGCAGGACGGCATACAGGTTGTCGACTTCTTTGCGGGTGGCGGCGTAGATTATGCCTGCTTTGTCCTTATTGGCGGCGACGTATTTCAGGACGAAGTCTTTTTTGTTTTCGCCGCGGCTGACGGCGAAGGAGAGGTTGGCGCGGTCGACGCCGGTGTAGTAGGTGGCCGGTTTTTTCAGCCCCAGCAGGTCGATGATGTCTTGTTTGACGTGGGCGGTGGCGGTGGCGGTGAAGGCGCCGATGACCGGGCGGGCGGCCAGGCTGTCGATGAACGGCCCGACGGCCCGGTAGCTGGGACGGAAGTCGTGGCCCCACTGCGAGATGCAGTGGGCTTCGTCGACGGCCAGCAGCGATATCGCCACCGTTTGGATGGCTTCGCGGAAGTATGCCGATTCCAGCCGCTCGGGGGCGACGTAGAGCAGTTTGTACCGGCCGGCGCGCGTGTTGTAAAGGCGTTCGTTCACTGCCGCGCCGGTCAGCGAGCTGTTGATGTAGGCGGCGGGAATGCCGGCGCCGCTGAGGGCGTCGAGCTGGTCTTTCATCAGCGAGATGAGCGGCGAGATGACGATGGCCGTCCCGGGCAGCAGCAGCGCGGGCAGCTGGTAGCACAGGGATTTGCCGGCGCCGGTCGGCATGACGGCCAGGGTGTCGGTGCCGTTTATGAGGCTGGCGATTATTTCGGCTTGTCCGGGACGAAAGTCGGCGTAGCCGTAGTATTTCTGCAATAGGTTCCGGGCGTTTTGCACGGCGGTTTATCTCCTCCACGGTCTTATGACGGTCACGGTTGTGTTAGTCCGGTTGCTTTTATTATAACACTCCTGCCGCCTTTTGGGGATTTTTACCGCCGCCGCCGCGGGGCGTAAATGCGAAAACCCGCGTGGTACGCGGGTTTTCGGTGGAATTGCCGCTGTTTTAGGGTTTTTTGGCGATCATTTCGATTTCGATGCGGACGCCGGGAAGGAGGGCCGCGCCGACGGTCGAGCGCGCGGGGTAGGGGGCGGAGAATTTCTGTTTGTATACGGCGTTCATTGCCGCGAAGTCGGCGATATCGGCCAGAAAGATGTTGACCTTGACGACGTCGTCCAGGGTCAGGCCGGCGGCCTTGAGGACGGCGGCCAGGTTTTTGAAGCATTGCTCGGTCTGGACCGCGATGTCTCCTTCGACCAGTTTGCCGGTGGCGGGGTCGATGGGTGTCTGGCCCGACAGGTAAACAAGATCGCCGGCCAGCACCGCATGGGAATAGGGACCTACCGTGGCCGCGCCTTCGGCCTGAAAAGCAACTCGCGTCATAATACAGTCTCCCTTCTCGACAAAGAATATTTTGCGGGGCGCGGCCAATTGCCGGCCCCGTAGTTTAATATTGCGGCAAATATTTGTAATTCCCTGCAAAGAATATGATATGTGGCGTTTAAATTTGGCCGGGGGCGGGGCTGGTATTTTTATCCTCGCATATTAGCCGATTTTTCTTTGCATGCTAAGTGTTGGCAGCACCGATAAAAGGAGGAAGGAAGCCATGAATCTCACTACCCGCGAGCTTTTGTATCTGGAGGACTTGGCCAAGCTGTTCGAGTCGATCGACAAGAACTGCAGCCGGGGCATGCAAACGACCACCGACCCGCAGGTCAAGTCGGTTTTGCAGCAGCTTTCCCAGGATCATCAGCAGTGGCTGCAGGCTTCGGCCCGGTTGATCCAGACCAACGGTCAGACTTTACAGTAAAAGGAGGCTACAGTAATGGCGCAACAACAGCAGTCCCAAGATATGGAGCTCGTCGGCACGCTGCTTTACCAACTGAAGATGGAGGCTACGTCGCTTTGCACCGCCATCCTGGAAGGCGCCAATCCGAACGTCCGCACCCAGTTGTCGCAGCTTCTCCAGCAGAGCCTGCAGAATCAGAAGACGGTTTTCGATCTGATGAACCAGAAGGGCTGGTATAAGGTCGAGCCCGCGCCGCAGGAGCAGTATAACCGCATCCAGCAGAATATGGCGACGATGCAGCAGCAGGCCCAGCAGGGCCAGATGCAGATGCAGTGATTCCCGGCGCGCCATTTTGATGAGACAAAAAAACCGGCTGGAGTGACAGCCGGTTTTTTTGTTCTTGGCGATTACTCTTGCCGGGGTAGCTGTTCGACGTTGACCGTCCGGGTGGGGTAGGGGATGACGACGCCTTCCCTACGGTAGCGGGCATGGAGCCGCTTGATGAATTCGTGGCGGACGAGGTACTGGGCGGTGACGGACTGGACGCGCAGGATGACGTTGAAGGTGATGCTGGAGTCGGCGAAGCCGGTGTAGCGGACAAGAGGGGCGACAGCGGCGACGCCGCCGGCGATTTCGCGCAGCACTTCTATCGCGACTTCGACGGTGACCTGTTCGACGTAGTCGAGGTCGCTCGCGTAGCTGACGCCGACGGGGACGGCGATGGCGCATTCGGCGAACGGCTGCGCGTAGTTGGTGATGGTGGTGGAGGCGAATTTCTGGTTGGGGATGACGACCATGTTTTCGGTGCCGGTCTTGATGGTGGTGTTGCGCCAGTTCATGTCGACGACCTGGCCTTCTTCGCCGGTGGAGAGTTTGACGAAGTCGCCCATCCTGACCTGCTTGGCGATGAGGATGTTGATGCCGGAGAAGAGGTTGGCGAGCGTGTCCTGGAGGGCGAGGGCGGCGGCCAGGCCGCCGACGCCCAGGGCGGTGAGCAGCGGCGATATGGCGACGCCGAAGGACTGGAGGAGGAAGAGGATGCCGACGGAGTAGACGCCGAGGTCGATGGTGGTGACGAGGATGGAGGTGGAGGCGAAGGCTCCAGAGGTTTTGCCGAACTTCTGCTTGAGGAAGCCGGCGGCGAGGCGGGCGACGAGGAGGGTGAGGGCGAGGATGACGAGGGAGCTGAATATTTTCTGGAGGAAGAGCAGCGGCCGCGGCGGGATGGTCAGGATCTCCATGGAGGCGTAGAGGCCGACGAGCATGCCGAGAAGCGTGGGGATGCCTTTGAAGGTCTGCGCCAGCAGGGGGTAGGAGATGTTGGTCCTGGCGGCGACGATCCTGAGCAGCCGGTAGAAGAGGAGCTGGATTAGGGCGATGCCCAGGGCGAAACTGATTATGTAGACCGCGAGGTGGGTTTTGAGGCCGCCGCTTAGTATCCTGTTTGCTATGGTGGTAAGTAGTTCGATCATTGTGCCTCCCATTGACGGCGAAAAGATAATTTTACATAAATAATATATTTCGTCAACAAGCCGTTTTTCCCTGCCGGCGGGGAAGGACGCTGCGCCGCAAATCGCGACAAAAAACCCGGGCGGCGCCGACCGGGTCGTTGGCCTTGGAAGCGGATGGTGAATCCGGTGCCGCGGGCGGCGGAATAAAATTCCCCTGCCGGGACGAACTGCGGGGACAGGTAGTGGCTTTCCGCGCAAATAATGGTAATATGGTATTGTCGGGTGGCGACGTATGCCATACTTTTTCTGGAGAGGTGCATAGCGGATGGATATCAGGGAGTTGGCCGAGCAGTTGAAAGATGAGATCGTCGCATGGCGAAGGGAGATACATGCGCATCCCGGGATCGGCTGGGATGTGGAGGAGACGGGGAAGCTGGTGGCCGCGGAGCTGACGAAGATGGGCATCGAGGTGACGCGGACGGCCAAGACGGGCGTGCTCGGCGTGCTGCGGGGCGGCAGCCCCGGCCGGACGGTGGCGCTGCGGGCGGATATGGACGCGCTGCCGATCAACGAGGCGACGGATGTGCCGTATAAGTCGCAGAAGCCGGGGGCGATGCACGCTTGCGGCCATGACGGGCATACGGCGATGCTGCTGGGGGCGGCGAAGATCCTGAGCAGGCTGCGCAGCGATATCCGCGGCACGGTGAGGTTTATTTTCCAGCCGGCGGAGGAGATCGGCGGCGGGGCGCTGGGGTTCATCGAGGCCGGAGCCGTCGAGGGGGTGGACGCCATCCTGGCGACCCACCTGTGGCCGGACCTGCCTGCCGGCAAGGTTTCGCTGGTGCCGGGGCCGCGGATGGCGTCGGCGGATAAGGTGTTTATCACGGTGAAGGGGCGGTCGTGCCACGGGTCGATGCCGCACCTGGGGGTGGACGCCATCCTGGCGGCGGCGGCGATCACGCTGAATTTGCAGTCGATCGTGAGCCGGGAGGTGGCGCCGCTCGAGCCGGCGGTGATGACGATCGGCCGGTTCACGGGCGGGACGACGTGGAACATTACCTGCGACGAGGTGGAGCTGGAGGGTACGACGCGGTGCTTCAACCGCGAGATGAGGAAGAATTTCCCGCTGATGATCGAGCGGATTATCAAGAGCACGGCCGCTTCATACCGGGCCGAGGCCGAATGCCGCTATGTGCATATTTCGCCGCCGACGATCAACGACCCCGCGGTGACGAAGGTGGCGGCCGCCGGGCTGCAGGCGATGTACGGCGAGGACGTGCTGGGCGAGATGGAGAAGGTGATGGGCGGGGAGGATTTCGCTTATTATATGGAGCTTATCCCCGGGGCGATGGCGTTCATCGGGGCGAGCAACAAGGCGAAGGGCGCCGACTACCCGCTGCATACGGAGAAGTTCAATATCGACGAGGATGTGCTGCCGATGGGCACGGCGCTGTACGCGCGGTTCGCGCTGGATTTTCTGCGCGGACAGTAGGCGCCGGGAAGGGGAGTGGGTTTTATGGCGGAGTATGTTTTCCGCGAGATGGAGGAGCGGCATCTTGACGCGGTGCTGCAGATATATAGCCATTACGTGCTGAATACGACGGCGACTTTTCATGCCCGCCAGCCGACGCGGGACGAGATGAGGCCGCTGGTGTTCTTCGCCCGCGAACGGCACAGGACGTTCGTGATTCTAGCCGGGGACGAGGTGTGCGGGTATGTGCTGGTGGCCCCGCACAAGCCGCGGGAGGCGTATGACGGGACGGCGGAGGTGTCGGTGTATCTGCGGCCGGCCTATGTCGGCAAGGGGCTGGGCAGCCTGGCGCTGAGGCATATTGAGGTGTTCGCCGGGCAGCAGGGGCTGCATGTGCTGGTGGCGACGATCACGGGGGAAAACGAGAAGAGCATCAGCCTGTTCACGCGCAACGGCTACGAGAAGTGCGCCCACTATAGGGAGGTGGGGCAGAAGTTTGGCCGGCGGCTCGACGTGGTGGCTTATCAGAAGATTCTCGGTTGAAATGGTATAGGGATGGAAAACCCGGCCTTGGGGAGGCCGGGTTTCGTTTTTAAACGCGGAATCTGCTGCCCGCCTGAGGTCGATGTCGACAATATTCGCCTGTCCGAGCTTTTTACTCCTGTCGCCGTAACGAAGTTCGATGGTAATGATTATATAGTACGGGCTTTTTGCCAGGCAATGGGTAAAATATAAGAGCCGCGCTTTGGCGAGAGCCTGGCGGGCATTGCTGGTTGAGCAACCAACAACTCTATGATATAATATGAGTTGTTAGTTGCCGAAGGTTGTCCGTGATTAAAGGGGGGAAGCTATGATACGGTTCGAGTCGGTTTCCAAGACGTATGAAAACGGGTATAAGGCTCTGGATGGCGTCAGTCTGGAGGTGAACCGCGGCGAGCTTCTGGCGATAATCGGGCCGAGCGGCTGCGGGAAAACGACGACGATGAAGATGATCAACCGTCTGGTCAGGCCTTCGCAAGGGCGGGTTCTTATCCAGGATAAGGATGTCGCCGCCCTCGACCCGGTGGAGCTGCGCCGTAATATCGGTTATGTGATCCAGAGCATCGGCTTGCTGCCGCATATGACGATCGCCGATAATGTGGCGCTTGTGCCGAAGCTGAAGAGGTGGAACCGGGAGAGGTATGTCGGCCGGGTGGCCGAGCTGCTGCGGATGGTTAATCTCGATCCGGAGGTGTACGGCAGCCGCTATCCCAACGAGCTGAGCGGCGGACAGCAGCAGCGCATCGGTGTGATCAGGGCGCTGGCCGCCGATCCGGAGATCGTTCTGATGGACGAGCCGTTCAGCGCGCTCGACCCGATCAGCCGGGAGCAGCTGCAGGACGAGCTGGTGCAGCTTCAGGCGGCGGTGCGGAAAACGATCGTGTTCGTGACGCACGATATCGATGAGGCGATAAAGATCGCCGACCGGATCTGCATCATGAAGGACGGCAGGGTGGTGCAGATTGCCGCCCCGGAACAGATGCTGCGCCATCCGGCCGATGATTTCGTGCGCAGTTTCATTGGCGAGGAGCGGCTGCAGCGACTGCAGCGCCCGGGTACTCTGCCGGAAATCGGCGATGTGATGGCAAGGCCGGTCACGGCCAGGCCGGGCAAGGGTCTGGCGGAGGCGATTCTGCAGATGCGCAAGCAGCGGGTGGATACTCTGCTGGTGGTGGACAACGAGAATGTGCTGCTTGGCAAGGTGAGTGTCTGGGATATCCATAGCCATTATCAGGACGAACAGCTCACGCTGGGCGATATGATGAAGCCCGCTGTGCCGAGGGTGACCGTCGGCCGGCCACTGGCGGAGGCGGTGCAGATAATCAGCCGGGAGGGCGTCGCGTATCTGCCGGTAGTCAGCGGCGAGGGCGAGCTCCTGGGCGTGATAACGCGGGCGAGCCTGGTGGATGTGATGGCCGAGCAGTGCGGCGATGAGACGCTTTCGCCGGCCCGGGAAGGAGGGACGGCCCAATGCTGATGAAGCTGCTGACGGTTTTTCAGGACCGCTGGCCGGATATTCTGGTCGCTTCGTGGGAGCATCTGGAGCTCACTTTGATTTCCCTGCTGCTGGCCAATCTGGTCGCCATCCCGGTCGGCATCCTCCTTACGCGGCACCGCCGGCTGGCCGAACCGGTCATCGGGGTGGCCGCGGTGTTTCAGACGGTGCCGAGCCTGGCGCTGCTGGGCTTCATGATTCCGTTGTTCGGTATCGGCACTATGCCGGCAATCATCGCGCTGACGATTTACGGCTTGCTGCCTATCCTCCGCAACACTTATACCGGCATTATGGGAGTGGCGCCGGCGGCGGTGGAGGCGGGCGTGGGCATGGGCATGACTTCCCGCCAGGTGCTGTTCATGGTGGAGCTGCCGCTGGCGCTGCCGGTGATTATGGCCGGCATCAGGACGGCGACGGTGCTGATCGTCGGCGTGGCTACGCTGGCGGCCCTGATCGGGGCCGGCGGCCTCGGCGATCTTATTTTCCGCGGCATTTCGATGGCCAATTCGCCGCTTATTTTGGCAGGCGCTTTGCCGGCGGCGCTGATGGCGATTTTCTTCGATTATATGCTGAAGAGAATGGAGGTGCTGGTGCAGCCCAAGGGAACGCAAAGATAAAATAAGGGAGGAAAACGGATGAGAAAAAAACTGTCAGTTCTTTTGCTGGCCGCCTTGGCGGCGGCGGTGCTGGCCGGCTGCAGCCTTCTGGGCGGCGGCAAGGGGGACCGCGTCGTTATCGGCGGCAAGAATTTCACCGAGCAGGATGTCTTGGTTTATCTTATGAAGGATACTATCGAGGCAAAGACAAGTGTCAAGGTCGATACGAAGCCTTTCTTGGGCGGTACGAGCATCGTCGCCCAGGCGCTGGAGCGGGGCGATATCGATATGTACGCGGAATATACCGGCACAGCATTGATCAATCTGCTCGGCGAGCCGCCGAACAACGATCCGCAGGCCGTCTACGATAAGGTGAAGAAGATTTACCAGGAGAAGAAAGGGGTCGTGTGGCTGCAGCCGTTCGGCTTCAATAATACGTATACGATGACGATGCGGGCGGACCGGGCGGCGAGCCTGGGGATCGAGACGATCTCCGACCTGGCGGCTAAGGCGCCCGAGCTGATGCTGGGCTGCACGCAGGAGTTCCTTGAGCGCCCCGACGGCCTGAAGGGGCTGGAGGCGAAGTACGGGTTCCAGTTCAAGGCGACGAGCGGGATGGACCCCGGGCTGACTTACGCCGCGGCCCGCGATAAGAAGGTGGACGTTATCGACGGGTTCGCCACCGACGGGCGCATCCCGGCATTCAATCTGAAGGTGCTGAAGGATGATAAGCAGTATTTTCCGCCGTACTTCGCCGCCCCGGTGGTGCGGGCCGATGTGTTGAAGAAGCATCCGGAGATCGAGCAGGCTCTCAATCTGCTGGCCGGCAAGCTGACCGACACGGAGATGGCCAAGCTGAACGCCGAGGTCGACCTGAAGAAGCGGGATGCGAAGGAGGTGGCCCGCGATTGGCTTAAGGCCCAGGGGATAGTCCAGTAGCAATGGGAAAGAGCACCGCGCATCGGTGCTCTTTTTTTGCGTCCGGCTGTTATTTCTGGATTTTGGCCCAGGAGTCTTTGAGGCCGACGATGCGGTTGAAGACGGGCTTGCCGGGGGTGGAGCCGGGGTCGGCGGCGAAGTAGCCTTGGCGGATGAACTGGAAGCGTCCGCCGTATTGGGCGGCGCCGAGGGCGGGCTCGGCGAGGGCGGCAAGGGTGACGAGCGAGCCGGGGTTGACGCGGCTGAGGAAGTCTTCGTCACCTGTCTCGGGGTCTTCGAGGGGGAAGAGGTGGTCGTAGAGGCGGACTTCACAGGGGATGGCGCCGCCGGCGGCGACCCAGTGGATGGTGCCTTTGACTTTGCGGGCGCTGCCGGCGCCGCCGCTTTTGGTGTCGGGGTCGTAGGTGCAGCGGAGTTCGACGATGTTGCCGCCGCTGTCTTTGACGACTTGTTCGCATTTGATGATGTAGGCGCTTTTGAGGCGGACTTCGCCGCCGGGGGTGAGGCGGAAGTATTTGGGGGGCGGGTTTTCCATGAAGTCGTCTTGCTCGATGTAGAGTTCGCGGCCGAAGGGCATGGTGCGCGTGCCGAGGGCTTCGTTTTCGGGGTTGAGCTCGGCGGGGAGGTCTTCGCTGCGGCCTTCGGGGTAGTTGGTGAGGACGATTTTGAGGGGGCGGAGGACGGCCATGAGGCGGGGGGCCTTGGGGCCGAGGTCTTCGCGGACGCAGTGCTCGAGGAGGGCGTAGTCGACGACGCTGTCGGCCTTGGCGACGCCGATGCGGCCGCAGAAGTCGCGGATGGCTCCGGGGGTGTAGCCGCGGCGGCGCAGGCCGGATATGGTGGGCATGCGGGGGTCGTCCCAGCCGGCGACGCGGCCGTTTTCGACGAGGGCCCGCAGTTTGCGCTTGCTCATGACGGTGTAGGTGACGTTGAGGCGGGCGAATTCGATCTGCACGGGGCGGGGCTTGAATTGGCCGAGGATGTCGAGGCACCAGTCGTACAGGGGGCGATGGGCTTCGAATTCGAGGGTGCAGATGGAGTGGGTGATGCCTTCCCAGGCGTCGGAGAGGGGATGGGCGTAGTCGTACATGGGGTAGATGCACCAGGTGTCGCCGGTGCGGTGGTGGTGGGCCCGCATGATGCGGTAGAGGACGGGGTCGCGCATGTTGAGGTTGGGGGAGGCCATGTCGATTTTGGCGCGCAGGACGCGGGCGCCGTCGGGGAATTCGCCGGCTTTCATGCGGCGGAAGAGGTCGAGGTTTTCGCCGGCGCTGCGGCTTCTATAGGGGCTGTCTTTGCCGGGTTCGGTGAGGGTGCCGCGGTATCGGCGGATTTCGTCGGCGGTCAGGTCGCATACGTAGGCGTGGCCGGCTTCGATGAGCTGTTCGGCGTAGTCGTAGAGTTTGCCGAAGTAGTCGGAGGCGTAGAAGAGGCGGTCTTCCCAGTCGAAGCCCAGCCATTTGACGTCTTCTTGGATGGAGTCGACGTATTCGGTTTCTTCTTTGCTGGGGTTGGTGTCGTCGAAGCGGAGGTTGCATTGGCCGCCGTATTTGAGGGCGGTGCCGAAGTTGAGGCAGATGGATTTGGCGTGGCCGATGTGGAGGTAGCCGTTGGGCTCTGGGGGGAAGCGGGTGTGGACGCGCCGGCCGTATTTGCCGCTGGCGTTGTCCTTGTCGATGATGTCGTGGATGAAGTTCTGGCTGATGGGGATTTCGGATGTGGCCATGGCGAGACGCTCCCTTGCATGTATTCGGCGGCAATTGCCGGTTTTATCTTTATATTAGATTATTTTACCACAATGCGGCCGATTAGCAAGTCATCGCCTGAGGGTGGCGATGAGCCGGCGGGAGTCGAGGAGGAGGCCGACGGCGGCCTCGGGGCCGGGAACGACGATGTCGGCGGCAAGGAGGGAGGGGACGCTGGCGCCTTCGGGGCCGACGATGCAGACGGCGAGGGCGGCGGCGGCGAACATTTCGGCGTCGTTGACGCCGTTGCCGACCGCGACGACGCCTTCGGCGCCAGCGGCGACGACGTAGGCCGCTTTGTCGGGGCCGCCCTGGCCGGGCCCCAGGACGACGAGCTCGACGGGGAGACGGCAGAGCTGGGCGCGGGCCAGGCCGAAGGTGTCGGCGGTGACGATGACGACGCGCAGCTTCTGGGCGAGGACGGCGAGCAGGCTGCCGACGGCGGCCGAGACGACGCCGTCGACGGCCAGGGTGCCGTTGTAGTCGAAGACGGCGGTGTGGAAGTTGTATTCGCGGCCGTCGGGCAATTTGACGGTGAGCATAGGCGGTACCTCCCGAAGATGGTGTCTATGTTATTATTTGGCAGACGGGGCGAAAAAATCCTGCAAAAAAACCTCTCCGCAGGGCGGGAGGTTGGCAGAAAGCCGCAGACCGTTCAGAAAGCCCCAGATGCAAGGCGCTCTGAGGAGCAACGCCGCAGATGGGGCTGCCCTATATATCGTTGGGCCGTTCCGGCGTCTTGCCCATCCGCTCCAGGCTGGCGGCGATGCTCTTGAGCGAGCGGGCGATACGGGTGAGCTGGGCGAGGGCGTAGATGACCACGACGACGTACAGGAGGACGAATACTACTCCGAAGCCGCTCATGAAGCCGAACATGTGACCGCCGTAGCCGTAACCCATTATGGCAACCCTCCGCGATATATGATGTCGATGTTTTAGTATGCGCCGGGGAGGGGAGGAGTATGTACGGGGGAGGGTGTGGCGTGGTAAAACAAAAAGGACCTTATTCGGTCCTTTTTGCCGGTTTTCGGACATAGTAGCATGGATTTTCTTGTCTAATATCATCATAGTTGCAAGTCTTTGTCGAATTATACTTGGTCTTTGAGGGCTTTTTCGGCGATGGCTTTTACCCCTTCCCACCCTGGGGCGGAGGCGAGGGCGATGATTTTGCGGAGTTTGCCGATGGGCGAGTCGTCGGGGTCGAGGCTGAGGGCTTTTTCGACGTAGGCGGTGCCGCGGCGGGTGAGGGCGATGCTGTCGGTGGTGAAGGCGACGGGGGCGTCGTCTTCGTCGCCGAATTTGACGGTGATGCCGCTGATGAGGCCGGCGGCGTAGAGGGCGTTGGCGGCGCGGCCGAGGGCGTCGCCGGCGAGGCCGATGCTCTGGGCGGCGGCGAACATTTGCGGCGCTTTGCCGTTCCGTTCGGCGTAGAGGGTGTAGAGGAGCTTTTCGGCGTTGGTGTCCATGGCGGTTCCCCCCTTGTTTGCTTGCTATAAGATTATATGCGCGCCGGGTACGGTTTGGCAAAGGAGGGCGGGGAATAAGGCGGCGGCGGGAGGTTAAGCTAATGGCAGGCGCGAAAAAAGGGGGCGATGGCGTGGAGCTGGGGATTCCGGTGACGGTGGAGCTGCCGCAGGAGGTTTATGAGGAGGCGGCGCGGATCGCCCGCTACCGGGGCGAGTCGGTGGGCGAGTTCGTGACGGAGGCGGTGCGGGCGGCGGTGGCGGCGATGCGGGAGGAGTACGCGTATGCCGACTGGCCGCTCGGCCCGGCGCCGGGGTGGGAGAACAGGCGGTAAAAAAAGGAACCCCCGGCAAGGGGGCGGGAGAGGCAAAGATGTCAGCCTTCCGGGCAGCCGGAAGGCTTGTGCTTTGCCTTTGTTATTCGGTTATTTTCAGGTTTATTGCTTTTTTGGCGTTTTCTGGGAGGAGGTGGCGGCGGCTGGCAAGAAGTGTATGGTGATTATGTTGCTGGAGGCTGGGGCTTTTGGATCGACGGCTGGGCGTTGCCGAGTATGCCGAGGTTGTGGAGAATATGGGCCAGGGGCTGCTGGTTTTCGCGATCCCGGAGGAAGGCGGCGCGTGGGTTCCGGTGTATATGAGCCCCGAGGCGGCGCGGCTGCTGGCGCTGCCGGCCGGGAGGCGGGGATGGGATACGTGCCCGCTCCGGGAGTGCTTGCCGGCGGTGCTGGCGGCGGTGGCGGCGACGGGGGAGAGGCGGACGACGGAGGAGCGCCTGGGGGCGGACGCGGCGGAACGGTGGCTGCGGCTGCGGTTTTTCCCGCTGCGGGGCGGCAGGCGGATCGGCGCGCTGCTGGAGGATGCTACGGAGGCGCGGCAGACGCAGCGACGGCTGGCGGAGAGCGAGGCTTTGTTCCGGATGCTGTCGGAGAGCAGCCGGGACTGCTTGTGCCTGCACGCGGACAGGGGCCGCTATGTTTATGTTTCGCCGGCGACCAAGCTGATATTGGGGTATGAGCCGGAGGAGATGGCGGGCAGGACGCCGTTCGATTTTGCCCATCCCGACGATCTGCAGGCGATTTTGGAGCCTTTCCGCCGCATGATGGTTACGGGGATGCCGTACGGGAGGGTTACGGCCCGGTATCGCCACAAGAACGGGGAGTACCGTTGGCTGGAGACGAGCGTGGTGCGGGTGGCGGGCTGCCCGCTGCCGGGGGTGGTGTTTCAGAGTTCGACGCGGGATGTGACGGAGCGGAAGCAGTTGGAGGAGCAGTTGACGGAGATGGGGTACCGCGATGCTCTGACGGGGCTTTATAACCGCGGGTATTTCGAGGAGGAGCTGAAGCGCCTGGACCGCCGGCGAATCGGGTCGGTGGGGCTGATGATCGTGGATGTGGACGGGCTGAAGGTGGTGAACGACGCGCTGGGCCACGACGCGGGGGACGAGCTGCTGCGGCGGACGGCGCAGACGCTGGCGGAGTGTTTCCGCAAGGAGGACTTGATTGCCCGCATCGGCGGCGACGAGTTTGCGGTGCTTTTGAACGATGCGACGATGGACGATCTCCGTATGGCGGGCCGGCGGATCATGGCGAAGGTGGAGTGCGATAATTGCGGGAATCCTCCGGCGCTGAGCCTGTCGCTGGGGTTCGCGGCGGGAGGCGATCATATGACGCCGATGCGGGAGCTTTTCCGGGCGGCGGATGATAATATGTACCGCGACAGGCTGTACCGGGGCAGGAGCGCCCGCGGGGCGATCGTGAATATTCTGCGGCGGCTGCTGACGGAGCGGGATGTGGCGACGGAGGAGCACGGCAGCCGCCTGGAGACGCTGGTGCTTAGGTTCGGCCGGGCGGCGGGGCTGAGCGAGGAGCAGTTGGGGGATCTGGCGCTGCTCGCCCAGTTCCACGATGTGGGGAAGGTGGGGGTGCCGGATGCGATCCTGAGCAAGGCCGGGCCGCTGACATCGCAGGAACGGGGCGCGGTGGAGCGGCATTGCGATGTGGGTTACCGGATCGCGTCGGCGTCGAGCGAGCTGATGCCGATCGCGGAGTGGATTTTGCGGCATCACGAGTGGTGGAACGGCAAGGGGTATCCGCTGGGGCTGGCGGGCGAGGCTATTCCGTTCGAGTGCCGGCTGCTGGCGATCGCCGATGCTTACGACGCGATGAGGAGTTCCCGGCCGTACCGCAGGGCGCTGGGCCACGGGGAGGCGCTGGCGGAGCTGAGGCGCTACGCGGGCAGCCAGTTCGACCCGCGGCTGGTGGATATTTTCCTCAGCCTTGATTTCGAGGGCGGCGAATGAAGAAGTTTCCCCCGGTATAGCCGGGGGTTTTTCTATGCGGGGATAGTTGCCGGCGGCGCTACCGCCAGAGCCACTGGAGGATGAGGAGGGCGGCAAGGCCTTCGAGGAGGAAGATGGCGGCGAACGGCCCGTTCCATTTTAAGGCGGCTTTGCCGGGGCTGCAGCCGGCCAGGGTGGACAGGGTGAGGATGGTGCCGGCGAAGGGGGAGATGGTGTAGGAGAGCGACCCGCCGAGCAGGAGGGCGAGGGCCAGCAATACTTCGTGATGGGGCATGGCGACGACGGGGCTGAGGATTTTGCCGATGAGCAGGAGGGAGATGAAGGGGTGGACGCCGGTGAAGGAGAGCAGGATGAGCAGCGGGGGGACGAGGAGCAGGAGGTAGCCGCCGGGCAGGCCGGCGCCGCCGGTGAGGCCGGCCAGCAATCTGGCCATGAGGCCGGTCTGGTCGACGATTTCGGAGAAGAGGCCGACGGAGATGAAGAGGGCGGCCAAGCCGGGCATGCCGTTGAGGGCTTTGCCCCAGTATTCCCGCCAGGCGGGTCCTGTCGCCGGCTGGCGGAGGCAGCACGCTATCCAGAGGATGGCGACGGTGAAGCCGGCGGTGAGGATGCGGGTGGTGCTGGTGAGGATGCGGGCCTGCTCCATGAGGACGATGAGCAGTATCACGGCGGCGATGACGAGGAGCAGGCCGGCGATTTTCCGCGTCCCGCCGGCGGCGGCGACAGCGGTGTCCGCTCCGCCGCCGGCGAGGGGCTTGAGGGTGATGGACCTGCTTTCGATGAGGGCGGAGGTGAGGATCCCCAGCAGGGCCATGCCGGCGGCGGGGATGAAGACCTGAAACCACGGCGCCCCTGTGGCCTGCAGGACGAGCATGACGCTGACCACCCCCGGCGCCCAGAGGGTGGAGAGGCTGAAGCCTCTGGAGACGGCGGTGACCAGAAACCGGTTGTGGTCGTCGACGATCTGCCTGGCGCCGTCGTGGAAGATGGAGAAGGCCAGCGGGTTGGCGCCGAAACCCAGCAGGGCGCCGAGCAGGTGGGCGACGAGGCTGACGAACATGTGCAGGGTGCCGCCGGTTTTGAAGTTTTCCAGGAGGTAATTTTTCAGGTACTGGTCGTAGCGGCCGACTTTGAGCGGGATGATGAAGAGCTGCAGGACGGCCACGATGGCCACGAGGGGCAGCATGGAGCTTACGCCGGGGACGAGGACGGCGAGCGGCAGCCGGTAGTAGTAGATTGTCAGGACCGATAGCGCCAAAAAGGCGTAGACCGGCTTTTTGTAGGCGTCGCTCAGGCAGGCGAGGGCGCTGGCGAGGATGACCAGGCCGCAGAGGAAGATGATGGTGCCGGCGAAGGGGAGCCGGAACGGGGCGAGCAGGAGCAGGCCGGACATGACGAGTACGGCCGTCTTGCAGATGGTGAGGGGGGTGGGGGTGGTCATCCGTGTGCCTCCGTCGGTGTGGCGATTTAAACGTAATTTTCCCTGTCCGCCGCCGTTATCCTGCCTGGCTGTTATCGGCCGCGGCCGGCGGCAAAAATAAAAGCCCCGCGTTAAGCGGGGCTTGGCTTTTAACTGGAGCCGGTAATAGGACTCGAACCTACGACCCGCGCATTACGAATGCGCTGCTCTACCAACTGAGCTATACCGGCGATAGTCCGTTAATTATTGTAGCGTCTCCGGCCGGAATTGTCAACCCGCGCCGCGCAGGGAATGTTTGTCGTGTACGGAGGCAGGGGCCGGGACAAGCGGCAATGAGGCGGCGCGGGGCGGCGGCCATGGCGAGCATTATTTTTTCGGTTTCGGCGGCCGGGAGGCCGGGCCGGCAGGGGCGGTCTTCACGGCGGGCGGCGTAGAGGAGGTTTTGCCGCGGGCCTTGGGCGAGTCCGATGTTATGCTAGTGGGTTCGTTGAAAGATGCCGATTTACCTGCCGTTTACCGGGGGAGAATAGTTTGCCATTCTGACGCGGCCGTGCGGTGCCAAGTTTTTCAACGAGACAAGACCGGCCGGGTCTGGTAAACTGAAGTTAACATAAGGAGGTGGGGGGCGGGTGACTGTATACGACGTACTTAACAGGATCGACAGGGATTTGGTTGTCTGCGACAACGCTATCCGCCGTTCTCGCCGCAAGAAGGCGCTGTATGTGCTGGTGAAGGCGACGGAGCGCAAGCGGGCGCTGACGGAGATAAAGGAGTATATTTTGGCTAACCATTGACAGGCGGCCGGCGACGGCCGCTTTTTCACGCAAAGAACCTCCCGGACGAAGGGAGGTTTTTGCTATTTGGTCTTGGCGGCGGCCCGGGCTTGGCGGTATTGCCGTTCGAGCTGGTCGTCGAAGCAGGAAATGGCCACGACCTGGCTGTCTTTGTGCTTGTCGTTGTCGATGAAGGCGCCGGTCGTTTTCATGATGGAGATGTAGGCGAAGTCGGGCGCGGGTTTGTAGGGGCTGCGGAACAGCCAGAAGGGCGCGGGCGCGGCCGAGCTACGCTTGATGATGTCGGGAGGTCCCAATTTGTTGGCGTGAGCGGTATACAGGTTGTTGAAGGCCGTGCCGTCGGGGTCGGGGATGAGGATGACGCCGCCGGCCAGTTCGCCGGCGACGAAGCAGAAGCTGAAGTCGGCCGGGTAGCCGCCGAATTCACCGCGGAAGACGAGCATGTCGCGGTTTTCGCTTTCCAGGACGGCGCTAAACGGTCCTGCGGCGACCGCTTTCTTGGTCGCGGCCGGATCGGCGCCCCAGGGAGCGCCGCAGAAGCCGTCGAGAAAGCGGGCGGGAGGGGCGGCCAGGGCGACGGGCAGGAGCAGGACGACCGCCAAGATCAGGACGAGAGGCATGGCGAGGAGCTTGACGCGCATCGGGAGCCTCCTTAAACGTTCTCTTTTTGTACGTTCGTCCTGCTGGCACGGTTTTCCTGCCCGTACAGACCTAGTTTGGTCGACGTGAGGATGTTCAGAAGGCCCCAGATGCAAGGCGGTTCCGCCGGGCGCGCCGCGCCGCGTACTTCGGGGCGTACGCAAGCAAGCGTCCGGCGGAACAAGAGCGCCCCTCTTAGCGCTTTAGCGGTTAGAGGGGCGGCCTACCCCTTTGCGGGTGCAACGCAGATGGGGCCTTATCAACGTCCTCACCAGAGGCGGAGGAGGAGGATGGTGGCCATGCCGATGCCCATCGTCACCGGCACGCTGCCGAAGCGCCAGGCGGCGAGGGCGGCGACGAGGCCGGCCAGGAGGTAGGGGTTGTGCCAGGTGAGGTCGAGGCGGCCTTGGGGGAGGAGGAGGGAGGGGGCGATGAGGGCGGTGAGGATGCCGGTGGGGACGTGCCTGAGCCAGCGTCCGAGCCAGGCGGGGATGCCGGTGCCGCGGAAGGCGAGCTGGGCGCCGAAGCGGGTGAGGAAGGTGACGGCGGCCATGCCGAGGATGATGGCGAGGATGTCGCTTCTCATGCTTTCGCCTCCTTGTCGGGGGAGGGTTCGAGGAGGCCGCCGACGAGGGTGGCGGCGAGGGCGGCGAGGAGGATGTACCATTTGCCGGGGAGAAGGAGGGCGGCGGCTACGGCGACGACGGCGGCGACGAGGCAGACGGCGAGGCTGGCAGGGGTGGCGAGGCGGGGGACGAGCATGGCAAGGAAGGTGGCGGGCAGGGCGAAGTCGAGCCCCCAGGCGAGCGGGTCGGGGATGTATTCGCCAAGGAGGACGCCGGCGACGGTGGCGAGGAACCAGGCGACGTAGAGGGCGGCGCTGGCGCCGAGCTGGTGGCTGTCGCTGTAGCCGTGGCGGGCGATGCGGTCCATGGTGACGGCGTAGCTTTCGTCGACCATGACGAAGGCGAGGAGGGCCTGGCGGGCGAGGGGCAGGCGGGTGAGGTAGGGGGCGAGGGAGGCGCCCATGAGGAGGTGGCGGAGGTTGATGAGGAGGGTGGTGAGGACGATGAGGGTGAAGTCGGCGACGCCCATGCCGAGCATGGTGACGCTGATGAATTGGGCGGCGCCGGCGAAGACGGCGAGGGACATGAGGACGGTCTCAAGGGGGGTGAGGCCGACGGTGAGGCCGACGATGCCGAAGGTAGCGCCGAAGGGGACGACGCCGAGGAGGATGGGCAGGGCGTCGCGGACGCCGCGGTGGAGGTCGGCGGTGTTGACGGTCATGGCGGTCAGCTCCTGTCGGGTTGGTTATTTTCTATGATACCCGACAGGAAATCCAGGGTAAATATCCAATTAGGGAAATATAGCAGATATTTGGCTATTTAGCGAGGGGGTTTCGGCAAAATGGAGATATCCATTGCTCTGAAAGCCGGCGAGGCGGCGGCGACGGTGCCGATGTACGAGCAGATCGCGGCCCAGCTCGCCGCGCAGATAAAGGGCCAGGTGCTGGCGGCGGGGACGAAGCTGCCGCCGGAGCGCCAGCTGGCCGAGCAGTGCGGGGTGAGCCGGACGACGGCGATCAACGCTTACCGCCGGCTGGAGGAGATGGGGCTCGTGCGCACGCGGGTGGGCAGCGGGACGTACGTGGCCGAGGGGGCGGGGGAGGCGGCGCTGCCGATGCCGTGGCACCAGCTGCTGGTGCCGGCCTGGCAGAGCCCGGTGTCGGGGATCATCCGCGACCTAGTGGCTATGGATGCGCAGGGGACGGGCATTTCGATGGCCACGGGGATGCCCGATCCGCGGATGTACCCGTGGGATGCTTTCCGGGAGCTTCTCGGCCGGGAAGAGATGGCGATGGCGGACCTGGGCCATATCGCGACCGAGGGCTACGGGCCGCTGCGGGAGGCGCTGGCGGCCCGCCACGCGGCCGGCGGCGTGGCTGCCGGGGCGGAGAACGTGGCGGTGGTGGCCGGCTCGCAGCAGGGCCTGTATCTGTTGGCGAAGGTGTTTTTGAATCCGGGCGATTATGTGGTGGTGGAGTCGCCGACGTATCTGGGGGCGCTGCAGATGTTCCAGGCGGCGGGGGCGCGGCTGCTGACGCTGCCGGCGGCGGGGCCGCTGCAGCTCGATCTGCTGGAGGATTATCTGATCCGCTACCGGCCGAAGCTGATGTATGTGCTGCCGACGTTCCAGAACCCGAGCGGCCGGGTGATGCCGCTGGCGGAACGGCAGGCGCTGCTGGCGCTGGCGGCCCGCCACCGGCTGGCGGTGATCGAGGACGACCCGTACAGCGACCTGTATTACGACCAGGCGCCGCCGCCGCCGCTGAAGGCGCTCGACCAGCACGGCGGGGTGATTTACCTGCGGACGTTTTCGAAGACGGTGTTCCCCGGCCTGCGGGTGGGCTGGGTGGTGGCGCCGGAGGCGGTGATCAACCGCCTGGCGCAGGAGAAGCAGTATGTGGATCTGCACAGCAACAATCTGGCGCAGTGGCTGCTGCACAGGTTCCTGGCCGGCGGGCAGCTCGACGGACACCTGGCTGCCGCCCGCGGCGAGTACCGGCGGCGGCGCGACGCCACGGCCCATGCGCTGCGGCGCTATGCCGGCGACCGGCTGAGCTACGTTGCGCCGGGCGGGGGGTTTTATTTCTGGTGCCGGCTGACGGGACGGGCGACAACGCGGACGCTGCTGGCCGAGGCGGCCCGCGAGGGGGTGAGCTTCGTGCCGGGGGACGCGTTTTACCCCGGGACGGAGGGGGATAAGGAGTTCCGCCTGTGCTACGCGACGAACGACGCAGCGGGGCTGCAGGAAGGGGTGCGGCGCCTGGCGCGGGCGGTGGCCGCCGCCGAGAAGCAGGGCGGCGCGGCGCGGACGGGTGCGCCCGGCCCAAGGCCGCCGATAATTTGAGGTTTCCCCGTATTCTTTCTTGAACGGCCGTCAATGCACAACAAACCCGCTGACGCTTGTCAGCGGGTTTGTAATTAGCCGTTAGTTTTTTGAAAATCAATCATGAACTGGGCTAATGCCCGGCACGTCTCTTCCGGCACGGCGTTGTACGCCGAGGCGCGGCAGCCGCCGACGGAGCGGTGGCCGGCGAGGCCGACGAAGCCCGCTTTCTTGGCCTCGTCGAGGAATTTTTTCTCCAGTTCCTCGCTGGCGAGGCGGAAGGTGATGTTCATGAGCGAGCGGCTGTCGGGGCGGGCGTGGCCGCGGTAGAAGCCGCCGCTGTTGTCGATGGCGCCGTAGATGTGGCCGGCTTTGGCGATGTTGCGCTTGTGGATGGCGTCGACGCCGCCCTGCTCCTTGATCCAGCCGAGGACGAGGTTCATGATGTAGACGCCGAAGGTGGGCGGGGTGTTGTAGAGGGAGTTATTTTTGGCGTGGGTGGCGTAGCTGAGCATGGTGGGCACGCCGCTGTTGGCGCGCTCGAGGAAGCCGCGGCGGACGATGACGAGGGTGACGCCGGCCGGGCCGAGGTTCTTCTGGGCGCCGGCGTAGATGAGGGCGAAGCGGCCGATGTCGACCGGGCGGGCGAGGATGTCACTGGACATGTCGGCGATGAGGGGGACGGCGCCGGTGTCGGGGAAGGACGGCCACTGGGTGCCGTAGAGGGTGTTGTTGGAGGTGAGATGGATGTAAGCGGCTCCGGGCGGGATGCTGATGTCGCCGGCCGCCGGGATGTGGCGGTAGCCGTCGTCCTTGGTGCTGGCGGCTTCGAAGGCCTGGCCGAATTGTTTTGCCTCGCTGTATGCCTTCTCGGCCCAGCCGCCGGTGAGGATGTAGCCGGCCTGGCCGCCGGGCGGGAGAGAATTCATTGGCACCATGGCGAACTGGAGGCTGGCGCCGCCCTGGAGGAAGAGGACGTCGTAGTCGGCGGGGATGGCCATCAGTTCTTTGAGGAGGGTGATGGTCTCGTTGTGGACGGCGTCGTATTCCTTGCCGCGGTGGCTCATTTCCAGGAGCGACATGCCGGCGCCGCGGAAGTCGACCAGCTCGGCCTGGGCTTTCTGGAGTACCGGCAGGGGCAGGGCCGACGGGCCGGCGTTGAAGTTGTAGGCGCGCTTCATGATCGTGGTCCCCCTTGTGCAACATTCACAGACATTATATTATTGTAGAATATTTTACCTTGCCGGCGGCGCGGCGTCAAATTTGTTTGGGCATACTATTATTTTATGTATACAATATTTTTGTAATCGACAGGATTTTACGCGAGGGCGTCGAATTGAATTTACGCCATCAAGCGATTTTGCGCTGGCGCAACTTTCGGGCAGCCCGGTCTTGACCGGTACTTGGGTCAGGGCCGGTATTTATTTTTTAGGTGGGGAAGGGAATTATGGAGTTCATTCATTTGTACGCGGCGATGGCCGGGGCTTTCGCGGCGGCGATGGCCGGGGCGCTTATTTTCCGGGAACGCCCGGCGGTCGCCAACTGGCTGGCCCACGGGTTGTCGGCCGCGGGCTGCTTGCTGGCCGTGGCCGGGGCGGCCCGGGTGTTCGCCGCCGGACCGCAGGCGTTCGGCCTGCCGGTGGATACGCTGTTCGGGGCGGTGACGGTGCGGGCGGATTATCTGTCCGCCTTTTTCCTGGCGGTGATCGGGACGGTGGGGGCGGCGGCGAGCGTGTACGCGCTGGCCTACAGCCGCGAGTATTACGGCCGGCGGCTGGGGTCGATGGGGCTGCTGTACGCGGCGTTCCTGCTGTCGATGCTGGTGGTGGTGACGGTCAGCCAGGTGGTGGCGTTCGTCGTGGCCTGGGAGCTGATGACGGTGGCGTCGTTCCTGCTGGTGGCCCACGAGCGGGAAAAGGCGGCGGCGAGCCGGGCGGCCTATGTGTATTTCGTGATGACCCATATCGGCACGGCGTTCATTATCGTGGCGTTTTTGCTGCTGGTGCCGCCGGGAGGGAGCCTGGATTTCGCCGCTCTGGCGGCGCCGGCGGGCTGGCTGCGGGACGCGGCGTTCGTGTGCGCGCTGATCGGCTTCGGGACGAAGGCGGGGATAATCCCCTTGCACGTGTGGCTGCCTGAGGCCCATCCGGCGGCGCCGACCCATGTGTCGGCGGTGATGTCGGGGGTGATGATCAAGACGGCGATCTACGGGCTGGCGCGGTTTTACCTGGAGTTCCTCGGCCCCGGGCCGCTGTGGTGGGGGGCCGCGGTGCTGGCGGCGGCGGCGCTGTCGTCGGTGCTGGGGGTGCTGTACGCGCTGATGCAGCATGATGTGAAGCGCCTGCTGGCGTATCACAGCGTGGAGAATATCGGCATCATCTTGCTGGGGGTGGGCGGCGGCCTGCTGTTCGCGAGCGCGGGCCTGCCGGCGCTGGCCGGCCTGGCGTGGGCGGCGGCGCTATTCCACGTGCTGAATCACGCGCTGTTCAAGTCGCTGCTGTTCATGGGGGCGGGGGCGGTGCTGCAGGCGGCCCACACCCGCGATATCGAGCATTTGGGCGGGCTGATCCGCTTTATGCCTTATACGGCGTTGTTTTTCCTGGTGGGGGCGGTGGCGATTTCCGGCCTGCCGCCGCTGAACGGGTTCGCGAGCGAGTGGCTGACGTTCCAGGCGCTGGTGGCGCTGCCGGCGGCGGTGGCCGGGATGGCCGGCAAGCTGGCGGCGGCGGTGCTGGTGAGCGTGCTCGGCCTGACGGGCGCGCTGGCGGCGGCCTGCTTCGTGAAGGTGTTCGCGATGATTTTCCTCGCCAAGCCGCGCAGCGAGCAGGCCGCGGCAGCGCGGGAGGCCTCCTGGCTGATGCTGGCGCCGATGGGCGCGCTGGCGGCGCTGTGCGTGGCGCTGGGCGTGCTGCCGGTGTGGCTGATAAGCTTGCTGACCGGGACGGTGGCCCCGTTCCTGGGCGAGGGGGCGAAGGCGGCGCTGGCGGAGGGCGCTTGGCATACGGCGGGCTTTAGGGCGACGGCGGCGGCGGGTGCGATGTCGCCGGCGGCGCTGGTGGCGCTGCTGCTGGCGGGGCTGGCGGCGGCGGCCGTGGCGTACCGGGCGTTCGGCCGGGTGGAGCGCGCGGCCGGGGAGACCTGGACGTGCGGCATCGTGCCGACGGCGCGGATGGAGTATACGGCGACCGGCTTCGCGGAGCCCATCCGCCGGGCGTTCGCGGCGGTGCTGCTGCCGAAGCCGGATGTGGTGGTGGAGGAGGACCCGCACCATTATTTTGGCCGGCGGATGGTCTTCCATGTGCGGATAACTTACATTTTTACCGAGGCCGTGTACCGGCCGGCGAGCCGGGGAGCCGTGGCCCTGGCGCAGTTCATGAAACGCCTTCAGACCGGCAGCGTGCAATTATATGTGGGCTATATCCTGGCGGTGACGGTGGCCGTGCTGGTCTGGAGCACAAGGTGGTGAGCGCGGTGGAGATGCTGACGCAGCTTGTTTTCAGCCTGGGGCAGGCGGCCGTGCTGGCCGCGGCCGCGCCGCTGACGGCCGGCGTGATAAAGACGGCCAAGGCCCGCTTGCAGAGCCGGCGGGGGCCCGGCGTTTTGCAGCCTTACCGCGATCTGGCGAAGTTCCTCCGCAAGGGGAGCGTGGTGTCGCCGACGACGTCGTGGCTGTTTGCGGCCGCGCCGGGCATTTATTTCGCGGCGGCGGCCGGGGCGGCGGCCCTGACGCCGGTGGCGGCGGCGCTCGTCCCCGGCCGGGGGGCGGGGTTCGCCGATTTGTTCATGCTGCTTTATCTGTTCGCCCTCGGCCGCTTTTTCCTGGCGTTGGCGTCGCTGGATGCGGGCAGCGCGTTCGGCGGCATGGGCGGCTCGCGGGAGATGTTCATCGCGGTGCTGGCCGAGCCGGCCATCCTGCTGGCGCTGCTGACAGTGGCGCTGCCGGCCGGAGGGACCGGCCTGGCGGCGATGGCGGCGGCGGCGGCCGGCCGGAGCTGGGACCTGGCGGCGATGTTCGCGGCCGGGGCGTTCTTCCTCGTGCTCATCGCCGAGACGGGGCGCATCCCGGTGGATAACCCCGATACCCATCTGGAGCTGACGATGGTCCACGAGGGAATGATCCTCGAATATTCCGGCCGCCCGCTGGGCCTCATCCACTGGGCGGTGGCGATAAAGCAGCTGGTGATGATGACGCTGTTCGCGGCGCTGTTCCTGCCGGGCGGGCCGAGCGACTGGCCCGCGGCGGCGCAGGCGGCGCTGCTGGCGGCGAAGGTGGCGGCCGTGGCACTGGCGCTGGCGCTGGCGGAGACGCTGACGAATAAGATGCGGCTGTTCAAGGTGCCGGCGTTCATGGCGGTGGCCGGGGTGCTGGCGCTGCTGGCGCTGGTGGCGCAGTAGGAGGGGGAGAGTATGGAGACTCTGGCGATTTTGCTGCTGGCGACGGCGTTCCTGCTGACGCGGACGTCGCGCCTGGCGACGGCGGTGCATATCCTGCTGGCGCAGTCGGCGGTGGTGGCCGCGGCCTGCGCGGTGGCCGGCTGGCAGGCGGGCGAGACGCATATGTTCGTGGCCGCGCTGCTGACGGTGGTGGTGAAGGCCGGCCTCATCCCCTACGCGCTGCTCCGCCTGGTGCGGCTGCTGCGGCGGGAGCGGGAGGTCAACCCGGTCATCGGCGCCAATATGACGTCGCTGGCGGCGGTGGGGGCGATGGTGCTGGCGTACGGCCTGATCGAGCATGCGCTGCCGGCGGTGATAAGCCGCGACGCGGTGGCGACGGCGGTGGCGCTGGTGCTGATCGGCCTGCTGCTGATCATCACCCGCCGGCAGGCGATCATGCAGATCGTGGGCCTGATAACGATGGAGAACGGCCTGTACCTGCTCGGCCTGTCGACGACGCGCGGTTTGCCGCTGATCATCGAGCTGGGGATTTTCTTCGATGTGCTGGTGGCGGTGACGGTGATGGTCATCCTCGCCTTCCGGCTGAAGCGCTCTTTCCAGACGACCGATACGAGCATTTTGAAGAGGTTGAAGGGTTGAGATGATGTACGAACTGACGTTGATTGCCCTCGGCCTGCCGCTGGCGACGGCGGCGGCCAGCCTGGCCGCGCGCCGGGCGGGGCTTGTGAAGGTGCTGAATATCGCCGGCAGCCTGCTGACGTGCGGCGCGGCTTTCGCGCTGACGGCCGGGGTGCTGCGGGACGGGCCTTTCGCCTACAAATGGGTTTACCTGGACGCGCTGAGCGGGCTGCTGCTGGTGGTGGTGGGGCTGCTGACCTTTACGGCGACGCTGTTTTCGCTGTCGTATATGGACGAGGAGGTGGCCGAGGGCCGGGTGCGGCCGGGGCTGCTGCCCCGCTACTATGCGCTGCTGCAGTTGTTTGCGTTCACGATGCTGGCGGTGCTGACGGTCGAGAACCTCGGCCTGATGTGGGTGGGGGTGGAGGCGACGACGCTGGCGTCGACGCTGCTGGTGGCCTTCTACTTCAACCGCCCGGCGCTGGAGGCGGCCTGGAAGTATGTGATGGTGTGCAATGTGGGCATTTTGTTCGCGCTGCTGGGGACCATCCTGCTGTATTACGCCCAGCTGAGCGCGGGCGACGGCGGGGCGGCGCTGAGCCTGGCGGCGCTGGCCGGGGCGAGCGGCCGGCTCGATCCGTTCCTGGTGAAGCTGGCGTTCGTGTTCATCCTGATCGGCTACGGCACGAAGGCCGGCCTGGCGCCGATGCATACCTGGCTGCCGGACGCCCACAGCCAGGCGCCGTCGCCGGTGAGCGGCCTGCTGTCCGGGGCGCTTTTGAGCTGCGCGCTGTATGTGCTGATCCGCAATTTGGGCGTCGTGACGGCGGTGCTGGGCGGCGGCTTCGCGCAGGCGGGGCTGCTGCTGTTCGGGCTGCTGTCGGTGGCGGTGGCGGTGCCGTTCATGCTGGTGCAGCACGATATAAAGAGGCTGCTGGCGTATTCGAGCGTGGAGCATGTCGGCATCGTGAGCTTCGGCCTCGGGATCGGCACGCCGCTGGCGCTGTACGGGGCGGCGTTCCATATCCTCAACCACGCGGTGGCCAAGTCGGCGCTGTTCTACCTGGCGGGCATAATCAGCCAGCGCTACGGCACGAAGCAGGTGATGCGCATCCGCGGGCTGCTGGCGGCCATGCCGGCGACGGGGGCGATGTTTTTGACGGCGGTGCTGGCGATCGTGGGCACGCCGCCGCTGAATGTGTTTTTCAGCAAGTTCGCGATCGTGGCCGCGGCGTTCGCGGCCGGCAGGCCGGTGCTGGGGGCGCTGCTGCTGCTGCTGCTGGCCGGGGTGTTCGCGGGGATGATGTATTATACGACCCGGATGGTGTTCGGGGCGGCACCGGCCGGCGCGGCCGCCGGCCGGACCGGGGCCTGCGGCCTGGCGGCGGTGGCGCTGTCGCTTTTATGGGTGGCGGGTACGGGCCTGTACCTGCCGCCGTGGCTGGACGGGCTGCTGACCAAGGCGGCGGCGCAAATCTTCGCCGCGACAGGGGGGCTGTAATATGGACAGGACGTTTGTGGTGAAGGCCGCGAACCTGCGGGCGGCGGCCAACGCGTGCGCGAGCCGGAGCCGGCACGGGCTGCTGGCGATGTTCGCCTGCGACGAGCGGGCCCAGTCGGGCTGCTACGCGATTTACTGCCTGTTCGACGGGCGGTGGCCGGACGGGCTGACGACGGTGAAGGGGCTGGTGCCGGCCGACGGGCCGCTGGAGTTCCCGTCGCTGACGCCGGTCATCCCGGCGGCGGCCTGGTACGAGCGGGAAATTTACGATATGTTCGGCGTGAAGCCGGTGGGCTATCCGGAGCTGCGGCCGCTGGTGCTGCACGAGAACTGGCCGGAGGGGGTGCACCCGCTGCGCAAGGATTTCGATGCGCGCCAGGAGGTCCCGACGGCGGCCGATAGGCCATTCCTGATGCTGCATGCTCACGGCGAGGGGGTTTTCGAGGTGCCGGTGGGCCCCATCCATGCCGGCATCATCGAGCCCGGCCATTTTCGCTTCAGCCAGGCGGGGGAGAGCATCATCCGCCTGGACGCCAAGCTGTTTTTCACCCACCGCGGCATCGAGAAGGCGGTGGAGGGGCTGACGCCGGACGCCGCCCTGCCGATGGTGGAGCGGATCTGCGGGGTGTGCGCCGTGTCGCACGCGCTGTCGTTCTCCCAGGCGGTGGAGGGCATGACGGGGACGGTAATCCCGGAGCGGGCCAGGTGGATAAGGGTGCTGGCGGCCGAGCTGGAGCGGCTGTACAACCATGTGGGCGACATCGGCAACCTCGGGGCCGGCCTGGGCTTCGCGGTGGCGGTGAGCAACGGCGCGCGCCTGAAGGAGGGCCTGCTGCGCCTGAACGAGGCGGTGACCGGCAACCGCTATCTGCGCGGCATGGTGGTGCCGGGCGGCGTGGCGATGGACGCGACGGCCGAGCTGCGGCAGGCGATCGACGAGGCGCTGGCGGCCTTCGAGCCGGATTTCGCCGAACTGGTTGGCCTGTTCAAGGAGAACGACGCTTTCCTGGACCGGGTGAATACGACCGGGGTGCTGCCGTTTACCGCGGCCCGCGAGCTGGGGGTGGTAGGGGTGGCGGCCAGGGCGTCCGGGGTGGACTGGGACATGCGCCGCGACAAGCCGTACGGCGGTTACGGCGAGCTGGATTTCGCCGTGCCGGTGCGCCGCAGCGGCGACGTGGCCGCCCGCCTGTGGGTGCGGGTGGACGAGGTGCACCAGACGGTGAGGCTGATCCGCCAGGCGCTGGAGCGCATCGCGGCGTCCGGCCCGGAGCTGGCGGCGAGCGTGCCGGCGGCGGCGGCGGGAAGCACGGGCGCGGGCTGGAGTGAGTCGGCCCGCGGCGCGAACGTGCACTGGCTGATGATGGGCGAGGATAACCGCATATGGCGTTATTTCGCCCGCTCGGCGTCATACGCGAACTGGCCGGCGCTGACGGTGGCCGCGCCGGGCAACATCATCCCCGATTTCCCGCTGATCAACAAGAGCTTCGAGCTCTGCTACGCCTGCCTGGACCGTTAGGGGGAACAAGTTATGCTGAAGATTTTGCAGAAGATAATGGCTGTCGGCACGGTGACGGAGAATTGGGACGCCGCCGTTCCCCCCGCGCGGGCCCGCGGCCGGGTGGCGCCGGCGGGCGGGCCGTGCGCCGCCTGCGGGGCTTGCCTGGCGGTGTGCCCGGTGGGGGCGATAACGGCGGACGGCGACAGTGTGACGGTCAACCAGCGGGTGTGTATTTTCTGCGGCCGCTGTGTGGAGCGGTGCGAACGGAAGCTGCTGACGCAGACGGGCGACTGGAAGCTGGCTGAGCTGGGCGGGCAGCTGCTGGGCGAGGCGGTGCGGGCCGAGATCGCCAAGACATTGGGCCGGTCGCTGCATATCCGCCACCTGGATGTGGGGTCGTGCAACGCGTGCGATTTCGAGCTGAGCCAGCTGTTGAGCCCGGTGTACGATTTGCAGCAGTACGGCATCGATTTCGTGGCGTCGCCCCGCCACGCCGACCTGTTGATGGTGACCGGGGTGGTTACGCGCAACCTGACCCAGGCGCTGCTGATGACGTACGAGGCGACGCCGGCGCCGCGGCTGGTGATGGCGGTGGGGGCGTGCGCGGCGGCGGGGCGGACGTTCGGCGCGAGCTATGCGGTGCGCGGCGGGGCGGATGCGCTCGTGCCGGTGGATGTGTACGTGCCCGGCTGCCCGCCGAAGCCGCAGGCGATTTTATACGGACTGCTGCTGGCGCTGGGGAGGATAGAGCAGGCATAGGGAAAGCCTCCGGGATGTGGTCCCGGAGGCTTTGGTTTTTGGTGGGGTTTGCCTATTGATTTATGGGCGCAGGACTACTTTGACGGCGGCGTCGTCTTGGTCCACAAAGGCGAATGCTTTGTCGATGTCTGCAAGGGAAAATTCGTCGGTTATAAGTGATTTGACGTCGATAAGGCCCCGGACCACCGGCCTGAGGGCCTGCGGCGTCCAGACCTGGCGCTCTTTGTAGGTGTGGTGGACGAGGCAAGTGTTGCGGAATTCTATGCCGTCGTCGTGCCAGCGGCTGATGTCGAGCGTGACCGGCCGGGTGATCCAGCTGTACCAGACGAAGATGCCGTTGTGTTTGACGATGGCGGTGGCGGTGTTGATGGACTGTTCGCTGCCGGCCGCTTCGACGACGACGTCGGCTCCTATCCCGCCGGTGAGTTCGCGGACGGCGGCGACGGGGTCGACGGCGGCGGCGTTGATGGCGGTGTCGGCGCCGAGCTTTCGGGCCAGCTGGAGTTTGCCGTCGAGGACGTCGATGACGATTACCCGGGCGGCGCCTTTCTTTTTCGCGCACTGGGCGATGATCTGGCCGGCGAAGCCGCCGCCCATAACAGCGACGGTGTCGCCGAGCTGCACGCCGCAGTTGAGGCCGGAGAACATGGCGCAGGCGACCGGCTCGCCCAGGGAGGCGATGTCCATGTCCAGTCCTTCGGGGACGGGTTCGAGTTCGAACACCTTGGCTTTGAAGTAGGCGGCGAAGTTGTTGTTCCAGCCGAAGGCCATGACTTTGTCGCCAGGTTTGAATTCCCTGACTTTGCGGCCTGTTTCGACGACTTCGCCGCCGCTTTCGTGGCCGAGATAGAAAGGGAATTTGGGCTCCTGGCGGAATTCGGCGGTTTTGGGGGGCAGCTGGCCGCGGTAGAAGGATTTGTCCGAGCCGCAGATCCCCATGAGGTGGTTTTTGACGATGACTTCGTCGTCGCCGCATTCGAGTTGCCGCTCGACAAGGCCGATGTTATGCGGCGCCGTGAGCAGGGCCGCTTGGGTGGCTTGCATGGCTACCTCCTGTTGTGCGGTCTTCGGGCGCGGTCACTTGCCGGTGGCCGCGGCGCCGGTTTTCATTTTTTTATAGAGGTTGACGACCAGCGGGGCAAAGAAGGACAGGATGGAGACGACGATCAGGATGGCGGCGATGGGGCTGTCGAAGAAGATGCCGTAGCTGCCTTCCGACATGATGAGCGAGCGCCGGAATTCCGATTCCGCCAGGGTTCCGAGGACGATGCCGAGGATGATGGGCGAGAGGGGGAAGCGTATTTTTCGAGGATGTAGCCGAGGACGCCAAAGCCGAGCGTCAGCCAGACGTCCGTCATGTTGTTGCGGATGGCGTACGAGCCGATGATGCAGAGGATGAGGATGACGGGCCCGAGGACGGGATAGGGGATGCGGATGATGTTGGCGAAGCCTCTGATGAAGAAGGGGGCGACGATGAGGATGAGCGCGTTGGCGATCATCGTACCGAGAAAGATGGTGTTGATGAATTCGGCCTGCTCGGTGAAGAGTAGCGGCCCGGGCTTGAGGCCGTGGAGGACGAAGGCCCCCAGCATTACGGCGGTGGTGGCGCTGCCCGGGATGCCGAGCGCCAGCAGCGGCACCATGGCGCCGTTGGCGGCGGCGTTGTTGGAGGATTCGGGGGCGGCGATGCCTTCCGGGTGGCCGGTGCCGAATTTCTCCGGGGTTTTGGACCAGCGGACGGCTTCGCTGTAGCTGACCATGGCGGCGGTGGTCGCGCCGATGCCCGGCAGGATGCCGATGATCGTCCCCAGTACCGAGCCGCCGAAGATTGTCGGCACCAGTCTTTTCTGCATGAGGAAATTAGGCAGCGTCGTTTTGATTTTCCCCAGTTTGATTGTGACGGTGTGGTCTTGCATTACCTGCCGGAGCATTTCCGAGATGGCGAACAGGCCGATGAGCACGGGGATGAAGTCGATGCCGCTCATCAGGCTGGGCAGTCCGAAGGTGAAGCGGGGAATTCCGGCCATGGGGTCGATGCCGACAGTGGCGAGGAAGAGGCCGAACAGGGCGACGAGGAGCGCTTTGACCATGTTTTTCGCCCCCAGGGTGGTAACAACGCTGAGGCCCATGATGGCCATGGCGAAGTATTCCGGCGGGCCGAAGGCCAGAGCGATTTTGGCGAGCTGGGGGGCGACGAGGATGAGGGCCGCCCCGCCGAGGAGTCCTCCCACGGCGGAGGAGTATACGGAGATCCCCAAAGCCTCGTGGGGTTTGCCCTGTTTGGTCATTTCATAGCCGTCGAGGGTGGTGGCCACTGCTTCGGGGGCACCGGGGGTGCGGAAGAGGATGGCGCTGATGGAGCCGGAGAATACCGCCGAGCAGTAGACGGAGATGAGGAGGAGGAAGGCGGTGTCGGGCTCGAGGGTGTAGGTGAGCGGGATGAGGAGGACGACCATCATGGTGCCGCTCACGCCCGGCGTAGCGCCGCTGAGCATGCCGAGCAGCGTGCCGCCGAGGACGGCAATCAGGTTGGCCGGTTGTGTGATGTGGAGCAGGGCTGTTATGAAGCTATCCATTCCCCATGCCTCCTAATAGAAGAATAGGCTTATCATCCTGAAGACGCCGACGCCCCGCGGCATGGGAACAGCCATGATTTTGGGGAAGAGCACTATAAATACAAGGGTTGCTCCGGTCGCAGTCAACAGCAGGGTTTTCAAGGATTTGACACCAAGTACTCTTATGATGGCCAGGCAGAACAGCAGCGTGCCGACCGCAAAGCCCAGGTAAGGCATGATGATCGTGTATACGATGGCCAGGGCGAAGGTGTACCAGAAGCGCGCCGGGTAGGGGATTTTTTCGCCCGCGACCGCGGCGATCGCTTTGCGGCGCTGGTAGATGTCTGCGAGCAGGGCCACGGACAGGATGATCATGCCGCCGAGGAGCAGCTGCGGCCAGTATTCGGGGCCGATGTCGCTTATCCGCGTTTTTTTGAACAGAAGGGTCTGGTAATAGAACAAACAGGAGGATAGCAGGAAGGCGACGGCGATCGATAGCTCGGCCATTAATGCCGACATGGTGTTGCCTCCTTTTTCGGATGCTGAGGAGGGCGAGCCGGGGAGACGGAGGGAGCAAGCCCCCGGCTCGCCCGCGGGAAAGCGGCTATTTGACGTAGCCGAGTTTGGTGAGGGCCTCTTTGTAGACGTCGATGTCTTTCTGGATGGCGGCGGCGTAGTCTTTGCCGCTCAGATAGCCGGGCCGCAGGTCGAGGTAGGTGTCTTTTTCAATTTTTTTGTAGGCGGGGGTGTCTTTGGCTTTGGTGAAGACTTCCTCGAGTTTTTTAACGATGGCAGGGTCGGTGTCTTTTTTGACCATGACTCCGCGCCAGTTGCCGAGGGTGATGTTCCAGCCTTTGTCGGGCGCGACAGGCAGGTTGGGAAATTTCTCTAGTTTCTTCTCGCTGAAGGCCAGTACGGGAACGAGGCTGCCGTCGGCAACACGGCCGGCGACCGGGCCGAGTTCTTCGAACATGGCATCGAGATGGCCTCCGAGCAGGGCGGCCTGCATCTGTCCGCCGTTCTCGTAGGGTACGTAGTTGACTTTGATGCCGGCGGCGTCTTCCCACAGGGCGATTACGACTTCGTCGAAGCTGGCGGCGCCGGTGCCGCCGACTTTGAGCTTGCCGGGATTGGCTTTGGCGAAGGCGACGATGTCGTCGATGGTTTTGAATTTGCTGCTTTTGGTTACCTGCAGCATGCCGGTGTCGTGCTGGATGCGGGCGACGGGGATGTAGTCGCTCAGGGGATGGGGCGTGCGGCCCAGAGCGACGTTGACGGCGTAGTTGGAGCCCATGAACCAGAGGGTGTAGCCGTCGGCCGGCTGCTGGGTGACGTAGTCGCCGGCGATGGCCCCGGACGATCCGGGCATGTTTTTGACGGCGATCGGCTGGCCGATGATCTCGGCGGCCGGTTTGGCTATGGCGCGGGCGAAGACGTCGGTGCCGCCGCCGGCTCCCCAGCCGACGATGCCTTCGATGGGGCGTTCGGGGTATTTGGCTTTGCCGTCGGCGGGGGCTCCGCCGCCGCAGCCGCCGAGCGCGAAGACGGCGACGAGAAGCAGGATAAGAATCAGGCTTGTTGTCGAGTTTTTCATCCTAATCCCTCCAAGTAATTTTCCGTCAGCCGGCCATGAGCTGCAGCAGCTTGGCTGCCCTGGCAGGGTTGACGATGCCGCAGTGGCACTGGGCGGCCAGCTCGTCCGCCGCCTGGACGGGGGTTTTCTTGCCGGCTTTGATTTCGTCGACCATGTGGGTGATGAGGTTGAAGGCGACCATGCCGTGGCCGCACATGGTGCTTATCTCCAGCACCTGGTCTTTGGGCAGTCGTTTCGTGTTGCCGTGGATGCCCAGGGAGTGCTCGATGGTGTGCCGTTTGAGGCCGGCTTGGCCGCAGCAGGTGTCCACGTGGTCGAGCAGGCCGGAGACGACGATGGAGAGCCCAAGGTCGGCCTGTCTGAGTTCGTTGAGCACTTGGGCGACGGTATTTTTGTCGGTATAAACGGCGTGGACGATGGAGTTGTCCTGGTGCCCATCGGCGATGGCATCGAGCCCGACGGCCAGGACGTTGCCGGTCTTCATGTCGCCGCAGAATACCGGCTTGTATTTGTTGACGATTTTGAAAAACTCGCCGAATACCGGCGCCTTGCCTTTGGCGTTTACGGTCTGGGCGGCAATCGCGAAGACGACGTAGTCTTCTCGCAGGTTTTCGACTGTGCCGTGGCGGTGCAGTGAATGCGTCATGCTTTAGACCCCCTTCGCGAGCGGTCTTCCCAGACCGACGTTCGTTTTGCCGTTGTAGGACGGGATAAAGCCGACTTTACGGGCGAGGTCGGCGGTGGGCACGGTGTTGTCTTCCGACATGCGGCTGGCGAGGTCGAGGCTGAAGACGGTGTCAAGCTGGGGGGCGACGTTTTTGATCGCGGTTAGGGCTGCTTCGAGTTTTTCGATGACGACGTCGAACTCGACGATGGCGGAGAGCACTTTTTCGCCCAGGATGGCGTCCTGCATTTTGCCGGTGGCGGTGTCGACCATGAGCGCGGTGACGGGGTTCTGCTGCTCGAAGGTCACGCCGATGGGGGCGACGGCCATGGCGACTTTTTCCACGTCGCGGAATCTGGTCCCCGTGCCCGGCCGGCCGAGTTCGACGGCGACCCCGGCGTGACCGCGCTTGAAGCGGCCGGTTACGTCGTTGGTTTTCATTTCTTCGGTGCCGCGCCCTGGCACGGAGGTCGTTTTGTGGGGCACGAGGGGATTGGAGAAGGTGCGGCGGAGGTTGCGCATTTCGTCGAGTTCCTGTTGCTGCAGGGCGCCGGTCGGGCAGACCTGCGGCCTGAGACAGATGCCGCACTCGACGCATTCATCGAGGTCGATGGCGCACTTCCCTTCCGCGCTCTGGTAGCTGATGCTTCCCATCGGGCAGTAGGGCTGGCACATCTGGCAGCCGATGCATGTTTCCTTGTCAATGATCATAGGCTGATCTCCTTTCCTGCGGCCGGCGATTGCCGTTTTTTCCGCTTTGTGAGTTTCGTCGGCCGGAAAAGGGAAGCCTATTTTATTGCCTAAATGCATGCGTTTACTGTCTAAATTGCTTTTATTTTTCGTTTATTTCATTTATTTACCGCCCTTAATTGTTTTTATTTTCAGTTATCCGTGATAAAATTTTATGTGAAGTAAGCGTCCCTGTTTGAGGGGGGGCGATGATATTTATTTAGCAAAGGCTTCTCTGCAAATAAAGGTTTTTTTATTGAATTTGTTCAGCGGTATGCTTGTTTTGACGATTGTAATTTCTTTGTTTTACTGGTCCCTGGTGGACAATACCGAGAAGCAGATCGCCGTCCAGGCCCGCAGCGTGGCCAATCTCGCCGCTTCGCGGGTGGATGTGGTGCGGGGTTATCTGACGAAGGATCCGCCGGAAGTCCTGGGGACGATTGCGGAGCAGATCGTCGTCAAGACGGACGCCGCTTTTGTCGTTTTTCTGGACAGAGATGGCCTACGGTATACTCATCCGAACCCGGAACTGGTCGGCAAGCCTTTTACCGGCAACGACGAATTGCCGGCGTTGCGCGAGGGCAAGGCTTACGTTTCCAAGGCGGTCGGCATTTCCGGGCCGTCGATCCGCGCTTTCGCCCCGGTGTACGACTATGCCGGCAATCAGCTCGGCGCGGTGGCCGTCGGCTTTTGGGAGCCGAATATCAGCAATATCATCTGGGGCGTTTTCCGGATCTTGTATATCATTATCCCGGTGAGCCTGGTCTCGGTCGCCCTTTTTTCTTATCTGCTGGCTGGCAATGTGAAGAAGACGCTGTTCGGCATGGAGCCGGCGGAAATCGCCACTCAGCTCAAGGAACGCGAGACGATGCTGGAGTCGGTCCGGGAGGGGATCGTGGCGATCGACGCCGATTGCCGGGTGACGGTAGCCAACAGCGCCGCCCGGCGGATCCTGGGGCCGGAGAAGAAGATTATCGACAGCGATGTTAAAAAGGTGATCCCCAATACCCGCCTGCCGATCGTGCTGGAGAACAATGCGGCTGAGCTGGATGAGCCGATGCTTGTCAACGACCACATCGTGCTGGTTAACCGCATCCCGCTCGTTGTGAACAATCAAACGGTGGGGGCCATTTCGACTTTTCGCGATATGACGGAAATAAACAGCCTCGCCGAGGAATTGACCGGCGCCAGGTAGCATGTCGATACCCTGCGGGCCCGCAGCCACGAGTTCATGAATAAGCTGCAGGCGGTATCGGGGCTGATCCAGCTCGGCGAGTACGCCGAGGCCCGCAATTATATAACGAGACTGACGGCAAAGGAGCAGTCGTTTATCGAGTTTCTGCTGAAGAATATCGCCAGTCCGGCGGCGGCGGGCTTGCTGGAGGGCAAATCGGCCGAAGCCCAGGAGAGGGGCATCGCGCTGAATATCGATCCCAAGAGCAGATTGGGTTCCCTGCCGACGTATTTTGATGAAAATGCGCTGATAATTGTGTTGGGCAATTTGATCGAAAATGCCATGGACGCCGTCCAGGACCTGCCGCCGGGAAAACGGCAGGTGAATGTGCTGCTGGCCCAGGACGAGGCGGAGATTTTTGTTGCGGTTACCGATAACGGGGGCGGCATGCCGGAGCATGTACTGACGCAGATTTTTACAAGGGGGTTTTCGACCAAGGAGCTTGGTCGGGGTTACGGGCTGGCCAACGTAAAGTTGCGGGTGGATTTGGCGTCCGGGCAGATTGATGTTCAGAGCGATGCAACGGGAACGAGGGTGCTAATCAGGATACCGAACTCACAATCCGTTTAATGCAGCGGATCCGCTGCTGATGGGAGGAACGGCGGTGCCTTTTTCGGTGCTTATCGTGGAAGATGATCCGATGGTGGCGGATATTCTCCGGCGGGTGATCGAGCGGGTAAACGGCTTCAAGGTGGTGGGCAGCAGCAATACGGAGAGCGAGGCGCTGGATAGCATATCCAAGCTGTTGCCGGACCTGATTTTGCTGGATATTTATCTGCCGGCCGGCAACGGTCTGAATATTCTCAAGCATGTCCGCCAGCAGGAGCTGGCTACCGACATAATCCTCGTCACGGCGGCGAAGGATGTGCAGACGGTGTACGCGACACTGCGTTTCGGGGCTATCGATTATATCATCAAGCCGTTCGATCTGGACCGCTTGAAGGCGGCGCTGAAAAATTACGCCCGGATGCGGAAAATTTTCAACAAAAAGGAAGATATCCGCCAGGACGATCTGGATAGGCTCGGCAACAAGGATGACCCGGACGCGGCCGCCGCGTCCCCGGACGGCGAGGTGCTGCCCAAGGGCGTCCATCAGCTTACGCTGGAGCAGTTGCTGACGACGCTCCTGCGGGAAAAGAAGCCGCTGACCTGTCAGGAGGTCGCTACGGTGATGTCGATGTCGAAGATTACCGTCTGGCGCTACCTGGAGTATCTGGTAGGGGTGGGAAAGATCAAGTATTCTTTATTATACGGCGGTACCGGGCGACCTTCGAAGGCTTACTATATCGACGGCTGAAGCCGCTGCGGGAAGGGTGCGGAAAATAAGTAAACCTCCGGGACATGGTCCCGGAGGTTTCAGTTTTGTCTGGCGGCCGGCGTTATTCTTTTTCGAGCAGTTTGGGGACGCGCGGGGCGCGCAGCAGGGACGGCGAGGGCAGGCCGGCGCCCATGAGGGGCCGGACGTAGAATTTGAAGGCGTCGGTGATGTGGTTGCCTTCGGCGTTGATGAATTCGTCGGGCATGACGCGGGTCTTGCCGGCGACGTCGGCGAGCGGCTGGAGGCGGTAGTCGACCGAGTAGTAGCCGGTGCGGCGGATGGCTACCGAGCCGTCGACGTTGTTCCACACGGCCATCTGCACGGCCCGTTCCCCGACCTCGCGGGCTTCGTGCTGGTCGACGTCGGAGACGCAGCCAAGGAAGGAGCGCTGCAGGTAGCCGAAGGTGTCGCTGCGGACGCGGGAGATGCCGAGGCGTTCTTTGATCTGCTGGGAGAGGAGGTCGCCGACGACCCAACTGCCGGAGAGGGAGACGTTGCCGTGGGCGTCGACTTCGCAGTCCTTGCGCAGCGAGACGACGATGGGGTTGCCGTTGGCGTCGCTGATGCCTTCGGAGAGGGCGACGACGCACATTTTCTGGCGGTCGTAGATTTTTTTGACCGAGGCGAGGAATTCGTCGATGTCGAATTTGCGCTCCGGGAGGTAGATGAGATGCGGGCCGTCGTCGGGGTATTTCTGGGCGATGGCGGCGGCGGCGGCGAGGAAGCCGGCGTGGCGGCCCATGACGATGCCGAGGTAGACGCCGGGCAGGGCGCGGACGTCGAGGTTGATGCCCATGAAGGCCTGGGCGATGAAGCGGGCGGCCGAGCCGAAGCCTGGGGTGTGGTCGTTGCCCATGAGGTCGTTGTCGATGGTTTTGGGGACGTGGATGGCCCGCAATTCGTAGCCGGAGGCTTCAGCCTCGTCGTTGACGATGCGGACGGTGTCGGCGGAGTCGTTGCCGCCGATGTAGAAGAAGTAGCGGATGTCGTGGGCTTTTAAGACTTTGAAGATTTCGTGGCAGTATTTGTTGTCCGGCTTGTCGCGGGTGGAGAGAAGGGCGGACGAGGGGGTGAGGGCGACCTGCTCGAGGTTGTGGGTGGTTTCTTGGGTGAGGTCGAGAAATTCTTCGCGGACGATGCCGGATACGCCGTTGACGGCGCCGTAGACTTTGGTGATCTGGGGGAATTTGCGGGCTTCGAGGACGATTCCGGCCAGGGTCTGGTTGATGACGGCCGTGGGGCCGCCTCCCTGGGCGACGAGGATTTTGCCTACGAGGGCCATGTTTTATACCTCCTATGATGTTGTGTTCCCCGTGCGCGCCGGGGTTGTGCCTGCCCCGACGGAATTAGTGTGGCTGTTTGCCGGGGGCGACTTGCGGACCATATCCTTCCTGCCGGTTGCCTGCCGTGCCGGGGGCCCGGGAGGTCCGCCTTTTTATTTTCGCCGCGGGCCGCCGCCTTCCTGCCTGGTTCTGGCAGAAAAGAGCCTCCGGATTTTCCGGAGGCACAGGCTGTCGATAAAGGTCCGTTGTGGACGGGTGGCCGGTTATTCGTCCGCGGGTTCCCGGGGCGGGAGGAAGCGGTTGTCTTCGAGGAGTTCCAGCGCTTTTAGGTAGGTTTCGATGACCATTTGCGGGCAGCGCAGCATTTTGTTCCAGGGGTCGTCGTGGAGGATGGTCCGGCAGTCGGTGCCGCCGAAGCTTTGGCCGAATTTGTCTTCGAACCATTCTATCAGGTTCTGGATCATGACGTTGAGCAGGTGATTGTCCTGCTCGTCCGGCTCGCCGCGGCCGGCGTACAGCCCGAGCAGGCAGGCCGCCCCCGTCAGCACGCCGCAGATTTTGCCGCAGTCGCCCAGGCCGTTGGCCAGGCCGTTCATCGCCCGCACGAGGTCGGGGTTGCTTTTGCCCTGGCGTTCGAGGCCGAGGATGAGCAGGATCTGGCTGCAGTGGAAGCCTTGGGCCCGCAGCTCCGCTATACGCGCCATTTCGTCGGTCATGGGTTTTCCCTCCTTTTGTGGGCGGGGTCAGCGCGCAGGTATATTTTCCGCGTTGCCGGCGGCGGCGCTCAAGTCACCGATCGCTCTTTTGGCGGTTGTCGGGGCGAGGCGGCCGCGGCAGGGCTCCACGGCGACGGCGACCGCGAGCCTGCCGGCCTGCCGGGCCAGCTTTATCGCCGGTACGGTGTCGATGGCTCCGTAAAGCTCGTGCAGGTGATCACGGCCGGGGGTCCCCGCCGTGACGGCGGCGATGACGAGCTTCGTGACGCTGCGGGCGTTGTCGACGGCGGCGGTGAAGCCGGCGAGGTTGCGGACCGCGAAGAGGGCTTCGTCGAGGTCGGCCAGGGTGAAGGCACCGTATTCGCCGAGGGGCATCAGGCCGTCTGTGCGGCGGGCGACCGGCGCCAGGCGGCGCAGCACCGACCCGCAGGGGCACGGGCCGGGGACGAGGCGGGCGATGTCGCCGGTGCGGTAGCGGATGAGGGGCATGCCCCGCCTGGCGAGGGTAGTGACGACGACCTCGCCTTCGCTGCCGGCGGGCACGGGACGGCCGCTCCGGGGGTCGATCATTTCGAAGTGGAAGTCGGCTTCGTGCAGGTGGCAGCCGGCGTGGGCCCGGCAGTCGGTGCCGCCGCCCAGCCCGAGTTCGGTCATGCCGTAGTGCTCGAAGACTTCGCAGCCCCAGAGCCGCTCGAGCTCGCTGACGATGGCGCGGGGGACGTGGTCGGTGCTGAGGAGGACGCTTTTCAGGGCGGGCCGGCGGCCGGCGGCTTCCGCCCAGCGGGCCAGCGCCAGCACTTGGGCCGGGATGCCGACCAGGCCGGTGATGCGTTCGCGCTCGATGGCGGCGAGCGTTGCCGACAGGTCGCCGACGACGCCGTGGGGGACGGGGTGGACGTCCAACCGCCGCAGGGCGGTGGCCAGCAGGTCGCCGACGCTGCCAGGCCGCTGGCCCGGCAGGAGGATGAGCACCCGGTCACCGGCCGCCGCGACGCTGGCCATGCCGCAACGGAAGAAGGCGACGGTGGCTTCCTGGTCGGCGGGCGTGAAGTAGAGCCGCTTGGCCGCGCCGGTGGTGCCGGAGGTGTCGAGGGTGACGACGCGGCTGATGGCGCTCTGCGACAGGCAGAGGAAGTGCGGTCCCTGCCGCCTGATGTCGTCGGCGGTGGTGAAGGGGAGGCGGCTGAGGTCGGCGAGGCTGTCGAGTTCGCTTGCGGCGCAGCCGGCCAGCAGCTCGCGGTAAAAGGGGCTGTTGGCGGTTGCCCAGGCGATGGTGGCCCGCAGCTTTTCGAGCTGGTAATGCTCAAGCCGGGCGCGGGAGATGCCGGCGCCGGCGATGCCGATTCTTGCCGCGGCCCAGGCGTCGAAGGGCGTGGCCGTCACGGCCGCCGCTCCGGGTCCGGGCGCGGGCGGTGGAGCGATTCGCCCTGGCGGTCGGTGAGGTAGTAGGCGCAGAAGGGGATGATCCGCCCGTCGTGGTGGCGGACGTGGAGGGGGCATTCCCTTACTCTGGCGAGGTCCACGGTGTCTGCGTCCTGGAAGGCCATGGCGGAGATGGTGAGCGCGCGGTTGTCGATCGCGTCGAGGAAGGCGTCGAGGCTGGCGGTGACGACCTCGGGGCAGGGGACGGCGGCGTTCCGGCTGTTGCCTGCCGCCGACCATCGTTTGGCGACGAAGGTGCGGGCTTTGGCGGCGCCGTCGGCGGCCGGCGGCTTGCAGCAGCAGTTTTCTTCCCGGCCGGCCCACGGCTTGAGGGCCCCGTCGGCCGCCACCAGGTAGTTGGCGTGGCAGGAGCAGCAGGGGTGCCGGCCGGCGGACGGCCGGAAGTCGCCGGTCTTGATTTGGCCGTCCGTCTGCCGCTCGAGCGCCGTCATCAGTTCGGGGAGCGTGAAACGGTCGGCGTCGGCAGGCGGCCGGGGGAAGCGGCCGAAATAGCTGACAGGCTGGAAGTGGACGCCGCGGACCGCGGGCATGCGGGCGAGGGCGAAGCGGACGATGGCGCCGATGTGGCTGTCGTTGATTGTCGGCACGATGGTCGGCACGAGGACGACGCCGATGCGGTGTTCGGCGCAGCGGGCGATGGCAGCTTTTTTGATCGCCAGCAGGGCGCGGCCGCGGATTTTTTCGTACACGGCGTCGTCGGTGCCGTCGAACTGGAGGAAGACGCAGCTGAGGCCGGCGGCGGCGAGCTCCCGCACGTAGGCGTCGTCGGCCGCCAGCCGCAGGCCGTTGGTGTTGAGCTGGACGAACGGGAAGCCGCGGGCGTGGGCGCGGCGGATTATCGCCGGCAGGTCGTCCCTTAATGTGGGCTCGCCGCCGGAAAGGAGGAGGTTGTATGGCCCGCCGCCGGCCATGAGCTGTTCGAGCCAGGTTTCGATGGTCGCGAGGCCGGGGTCGTCGTCGCCGTGGCCGCCGGCGGCGAAGCAGACGGGGCAGGCCAGGTTGCAGCGCCCGGTGACTTCGAGCAGCAGGCAGCAGGTTTGCTGGCGGTGGCCGGGGCACAGGCCGCAGCCGCGCGGACAGTCCGCGCCGGCTGTTGCAACGTCTGCCGGCGGCGGCTGGCCGGCAGCCGCCCAGCTCTGATAGGCCGGTGGCCCGCGCCAGATGATCGCCCGGCAGCGGCCGTGCCGCGGGCAGCTTTTCTCCAGATAGACGTCATCACCCACGGCGACGAGGACGGCCGGGATGCGCCGCAGGCATTGCGGACAGAGGCTGGCGGTGGTGCCGATCACGCGCTCTGCGGCGGCCATCTGCCGGTTGATATTGTTCATGGCATCCTCCCCGGGCAAGAGTTACCTGCGGCCGGTCAGCCGTCTTCGTGCCCGCCGCAGCGGGGCGCGTCGGGGCCTTTGCCGAACAGGTCGCCCAGCTTTGCCAGGGCGGCTGCGGACAGGAGGCTGATGCCGACGGGGCCGCCTGTCGACGATTCGCCTTTGAGAAGTACGCCGTTGGCGGTTTCGCGGTATTTCACCGGCAGGGTGCGGCGGAATAGCCGGCCGGTATGTTTATCGACGACTTCGACGGTGATTTCGTCGGCTTCGATCAATTCCACGGCGCCTTCTGCCGCCTGGCGGCGTTTGCGGTGCAACGGAATCAGGGTTTTTCCATCCATGCGATCAACTCCGTCTCATTTTCCGAATGAAATGCGTTCCTTGGCCCCTATTTGTCTTCGAGGGCCGTTTCGACCTGCTGCATTTTGCCGGTGGCCAGCGCCTCGGGGATGAAGACCAGGCCGCAGCGGGGGCATTTGTACAGTTCGACGGGGAAGTTGCTGCCCATGTAGGACAGGGTGACTTGGCCCAGGGTCAGCGGGACCCGGCATTTGACGCAGACGAGGTTTTGCTGGCTGATTTGCTCGCTCATCCCGTTCCTCCGCTAGTAAAGGATTTCTATCCGGTGGCTGTAGGCGTTGTGGATCAGGAAGCCGTCGCCGGCGGGCGAGTATTCGACCCAGTAGGTGACGCTCGCCGGCCGGTGGCTGGCGAGGTAGTGGCCGCCGGCGGTGTCCTGGAGTTTGTCGCCGGTGCTTTCGGCGTGGGCGACGACCGTGGCCACGTCGGCGGCGAGGATCATGCGCTCTTCCATGAGCTGCCGGATATCGTCCGGTATGATGACTTTGATGCCGGCCTGCGGTTCGGCCATGTTTTCACCCCACAAGTCTCTGAGAAGTTCCCGTTTGAGCCGGCTCCGGTTTTCGCGGCGCTGCGAGTAGTCGATGGTCTCCAGCCCGGTTATGCCGGCGTCGGCCGCGAACAGGAGGTCCAGCAGGTAGAAGGTGCGTTTGCCCTGGCGGACGAAGTTGTCGCGGCACATGGCGCAGTAGGTGAGGTAGTCGGCCGCGCTTTCGCCGGTGCGCCTGGCGGCGACTTTGCGGGCGACTTCGCGGTCGGCGAAGATCATCAGGCCGCCGTAGCCGCAGCAGACGGTGGTTTCGCGGTTGTGCGGCAGTTCTGCGATTTCGTGGCCGAGTTTGCCGAGGAGGCTGCGCACGCTGTGGTGTAGGGCGGTTTCGTGCCTGGTGGTGCAGCTGTCGTGCACGGCCAGGGGGCGCGCTTTTATCCCGGCTCCCGTGCGGGCGGGCAGGCCGATGCGGTCGAGCAGCGTCCACAGCGGTTCGATGGGCGCCGCGGGGAGGTTGTGGTGGAACATGCTGAAGCAGGTGGGGCAGGCGGTGATTATCGTCGGTGAGCCGAGGGCGCGCCAGTTCTTTTCCGTTTCTTGGACGGTTTCCCGGAAAAGGCGCTCCTGGCCGGCCCAGTTGGCCGGCGCCCCGCAGCAGCCGAGCATGAGGCCGACGCCGCCGTCGAGCTTGGTACAGAGGAATTCGTACGCTTTGCGGATGGCGTGCGGCGAGGAGGCGGCCTGCTGGCAGCCGGGGTAGAACACCCATTTGCTTGTTTCGTGGCCGGGCTGGTGCCGGCTGAGGGCGAAGGGGTCGCCGGCGGAGAATTTCATGTCCCGCAGGGCGAAGTCGTGGACGGACGGCGGCATCTTGCCCCGTTCGACCATCATCCGCCGCGCCTCGCGGCAGATTTCGCCCATGTCGAGGCCGTTGGGGCACAGTTGGGCGCACTGGCCGCAGAGGCTGCAGGTGTCGATCATTTTGTTGGCGTGGTGGATGCCCATGACGATCGAGAGGTTGTTGTAGACTTCGCGCACGTAGCGCCGGGGGTAGGAGCCGTAGTGGGCGAGGTATTCGCAGGCTTTGACGCATTCGCGGCATTCGCACTGCAGGCAGCGCCCGGCTTCCTGCACCGCTTCGTCTTTGCTGTAGCCGCCGGCCTCATCGGCCGCCGGCACGGCCGGCAGCTGAAGGGCGCCGGCGATGTTGGTGTACAGCGCGGTGGCGTGCGGCCCTTCCTTTTCCCGGCCGGCGGTGAGCGACGCTCCTTGCAGCAGCCGGTCGATGCTGATGGCGGCCGCTTTGCCGTCGGCGACCGCGGCGATGGGCGAGCGGTCCCCGCGGCCGCGGCGCAGGCTGCCGCCGGCGAAGATTTTGGGGTGGCTGGTCGCCAGGGTGGCGGGGTCGATGGCGATGCTTCCGGCGGCGTCGCGGCCGAGGCCGGCGGCGGAAGAGGCGTCGTCCCCGGGGCCGGTGGCGAGGTAGACGGCGGCGAATTCGTCGGCCAGGGCGGCCAAGGACAGGCTTTCGCCGACAGCGGCGCCGTATCGGAATTCGACGGGCAGTTGGCCGAATACGGCCAGGTCGTCGTCGATCGCTTTGCGCGGTAATTTGCTTTCAGGTATGGCCAGGATGCCGCCGCCGGAGCGGTCCGCCGCCTCGAAGACGACGACGAGGTAGCCCTTGCGGGCGAGCTCGAGCGCGGCGGTCAGGCCGCTGAGGCCGGCGCCGACGACGGCGACCCGGGCGGCTTTGGGCGGCAGGGGGGCGCTGCGGGGGAGGGGGGCGCCGCCGTTGACCAGACAGGCTTTTTCGAGGGCGTTGATCATGATGGGGTCGCCGACTTCGCCCCGTTTGCAGCTTTGCCGGCAGGGCTGGTCGCAGATGCGGCCGATTATTTCCGGGAAAGGCACCGTTTTGCGGAAGGCCGCCAGGCCGGCGGCCCAGTCGCCCTTGCGGGCGGCGGCGGCCAGTGCCCGCGCGTCGACGTGGACGGGGCAGCCGGCGGTGCAGCCCGGCGGATTTTCCTGGATGCATTTCGCTTCATGCTCGCGCAGTGTTTTTTGGTCCATGACCCACCCGCCCGTTTCGTGATGTTTTCCGTACCTACGCCCCCCGAAGGGGAACCTAAAACGAACTGAGTGCCGGCAAGGCTTTTCAGTTCGTTTTAGGTTGTGGCGCGGCGATTGGTTGTATCCCGGGAGGAGTTACTTTTTACCTGCGAGGCCGGCCTTGATTTTGTCCGGCAGCGCCGGCACGGCGTAGAGGCGCACGCCGCAGGCGTTGTAGATGGCGTTGAGAATGGCGGGGTGCGGCGCGGTGAGCGGGGCTTCGCCGACGCCAGCGGCGCCGGACGGGCCGAGGGGGCGCGGCGTGATGTTGTAGATGACTTCGAGGTCGTCGGGGATGTCCTGGATGTACGGCAGGCCGCAGGCTGCCAGACTGGTGTGTTTCCTGAGGTCTTCGAAGTCTTCGGTGAGGGCGAGGCCGATGCCTTGTGCCAGGCCGCCGTAGATCTGGCCGTCGACGGTCGCTTTGTTGGTAATGGTACCGATGTCGGCGATGGTGGTGAATTTGACGACCTTGGCCTTACCGGTCTTCATGTCGACTTCGACTTCGGGCATGAAGAGTTCGTACATGTAGACGGCGAAGGGGTCGCCTTTAGCGGTTACGGGGTCGCAGGGGGTGCACATCGACGCCGCCCAGTTGCCTTCGTAGCGGAGGGGCAGGTTCTCGGCGACCATTTCGTCGTAGGTTCTGAACCCGCCGTCCGGCTTGCGCATGGCGTTGACGAGCATTTCGCAGGCCACGCGGATGGCGTTGCCGGTCATGACGTTGCTGCGGCTGCCGCCGGCCGGGCCGCTGGCCGGGGTGATGGCCGTGTCGTTCATGAGCAGTTTGATCTGCTCGGGGGTGATGCCGAGGGGGCGGAGGTTTTCGTGGGCGTGGGTGAGCGAGGCGAGGTCGGCGCCCTGGCCGTGGTCTTCCCAGGAACTGGCCACGATTACCCCGTCTTTGGTGAGCTCGACGTAGGCCACCGAGCCGTCGGGACCGTCGAGGCCGCAGCCGTAGATGCCGAGCGACAGGCCGACGCCGCGTTTTTTGTCGGCGGTGGACAGCTCCCGGCAGCGCTGTTTGGCTTCCTGCCACAGCGGCCGCAGTTTGTTGATCATTTCTTCGAGGCAGAACACTTCCGGCACCTGCTGGGTCGGCGTGGTCGCTCCCGGCCGGTAGACGTTCTTGAAGCGCAGCTCCAGCGGGTCCATGCCGAGTTTTGCGGCCAGTTCGTCCATGGCGATTTCGGAGGCCAGGAAGGACTGGGGCGAGCCGTAGGCGCGGAAGGCCGAGCCCCAGGCATGGTTGGTGCAAACGGTGCGGCCTTTGCCGCGGATGCTGGGGATGTCGTAGCCGGCGCCGATGAACTGGGCCTGCCGGAGGGTCAGGAGGTCGCCGAATTCGGAGTAGGGACCGTGGTCGATGGTCCAGTCGCTTTCCATGGCCAGCAGTTTGCCGCTCTTGTCGGCGGCGAGCTTGCATTTGACGAAGCCGGGGGAGCGTTTGCCGGTGTAGGTGATGTGCTGATACATGGAGTAGTTGAGCGATACCGGCCGGCCGGTGGCCAGGCAGGCGACGCCGAGGAGCGCTTCCATCGTCGGGCTGAATTTGTAGCCGAAGGTGCCGCCGGCCGGGTTCTGCACGAGGCGCAGTTTCTCCGGCTCGACGCCGATACCGGCGACGATCATGGCGTGGTGGAGGTGGATGCCGATGCTCTTGGAGTGGATGGTGAGGCGGCCTTCCTCGTCGATGTAGGCGTTGCCGCAGTCGGGCTCGATGGTGAGGTGCGGCTGGCGGCTGCAGTAGGTGTCGACTTCGACGGTGACGACGTCGGCGTTGCTCATTATCGGTTTGGTGTCTTCGCCTTTGACGATGCCCTGCTCGTAGTAGACGTTGGGCGTGCCGGGGTGGATCTCGATGGCGTCGTCCGCCATGGCGGCCGGGGCGCTCATGTAGGCGGGCAGAATCTCGAGGTCGACCTTGACCTTCTTGGCCGCCGCTTTGGCGTGCTCCTCGGTGTCGGCGCAGACGATGGCGATGGCGTCGCCGAACTGGTAGACCTTTTCGTCGCAGAGGATGGGGCGGTCCCAGCCGTCGCCTTTGTTGGTCGGGAAGGTGATCAGGCCGGAGATGCGGTTTTTGCCTTGGACGTCCTTGTGGGTGACGACTTTGAAGACGCCGGGCATCTTTTCGGCTTCGGCAGTGTCGATGCCTTTGATGTTGGCGTGGGAGACCTCGGCCTGCACGAGCGCCAGGCGCAGCGCTCCGGGCGGCATCTGCAGGGCGATGTCGGCGCCGAAGTCCCAGGTGCCGGTGACTTTGCGGAGGGCTGACGGGCGGTGGTAGGTGGTGCCGTAGATCTTGTTGCCGACCGGCTTGAAGAGCAGGTCTTCTTTGCGCAGCTCGCCGCGGATGACCTTGGCGGCTGCCATGACGGCGTCGACCAGCGGCTTGTAGCCGGTGCAGCGGCAGGCGTTGCGGTTCTTCTGGAACCAGTCGCGCACTTCTTCGCGCGTGGGGCTGGGGTTGGCGTCGAGGAGGCCTTTGGCCGACATGATGAAGCCGGGGCTGCAGAAGCCGCATTGGGCACAGCCGTAGGCCATCCAGGCAACCTGCAGGGGATGGAGGTTTTCGGGGGTGCCAAGGCCTTCGATGGTGACGATTTGGGCGTCGTCCGGCACTTTGTTCATTTTGACGATGCAGGAGCGGACGACCTTGCCGTCGAGGATGATCGAGCAGCTGCCGCACTGCCCCTGGCCGCAGCCGACCTTGCAGCCGGTGAGCAGGAGCTGCTCCCGCAGCACGCTGGCCAGGCTGGCTTCCGGATCGACGATCAGCGTCCGTGTCAATCCGTTGATGTTGAGGATCTTTTTGAGCATGCGTATCCTCTCCTTTAATTTATTGGCGTTGCTCCGCCTATGAGGTTGCGCCGTTTCTTTCCCCCTTTCCCGCAACATCTTAACACCCGTCTCTTTTAGGGCTCGCCCGCGCATGGCCGAAAGCGGCCGAAAAAAACAAGCAGGCGCGAAAAAGAAAACAGCGCCTTGCTTGTCACCGTCCTGTCAGCACTGTATTCCTTCGGCCATGGAGCAAGGGCCCCATGAGTATAACTTTTCCAGTCGTTAGTAAACATTGCAAATATTGTGCCAATAAAATAAGCCCACCCCGCAGGCCGGCGGGCTCGGCATTTTCATGTGGCGAGACCATTGGCAGTGTGTATATATTGTCGCTTTTGTGTTTCATTTAGTAACACTATTTCTACACTGTGGTAACAATTTTAGTTATTTATGGCATACACGCGCATTTTGTTGTAGAGGGTTTTCCGCGAGACGCCCATCTCCCGCGCCACGCGGCTGACGTTGCCGGCATGCGTGTTGAGCAGGCCCTGGATTTTTCGCTTCTCCGCGTCGCGGGCCGCTTTTTGCCTTTTCTCCCGGCAGTCGAGCATTTGGGCGGCCGGCAGCGCGGCGGCGAAGGTTCTGGCGGCGGGGGGCACCGACAGTTCGGCCGGCAGGTGCCGCAGGACGATGGTGCCGTCTTCGGACAGGCTGGCGGCCCGTTCGACGACGTTGTGCAGTTCACGGACATTTCCCGGCCAGCTGTAATGTGTGAGGAAGTCGACGACGGCGGGATCGACGAAGTATTTGCAGCCCCGGTCGCGGCCGAGCTTGTCGAGAAAATGGGCGAACAGCAGCGGGATGTCTTCGATGCGGTTCCTGAGAGGGGGGATGGTGATGGCCATGACGTTGAGCCGGTAATACAGGTCCCGGCGGAATGCCCCCCGTTCGACTTCCTGCAGGAGGTTCTTGTTCGTGGCGCAGATGAGGCGGACGTTGACGGGGATGGTTTTGTCGCCGCCGATGCGGGTGACCTTTTTTTCCTGGATGACCCGCAGGAAGGCGATCTGCTGCTCGAGCGGCATGTCGCCCACTTCGTCGAGGAAGAGGGTGCCGCCGGAGGCCAGTTCGAATTTTCCCGGTTTGCCGCCGCGTTTCGCCCCGGTGAACGCCCCTTCCTCGTAGCCGAACAGTTCGCTGCCGATGAGCTCGCTGGGGATGGCCCCGCAGTTGAGGGCGACGAACGGCCCGAGGTGCTGGGCGCTGAGGTTGTGGATGGCCTGGGCGAAGATCTCTTTGCCTGTGCCGCTTTCTCCCTGGAGGAGGATGTTGGCGGTGGTGGTGGCCGTGAGCGTCGCCAGGCGGATGGCGTCGCGGATGGCCGGGCTGTCGCCGATGATGTCCGAGAATTGCAGGGTGGCCGAGTAGCCGCTGAACCTGTTGACGAGGTTTTGCACCTGCTTGATGGGACGCAGGATGATTATGCCGCCGGTGGCCGCGCCCTGGTCGTTGACGACGGGCTCGCAGGACACCAGGCAGTAGCACAGTCCTTCCTTGGTGTCGACCATGGCTTCGATGTCGGTGTACGGCTCGGCGATGGTGATGGCTTTGCCCCGGGATACCGCCCGGGGTTCGAACAGTTTGCCGACCGGCGTGCCGAGGACGTCTTTGCCGAGCATGGTCTTGGCCGCAGGGTTGAGCTCGATAACGACTTCGTTTTTGTCGACGATGAGCACGCCGTCGGATACGGCGTTGAAGAAGTTGGTCAGCCGGTTGTTGATCAGGGCCAGTTCCTGGTTTTTCCGCCTGATGCTGAGCTGGGCCATGATGGCTTCGGCGGCGGCGACGACTATCCCCAGGGTATGAAGGTGGGAGGCGTGGGAGGCGCCCGACATGTCGAGCACGCCGATGATCCGCCGGTCTTCGTCGAAGATGGGCGCCGACGAGCAGGTGAGGCAATGATGCTTCCGGCGGAAATGTTCCGCCCCCGAGACCTGGATGGGCGCGCCCGTCTCCAGGGCGGTGCCGATGGCGTTGGTGCCGGCCTCGGTCTCGTGCCAGCCGGCGCCGCGGAAGAAGTCCTCGGTCATGGGGTTCTGCAGCGTGTCCTCGTCGCCGAACATTTCCAGGATGTAGCCGTTCTCGTCAGTGAGCACGACAACGAACCCCGACCCTTGCACGAAATGGTAGAGGTTGGCCATGAACGGCTTGGCGACTTTTATGAGCTGGTCTTTTTCCCGCAGTAGCCTGCTGAGGGACTGGGCGTCAAGCTTGCGGTGGGGTGTGGGGCTGCGGGGGTCGACGCAGGCTTTGACGCACCGCCGCCACGATGCGGCTATCTGCGGCCGGACGCCGTCGGCGTGGCCGGTGCCTGTGATGTATTCTTCCCATATAGGCAGAATGGAATCTCGATACCCCGTGAACATCGCAAACCACCTTGAATATATTGCTTCATTTTGGCAATTCGCTTTTCTCCGCCCAATACCTGCATATCGATTGTATGCAACGTAACTAGCAGCATCTAGGACTGAGGATACAAGAAATAAGCTGATTTTGCGAAAATTAGCGAACAAGCAGGATTTATGTCTGAATTTTGGGAATAAGCACTTAATATGGTTTGCATACATAGTAGGTGATAGCTGCGAGGTATTGCAATTGTCGATGCCATTTCCGGCATCGCAGGGCAGACAAACTTGTAGCCAACAGCTTGTGGGCTCGGTCGGAAAGATCGATGTGCCAGGCAATAGGTCGGCTGGGGATGCGCAGACTGTCTCGGCTGCCACATTAGTCCTGTTTAGTCTCGGCGAAGAGGAATATGTAATATCAATAACTCAGGCTAAGGGGAATTCAAAGAACTGGTTGTTAATGTTGTTGGATGCGACATGACCTGATTATCCTTATATGAGGTGCTTCAAATGCGAACGGCAGACGATTCGGGGAAAAAACAGGCGAGCAGCATGCGGGGAGCGGACTTGTGGAATATAACGGCCAAATTATCTCTACAAAAGGTGTTCTCGTTTTCTTTCATATTTCAGTTCATTGTGGTGGCCGGAATTATAGCGGCCATTCTTTTCTATGGCGGTCAACAAGCCGTCAATGCGCTTCTTAAGGAAATGCAACAGGAAATTACGGAAAGAGTTTACGAACAACTGAGTCGGCACATGAAAGAACCGATGCAGCTTAACCGATTAAATGCCGACGCTTGGCGTGTCGGCCTGCTGGACTTAACCGCCCCGTTACCGAGAGAACGATATTTCGCCAATCATATCCAGGCTTTCCCGCATGTTGCCATGACCTTCATCGGCCTGAACGACGGCACGTTTTACGGGGCGCTCCGTAAAGCCTCCGGCGAAATCCAGGTGGTGCGGAACAACGAAGAGACCAGGGGGGATTCTTGGTATTATGCCGTCTCTGCGCAGGGGGATGCCGGCGAACGACAGGAGATTTTCCCCAAGTTTGATCCTCGGATCCGCCCCTGGTACAAAAGTGCGAAAGATATTGGCAGACCAATATTCAGCGAGATTTACCGGCATTTTGTATTTCATGAGCCGACCATCACCGCCGCTTATCCCGTATTTGACGCCGACGGGAGATTAGCCGGCGTCTTCGGCGTCGATTATCTTTTGTCTTGGCTGGGCGATACATTGCAAAGAATACCGGTGGGTGGTTCCGGACAGGTATTTATAACTGACGCCCAAGGGTTTCTGGTCGCGACGTCGACACCTAACGAGCTTTTTGTGGAAAAGGACAGCCGCTTCGACAGGGTTCAGGCCATTGACGCCCAAAACCCGGTGCTGAGGATAGCCGTGCAGTCGTTATTGGCTGGCAATGAAGGCCAGGCACGCGAGATTGCATACGATAATCGTTCTTTCCTTGTGAATGTGAAGGTTTTCCGTGAGAACGGCATTGACTGGAGAATTTATGTAGTCCTTGCGGGCGACGATTTTCTGGGAGGGATAAAAAAGGCGGTCAACTGGACCATAGCGGTTACGGCACTTACCATCATTGTGGCCTCATTTCTCTTGATTTGGACGGCGGGGTGGGTCACGCGGCCGATATTAAGGATTAACGCGGCGGCGCGCGAGCTTGCTGAGGGACGATTGCAGACGGTACCCGACACAGACCGGCAGGACGAGCTCGGGCAGTTGGCGCGCTCGTTCAACGCTATGGCTCGTCAGATTACCGACCTTGTTGAACGTTTGGAGTTGAAAGTTGCCGAACGGACGAAAGCTTTGGCAAAAAAGACGAAGGAGGAACAAAAGCTCCGTGAGGCCTTGCATACAGAACTGGAGAAAGCAGGAAAGCAGCAGAGGTCCATGCTTCCGCCGGACATAGACCGGGACCGGTTACGCCTTAAGGTAATTTATGAGCCATGCCTGTTTGTCAGTGGCGACTTCTGCGGGCATCATTGGCTAGAAGAAGGGGATATCCTTTTTGGTTATATTCTCGATGTCACTGGTCACGGCGTTGCGACGGCCCTGCAAACTGCGGCAATCAATGTTATCATTCAAGAAATTTTGCATGACGGTTTTTCTTGGGCGGCAATAATGGTTGAGCTTAATAAGAGGATAGGCTTATACCTCAAGGACGATACCTTGGTGGCTGCGTGCTGTTTTCGACTGGATTTCAGGCGCAAGGAGCTCGATTATATAGCCGCAGGTATTACGGAGTTTTTCGCCGACTCGGTTTCGGCCAAAGGACGAATCAAGACGCCCGGTTCATTCCTGGGAGTATCTGAGCAGTCGGAATTTGAAATCCTGACAATACCGATACAAGAGGGAGACATTTTTTGTTTTTACAGTGACGGTCTTGCCGACAAGCTTGATGAAGGAAGCAATTTTCCGCTAAATGCAGCTTTTGATGAGATGGTGCAAATGGTCCAAAATTTAGCAACTACCGATATCCGCCGCGACGATTGTACAGCAATGTGTATTAAGATTAATAAATCGTAATGGCGTGACTGGCTCGCCAAAAGGAGGTCCGGACAGGGTGCATTACACTGTTTCAACGCTAGCCGAGTTCGCTTGCGTTCGGGAAGAGATTAAGGATGAGCTAACTTCCTTGGACAGGGATCACGGCAACCGGTTGTTTATCGCCGTCAATGAGGCCGTGAACAATGCGCTGGTGCATGGAACGCAGGGAAAAAGCACCAGGCATGTGCAGGTCGTTATCGCCAGGGAGGAGGAGTGGTTGGCGATTATAATCAGGCACGACGGAACGGGCATCAGGCGGCGCAAGCCGGGCGACAGCCCGGAGGGGCTGTGGATGGAAAAGGGCCGGGGTTTATCGATTATCCGCCATTTCACCGATAGCGCCGAATACAACGCCCGGGGTAATGAACTGATTTTACGGAAACGGTTAGATCCCATGGCGTGCGGCGCGGCATTACCCAAAAATGACGAAGGGGCGTGACAATATGCGATGGTTCAAAGATTTGAAGATTTTCACGAAGATTCTGCTTTTGGTGCTGATTACGGCAGTCTCACTGGCGGTCGTGGGATTCATGGGGTATCGCTATATGACCCAAATGCGTGACCAGGCAAGGGAGATGTATGCCGAGCACCTATTGCCTGTGGGGTGGCTTAATATTACCCGCAATAATTTCCGGGCGGTTGAAGCCGATATATGGCAACTGATACTCACCAGCGATAAGACCGAGGAGCAACGGTTGGTGAAAGATATCGACCAGCAAGCCCAAGAGGCCAATACCTTGTTGGCGCAATATGAAAAACTGAATATAGGCCAGACTGAAAAAGAAAGGCTGGCACAGCTTAAGACGGCGATGCAGGAGTATAGGGCAGAGCGGCAAAGGGCCATTGATCTGGCTGTTGCCGGGGATAAGCCGGGAGCCTATGCGATTTACAGGTCCGCTGCCGGAAAAATCGAAGACCAGACCAGCCTACTTAGGGACTTGGCGCAAAAGTCCAGTAAGGATTCCGACGCTCTGGCGGAGGAAATTGCCGCAGAGGCCGCGATGGCTCTAAAAATTGTGTTCGGTGTCGTGATGCTGGCGATAGTGCTCTGCGGAGTTATGGGAATCGCCATTGCCCGCGAAATCGCCAGATCGGTTTCCAAACTGCAGATCCTCATGGCTAAGGCCGGCGCCGGGGATCTTACCGTCCATGGCGATATAGAATCAAAGGATGAAATAGGCGAACTCACCGCCTCCTTTAACCTGATGATGCGCCGTCAGTCCGAAGTCGTCGGCATGGTGCGAAAAGCGGCGGTGGAATTGTCAGCTGCTTCGGAAGAGATGGCGGCGTCGTGCGAAGAGGTAAACGCAGCTACCGAGGAAGTGGCACGGAGTATGCACCATGTCACTGAAACTACCGCCCAGGGCAACACGGTCATTGTTGAGGCTTCTCAGTCGCTTGTGCATCTGTCATCTCTTATTCAGATCGCAAAGAGCAAGGCGACATCAGCGGTAGCCGACTCGCAAAAGACGCTCCGGGCAGCTACGGGTGGACAGGAGACGGTACGGGAAACGGTGGCCTGCATGGGTACAATCAGCGAGAAAACCAAGGATACCGAAACGATTATCGCTACTTTGAGCAATTATTCGACCCAAATTGCTTCTATTACCGATACTATCACCGGTATCGCCAGTCAAACCAACTTGCTGGCGCTTAATGCGGCAATCGAAGCCGCGCGCGCCGGCGAAGCGGGAAGAGGGTTCGCCGTGGTGGCGGAAGAGGTAAGAAAGTTAGCCGAGCAGTCCAGCCAGGGGGCAAGCGAGGTGGCCGCACTGGTGCAGAAAGTGGCCGAAAGCACCGAGGAGGCGGTCGCGGCCATGCGGCAAAGCAATGTTGAAGTAATCCGCGGGGTAGAGGTAGTGAATAAAGCCGGGACAGCCCTGGACGATATTGTGACTGAGGTGAACAGTACCGTTAGCGACATCGGTGGTGTGCTGAGCGTAACCAACGAAGAGGTGGCAAGCTCTGATAAGGTAGTTGAACTTATTAACCGGTTGGCAAGCGTCATTGAGACAACGGCAGCGCAGGCGGAGGAGGTGGCGTCTTCCACCGAGCAAACCTCGGCGGCCATGCAGACGGTTGCTGCAAGCTCGGAAGAAGGTAGCGCCATGGCCAACGATCTTAAAGCAATGGTGGACGTATTTAAGGTGGCGGGTGCGAGGGAGCTTGACGCCGTGGGGCTGCTGGAACAGGCAAAATCGGATCATCTGCTATGGAAGATGCGGGTTGCCAATATGCTCCAGGGCATCGAAACTTTGACGGAGAATGAGTTGACGTCGCATAGTGATTGCCGTTTGGGCAAATGGTATTTCGCGCTGGATAACCCATACAAGAATGATGCCGACTTTAGAGCGGTCGACGAGCCGCATAAGCAGGTTCACGAATATGCCAAGCAAGCGGTGATTGCTTATCAGGCCGGCGACAAAAAGAAAGCGGCGCATTATGCGGCAATGCTCGGCCGCAATTCAGACAGGGTTCTGATACTGCTTGACCGTCTGATCAAAAAAATAGGCAAATAGGGGGGCGATTTGTTTGAAACAGGAATTCAAAAGCAAAGACGGCGGGGTGAACGTTTTTCTCAGTGGCAGCATGTATGTCGAAGAAGCCGCGGTTTTGCGGGAAAAACTTCTGGGATACATCGACAAAGGTGTTAAAACTTTTTGGGTCGACTTGAAAGAGGTCGATTATATGGACAGCTCGGGCCTGGGGGTGCTTGTCGCCATCCAGAAACGGGCGCGGCAGCAGGGCGGCGAGGTCGTGCTCGTCGGGGCGAACGGCCCTGTGAAGGAAATAATCGAACTTACGCGACTGAACAAAATCTTCACTATGAGGTAGCGGCTACGGTAAGCATGCTGTCGCGATTTGGCAGGAAACAAGTAGCGCTCTTAGCCGAACTACAAGGCTAGGGGCGCTACTTGATAAAAATTGCGCGCTAGTCTGCCGGAATATCCGCCTGCCTCACCGGAACCATGATAACCAAAAAGCCAAGCGGCAAGGAATCATCCTTGGCTTGGCTTTTTCCAATGTTATGGCTTTGTTTAGGAGACGATTAATAGTTGCCGAGAACTATTTCGAAGAATGCCTGGGGATGTTTACAGGTAGGACATACCTGAGGCGCGGTTGCGCCTTCGTGGCGATGACCGCATACGCGGCATTGCCAGATGTGTTTGCTTTCACGGGCAAAGACGGTTGCGTTCTCAACGTCTTTAAGAAGCGCTTTATAGCGTTCTTCATGTCTTTTCTCTATAGCACCTACCCGCCTAAACAACGCGGCGATTTCCGTAAAACCTTCCGCTTCTGCCGTTTCGGCAAACTCTTTATACATGCTTGTCCATTCTTCGTTTTCTCCCTCGGCCGCTTTCTTCAAGTTAGTTGGGGTGTCGCCGATACCTTTTAGAAGATTGAACCAGATTTTGGCGTGGGCAGCCTCGTTATCGGCCGTTTCCAAAAAGGTCGCGGCAATAGACTCATACCCTTCTTTTTTGGCGATGCCGGCAAAGTATGTGTACTTATTTCTCGCCATAGATTCGCCGGCGAAAGCTGCCATCATATTGGCCTCTGTCTTGGTTCCCTTGAAGTTTTCGTTCATCTAGTTTCCCTCCTAAATTTTATGCAAGATTTAATATTTATTCAATAAACTGGACCTTAAACCCTTCTGGGTATGTAGCGGAACAATCCTGTTGAGTTGATAAATGCTGTTATAAGTCGCATGCTTAGCAGGTATGGGCCATTTATGCCGTGATATTGCCCTACCCCAAAGCTGTTTTATTCCGTAAAATTTGTTCGTCCATACCGGCTTAGTTTTTTCATAACTGATGATCCGGATCATTTTGGAAACTCTTTCCCATCCCTGCCGATTCAACTTGCGCTTGGTCAGGAGATAATCACCAGTCAATCCAAGCCGTACCAATAGCCAGCCCTATTAACCCTCAAATAATGGGGACTCCAGGCACACGAAGCCATAAATAACATCAAGAGCCATGTCTGTGGTGGCAGTGACTGCGGCGGTATCAAATACGCTAACGGCAATAATCGCGGCAGCCCCATAGCTGGAGCAGCAAGCTGCTTTTTGTCCGTCAGCTTGTAAGCAGCCGGCCAAGGTAGGGTTTAAATGGCTCGAAGTACCCACCAGCGTCAATGACCAACGTTAATATGCCCATAAATCCAATCGAGCAGCCGATAATTGCTTCACCAGTCCAACTAATTTGTTCAGTGGAGGGTGCGGTTTCCCAAAAGTCTTTTCCAACGCATGGGACGCAAGGTAATCGGTAAAGGGCCGGAGGCAGCCGGTATTACTACTGTGACCGGCAGCGAGTTTAAATTCACCTTTACTATTTAGTCTCCAGCAACTCAAAGAGGAACTGGATAAAATATTGATTTAAATGCCTTCCCAATTACCTTCCCGACACAAAAGGCCCTCCGGGATAAAACCCGAAGGGTCTGATTTTGTTGGAGCGGGCAACGGGATTCGAACCCGCGACCCACGGCTTGGGAAGCCGGTACTCTACCACTGAGCTACGCCCGCATGAGTATTAGGAATTGTTTCCGAAGTGGGCTGACCCACTTCCCAGTGCTCTTTATTGTAACGTATAAGGTCAGTAAAGTCAAGGCTTGGCAAGCAGTTCTAATCCGCGTTGCAGGATGCGTTCCGCTCTGGAATTATGTCCTGGCAACCCGCGATTGTCTATTGCCGGTTCTGCTTAATGTCGTCTGCCGTCTTTTTTAGGCACAGTAACAAATTTTTTCTTTATTTATGACTAGCTAGGTATATTTTTTGTAGAATTTATTCCTATTAATTGATAACGATTTTTCAGACAGACCCGTTAGCGGGACGGGGTGGCTTGTGCCGGCGGGTTTTGCCGGGCAGATGCATATTCGCCGCATTCGCCTTTGCAAGGATATTCGAGGCTAAGTAGGCAGGGAGTAAATTTTCCTGTTGAAAAAAGTTATCAGAAATCCGTTTTATTTGCAGCAGCGGAGGGAGCTTAATGGCTAGAACAGGTCGTTTTATCCGCACTGAATTCTTCTCGATAGAGCTATCGTCCTGTTTTTGCGCTATCCTGCTGATGTTGATATGGGCTGCCGCCTGGTGGCAGGCGGAGTATGACCGGCGGTCGACCGTAGCGGGTCATTGTCGGCGGGAATAGGGTGGTCCGGGCGTTCGAAAAGTGGATGATTCTGAAGAAGCACGATGATTATCTGACGTCATTAGAAGGAATGCGAAAAGGCGCTGACGTCACGCTGGCTGTCGAGCGCCTGTCGACCATCTGTGATCCGGTAATTATCAATGCCATTATCGCCGACCGGGATGGGACGGCACGATCCGCGCCAGCAACGTCCTGAGGAGGTGGGCTTCGATCTGGAAAGTGGGCCGGGTCTGCTGTACTTGTACGACGAGCAGGGCCGCATCGGCCATTGATATCACCGACAGGAGGAAGATGGAGCCCGCGCTGGCGGAAAAGAGGCGAACTCTGCAACGGAGCCTGGACAGGCTGACTGCCTCGCACGAGGAGCTGCGCGCTGATATCGGCAAGGCGGGCATACCGGATAGTATCCTCAATAAGCCCGGCCGCCTGACCGAGGAGGAGGTGGCTGTCATGCGGCGGCCTACGGATCGGGTTCCGCATCGCCAATGCCTCTCCGGATTGGGAGCCTGTCGCGGACTTGATCCTAACGCACCAGGAGTACTGGGACGGCCGCGGCTATCCTTTGGGGATAGCAGGGGATAATATCCCGCTGGGGTGCCGTATTATGAGCATAGTCGCCGCCTATGACGCGATGACCAACGACCGACCGTATCGCAGGGCGATGGCGTCCGGGGATGCGTTGGCCGGGTTTCGCCGTTGCGCGGGGACGCAGTTCGATCCCGAACTGGTGGCGTTGTTTATTTCGCCGGTGGAGAGAGCTTCGCAGGGAGTCCGGGGGGATATTATTCTCCGGAATGTTGTAATGGCTGAGAGGCCTGTCGGCTTCAACAGGCCTCTCGCTTGCTTCGGGCGGAGACGAAATGCAGACTGTGAGTCTTAGCGTATCTCGCCGGCGGCGAGGCGGGCGGCGACGTGCTCGGTGATGGCTTGGTCCTCGTAAGGGGCGAGGCCGCTCACGCCGATGGCGCCGATGATCGTGCCGTCGGCTTTTTTGAGGATGGTGCCGCCGGGCAGGGCGGTCAGGTTCGGGTCGCAGTAATAGGCGAGGCTGAGGTTTTCTTTTTGGATTTTGGCCAGCAGGGCGTCGGTGTTCATGCCCAGCCGCACGGCGGTGTAGGCTTTGGATTGCGAGATCTGGATGCTCCGGATGGGTCCGTTGTCCGTGCGGGCGAAGGCGACGAGAAAGCCGTTTTCATCGCACACGGCAACGACGAAGGGCCGTGCGTAATCCTGCTTGCCCTTTTCCAGAGCGAGGCCGACGAGTTTTTGGGCGAGGTCGAGGGAGAAGGCCATGCGATTCTCTCCTTTGCGGGCTCCGGTTCCGCCGGAGCCGTCTATTTCGCCTGACCCGGTCCGGCACAGGCGATTATAGTTGCTTTTCGCGGCAGCGCCTTGTTTTCCTCCCCGCCGGGGCCTTTTTTTCGTATGTAGAGATTGCACCCCTGACGGAGCGCCGGGGGGCATTGTCAGGCCATATTGGCTTTGCATTTTTGCCAGAGCCAGTAGTAGCGGTTTAAAACTTCTTCGAGTTTTTTTTCGAGGTCGCGGACTTCAGGGTCGAGTTTGCTCCTGTCCGCCATCGCGGCGAGTTGCCGTTTTAGGTTTTCGGCTTTGGTGCGCACTTCCTCGAGTTCGGCGAGACCGGTGAAAGAGCCGGTGGCGACACCGCCGGTGATCGTGTTTTCGCAGAGAGCGTTTTTCTCTTCGGACAGCCGGTCGAGCGTTTTGGCGAGTTCGTCGAGGTCGTTTCGGATTTTTTCGCGTTGCGGCATTGCGCGGGCCTCCTTTTCGGCTGATAGGTTATTTTGCCCGCCCGGCGGGCAAATAAATCATTGGCCGCGGCTAAGGAGGCAGGCTACGCCGAAGGCGAAGATGATAAGGCCGGAGAGCCTGTTCACCCAGATGAGCCTGGCGCCGCCGAGGCCGGCGCCGAGGCGACGGGTGCCGCCGCAAAGGAGGAGCCACCACAGGAGCGAGCCGGTGAAGACGCCGCCTACGACGAGCCCGGCGGCGGCGTGGCTCTGGCCGGCGGCGACGCCGAGGCCGGCGAAGACGGCGGCGAAGGAAAGGATGGTGAGGGGGTTGGCGAGGGTGAGGAGAAGGGCGGAAAAGTAGTCGCGCGACAGGCTGCCCCGCCTGTCGCCGGCGGCAGCGGCGGCAGGGGGGGAGCGAAAGGCGGCATAGCCCAGGTAGCAGAGAAATAAGCCGCCGCCGAGACGGAGGTAGGACTGGCAGTCGACGAGGAAGGCGGCGGCGGCCGAAAGGCCGAGGGCGGCGATCAGGCCGTAGAGGGCGTCGGCGGTGGCGGTGCCGAGGCCGGTGACCAGGCCGCTGGCCAGGCCGCCGGTGAGGGTGCGGCGGATGCAGAGGAGGCCGATGGGGCCTACGGGGGCGGCGATGGAGAAGCCGAGGAGGAGGCCTTTGAGGAATATGTGGGTCTCCATGGCGGCCGCCTACTCCCGGGGGAGGGGCAGGAAGGGGCTTTCTTTGACGGTCGAGAGGATGACGGTGGTGCGGGTCCGGAGGAGGCCGGGCAGGACCTTGAGGTCGTCGCTGATGAGGCGTTCGAGGTGGCGGGGCCCGGCGCAGCGGATTTTGAGGATGTAGTCGTCGTCGCCGGCGGTGTGGTGGCATTCGAGGATTTCCGGCATGGCCGCCACTTTGGCGAGGAAGGGGGCGCGGTGCTCGGGGCGCTCCAAGGTGACGGCGACGAGGGCGGCGAGGCCGCAGCCGACGGCGTCGGGATCGACGAGGGCGGCGTAGCCTCTGATGACGCCGCGTTCTTCGAGCTTGCGGACGCGCTCGGCGGCGGCCGGGGCGGAGAGGCCGAGGACGGCGCCGAGTTCGGCCCACGTGACCCGGGCATTGGCCATCAGCTTGGCGATTATTTTGTAATCGTTCGTATCGAGCACGTTATTTACTCTTTTCGTAAGTTTTATTTGTATTATATTTTGTATTACTAATTATTGCAAGTGCTTTTTATTGCGAAATAAGAAATGCCCGCCAGGCGGCGAGCAAATATTTTGTATCGGCTTTAGGCCGCGCAGAAGCGCCCAGATGCAAGGCGCACCGGAGGCTGACACCACCGTTTCCTCCGCGACAATGTTCATAGGCGCTGTTTGCACAGGACCGGTTTAACAGCATCGCGCGTACACGAACGCACGCTGAGAATGGCAGCCGACGACGGCCCAGGATGGGCCTAGTCCCGGGCGCGCCATGGAAGGCTTAGCGCCCGGGGGGAGCAACGCCGCAGATGGATGCTTATCCGCGGCCGTTTACTGCGTGGAGCATGTGGGTTACCAGGTCCACCAAATGGACGCACCCCTGCGGGCCTCCCAAGCGGGTGGTTATGCTTTTCCGGTCCAGGGCGGCGAGCGGCGTGCCTACCAGGCGGCTTAGGGCGGCGGTTGATCCGGGGCAGATGTCGTCGGGGGCGCGCAGGAAGCCGCCGGTAGCGGCGGTGACGGCTCCGTCGCGGAGGGCGAGACTGGCGCCGAGTTCGTGGAAGGAGTCGACGAAGCTGCCGGCGACGGTGAGGGTGCCGTCGCCGGCAGCGGTGATGGCGGCGGTTTTGGCGCGGGTGAAGAGCAGGTCGCTCCAGGCGCGGTCGGCGATGTGCTCGTACCAGTCGCGGCCGGTGTAGCCGCTGCCGCTGTATCGCCGGCAGGAGCCGGTGTAGTTTTCCTTCCAGCTTTTTTCGTAGGTGGCGGCGTCGGGGAAGCCGCGCTCGCGGAAGAGGTAGGTTTCGGCCTGGATGATGCCTTTAACGCATTCGGCCAGGAGGCTGTAGGGTATGTCGCCTTCGCCGCCGGCGGCGGCGCGGAGGGCGGGGCCTGACCCGAGACAGGCTTCTACGCCGCGGAGGGCGGGGACGGCACGGCCGCCGTTCTGTGTGCCGCCGGGGGAGCGGCAGATGTCCCAGCGGGCGGCGGCGATGGCGAAGGTGGCGGCGGCGGCGCGGATGGTGGCGGTGGCCTCCCAGCCGGTGGCGAGGAGGGTGCTTTGGGCTACGAGTTCATCCGCACCGGTTTTATTGACGACGGTGAAGAGGTTGCTGTGGTAGAGCAGGGTCATCAGGCACCTCCGGGGTATTTTGGCAATATTATACTGCATGGGGGGCGAGAGGACAAGGCGGCAAGAGCAAAAGCCCGGCCGGCAGGCCAGGCTTAGCCGCGTACGGGCTTCAGGGTTTGCCGCTTTTGTTGACGGCCTGCAAAACGGCAATAATTTCTTCGTCGCTGTTCTGGCCGAATTCGTGGTAGTGCTGGCCGACGGCCATGAAGGCGGCCGGCTGGAGGGGGCAGATGATTTCGTCGATGTCGCCGGCGATTGCGGCGACCGTCCCCGGCGGGGCGACGGGCACGGCCACGACGATGCGGGCCGGGGCGAGGGCCTTGAGCCAGGCGATGGCGGCGCGGATGGTGTAGCCGGTGGCGATGCCGTCATCGATGATGATAGCGGCATGGCCGGCGACGACGGGCGGCGCGGCGCTGCCGGTGTAGGCAATGAGGCGGCGTTTGATTTCGGCGTATTCGCGGGCGATGGTCCGGTCGAGGTATTCCCGGGGAGCGGCGTAGGCGCGGATGATGTCTTCGTCGAGGACGGCGGTGCCGTCGGCCATGACGGCACCGATGGCTACTTCGGGGTTGGCAGGGTGGCCAATCTTGCGGGTGACGAGGATGTCTAAAGGGACGCCGAGGCGCTCGGCGACGGGGGCGGCGACGATTATGCCGCCGCGGGGAACGGCGAAGAGGCGGACGTTTTCGTAGCGGCGGGCGGCCAGTTCGGTGGCGAGGATTTCGCCGGCCTGGCGGCGATTTTGGTACACGGCCTCACCTTCTCTTGTATTCTTTGCTGCCGATGGCCGCGAGTTCGGCCTTTGCCCGGGCAAGGGCGACACGGGCACGCTCCCGGGCGGCGGCGTCCTGCGGATGGTGGATAGCGGCCGCGGCGGCGCGGCACCACTCCTCTGCGCAGGCGAAAGCGTAGACGAAGTCGTAGGCAAGATCGCCTTTGAGATGGACGGCGGCCTGCTTGCGACGGCCGAATTCGGCGGCGGCGGCGAGGTAGCGGTCCTCCGCCAGGCTGCCGGCCTGTTTGTCCGCCTCACTGGAGGTTTGTTCCAGAAGGAGGAGCGTTTCTCCTGCATATTCGCGGGCGAAGGCAAGGTCGGCTGCGTTATAGTTGTGGAGGTAGGGCGCGGCTATGTAGCTGGCGGCCGTGAGCAGCAGGCCGAGGAGCAGCCAGCCGATGATCAACGCTTTCATACGTATTAGCTTTTGCGGCCGACGGCAGGCGATGCGCGGTAAATGGTGGCAAAAGGAAAACAGCTTGCGAATACGCAAGCTGTTTTCCTTTGGTGCCGCAGGGCGGAATCGAACCGTCGACACGAGGATTTTCAGTCCTCTGCTCTACCAACTGAGCTACCGCGGCGTGATATGGCGACCCCGATCGGATTTGAACCGACGATCTCCGCCGTGACAGGGCGGCATGTTAGACCACTACACCACGGGGCCGTTATGGTGGGCGATGACAGGATCGAACTGCCGACATCCTGCTTGTAAGGCAGGCGCTCTCCCAGCTGAGCTAATCGCCCGGATGGTGACCCGTAGGGGACTCGAACCCCTGTTCCCGCCGTGAAAGGGCGGTGTCTTAACCGCTTGACCAACGGGCCAAAATGGTGACCCACGATGGACTCGAACCATCGACACCCTGATTAAAAGTCAGGTGCTCTACCAACTGAGCTAGTGGGTCACGTCACATTACCAGATTATACAGCACTGACCGGCAGCATGTCAACGGCCAGTTTTTGGAAATTTACAGGATTAAAAGAATTTTTGCAGAACAATTGTCTGGTCTCTCGCCGGGCCGACGGATACTATGCCCAGCGGCACGCCGGCGACTTCGCTGAGGCGTTCGACGTAGCGGCGGGCGGCGGCGGGGAGGTCGGCGTAGGCGCGAATGCCGCTGATGGGTTCGGCCCAGCCAGGCAGTTCCTCGTAGATGGGTTCGACTTCGTCGAGGACTTTGAGGCTGGCGGGAAATTCCCCCAGGACCTGGCCTTTGTATTTATAGCCGGTGCACATTCTGAGGGTTTTGAGGCCGTCGAGGATGTCGAGGCGGGTGACGGCGATGTAGTCGAGGCCGCTGACCTGGGCGGCGTAGCGGACGACGGCGGCGTCGAGCCAGCCGCAGCGGCGGGGCCGCCCGGTGACGGTGCCGAATTCATGGCCGCGGTTGCGGATGGTGTCGCCGATTTCGTCGGTGAGCTCCGTGGGGAAGGGGCCTTCGCCGACTCTGGTGGTGTAGGCTTTGGCGACGCCGATTACTTTGCTGATCTTGGTGGGGCCGATGCCGGCGCCGATGCAGGCGCCGCCGGCGATGGGGTGGGAGGAGGTGACGTAGGGGTAGGTGCCGTGGTCGAGGTCGAGGAGGGTGGCCTGGGCGCCTTCGAAGAGCACCTTTTTGCCGGCCTTGAGGGCTTCATTGATGTATACGGAGGTGTCGGCGACGAAGGGGCGCAGCACCTGGGCATAGCCGAGGTATTCGGCGCGGACTTTGTCGTAGTCGAAGCCTTCGACGCCGTAGACGGCCTGGAGAAGGTGGTTTTTGGCCTCGAGGTTGCGCTCGAGCTTGGCGGCGAATTCTTCTTCGTCCATGAGGTCGACCATGCGGATGCCGCTGCGGGCGTTTTTGTCCATGTAGCAGGGGCCTATGCCGCGCTTGGTGGTGCCGATTTTGTGCTCGCCGCGGTAGTCTTCCTCGACTTCGTCGAGCAGCCGGTGGTAGGGCATGATGACATGGGCGCGGTTGGAGACTTTGAGGTCGGAGGTTTCGATGCCTTTTTCCTGCATGCCGCGGAGTTCTTTGATCATGACGGCGGGGTCGATGACGACGCCGTTGCCGACGACGCAGGTTTTGTCTTTGTAGAGGATGCCGGAGGGCAGGAGCTGGAGTTTGAATTCCTGGCCGTCGACGACGACGGTGTGGCCGGCGTTGTTGCCGCCCTGGTAGCGGACGACGACGTCGGCTTTTTCGGCCAGGTTGTCGACGATTTTGCCTTTGCCTTCATCGCCCCACTGAGTACCGATGACAATAACTGCTGACATTTTTCTCACCTTCCGTTTACAGGCCGAAACGGGCCATGATGGTATCGACGTACCGCAGGTGGTGGGAGGGATCGAAGCAGGCTGTGATTTCCGCCGCGGTCAGGTATTTGGCGATGTCGGGGTCCCGGGTGACGTTGGTTTTGAAGTCGGCGCCTTCGAGCCAGCGGGCCATGGCGTTGCGCTGGACCCAGCGGTAGGCGTCCTCGCGGCTGACGCCTTTGTCGACGAGGGCGAGGAGGAGGCGCTGGCTGAAGATGAGGCCGCCGGTTTTGTTCATGTTGGCGAGCATGGCGTCAGGGTAGACGAGCAGTTTGTCGATGATGTCGGTCATGAGGCGGAGCATGTAGTCGACGAGGGCGGTGCTGTCGGGCAGGATGACGCGCTCGACCGAGGAGTGGGAGATGTCGCGCTCGTGCCAGAGGGCGACGTTTTCGAGGGCCGCCTGGGCGTTGCCGCGGACGACGCGGGCCAGGCCGCTGATGCGCTCGCAGGTGATGGGGTTGCGCTTGTGGGGCATGGCCGAGGAGCCTTTTTGCCCGGGGTGGAAGTATTCTTCGGCTTCGCGGATGTCGGTGCGCTGGAGGCTGCGGATTTCGGTGGCGAATTTGTCGAGCGAGGAGGCGACGACGGCCAGGGTGGTGAGGTATTCGGCGTGGCGGTCGCGCTGGATGACCTGGGTGGCGAGCCGGGCGGCCTTGAGGCCCATTTGGGCGCAGACGTGGGCTTCGACCCGCGGGTCGACGGTGGCGTAGGTGCCGACGGCGCCGGAGAGCTTGCCGACGGCGACGGTTTCGCGGGCCCGTTTCAGGCGCGCGATGTTGCGCTCGGTTTCGTCGAGCCACAGGGCGAATTTGAGGCCGAGGGTGATGGGCTCGGCGTGGATGCCGTGGGTGCGGCCGATCATGACGGTGTGCTTGTGTTCGCCGGCCCGGCGGAAGAGGACGGCTTTGAGTTTTTCCAGGTCTTCGATGATGATGTCGGCGGCCTGGGCCATCATGCTGCCGAGGGCGGTGTCTTTGACGTCGCTGGAGGTCAGGCCCATGTGGATGTATTTGGCTTCGTCGCCGACGTTTTCGGCGACGGCCGTGAGGAAGGCGATGATGTCGTGGCGGGTCTCGCGTTCGATTTCGCGGATGCGGTCGACGGAGAATTTGGCTTTTTCTTTGATGACCGGCACGGCGGCGGCAGGGATCTGCCCGAGTTCGGCCATGGCTTCGCAGGCGTATATTTCGATGGCGAGCATGGTCTGGAATTCGTTTTCGTCCGTCCAGATGTTAGCCATGGCGGGATTGGTGTATCTCTTGATCACAGCGGCACCTCTTTTATGAAGTTTTGCCCTCGCGGGCCATTATTTCCCTGGCCACGACGACGCCGGCGGCCGAGGCCTGGGCGAGGCCGCGGGTGACGCCCGCGCCGTCGCCGACGGCGAAGAGGTTGGTTATTTCGCTCTCCAGTACGGGGCTGAGGCGGGGGCGAGAGGAGTAGAATTTGACTTCGACGCCGTAGAGCAGGGTGTGGCGGGAGTTAACGCCCGGCGCGACTTTGTCGAGGGCTTCGAGCATTTCGATGATGGCCACCATGTGGCGGTAGGGGAGGACGAGGCTGAGGTCGCCGGGAGTGGCGTCGCGCAGGGTGGGCTCGACCATGCCGCGGTTGATGCGTTCGGGGGTGGAGCGCCGGCCGTCGAGAAGGTCGCCGAGGCGCTGGACGATGACGCCGCCGCCGAGGAGGTTGGCGAGCTTGGCGATCGATTTGCCGTAGGTGATGGGTTCTTTGAAGGGTTCGGTGAAGCTTTTAGAGACGAGGAGGGCGAAGTTGGTGTTTTTGGTTTTTTTCTCGGCGTAGCTGTGGCCGTTGACGGTGATGAGGCCGGCGTTGTTTTCGTTGACGACTTCGCCGTAGGGGTTCATGCAGAAGGTGCGGACTCGGTCGTCGAAGGATTTCGTGTAGTAGACGAGCTTGGATTCGTAGATGATGTCGGTGAGGTGCTCCATGACGACGGCCGGCAGTTCGACGCGCACGCCGATGTCGACGGGGTTGGTCATCATCGACAGGCCGAGTTTGGCGGCCTGGCCGGAGAACCATTCGGCGCCCTCGCGGCCGGGAGCGGCAACGAGGTACTTGCTGGTTATTTTTTCGCCGCCGGCGAGCACGATGCCCTGGTATTGGCCGTCCTCGACGGCGATTGCTTCGACAGGGGTCGAGGTGCGGATATCGCACTTGCCTTCGAGGTGTTCGCGCATGCGGGTGAGGATTTCGGTGCATTTTTCGGTGCCGAGGTGGCGGATGCGGGCCGGGATGAGGTTGAGGTCGGCGGCGGCGGCCACCCGCTGGAGGCGGCGGATTTCTTCCTTCTGGTCGTCGCCGTAGACGGTGGTGGTGGCCCCGAAGTCGAGGTATACTTTATCAATGTAGTCGATGAGCTCGGCGACGCGGGTTTTGTCCATGTATTCGTCGAGGACGCCGCCGAATTCGGTCGTCAGCGTGAGTTTGCCGTCGCTGAACGCGCCGGCGCCGCCCCAGCCGCACAGGATGTCGCAGGGCTTGCAGTGCAGGCACTTGCCGCCGTGATGGTTGATCGGGCAGCGGCGGGAGGTAATATCGCGGCCTTTTTCGAGGATAAGGGTGCTGAGGCCCACTCTGGCAAGTTCGAGACCGGTGAAGATGCCGGCCGGTCCGGCACCGATCACAACCACGTCGTAGCATTTGTTCACGAACATCACCTCGTGTCTAGTCTTCCCCCGGTCAGAAAAATAACTCAAATAGGCGCGGACAACGCTGCTATTTGAGTACTCGGCGGAGAAAATATGCGTATTTTTCCCTTGATAATAATAGCATTTCATCCTAAGGGTGTCAACAGTATTTTCGAATGATATTATGGCTTGGGCCAAAAACGTTCGGAAAAACGGCAAATTCGGCCGGCCTTGGCGTACTAATGACAATTTGCGACGCACTTATGCGCAGCTAGTCGAACAGTCGTGATTTTTTTATTATTATGCGTAAATATGTTCGTTTGGGGATAAAAAAGAGCCGGTTTACGCCGGCTCGCCCATTTTGGAATAATTGCGGAAGCGGGTGAACTCTTTCTGAAACATTAGTTCGACGGTGTCAACGGGACCGTTGCGGTGCTTGGCGACGATGATTTCGGTGAGGTTGGGCTTGTCGGTGTCGTGGTTGTAGTAGTCTTCGCGGTAGAGGAAGGCGACGATGTCGGCGTCCTGTTCGAGGGAGCCGGATTCGCGCAGGTCGCTGAGCATGGGGCGTTTGTTCTGCCTGGCCTCGACGCCGCGGCTGAGCTGGGAGAGGGCGATGACGGGGACGCCGAGCTCGCGGGCCAGGGATTTGAGCGAGCGGGAGATTTCCGATATTTCCTGCTGGCGGCTGTCGCTGCGGCCGCCGGCGCTGCCCTGCATGAGCTGGAGGTAGTCGATGACGACGAGGGTAAGGTCGTGCTCGACTTTGAGGCGGCGGGCCTTGGAGCGGATCTCGGTGACGGTCATGCCGGGGGTGTCGTCGATGAAGAGGGGGGCGGAGGACAGCCGGTCGGCGGCTTTGACGAGGTTGGCCCAGTCGTTGTCTTTGAGGTCGCCGATCTTGAGGCGCTGGGCGTCGATGGTGGCTTCGGTGCAGAGCATGCGCTGGACGAGCTGCTCTTTGGACATTTCGAGGCTGAAGAAGGCGACGGGTTTTTTTTCTTTGACGGCGACGTGCTGGGCGATGTTGAGGACGAAGGCGGTTTTGCCCATGCTCGGCCGGGCGGCGATGAGGATTAGGTCGGAAGGCTGAAAGCCGGCCGTGAGGCGGTCGAGGTCTTTGAAGCCGGTCGGCAGGCCGGTAACGCCGCCTTTGGTGTGGTAGAGCTGCTCGACGCGGTCGAGGGCGGCCATGAGGATTTCCTTGATGGGGACGAAGGCGCCGGAGACTTTGCGGTTGGCGACTTCAAGGATCATCCGCTCGGCCTGGTCGAGGATGTTGATGACTTCGTCGTTGGCTTCGTAGCCGAGGCCGGCGATGTGGGTGGCGGTGTTGATGAGGCCGCGCAGCAGCGCTTTTTCTTCGATGATTTTAGCGTGGTAGATGACGTTGGCGGCGGTGGGGACGCTGTTGGCGAGCGAGGTGACGTAGGAGATGCCGCCGGCGGCCTCGAGCTTGTCGTCGCGGCGCAGTTGCTCGGTGAGGGTGATGAGGTCGACGGCCTCGCTGCGGTTGTAGAGGACGAGGATGGCGGCGAAGACGAGTCGGTGGGCCTCGCGGTAGAAGTCTTCGGCGCGCAGGAATTCGACGACGCGGGAAATGGCTTCACGCTCGATGAGCATTGCGCCGAGGACGGATTGTTCGGCTTCGAGGTTTTGGGGCGGAATTCTGTCCAGCAAGGATATCCTCTCCCTTACGCGATGGCGGTGTCCGGAGCGGCGAACAGGATGGCCAGAGCCTGGTCGACGTTTTCTACCGGACGGATGTCGAGGCCGAGGTGCCCGGCCGGGATGTCTTTGTCGTTTTCCTGGGGGATGACGACAGTGGTGATGCCGGCCTGCTTGGCGCCGTAGGCCTTTTCGAAGACGCCGCCGACGGCTTTGACTTTGCCCTGGATGGATATTTCGCCGGTGACGGCGCAGTCCTGGCGGATGCGCCGGCCGGTGATGGCGGAGATGACGGCGGCGAGGATGGCGGTGCCGGCCGAGGGGCCGTCGATGCGGCCGCCGCCGATGATGTTGACGTGGATGTCGAAGTTGGCGAGGTCCTGGCCGGTGGTGCGGCGGACGACGGCGGCGGCGTTGAAGACGGAGTCTTTGGCCATGCTGCCGGCGGTGTCGTTGAAGCGCAGCGAGCCTTTGCCTTTTTCGGCCGCCGGGAAGGCGACGGCTTCGATTTCGATGATTGAACCGAGATAGCCCGAGACCCCGAGGCCGAAGATTTTGCCAACCTCGCCGGTGGCGGTGGCTTTGCTGCTGACGTAGGGGGAGAGGCGGCTGACCTGGGCGACGCGGTAGATGTCCTCGATGCCGATGGTCACCTGGCCGGCTTCTTCGCGGTAGAGGGCGAGGCCGTAGGCGTCGGCAAGGATGTTGATGGCTTTGCGGCCTTCGATGGTGTATTCGCCGATAAGACGAGGGATGTCGGGGTGGATGGCGACGCCGAGCTTGTAGGCGGCGTTGCGGACGATTTCTTCGATGTGCTTGGGGGTAAGGGGCTCGAAGTATATTTCGGCGCACCGCGAGCGGATGGCGGGGGTGATGTCGGCGGCGTCGCGGGTGGTGGCGCCGATGAGGATGAAGTCGGCCGGGGCGCCGTCTTCGAAGAGTTTTTTGATGTATTTGGGGACGTTGGGGTCGCTGGGGTCGTAGTAGGCGGAGTCGAAGAAGACGCGCTTGTCTTCGAGGACTTTGAGGAGTTTGTTTTGGAGCATGGGGTCCATTTCGCCGATTTCGTCGATGAAGAGGATGCCGCCGTGGGCATCGGTGGCCAGGCCGGGCTTGGGCTCGGGGACGCCGGTGTCGGCGAGGTCGCGGCGGGCGCCCTGGTAGATGGGGTCGTGGACGGAGCCGAGGAGGGGGTTGGTCATGTCGCGCGGGTCCCAGCGGAGGGTGGTGCCGTCGACTTCGATGAAGGGGGCGTCTTTGGCGAAGGGGGTGTATTTGCGCTTTTTGGCTTCTTCAAGGACGAGGCGGGCGGCGGTGGTTTTGCCGATGCCCGGCGGTCCGTAGAGGATGAGGTGCTGGGGGTAGGGGGAGGCTAGCTTGGCGCGCAGGGCTTCGATGGCCCGCTCCTGGCCGACGATTTCGCCTAAAGACGCGGGACGGAGTTGCTCCATGGCCGATCTGGTAAGCTTCTTCTGTTCGAGTTTTTCGAGGAGGGCGTATTTTTTCAGGGTCTGGGGGGTTTCGACGTTTTCCTCTTCTTCCTTGAGGACTTGCATCTTTATTTCCCGGACGTATTCGCGGTGGCGGTCTTCCATCTTTTCGGCGATCTTTTTCTCGAGCTTGTCCTCCACCGCCCGGCGGGCCATGAGGTCGGCCAGCTCGTCCTCGATTTCTTCGAGGATGGCGGGAATTTCGGCGGCGGCGGGGATTTTGCTGACGGTGGGGTCTTCGAAAACGAGCTTTTGCAGGGCCAGCACCCGCTCGGGCAGGCGCTCGGAGCGCAGCAGGTCGAGGGCGTCGAGTTTGCCGGCTTTGAGGACGACCTTTTCCGAGCCGACGAGGCCGGAGTAGAGGCCGTAGAGGGAGGCGATACGCCGTTTGAGCTGTTCGTCCGCCGTGTCGCGGCCGGCTGGGGTCTTGGCGGGAATGAATTTGTTGAAGAAGTTTTTCATGGTTTAGTCCTTTCGGGGTACGGCTTAAGAAGCCCGGAGGCCGATACCGCAGGCCGTGCGCTTGCTAGAGTAGATTCGTACGCTAGCAGGCGCTCTGAAGAGCAAGGCCGCAGTGGGCGGCCGGCCGCTACTGGCTGGTAACCTGGACTTCGATCTGCGTGGTGATCTCCGGATGCAGTTTGATGGTTACCGGGTAGGTGCCGAGGGACTTGAGGGCTTCCTTGAGCTCGATCTTGCGCTTGTCGATGTCGACGCCGTGCTGGGCTTTGAGGGCGTCGGCGATGTCTTTGCTGGTGACTGAGCCGAAGAGGCGGCCGCCTTCGCCGGTCTTGACGGCGACGGCGACTTTGAGCTTGGCGAGCTGGGCGGCGTGGAGCCTGGCTTCGTCTTGGAGGCGCTTGGCTTTGTGGGCCTCGATGTCCTTCTGCTGCTTGGCGGCGTTGACGTTGCCGGCGGTGGCGGGGATGGCGAGCTGGCGGGGCAGGAGGTAGTTGCGGGCATAGCCTTCGGATACTTCTATGACGTCGCCTTTTTTGCCGAGGTTCTTAACTTCTTGCTGAAGGATTAGTTTCACGGTTCTCACTCTCCTTGATGTACTTGGCGACAAGGTCGATAAGCCGTCGCTTGGCCTCGTCGAGGGAGGCGCCTTTGAGCTGAGCCCCGGCCATGGTCTGATGACCGCCGCCGCCAAGTTCTTCCAATATGATCTGGACATTGATGTCGCCCTGGGAGCGGGCACTGACGGCGACGCCGTCGTCAATGGGGAAGAGGACGAAGCTGACGTTGACGCCTTCTATGCTGAGGAGCATGTCGGCCGCCTGGGCGGCGGCGATCTGTTGGTCGCCGATTTTGCTGGCGTAGGTGGCGATGACGACGCCGCCGGGGAAGGTTTCGGTGTTGTGGATTATTTCGGCCCGGCGTTTGAGGGTGTCGAGGTCGACGCGGAAGAGCCGGCGGACGAGTTTGGGGTCGGCCCCGGCCCGGCGGAGGTGGGCGGCGGCGTCGAAGGTGCGGACGCCGGTCTGGACGGAGAAGCTTTTCGTGTCGACGACGATGCCGGCGTAGAGGGCGGAGGCTTCGATGCGGCTTAGGTCGAGTTGTTCGTCGAAGTAGCCGATGAGCTCGGTGACGAGTTCGCTGGTGGAGGAGGCGGATGGCTCGAGGTAGACGAGCAGCGGGTTGGGGATGAAGTCCTCGGCGCGGCGGTGGTGGTCGATGACGATGGTTTTCTCCGCTTTGCGCAGCAGCCCGGGGGCGGAGACCAGCGCCGGCCGGTGGGTGTCGACGACGAACAGGACGGTGCCGGGGCCGAGGGCTTCTTCGGCCTGGGCGGGGGTGAGAAAGACGGAGCGGTATTCTTCGTATTCGGCAAGGAGTTCTTCGAGCTTTTCGACCGCTATGCCCGGCCGGCTTACGGCGATACGGGCCGGGATGCCGAGGAACGAGGCCATTTTGACGACGCCGAGGGCGGCGCCGAGGCTGTCGTAGTCTTCGTTGGCGTGGCCCATGACGATGACGGAGGAGGCGCCGGCGACGATGTCGCGGATGGCCTGGGCGACGATGCGGGCCTTGACGCGGGTGCTTTTTTCGACGGCTTTGGCTTTGCCGCCGTAAAACTGGACTTTGCCGCCGACGTGGACGGCGGCCTGGTCGCCGCCCCGGCCGAGGGCGAGGTCAAGACCTGCCTGGGCCCGCTGTCCGAGGGCGGCCACGGTGGGTTCGTCGGCGGCCACGCCGATGCTGAGGGTGACGGGGATGCGGTTGCCGCCGCGGATGGTGCGGACGGTGTCGAGGATGTCGAATTTGTCCGCCAAGGCGGCGTCGAGGGCGTGGCGGTCGAAGACGGCTATGTAGTTGTCTTCGCTATATTTTTTCAGGAACCCTTCAAGAAGGCCGACCCATTCGCTGAGGCGGCGGTTGACTTCGGCGAGGATGCCGGCGCGCTGGCTTTCGCCCAGGCCTTTGAGGACGTCGCCGTAGTTGTCGATCTGGATGTAGGCCAGCACCGGCATGGCGCCTTTGCATTTGAGCCGGACGGATTCGCTGGCGGTGACGTCGGTGATAGAAAAAATCATGAGCGGCTGGGTGTCGGGTTCGGGGGTGGTAAGGGGTTTGTAGACGGCCTGGTAGTACTTGCCGCGGGCGTGGAAGGTTTCGAGGCCGGCCTTGCTCCACAGGCGGGGCAGGTCGAGGTCCGGCCAGAAACGGGCCAGGCTGTCGCCGGCGGCGAGTTCGGCCCCGGCCCAGTCGGCGAGGACGCTGTTGTGCCAGTGGAGCCTGCCGGTGGCATCGATGATGGCGATGGCCAGCGGCAGGTTCTGGAGGGCGTAGCGGGCGGCCTGGCCGACGTTTTCGCTCATCAGGTCGAGGTAGGCGGACAGCGCTTTTTGCCGCTCACGGTGCCGCTCCCGTCCGTAGCGGTAGAGGATGAACAGGAGGATGGCGCCGATGGCGGCTACATATTGGTTGTAGAACAGGATGACGAGGAGCAGGGCGGCCGATACGGCGAGATAGACGCGGGTATCGAACCAGAAGGACGGTCCGCGGGACATGGTTTACCCTCCTGTCAGGACGGCCGAGGCGTTTTTAGCCGCCGGTAGTCGACGGCGAGGTCGAAGGCGCCGGCAATAACGGTGATGATCTCCAGAAAACCGTTGGTGAATATCATAATCAGTATAATATTGCGCATCAGCCTTGACAAATTGTATTTGTCGGCAAGGAAGTAAATTAGCGCCAAGCCTTGCCCGAAAAGGGGCAGGGCGGTTGCGAAGAGCAGGTTTAGGCCGATTTTGCCGAGCAGGTCGTTGTGGAGGAATTGGCCGAGATAAAGCAGCCCGAAGGCTGTGGCCGCGAGGTAGAGGAACCCGAGGGGCAGCGTCCATTCTTTGAAGGGCGGGAAGGCGGGGGTGGGGTGGCCGAGCCGGCGCAACACCGCCCGGGCGAGGATGAAGTTCAGATAGGTCTGGAATACGGCGCCGAGCGCGATACAGGCTGGTAATAGTATTTGGAAAAGCGTCATGGCGGTTTTGAATTGCTCCTCAAGCTGGGCGATGGTCGTCTCCGGCACGCCGAGACCGCGATAGATATCGAACGCCTGGACCAGGGACTGATTCATGGACTCGCTCTGAAAGTTCAGGGGGTTTACGCCCATGATGACAAAGGTTAGCCCCATCAGTGCCAGATTGGAGATGAGACAGGCGACCGAGCCCCAGAGTATCGTTTTGAAGGGACCAAAGCGGGCGCGGAAGGCGTGGCCGAAGACAAGGCCGATGAGCCCGAAGCCGACGACGATGGTGACGGCTTTGAAGGGCTGGATGAGGATGGCGCTGAGCAGGCCGGCGACGATGGTGGCGAGGATGCTCCATTTGATGCCGTGGCGGACGCCGAGGAGGATGATGGGTACCGGCCACAGGAAGGTGACGAAGGCGCCGACGACGGGGACGTAGACGCTGATGAGGGCGAAGACGATGGCGATGGCGGACATGACGCCCGCTTCGACGGTGGGACGGGTGTTGGTCTGGTGCATTTGTTCACCTCGGGCGTGTAGTCGGTTATAGCCGGCGGGAATAGCATCGGTCAAAAGCGGCGGTTTGATTCCCGCCACAGTGGAGGGCAGATGCCTGGGCTGTATATATTCGCACTGGGCAGGGCCGTTTCCTGCCCCCGCCCGTAACCCTTCCGTCCGGCCGTTTGATTTCCGGCGGCAATCTTAGCTGGCGCAGCAAAATTAGAACGCCGGCATAGCCGGCGTTTTATTAGCGGAAAGGGTGGCGAGGCCGACGGCGCCGCCGCGGGGATACCGGGGGCGGTGGCCCCGCAGGCGACGAGGAGGTCGGGGCGTTGGTTCCGGAAAATCGCGGCGATTCCTCCCGCCGATTTTCCGGAAATCACTTTCCCGCTTGTACCCGATGGATTATGCGGAATCTATATTTGCCAGGCAGGGAACTTGCGAGTACAAGCGGAATATTTGCTAGGTATTATGAAAGGAGACTTATCATGCGCCTGTTTACTTTGTTGCTTGGCGTAATAGTCGCCCTGGCCGCGATCGGCTGTGGCGTACCGAAGCCGGCCGCCCCCGCTCAGGAAAAGGGGGCTCCCGCGTTTACCCGCCTGCTGGCCGTCGGCAACGGCGATGTCGTGTCCACTGATCCTGCGGCCGTAAAGTCGGATGGCACGGTGGTTTCGCTGGTGCTGCGCTTCGCAAAAAGGGATATCAGGAACGGCGTCACGTCGGAGAGCTGGGACGTAAGCTTCAAGCCGTCGGAGCGGCTGGTGGCGATAAAGGCGAAGATGCTGTACGACGGGGCCGGGCAGGTGGTTTCTTCCGATACGGCTGGCGGCGGCTGGGATTATATCGCCCCCGATTCGGATACGGAGAGGATCATGCAGGCGGTGGTGGATCACTGCAAGAGCCGCGGCCTGGCCTTGAACGCGACGCCGCCGCCGTATGCGCTGCCCGGGTTCAAGTATCTGGCCAAGTCGACGGCCAACGACGCCCATTATCTGTATAAGCCTTCTTCGCTGCGCGCCGCCGGCGGGCAGAAGAGCGTCGAGGTGCTGCTGATCAACGAGACCGTGCAAAACGGCGTCAAGTATTCCGTGTCTACCGTGACCTTCCAGCCGGGGACGAAAAAGTACCAGACGACGGCCCAGACGCTGTTCGACGCCACCGGTACTAAGCTTCCAGCCCAAGGGGACGCCAAGTGGTACGACGTTCCGCCGCATTCGGTGTACGATATGCTGATGGATGAGATCAAATAGGGCGGGGAGGTGCTTTAATGAGCTCACCCGACAATAACGGGCGGGAAACCGCGGACGCCGCAAGGGGGGACAGCCGTGACGAAACGGGCGCCCGCAAACGCCGCTGGCTAGAGATATCCGGGTACCTGCTTCCTGCGGCGATCGCGCTATATTTCTACGCTACAGGTCCCGACCCCTGGCTGCCGTGGCATTACAGCTTCGGCCGGCCGGGGTTCGAATATGTCGCCTCTGCGCCCAAGGACGGCTATGCGCTTTATTACGACCCGACTTCGGTCCGCGACGCTGACGGGTTGGTGGCCTTCACTCTCGGGATGGCGTACAGCGAGCCGCGAAACGGCGTGAAATACGAAACGTTCGACGCCAGGTTGAACATCCCCGACAAACGGCTCATGGCGTTGTCGGCGCTTGGCCTGAACCCCGACGCCAGGGAGGAGGTGGCCGGCCCCGGGTTCGCGTGGCGGGACATCGCCGCTAAAACGCCGGAGTATAAGCTGCGCGACGCCGTGAGCAACCGGTGCGCCGAGAAAGGCATTAAGGTAACGATCCCGATGCTGCGCTACGACCCCCAGGAATGGCGCTATATTGCGACAGGCGAGAATACCATCCTGTACTTCCGGCCGGACTCGGTCCGCGACGCCGGCGACCACATAGCGGCCGAGGTTCTCTCTATTTACCGTCCGGCAGGCAAAGATCCGCAATATACTCTTTATTGCACGCAGATTAAATTTCACGAAAGCAAACATCGTAATTCATATCTGCGGATATTCGGAGCGGACTTCAGGCAGAGCAACTACCTTTCGGGAAGCGGCTGGCTTGATGTAAGCCCCGCTTCGGCCGAGCTTGAGGCAATTCGCAGCTTCTGCCGGGAGAACAATGTCCCATTGCGATGACGCCAAGACGAGAAAAGACGCCGGATGTCAGATGGCATCCGGCGTTGCGTTTTTCCCGGCCCGGCCGGCGATGATCAGAAGCGGCCGTGCTTGTTGACGGCGTGCAGCAGTTGGCCGCAGTCGTCGATCTTTTCAATGCCTTGGCAGATCGCTATCACGGCGTCGGCCCCCTGTTTGTCGAGGATGCCGGCGGTGAGGACGGCGAATTTTTCTTTGACTTCCGCCCATGTGAGTGGATTTTCGGGGTCGCCTTTGGGGTTTTCGACGTATTCGACGCTCTCGCGGCCATCGGCCAGCCTGACGGTGAGGCGGCATGGCCAGGCGGCGGGTGTCAGGGCGTCGAGGGAGGGGTCGACGGCGACGGTCGTTTTGTCCATGAGCGCCCTGACTTCGGCGTCGAACAGCACTTGGTCGTCGAAGTCTGCGAGGGCGATCCGCCCTGTCTTGAGGGCGCGGGCGACGGTGTATTTGAGGCTGAACTGGGCCTGCCGCGAGTCCTGCGGGTTTTCGATGCCGGCGACTTGGGCGGCGGCCTTGTAGGTGGCGATGTCGATGGCGGCCACGTCCGCGAGGGAGGCGGGGAGCTTGCCGTGGAGGGCGCGGGCGCAGTCGATGGCGGAGTGGGCGTGGCGGCAGCAGGGATAGGGCTTGAAGGATACGGTGGCGGTGCGGTATTTGTGCCCGAAGTCGGCGAACAGGTCGGGGTTGACGTTCTGGCGGGCGTAGCCGACGAAAAAGCCCTGCTTGCCTTCGAGGATCCGGCTGGCGCCGGTGAAGCCGGCCTGGGCGAAACAGGCCGCCATGACGCCGGTGGCCGCCGCCTTGCCGGCGTGGAGGTATTTGCTCATGGCGCCGTCGGCGAGGAATTCCCACAGGCCGGCGCTCATGGTGCCGGCGTTGCCGAACGCCCAGGTCATCTGTTCACGGTTCAGGCCGAGCATCCGCCCGGCAGCGACGGCCGAGCCGAATACGCCGCTGGTGGCGGTGGTGTGCCAGATCTGGTAGTGGGCGGGGGTGACGGCGGCGCCCACGCGCAGCATTACCTCGTAGCCGGCGATGATCGCGGCGAGGAAGTCGGCGCCCGACAGCCGCCGCCATTCGCCGCTGCTGAGGGCGGCCGGGATGACGACGGTGGCCGGGTGGGAGATGGATTCCTTGTCGACGTCGTCCATTTCGAGGATGTGGCCGTAGTAGCCGTTGCTGAGGGCGGCGTTGTACATGGAGTCGGCGGCCTGTCGGCCGATGACGCCGGCCTGGGGGTTGCCGCCCATGAGTTTCGTGTACTGTTTGACGCATTCCGCCTGCGGCATGGTCGCGCCGCGGATCGCGCAGCCCAGCCAGTCGAGCAGGCATTTTTTCATATGGTCCTGGGCCTCGGGGGGGGCGGCGTCAAGGCGGAAGCCGCTCGCAAAATCGAGGCACGCGCTGGAGATGTTCGCTGCGTCCATATTGACCTCCCCTGTTGTTGTTTTTCTTACCGAAATGCGAGGCCTGCGGCGGTTTACCACAGACCGATCAGTTTCCAGTACGGCAGCCCGATCACGGTGTAGACGATGGCACTGACGATGCATATGACGGTGCCGATCTTCCACCAGGTGACCTGGTCGACGTAGCCGGCGCCGAAGAGCACGGGCCCGACGGCGTTGCCGTAGTGGGTCAGCATGCTGCCGAACACGGAGGAGACCCCAAGCAGCATGGCGAGGACGAGCACCGGGACTTTGGCCAGCAGGCCGAGGGTGAAGAGGACGGGGATGAAGGTCGAAACATAGGCGGCCTGGGAAGCGAAGAAGTATCTGACGACCAGGCTCAAAAGCAGTAGTCCAATCAAGACCATCGTGGTATCGTAGCCGGCAAAGCTGATGTTTTTCCCCAGCAGCGAGCCGAACCAGGCGAAGAACTTGGCTGAGGAGAGGCCGTTGGCCAGGCTGATGATGCCGCCGTACCACATGAAGGTGCTCCAGGCCCCTTTGCATCTCAGGATGCTGTCCCAGGAAACGACGCCGGTTACGAGGCAGGCGGTGATGAAGGCAATAGCGACGGCGGTGGAGTCGATCTTGGTGATGTTGCCGGTCGCCCAGCCCACAATGGCCAGCACGAAGATGACGGCGAGCGTTTTTTCCTGGCGTGACATGGGGCCCATTTCGGCCAACCCGCGGCTGGCGATCTCGGTGTTGTTGATCTGTTTGATCTCCGGCGGGTACAGTTTATAGACCAAATAGGGGACCAGGGCCAGCAGCAGCAGTCCGGGCACGAGGGTGGCCTGGGCCCATTGCATCCAGGAGATTTCGATTTTGAGGATGCTTTTGGCGAACGAGAGGATCAGGGCGTGGGTGGACAGGGCGGTGATGAACAGGCCGCCGGTCGTCAGGCTTATCTGGTAGAGCAGCAAACTGAGGTACGAGCCGATCCGCCTGGCGGTAGGCCCGGGTTCGGAGCCCATGGTGACGGCCAGACTTTGGAAGATGGGGTAGACCAGGCCGCCCGTGCGGGCGGTGTTGGACGGTGTGGCCGGGCTGATGATGAGGTCGGTGAGCGCGGCCACGTAGCCGAGGCCGAGCGTGGTGCGGCCCATCTTGCCGATGAGGATGTAGGCGACCCGTTTGCCGAGGCCGGTGTCGGCGAACGCCTGACCGACCATGAAGGCCGAAAAGACCAGCCAGGCTGTCGTGGTGGCGTAGCCGGAAAGGGCTACGCCGATGTTGCCCAGGTAAATGCTCGATATACTGAGGACGGTCAATAATACCACCGGTTCCGGGGCCGGCCGCAGCATGATGCCGAAGATGGCACCCATGTACAGGGCGAACAGTTTCCAGGCTCCGGCTGTAAGCCCGGCAGGTACGGGCATCAACAAAAGGGCTATCGGGACTAGGACCGTGACGGCAATTTTCCACATTCTCCCTGGCACGTTATTCCCTCCCTTGGTTGATTATTTGCTTCTGACCGTTTGCCGCCTGCCGCCGGTTCGCTGTAGGCGGCAGGCTTGCGCGCCGCTACCTTACGGCGCCGGTTGTCAACCGTAAATTGCCTTGATCTTCTCGGCCGCGGCGGCTTTGAGCTCGTCGTAGCGGCTGTTGCCCTTGGTGTCCATGGTAACGATAAAGGGGCCGAACTTTTCGACTGCCAGCGCCCACATCGCTTCCGGCATGCCGTTCTCCAGCCAGTATACGTCCGGCACTTTTCTCACGCCGGCGGCGAGCTGCACGGCACAGCCCGGCGCGGCCTGCAGGTAGACCTGCTTGTGCTTGGCGAACGCCGCCAGGCTGTCTTTGGCCAGGCCGCCTTTGCCGATGATCAGTTTCACATTGAGTTCGCCGACCATGCGCGCGTGCGGTTCCATGCGGATGCTGGTCGTCGGGCCGATGACAACCATCTCCCAGCCGTCGGCGGTCTTGCGCATGACCGGGCCGGCGTGGAAGATCGCTCCGCCTTTAAGGTCGACCGGCAGGGGTTCGCCTTTGTCGACCAGCTTCCTTATCTCCAGGTGTGCCATGTCGCGGGCCGTGTAGACCATGCCGGTGAGATAGACGGTATCGCCGATCTGCAGTTGTTCCACCTGCCGGTCGTCGACAGGCACCGTCAAGCTGTGTGCCGCCATTTATTTCCCCTCCCGGAAAAGATATTCCCTGCTGCCGTCCGGATAAAAGCGCACGCCGAACCGCCGGGCTACCCAACAGTGGAAGTTGATCGTGACCGGGCAGATGGCGGTGTGGGTCGAAGCCAGGCCGATCTTCACGGCCAGGCAGGTGGTGTCGCCGCCGATGCCGGCCGGCCCGAGGCCGAGGGCGTTGATGTTGGCGAGGAGCTCTTTTTCCAGGCCGGCGATAAGCGGGTCGGAGTGCTGGTCGCGCCAGTCCCTGGTGCTGATCGCTTCCCGGCTGAGCTTGGCAGATACGTCCATCTGGCCGCCGATGCCGATGCCGATGCCTATCGGCGGGCAAGGGATGCCTCCTCCTTTAGCCACCGTCTCGAGGACGGTCTTCTTCAGGCCGACGTAGTTGCTGCCCAGCGTGGCCGGCGTCATGATAATCGACAGGTTCGCCAGTTCCGCGCCGCACCCTTTGGCGCTCATGATGACTTCCAGGTACTGCTGCCCGGGCCGGTACTGGTATTCGAAATTGGGGACGCCTATTCCCGAGCTGTCGCCAGAATTCTGGCGGGTGAGCGGGTGAACGATGCTCGGCCGGATGTAGCCCCTTTTGGTGCATTCGACAACGGCCTGCGGCAGCCACTTCGTTATGCCGCCGAGGTCGGCCCCGTCGCCGAAACGCACGTAAACGGTCGGGAAGCCCGGCGACTGGCAGACGGGTTTATCGAGTTGGCCTGCCTGGCGGACATTGTCGATCATCGCTTCCAGCATGGCCTTGCCTGCCGGGTTGCTCTCGGCCTGCGCCGCCTGCCGCATTACCGCCAGCGCATCCGCCGAGATGCCGGTGCACATGTTGTGGACCAGCGAAAGAATCTCGTCGTAGGTGATCCGGAAATTCTCCATAAGTGCTCACTCCCTTTCTTATGTGACTGTCAGATGACTTTCCCTTGCCAGTCGCGTGTTGCGCATATCCACCTCCTTGTGGCATATTGGGTTATGGTATACCGGTATACCAATGTGGACAAAAATATATTAGTGTTGTTTTGTCTGCAAAATTTTTATGATAACGTCTTTGGCGATCTTCAGGTGCTCGGCCATTACGGCTACGGCGCCTTCGGCGTCTTTGTCGCGGATCTTCGCCAGGATGCGTTTGTGATAGTCGAGGGATGTCTCGTGCCGGCTGGGGTTTTGCAGCGACTGTTTGCGCGAGTACTGCAGGAGGTCGGCGAGGAAGTCGTTGATTTTTGTCAGCACGCTGTTGTGTGCGGCGGCAATCACGGCGGAATGGAAGTTCAGCGACGCGGCATAAACGTCCCGGCCCATGGTGATATTGTGCTCGGTCGCATGGATGATTTCCTCCATGACGGCAAGGTCGGCGGCGGTCCGGCGCTGGGCGGCGAGCCGGGTCGCTTGCAGTTCGACGGCTTCGCGGGCTTCGAACAGGTCGATGATGGTGTGCATGGGATCCATGATGAGAAAGTCGATGTTGTTGATGAAATGGTTCATGTCGATTTTTTTGACGAAAACGCCCTTGCCGCGGACATGCTCGACCGCGCCCATGAAATCGAGGATTTTCAGGGCTTCGCGGACGGGTACGCGGCTGACGTCGAAGATTTGCGCCAGTTCCCGTTCCGAAGGGAGGGGGTCGCCTTCTTTCAGCCGCCCTTGCATTATCCAGGTGCGGATGCGCTGAACGATCTGCGTATATAGGGCGTCGCCGGATTTGTCGATGATTTTGTCCAGGGGTTCGGCGGCAAAATTACGCGGCATGTTATTCTCCCAGTGGTATTCCGGTATACCGGCACTTTTCTGTCTTAATTATACTCTTCTGGCGGGGATTGTACAAGCGAATATGCCGCCGCCCGGAGGAACATGGCCGGCGGGCCGCATCACAAGGCTTTGACGTCGATATCGTATTCGATTTTGCGGGCCACTTCCTGGGAAAGGTCGGCGCCGAACAATTCCCGCAGCAGGTAGAAGCCGAGCTCGAGCCCGGAGCTCACCCCGGCGGCGGTGACGATGTCGCCGTCGCGCACGACTTTCGCGGTGATAACCTGCACAGAATACGCCGCAAGTTCGGCTAAGGCGGTGTGATAGGTGGTGGCTTTTTTGCCGGTGAGCAGGCCGGCTTCCGCCAGCAGGAAGGCCCCGGTGCATACCGAAGTGGTGTAGCGGGCGGTTGCCCGCTGCCGGAGGATGAATTGCCGGATGGCGGGATTTTTCATCGCCGCCATGCGGCCTTTGCCGCCGGGGGCAACGATGACGTCAAGGGGCGGGCAATCCTGCAGGGTGGTGTCGGGAATTATTTTCAGCCCGTTGAAGCCGCCGAGCGGTTCGGGGCTTTCGGCCACGACCAGCACCCTGGTGCTGTCCGGACGGACTTTGTTGATGTAGCTCAATACTTCGAACGGCCCGACAAAGTCGAGTTCTTCGACCTGGGGAAAGACGATTATGCCGATGGTGATCATCTTGTACCACCCTTCCATATAATTTATTGGGTAATTACTGAAATTATGGCTTACGGTATCTTTCGCCGCCGCCGGCCGATCCCCTGCGCGATACGAGGGCCGGGCAAATAAAAAACGCCGGCTGCCTGACGGCGGCCGGCGTCGCGCTTATTCAGCAGTGAAAGGGAGCAGGGCCATGTTGCGGGCCCGCTTGATGGAGACGGTGAGCTGGCGCTGGTGCTTGGCGCAGTTGCCTGAGATGCGGCGGGGCAGGATCTTGCTTTTCTGTCATTACTACACGGCTTAGCCTTTTCTGAATTTCCCGTATAGCAGGGGGGTTTTAAAAACTAACAAAACCCGGCCTGTTCGGCCGGGTTTGCGGTTGTGGACAGTTTTTATTCGCTTTCGATGCGCCCTAGGAAGAGCCGTCAAACGCGGAAACGCGTGACCGCGGTTTGCATTTCCTGCGCCAGCCGCGACAGTTCTCCGCTGGATGAGGCAACCTGTTCCATTGAGGCCGATACTTCTTCCGTCGCCGCGGATATTGTCTGGGCGCCTGCGGCGTTGTTGCGGCTTATTTTCTCGATTTTCCTGATCGCGCCGTCGACGTTGGCGCTTTCTTTTTCCACCGCTTTGATTACTTCGGTGATTTGGTTGGCAGCGTACTGGGTTTGGGCAGCGGCGGCCACGATCATTTCGAATGCCTTGCCGGCCTCCTGTACGACGGTCGCGCCTTTTCGCACGTCTTCGACGCCGCTGGCCATCGATTGTACTGCTTGCTGCATGTTGGCCTGGTTTTCCGTAATCAGCCCGGCGATTTGCTGGGTCGACTGCTGGGACTGTTCGGCCAGTTTCCGCACTTCTTCGGCAACAACCGCAAAGCCTTGTCCCGCTTCGCCGGCCCGGGCCGCTTCGATGGCGGCGTTTAGGGCGAGTAGGTTGGTTTGCGCGGCAATGCCGGCGATAACGTTGACAATGTTGCCGATCCGCTCGGAGCTTGCCGCCAGTTCATTGACGACTTGCTGGACCTTTGTAACGCTGACGGTTATGGCGTCCATCTGGTCGACGGCCGAACGGATGGCCTTCTGGCCCTGTTCGGCGACGTCTTTGGTCTGGTGGGACATGTCCAGAACCTGTCCCGAGCCGTCGGTAGCCTTGATGACATGCGTGTTCATGTTGTCGACCGCGACCATGGTGGCGTTGATGTCGCCCGCTTGCTGCTGGGTACCGGTCGCCATTTCGCCAACCGAGCCGGCTACCTGGGTGGTCACTTGGGCAGCCTGGTCCGAACTGGCGGTCAGCTCTTCGGCAGCGGCGGCGATGTGCTCCGCTTTTTTCTGGAAGTCTATGGCCAGGTTCCGGATGGCGTCGTTCATGGCGATAAAGGCCTCGGCAAGCTCGGCAAGCTCGTCGTTGGAACTGCTGGTTCTTTCCAGCGGCCTGACGTCACCGGCAGCGATGCGCTGGGCAACGGCGACGGCCTTGACGACCGGGTTGGCAAAGGAGCGTGCCCACAAGTAGGCGACAACCGCGGCCAGAAGTGCCAAAAGCAACGATGCTGCCAACAGGCCGAAACCCGCCTTGGCGGAGTTGCCGGTCAGTTCCCGTTTTTCTATGGCTACGCCGACAACCCATACCCGCTTGCCGGGAACTTCGAACGGCGTGAAGACGGTGTACCGTTCCTTGCCTTCAAAGTTGTAGCTGCCGGTCACAGGGGCTTTGGAGGCTACCGCCTTTTGCCAGAGTATTTTAAGCCCGTCATTGTCGGGAAGGGTGTTGATGTTGAATTTGCCGACCAGTTCTTTATTGGTGCCGTGGGCGACGATGAAACCTTCGTCATTGGCAACGAAACCGTAGCCAGTTTCGCCGAAGTGGATGCCTTCGGCCTGGGTTTGCAGGGTATCGAGGGATATGCCGGCCCAGATGCCCCCACGGAAGCGGCCGTCAAGTCCCTTCCACGGCACGACCATCTGGACGGTGGGGTTGCCGGTAGCCCGCGAAATGATCATTTCCGAAACCAAGGGGATCTGTTCGGTCAGCATGCGCTGAAAGTACTTCCGGTCGCCGGAACTGCCAACACTGCCGTCCTGGAGAACCCGTTTCCCGTCCGGACCGGAAAGCGCAATGGCTTCAACCATGTCTTTGTGGTTGTTGACAAAGCGCTGGAGGCTGGGAACGGTGTCGGCGGGGGCTGGGGCTTCGGCGATGTCGCGGGAGTTGGCCAGTTCCTGCATGACCAAGCTGACGTTTTCGATGACTTTCCCCGCGTGCTCGGTGTTGCGCTGAGCCTGTTCGGTAAGCACCCGGCCGGTAAATTGCTCAGCCTGAGTTTTCATCATCCACCACCCCCAGGCAGAAACGATTGCCAAAGAAGCGAAAGAGATCGTAGCAATGCCGAAAGCGAGTTTTTTCTTCAGGCTTGTCCGACGATGTTGCGGCTTCATTTCCATGCCTTTTTCCTCCTGCCCATTTTGATCATGGTTCAACAAAAACATATACCGCCACCTGACCTGCCCCCGAGAACGCTCCAACTTTTAAAGAGCCGATTGAAAAATCTATCTAAAATCTGGTACAAGGTTTCGGGACGGATCATCGCTCAATTTTGTCCGCTCCCGTTTCTAAGCCGTGGGCCGGCTTCAC
>JARKPR010000073.1 GCA_029975165.1 Selenomonadales bacterium
GTCGGGGAAGTGCTGATCAAGGTGGCGTACGCCGGGGTGTGCGGATCCGACATGATCATCTACCAGGGTGTGCATCCGCGGGCCAAGGCCCCGCTGGTAATGGGCCACGAATTCTCCGGCACCATCGTCAAGGGGCACAGCACGCTGCCGGCGGGCACGCCGGTGACGGTCTACCCGCTGCTCAGCTGCGGCACCTGCGATCCCTGCCGGAACGGCTACGCCCACGTCTGCAACACCTTGAAGCTCATCGGCATCGACTGCGACGGCGGCATGGCCGAATACGTCAAGGTCCCCGAAGACAAAGTCCTGCCCATTCCTGAAAGCCTCTCCCTCAAGCTCGGCGCCTTCATCGAACCGGTGGCTGTCGGCGTGCATGCCGTCGGCCGCTCCGGCTACCAGCCCGGCGACACCGCCGTCGTCTATGGAGCCGGCCCCATCGGCCTGTGCGTCGCCTCCTGCCTCGCCTACTTCGGCGCCTCGCACGTGCTGGTCGTCGAAGCCAACCCCCACCGCCTGGACGTCGCCCGGCAACTCGGCTTCACTCCCATCGACGCCGGCCAGGACGACATCCGCGCCAAAGTTCTCGAACACACCCGCGGGCGCAACGCCGACCTCGCCTTCGACTGCGCCGCTCACCCCAGCGTGCACGGCACCATCCTCGACATCCTGCGCGTGCAGGGCACCGGCGTCGTCGTCGGCTCCTACAAGAAACCGCCCGAAGTCGACCTGCTCAAAGTCGAATTCAAGGAACTCACCCTGATCGGCACCCGCGTCTACACCCGGCGCGACTTCGAAGTCGCCATCGCCATCCTGCAAAGCGGGCGCATCGACTTCGAGCGGCTGCTCACCGTCGCCGCGGCCGACGACGCCCCGGCCCAGTTCCAGAACCTGCTCCAGGGCAGCACCGACGCCATCAAGATGTTGTTCCAGCTCGGCCAATAACCCGCGACAGCGAACACCACCACCGACAAAAAGCCAAACGCAAGGAAACGACATGCTCGACATCTTCAACCTCCAGGGCCAGGTGGTCCTCTTCACCGGCGCCAGCCGCGGCCTCGGCAAAGCCATGGCCGTGGGCCTGGCCAAGGCCGGCGCCGACATCGCCGTGGTCGGCCGCCGGCACGACCCGGACGTCCTCGACCAGATCGCCGCCCAAGGCCGGACCGGCCGCTTCTACACGCACGACCTCGCCGACATCGACGGCATCCCCGCGCTGGTGGCGCGGGTCAAGGCCGACTTCGGCCGGATCGACATCCTGGTGAACAACGCCGGCGTGCAAAGCCGGCACAAGGCCGCCGAATTCCCGAGGAAAGACTGGAACTTCGTCATCGACGTCAACATGAACGCCGTCTTCTTCATGTGCCAGGAAGTCGGCAAGCTCATGCTCGCGCAGGGCCGGGGCAAGATCATCAACATCGCCTCGCTGCTCTCCTTCCAGGGCGGGCTGACGGTGCCGGCGTACGCCGCGGCCAAGGGCGCGGTGGCGCAATTCACCAAGAGCCTGTCCAACGAATGGGCCAGCCAGGGCATCAACATCAACTGCATCGCCCCCGGCTACATGGACACCGAGATGAACACTGCGCTGCTGGCCGACGCCACGCGCAGCCGGCAGATCCTGGAGCGTATCCCGGCGGGGCGCTGGGGCAAACCGGAGGACATGGTCGGGGCGGCCGTCTATCTCGCCTCCCGCGCCTCCGACTACGTCAATGGCACCACCATCACCATCGACGGCGGGTGGATGGGACGGTGA
>JARKPR010000040.1 GCA_029975165.1 Selenomonadales bacterium
TCGCCGCCTCGTAGCGGGCCTGCTTGAGCGAGCGCAGCATCACCGTGCTTATCAGCCGCTCCTCCGGCCGGCCGGCCACGCGGTCAAGCACGCGCTGCAGCGCCTTGGGGCGGATGTCGTCCGGCTTGCGGAGCGCCTGGCCGAAGCGGTGGAGGAGGTTGTTGAGCTTGGTCATCTTTTCGGGGTCGGGTTCCTCGTGGACGCGGAAGACGAACGGCACGCCCAGCTTGTCCATATGCTCGGCCACCGTCTCGTTCGCCGCCAGCATGAACTCCTCAACGATCGATTCGGCGATGCTGCGGACCCGTTTTTCCACCGCCAGCGGCCGCCCCAGCTCGTCCAGCTTCACCTTGATCTCGGGAAAATCGAAGTCGATCGCGCCGCGGCTCAACCGCCGCTGGCGCAGGATATGGCACAGGCGCTCCATCTCGGCCAGTTGGCCGAGCAGCGGCTTGTACTGCTCTTTCAGCTCCTCGTCGTCCTCGGCAAGGATGCGGCGGACGATATTGTACGACAGGCGGGTGTGGACGCGGATGACGCTGGGAAAAATCTCGTACGCCACCACCCGGCCGTTGCCGTCGATCTCCATCTCGCACGACATCGCCAGCCGGTCGGCGCCGGCGTTCAGGCTGCAGATGCCGTTCGACAGGCGGTGGGGCAGCATGGGCAGCACCCGGTCCACGAGGTAGACGCTCGTGCCGCGTTCCGCGGCCTCGGCGTCGAGCGGCGAATTCTCGCGCACATAGTGGCTGACATCGGCGATGTGGACGCCGAGGAAATAGCGGCCGTTCTTGCGCCGCTCCACGTATACGGCGTCGTCGAGGTCCTTGGCGTCCTCGGAATCGATGGTCACCACCGGCAGGGCGCGCAAATCGCGCCGCCCCTTCAGCTCGTCCGCGCCCACCGTCTCCCGGCAGCGGGCCGCCGCGGCCTCCACCTCGGGGGGAAAGGCGGTCGGCAGGTTGTGGTTCTTGATGATCGCCAGTATCTCGATGCCCGGGTCGCCCTTGTGGCCCAGCACCTCGACCACGCGGCCCTCGGCGCTGCGCTTGTGCTCCGGCCAGCGCACCACCTCCACGACCACCTTGCAGCCGCTCTTGGCCCCGCCCCACTCGTCCTTGGGCACGAAAATGTCCTGGCGCAACCTGGCGTCGTCCGGGGTGACGAACGCGAAATGGCGCCCGGCCTCGAAGGTGCCGACGATCTTCGTATTGGCCCGCGTCACGACGCGGATTATCTCCCCTTCGCGCGCCTTGCCGCCCGGCCGCTGGCCATGGACCCTCGCCACCACCCGGTCGCGGTTCATCGCGCCGCCGATGGCGTCGGCGGGGATATACACATCGCCCTCTTCGGCCTCGGCGGGGTTTTCGGGGATGACGAAGCCATACCCCTTGTCGCTGGCCGACAGCACGCCCACCACCAGGTTCATGCGCTCGGGCACGCCGTACTTGCCGTAGCGCGTCTTGATGATCGCCGCGGCGTCGTCCAGTTCGGCCAGCAGCGGCCAAAAGGCCGCCAGGTCTTTGTCCTTCAGGCCGAGCGCCGCGGCCAGGTCTTCGGGCGCCAGGGGCTTGTACGCCTCGGTGCGCATAAAAGCGAGGATCTTATCGCGCAGATTCACAGCATCACTTCCCCGTCACCATCAGCATGGCTTTACCTTCGGCGGTGACCTTGCCGTCCGGCAGCGCCACCGTGCCGGCCATTTCGTATAGCCTGCCCCGCCGGTTGACGACCCATCCCGTTATCGTTAGCTCCCGGCCGATCGGCGTCGGCCTGCGGTACCTTATCTCCAGGCGGGCGGTCACCGTGTCCTCGCCCTTCACGTACGGGTAGCGGCCCATGATCTCGTCCAGCAGCGTGCTGATGATGCCGCCGTGGACGATGCCGTCGTAGCTCTGGTGCTCCGGCCCGGCCGTAAAGCGGGCCACATACTTGTCCCCCTCCTCGGCGAACGTTAGCCTAAGGCCGATGGGATTATTCGGGCCGCAGGCGAAACACCACTGGTTGCGTTCCTCTTCCATTATTTATTCTCCTTTCAATCATTGACCGCCCCGGCGGCAAAAAAATCGCCGACCTGCCGGAACACCTGCTCGCGCTCCACGTCGAGCGTCGCGACGTGCCCCGACCGCTCCAGCCAGACGAGCCGTTTGTCGCGGCTGGCGAGGCGGCGGTAGATATGGTTCGCGCTGTCCGGCCGCACCGTGCGGTCGTTGCGCGACTGTAGCATGAGTGCGGGCCGGTCGACGAACGGCAGCAGCCCGTCCACGTGCCTGATGAAGGCCAGCAGGCTGGTCAGGCAGGCCAGCGGCACATAATCGTAGGCTACGTTGTACAGTTCGCCGCCGGCGTATTTGCGCTTCTCCTGCCGCTCGAACCTGCGGAACAGGCGATAGACGGGCAGCAGCGGCAGGCGCCGGTCGAAAATGAACAGCGGCGCGTTCACGGCCGCGATCCTGGCGGCAGGATACTCGGCCGCCAGCTTGAAGGCCAGCAGGGCGCCCATCGACAAGCCGGCGACGTTCACTTCGCCGCACAGGCCGCCGAGCAGGTGGTAGCCGTCCTCGACGGCCGCATACCAATGCGGCCACTTGGTGCTGGCCATATCCTCCGGGCTGGTGCCGTGGCCGGCCAGGCGCACCCCCAGCACGGTGAACCCGCGGCCGTGCAGGTAGTCGCCCAGCAGGCGCATCTCGGACGGCGCGCCGCCGAAGCCGTGAATCAGGAGAACGCCCCTGTCGCCGCCGGGCAGAAGGAACGGCTCGGCCCCGCGCATGATCGCCACGCGGCATCCCTCCCATCCCTTGTTATCTTCTATTATTATATTATTATACCATTTTCCGGCATGTCCTAGCAAAACGAAGGCAGGGGAGGGGCGACGGCCACGATTTCAACATAACCATTAGCAAAAACAGTCGCCGCGACATATTATACTGTAGTTACACGCTTCCTGAAGGGAGGTAAAACGATGAGCTTTGGTGGCTGTGGATGTGGTGGTCGTGGCAGCTTAGTAGTTGTCATAATCATAATCATCATCCTGCTGTTGCTCTTCCTGGGAGAAGAGGAAGACTCCTGTATCATTTAGAACGACATACCTGACGCAGCATCCTCTACATTCCGTCCGCGCCGTTGCCGAAACCCTGCCCATAGAAAAGAGAGCCCGGGGTACTCCCCCCGGGCTCTCTTACTTATTATGCCTTTCTCGGTCCTCGCCAGTACGGCGCCGCCATAGCCCGGCAGCGTTGCTACGACATCAGCAGCGGCGCGATGATCAGCGATATCGTCCCCGCCACCTTGATGAGCGGGTTCATCGCCGGACCGGACGTGTCCTTGAACGGGTCGCCGACCGTGTCGCCGATGACGGCGGCCGCATGGGCCGGAGTGCCCTTGCCGCCGTTGTGGCCGGCTTCGATGAACTTCTTGGCGTTGTCCCACGCCCCGCCGGCGTTGGACATGAAGATCGCCAGCAGCACGCCGGCCGCAGTCACGCCGGCCAGGAACCCGGCGAGCGCCTTGGCGCCCATGACGAAGCCGACGACAAGCGGCGCTCCGACGGCGAACAAGCCGGGCAGCAGCATTTCGCGAATGGCCGCCTTGGTGCTGATGTCGACGCAGCGGGCGTAATCGGGCCGGCCGGTGCCTTCCATGATGCCGGGGATGTCGCGGAACTGGCGGCGGACCTCGCCGATCATCTCGAACGCGGCCTTGCCGACCGCTTCCATCGTGAAGGCGCACACCAGGAAAGGCAGGGCGGCGCCGAGGAATACGCCGATGATGACCCCCGGCTCGGTCAGGTTGACGACCAGGTGGCCGTTGTCCAGCAGGCCGCCGAGTTTAGGATTTTTGGCCACCTCCTCGCCGAAGGCGGTGAACAGGGCCAGGGCGGTCAGCGCCGCCGAGCCGATGGCGAAGCCTTTGGCGATCGCCGCCGTCGTGTTGCCGACCGCGTCGAGCTTGTCGGTCGTCATGCGGACTTCCTTGGGCAGTTCGGCCATCTCGGCGATGCCGCCGGCGTTGTCGGCGACCGGGCCGAAGGAGTCGACCGCCACCACCATGCCGGCGGTGCACAGCATGCCCATGGCCGCCATGGCGATGCCGTATATGCCGGCGAAGTGGAAGGCCGCATAGGTCGCGACCGCGAAGACAACCATCGGCAGGGCGGTGCTCTTCAGGCCGGTGGCCACGCCGGAGATGATATTGGTCGCCGCGCCCGTCCGCGAAGAGTCGGCGATGTCGCGGGTCGGGACATGGGCATGAGAGGTATAATATTCGGTGATCATGCCCACGAGGACGTTGACGGCCAGGCCGGCGACGATGGCGACGAAGATGCCGATGCCCGTTTCGGCGCCGAAGGTGCCGACGGCCAGAAAGTAGCAAATCACGGCCGTAATGATGTTCGTGCCCCACAGGCCGCGGTTGAGGGCCGCCTGCGGATTGCCGCCCTCGCCGATGCGCACCAGGAAGGTGCTGGCGATGGCGGCGGCGATGCCGGCCGCGCCGACCAGCAGCGGGAAGAGGACGCCGTCGACCCCGTACAGGGTGTTGCCGAGCAGCATGGCGGCGATGGCCGTGGCGCCGTAGGACTCGAACAGGTCCGCGCCCATGCCGGCGGTGTCGCCCACATTGTCGCCGACGTTGTCGGCGATGACGGCCGGGTTGCGGGGGTCGTCCTCGGGGATGCCGGCCTCCACCTTGCCGACGAGGTCGGCGCCGACGTCGGCGGCCTTGGTGAAGATGCCGCCGCCGATGCGGGCGAAGAAGGCGATGGCGCTCGCCCCGAACGCGAAGCTGTTGATGACGGCCGGGTCGCGGAACGCGGCATACAGCAGCGACACGCCCAGCAGGCCCAGGCCGGCCACGGCCATGCCCATGACCGCCCCGGCGCGGAACGAGACGCTCAGCGCCTTGTTGAGGCTGTGGCGGGCGGCTTCGGTCGTGCGGGCGTTCGATTTGGTGGTCGCGGTCATGCCCACGTAGCCGGCGATCGCCGAGCAGACGGCGCCGACGAGGAAGGACAGCGACAGCTGGTAGCCGCCGAAATAATACAGGACAACGGCGACCGCGAGGGTGAACGGCACGAGGGTGCGGTACTGGCGGTTGAGGTACGCCATCGCCCCTTCGAAAATGGCATGGGAAATCTCCTGCATCCTCTGGTTGCCCGGATCCTCGCCCAGCACGCTCATCATGAGGTAGGCGGCGAAGGCCAGGGCGACGGCGCCGGCGATCGGCGCTATGTACAAAAGCTCCATGAAAACAGGGCCCCCTTTACCACGACGGTACAAAATATTGACTATACAGGTCATTTTTATCTTATCCGAAGTAATAATGCTATACAACATCCAATATGTGATATACTTGATAAGAATAATCTTATGGATAGGTGACGAAAATGACCTTGCAACAGTTGGAAACCTTCTGTCTGGTGGTCGAGCAGAAGTCCTTCGGGCGGGCGGCCGAGTGCCTTTACATGGCCCAGTCGTCGGTCAGCCAGCAGATCGCCGCCCTGGAGCGCCACTACGGGGTGGCGCTGTTCACCCGGATCGGCCGGCACTTCACCGTCACCCCCGAGGGGCGGGTGCTGTACGAAATCGCCAAAGGGATCCTCGTCACCCTCAACGCCATCCCCGCCAGGATGAAGGCGGTCGACAACCCGGATAAGGGCCGGCTCAGAATCGGCGCCTCGTCGACCGTCAGCACCTACCTGCTCCCGTCCCTTCTCCGCCGCTTCAAGGACCGCTATCCGTATGTCGACCTGACGGTGAAGACCGACTACGGCTACAAAATCATCGATGCCATCCGCGAAGGCGACATCGACCTGGCGCTCGTCGGCCACAACCTCAACTGGCTGGCCGACCCGTCCCTCAGGTCCCGCGCCGTGGCCCGCGACCAGTTGTCGCTTATCGTCTGGCCGGGGCACGAATGGTGCGGCCGCAAGCTCATCGAGCCGCGCGACCTGCTGCACGGCTACGTCTTCATCCACAGCCGGCCCGACTCCGGCATGCGGTCGGTGGTCGACAAGTTCCTCCTCCAGGAGAACCTGGTGTTCGACGCGGTGCTGGAGATGGCCAACCACGAATCGATCAAGCTGGCGGTCGAGGAAAAGATCGGCATCGCCCTGATCAGTTCGGTGGCTATCCGCCACGAGATGGCGACCGGCCGCCTCGCGGAGGTGCCGCTCAACAGGCTGAACACCATCGACAGGCGTTTTTTGCTCGTGTCCCGCGCCGACGAGGAGCTGAACGCCGCCGAGAAGGCCTTCGTCGCCCTGGTGGAAAACGACGCGGCTCTGCAGTGAAAAAGCAAAAAGACACCCGGCGACACTTCATCGTCGCCGGGTGCCTTTATTTTGGCCTCAGTTTTGGTCCTTCGCTTTCGTCGCCGCGGGGTCGGCGGCGAAATCGGCCGGCTCCCGGTCGAGGTTGCCCTTCCACAGGTACTCGCGGGTCTCGCGCACCAGCACGCCGCTCAAGAGCAGCAGCGACACGAGGTTGGGCACGGCCATCAGGCCGTTGGCGGCGTCGGCGAAGTTCCACACCGCCGGCAGGCTCGCCACCGAGCCGATGAACACGGCGATCACCCACAGGTAGCGGTACGGCTTGATAACCCCTTTGCCGAACAGGTACTCGGCCGCCTTCTCGCCGTAGTACGACCAGCCAAGGATGGTCGAGAACACGAACGTCAGCAGGCCGATGGCCAACACGAGCGGGCCGACGACCGGGATGGTGGAAAAAGCGGCCTTGGTCAGCGCCGCGCCCTTGAGGCCCTGCTGCCACACGCCGGTGTTCACCAGCACCAGGCCGGTCATGGCGCACACCACCACTGTGTCCCAGAACGTGCCCGTGCTCGACACCAGCGCCTGGCGGACAGGGTTCTTCGTCTGCGCGGCCGCGGCCACGATCGGCGCGCTGCCGAGGCCGGACTCGTTCGAGAACAGGCCGCGGGCGATGCCGAAGCGCATCGCTTCCTTCATGCCCGCCCCGAGGAAGCCGCCCACCGCCGCCTGGCCGGTGAAGGCGCTGCTGACGATGAGCCCGATGGTGTCGAGGATGGTGGACCAGCCGGACAGCAGGATGAGGAGACAGCCGACAGAGTAAAAGATGGCCATGAACGGTACGAGCGCCTCGCACACGCGGGCGATCGACTTGATGCCACCGAGGATGACCAGCGCCGTCAGGACGGTCATCACGATGCCGGACACATACGGCGAAATGTTGTAAGTCTCATGGAGCATAGACGCGATCGAGTTGGCCTGCACCGTGTTGCCGATGCCGAAGGCGGCTATCGCCGTTAGGGCGGCGAAGATGACGGCCAGCCACTTCATGTTCAGGCCGCGTTCGAGCGCGTACATCGGCCCGCCGGCCATCTGCCCGTCCGCGGTCGTGACGCGGTACTTGACCGCCAGCAGCGCCTCCGCGTACTTGGTGGCGATGCCGAACACGCCGGTCAGCCACATCCACAGCACCGCTCCCGGGCCGCCGGCGGCCACGGCGGTCGCCACGCCGACGATGTTGCCGGTGCCGATGGTCGCGGCCAGCGCCGTCGTCAAGGCGCCGAACTGGCTCACGTCGCCCTGGCCCTCCGTCGAGCGCCTCAGGGATAGCTTGATGGCCTTGCCGAGATACCTTTGAATGAAGCCGAGACGGAATGTCAAATACAAGTGCGTGCCGAACAGCAGGATGATAAGCGGTAATCCCCACACCATGTCGGCCATATCGGCCAAAAACTTCTCGATGCCTTGCACTGGTAAACCTCCTTCTTTATATTGCGCCACAAGGCGATGAACCTTTTATTCGCCGCCCTTTTGGATATTCCTTCCAATGACGGCAATAATTTCAGCCCGCCCAGGGCACGGCAGGCACCGGGCGAAAAAATACGGGCCGCGCCGGAATACCCGGCACGGCCCGCGAAGCTCACGAATCCTTACTTGATCATATGCGAGAGCCAACCGCCGTACTTGACGAACACCGGGGCGAAGACGAGCGACACGATCGTCATCAGCTTGATGAGGATGTTCATCGCCGGGCCCGAGGTGTCCTTGAAGGGGTCGCCGACCGTATCGCCGGTGACCGCGGCCTTGTGGGTATCGCTGCCCTTGCCGCCGAACTCGCCGCCTTCGATGTATTTCTTGGCGTTGTCCCAGGCGCCGCCGGCATTGGCCATGAACACGGCCACGAGCACGCCGGTGACCACGGCGCCGACTACGAAGCCGGCCAGGCTCTCCGTGCCGAGTATGAGGCCCACGAGCAGCGGCAGGGCTACGGCCAGCGCGCCGGGCACGAGCATCTTGTTGAGGGCGGCGCCGGTGGCGATGTCGACGCACTTCGCGTACTCGGCCTTGGCTTTGCCCTCCATGAGGCCGGGGATCTCGCGGAACTGGCGGCGGACTTCGCCGATCATCTCGTTGGCCGCCTTGCCGACCGCCTCCATCGTCATGGCCGCGAACAGGAAGGGGATCATTGCGCCGATGAACAGGCCGCCGAGGGTGAGCGGGTCAAGGAGGTCGATGGCTTTGAGGCTGACTGCTTCCGAATAGGCGGCGAACAGCGCCAGGGCGGTGAGGGCGGCCGAACTGATGGCGAAGCCTTTGGCGATCGCCGCCGTCGTGTTGCCGACCGCGTCGAGCTTGTCGGTGACTTCGCGCACCGAGTGGGGCAGCTCGGACATTTCGGCGATGCCGCCGGCGTTGTCCGAGATCGGGCCGTAGGCGTCGACCGCCACCGTGATGCCGGTGGTGGACAGCATGCCGACCGCCGCGAGGGAGATGCCGTACAGGCCCATCGTACCGATGCCCATGCTGTAGTAGGCGACAAGCATGCCGGCGGTCATGAACAGCATCGGCCACATGGTGGAGTACATGCCGACCGCCATGCCGGCGATGATGGTGGTCGCCGGGCCGGTCTGCGACTGCTGGGCGATTTTCTTGACGGAGGCATAGTCGCCGGAAGTGTATATCTCGGTGATCTTGCCGATCGCCAGGCCGGAGATCAGGCCGGCGGCGATGGCTGCGAAGGCCTTGAAATTGCCGAACAGGCAGTAGCTGAGCACGGCCGCGGCCGCGATGGTGATGCCGCCGGCCACGTAGGTGCCGAGGTTGAGCGCGGCCTGCGGATTGTCCGCCTTGCTGTCGCGGCCGATGAGCACGCCGACGATGCAGGCCACGATGCCGACGGCGCACAGGGCAAGCGGAAAGAGGATGCCTTCGCCGCCTTTGAAGAGGACGGCGCCGAGCGCGAAGGCCGAGACGAGAGAGCCGACGTACGATTCGAACAGGTCGGCGCCCATGCCGGCCACGTCGCCGACGTTGTCGCCGACGTTGTCGGCGATGACGGCCGGGTTGCGGGGGTCGTCCTCGGGGATGCCGGCCTCGACCTTGCCGACCAGGTCGGCGCCGACATCGGCCGCTTTCGTATATATGCCGCCGCCGACACGGGCGAAGAGGGCGATCGAGCTCGCCCCCAGGCTGAAGCCGGCGATGTAGTTGACGTCTTTAGCGAACAGCATGAACATCGTGCCCAGGCCGAGCACGCCCAGGCCGGCCACCGACATGCCCATGACGGCGCCGCCCGAGAAGGCGATCTTGATGGCTTGCCCCATGCCGTGGCGGGCCGCTTCGGTCGTGCGGACGTTGGCTTTGGTGGCCACCTGCATGCCGAAATAGCCGGCCAGCACCGAGCAGGTCGCCCCGGCGAGGAAGCAGACGGCCGTCTGCCAGTTGATGAACATCGACAATACGATAAATACGATTGCTGCAAAGACGATCAGGTAACGGTACTCGCGGAACAGGAAGGCCATGGCCCCCTCGTGGATGAAACCGGCGATCTCGCGCATCCTCTCGTTGCCGGCGTCCGCCTTGCTGATGCCGCCGGCCAGGAAATAGGCGAACAGGAGCGCCAGAACGCCTGCCAGCGTGGAAACGACCAGATATGTATCCAATTTACCCCCTCCTCTTTTTTGGCAATAACAAAGTAAGGGAAATGGCGGGCATTTCCCGAAGTAGTGTGAGGGCTGTGTATTTGCCGATCAGGAACGGCGCAACGGACGCCGTCCTATATAGTCATCTTCGCTAACACCAGGGTCACTACGGCGAACAGGACACCAAGCACCATGGTGGCCTTGGAGAGAATCTCGTCGAGGCCTTTCTTTTTGCCGCCGAAGATCGTTTCCGCCCCGCCGGCGATCGCCCCGGACATGCCGGCGCTTTTGCTGGACTGAAGCACGACCGCGGCGATAATCGCGATCGACAATATACCGTCAAGAATCATTAGTGCGGTTCTCACTGCGATATTCCTCCTAACCATTTTTACCACTTTATTTTATCAAATCGCCCCAGGCATGACAATCATATTTACGATATATTTTCGTATTTGCGAACAATAATTATACACTGATTGGTAAAATGTGTTGCAATATATAGCCTAGCATAAAACAAAAAAGAGGGCAACCCCTCTTTTTTCGTTTTATGCCTAAAACAAACACGTACTCAGGTATCTTTCGCCGGTATCCGGCAGCACCGTCACCACGCTCTTGCCGGGCCCGAGCTTCTCGGCGATCTTGATGGCGGCGCAGGCGTTCGTGCCGCTCGACACGCCGCAGAGGATGCCTTCCTCGCGGGCCAGGCGGCGGGCGATCGCGCACGCCTCGTCGTCGCTGACCAGCACGAGGTCGTCGATGATGCCGCGGTTGAGGATGGGCGGGATGACGCCGTCGCCGATGCCTTGCTGGATGTGATGGCCGATCGGCTTGCCGGCGAGGATGGCGGCGCTGTCGGGCTCGGCGGCGATGATGACCACCTTGGGGTTGGCCTTTCTCAGCACCTCGCCGATGCCGGTGATCGTGCCGCCCGTGCCGAAGCCGGCCACGAACGCATCCACCGGGCCGTCCATCTGGGCGAGGATCTCCTGCCCGGTGGTGCGGCGGTGGATGTCGGGGTTATTTAGGTTCTCGAACTGCCGGGGCAGGAAGACGCGGGCATCGCCGGCGGCCATGTCGTTCGCCACGGCCAGCGCCGTTTCGATGGCCTCGGTGATGCTGGCGCCGGCGGGGGTGAGGACGATCTCGGCCCCGTAAGCCTTGATGAGCTTCTGCCGCTCGACGCTCATGTTCTCAGGCATGACGATGCAGACCTTGTAGCCTTTGACGGCGCCGATCATCGCCATGGCGATCCCCTGGTTGCCGCTGGTCACTTCGACGATGATCGAGTCGGCCTTGAGCAGGCCGGCCTGCTCGGCGGCCTCGATCATGCCTAAGGCGGTACGGGTCTTGATGCTGCCGCCGGGGTTGACGCATTCGACCTTGGCGTAGATCCTGGCCCCGCCGGCCGGCGAAATCCTCCCCAGGTAAACAAGCGGCGTTTTCCCCACTGCGTCGAGAATATTGTTGCAACATTTCTGCATCCCCATTTTACCCCTCCACTATATATCCGATAAAACTATAACATATTATTCCTCAGACGGACATCCTTTCCCTGCCGCCGGCAAGGATAAATATGAGAAAAGACTTGGCTTTCGCCAAGTCTTTTGTTTGTGCAGATGGGCCTTTATCGCCAGTCCGGGCTTACTTAAGATTATAGAACACGGCCTTGCCTTTATACTGCGCCGCCTCGCCCAGTTCCTCCTCGATGCGCAGCAGCTGGTTGTACTTGGCTACGCGGTCGGTGCGGGCCGGGGCGCCGGTCTTGATCTGGCCGGCGTTGACGGCCACGGCGATGTCGGCGATCGTCGCGTCCTCCGTCTCGCCCGAGCGGTGGGAGATGACGCACGTGTAGCCGGCCCGCTTGGCCATCTCGATGGTGTCCAGGGTCTCGGTCAGCGAGCCGATCTGGTTGACCTTCACGAGGATGGAATTGGCCGTTTTTGCGGCGATGCCGCGGCTGAGGCGCTCGGTGTTCGTCACGAACAGGTCGTCGCCGACCAGCTGGATCTTGCCGCCGAGCTTATCGGTCAGCAGCTTCCAGCCGTCCCAGTCGTCCTCGCTCATGCCGTCCTCGATGGAGACGATCGGATACTTGCCGACCAGGCTCTCGTAATAGGCGGCCATTTCGGCCGCCGTCTTGACGATGCCTTCGCCGGCAAGGTTGTACTTGCCGTTCTCGTACAGCTCGGTGGCGGCTACGTCCAGGGCCAGGGCCACCTGTTCGCCGGGCTTGTAGCCGGCTTTTTCGATCGCGGCCACGATGACCTTGAGCGCTTCCTCGTTCGAGGCCAGGTTGGGGGCGAAGCCGCCCTCGTCGCCGATGGAAGTCGCCAGGCCCTGGTCCTTGAGCACCTTCTTGAGGGTGTGGTAAATCTCGGAGCACATGCGCAGCGCCTCGGCGAACGAGGCGGCGCCAACCGGCATGACCATGAACTCCTGGATGTCGACGTTGTTGTCGGCGTGCTTGCCGCCGTTGAGGATGTTCATCATCGGCACCGGCAGCTGCTTGGCGTTGACGCCGCCCAGGTACTTGTAGAGCGGCATGTCCAGCGAGATGGCCGCCGCCTTGGCCACGGCCAGCGAAACACCGAGGATGGCGTTGGCGCCGAGCTTGGCTTTGTTGGGCGTGCCGTCGAGGTTGAGCATGAGGGCGTCGATCTCGCTCTGTTCCAGGGCGTCGAAGCCGATGATTTCCGGGGCGATGATGTTGTTGACGTTCTCCACCGCCTGCAGGACGCCTTTGCCCTGGTAGCGGCCCTTGTCGCCGTCGCGCAGCTCGACGGCCTCGTACGCGCCGGTCGAGGCTCCCGAGGGCACGGCGGCGCGGCCCAGCGAGCCGTCCTCGAGGATAACGTCCACCTCGACGGTGGGGTTGCCGCGCGAATCCATGATCTCGCGGGCGAATACATCGGTTATTGTCGTCATCATTTTCCCTCCTTGATGATAAGCGTCCGCCCGGTCATTTCGGCCGGCGCCGCCAGCGCGGCCAGGTCGAGGATGGTCGGGGCGATGTCGGCGAGGATGCCGGCGCGGAGCCTGGCCTGGCGATGCCGCTCGGACACGAGGATGAAAGGCACGGGGTTGAGAGAATGGGCGGTCATCATTTCGCCGTTCTCGTCCGTCATCTGGTCGGCGTTGCCGTGGTCGGCGGTGATGCAGGCGACGCCGCCGCGGCTGCGGATGGCGTCCGTTACCCGGCCGACGCACTTGTCGACGACGCTCACGGCCTTGATGGCGGCGTCCAGTTGGCCGGTGTGGCCGACCATGTCGCCGTTGGCGTAGTTTATCACGATCAGGTCGTATTTGCCGGCGTTGATCTCGGCCACTACCCGATCGGTCACCTCGACGGCGCTCATTTCCGGCTTGAGGTCATAGGTCGCCACCTTCGGCGACGGGATTAGCGTCCGGTCCTCGCCTGGCAGCGGTTTTTCCTCGCCGCCGTTGAAAAAGTAGGTCACATGGGCGTATTTCTCCGTCTCGGCGATGCGCAGCTGGGTGAGGCCGGCGGCGCTGAAGACTTCGCCGAGCGTGTTCCGTATGTACTGCGGCGGAAAGGCCACCGGCACCGGCAGCGTCTCGTCGTACTGCGTGAGGGTCGCGAAGTTGAGCGGCAGCCAGGGCCGCGGGAACGCGGCAAAGTCCTTGTCCGTGAAGACGCGGGTGAGCTGGCGGGCCCGGTCGGGACGGAAGTTGAAGAAGATTACGCCGTCGCCGGCCTTGATGAAGCAGTCGTCGTCGCCGGCCACGATTGTCGGCAGGACGAATTCATCCGTCTCGCCGCGCGCGTAGGCCTGCTCCACCGCGGCCCGGGCGGTGGAGGCCCGTTCGCCTTCGCCGCGCACGAGGGCGGCATACGCCTTCTCGACCCGGTCCCAGCGCTTGTCGCGGTCCATCGCCCAGTAGCGCCCGGAGATGGTGGCGATGCGGCCGGCGCCCAGCTCGGCAGCCTTGGCTTCGAGAGCGTCCAGGTATTCCAGGGCGCTCGACGGCGGCACGTCCCGCCCGTCGAGGTAAGCGTGGATATAGACGCGGTCCAGGCCGCTGCGCCTGGCCAGCGTCAGCAGGCCGTACAGGTGGGTGATATGGCTGTGGACGCCCCCGTCCGACACCAGGCCCATGAGATGGAGGGCGGCGCCGTTCTTCTTCACGGCCGCCATCACCTCGCCCAGCACCGGGTTGGCGAAGAAATCGCCGTCGCGGATGGCCTTGGAGATGCGGGTCAGCTCCTGGTAGACGACGCGCCCGGCGCCGATGTTGAGGTGGCCGACCTCGGAGTTGCCCATCTGCCCCTCCGGCAGGCCGACGGCCTCGCCGGAGCAGGCCAGGACGGTGTTCGGGTACAGTTCCGTCAGCAGCTTCATATGGGGCGGGGCGGCGCAGGCGATAGCGTTGCTGGGGGAGGCCTGGCCGACGCCCCAGCCGTCGAGAATGATTAGCGCAATCGGGGCGGCGAGTTTGCTCACAATATCAACTCGTTTCAATATTTGACGATTTTGGCGAATGTGGCGGCATCCAGGCTGGCGCCGCCCACCAGGGCGCCGTCGATGTCCTGCTTGCCCATCAGCTCGGCGCTGTTCTCGGGCTTGACGCTGCCGCCGTACTGGATGCGGACGGCGTCCGCGGCCGCCTGGCCGAACAGCTCGGCCGCCAACCGGCGGATAAAGGCGCACACCGCTTCGGCGTCGTCGGCCGAGGCCGTGCGCCCGGTGCCGATGGCCCACACCGGCTCGTAGGCGATGACCATCGAAGCCACTTGGTCGGCGGTCAGGCCGGCCAGACCCTTGCGGACCTGCCGGTCCACCACCTGCTCGGTCGTCCCGGCCTCCCGCGCGGCCAGCGTCTCGCCGACGCACATGATCGGCACGAGGCCGTAGGCGAAGGCGGCGGCCAGCTTCTTGTTAACCGTCTCGTCCGTCTCGGCGAAGAACTGGCGCCTTTCCGAGTGGCCGATGACGACGTAGTCGCAGCCGGCGTCCTTGAGCATCAGGGGCGACACCTCGCCGGTGAAGGCCCCCTGCTTCTCCCAGTACATATCCTGTGCGCCCAGCTTTATCGCCGTGCCGGCTAAAGCCGCCTTCGCCGCCGTCAGGGCGGTGAAGGGCGGGCAGACCGCGACCTCGGCGGCCGCGCCGGCCACGAGGGGCGCGAGCTCCTTGATAAGGGCGGTTGTTTCCGCTACCGTTTTGTGCATTTTCCAGTTACCGGCAATGATCGGTTTACGCATGTCGTTTCCTCCTTGCGGCCGTTCAGAAGTCCCGCAGGATGGGGGCTCTCCCGCGCCTCTGGCGCGGATAGCTCAACTAAGGCCCGGCCCTTCAGCCTGAGCCAAGTTTCGCTATCGATGGTCGCGTTTATTTATCGGCAAGTGCCGCAACGCCCGGCAATACTTTTCCTTCCAGGAACTCCAGCGACGCGCCGCCGCCGGTCGAGATATGGCTGATCTTGTCCTGCAGGCCGACCTTCTCGATCGCCGCCACCGAGTCGCCGCCGCCGATGACGCTCACCGCGCCCGAGGCGGCCACCGCCGCAGCCACGGCAAACGTGCCCTTGGCGAAAGCGTCCATCTCGAACACGCCCATCGGCCCGTTCCAGACGATCAGCTTGGCGCCGGTCAGAGCGGCCGCGAAGGCCGCGCCCGAAGCCGGGCCGATGTCGAGAGCCATGCAGTCCGCGGGGATGGCGTCGGCCGCCACCACCATGTGCACCGCGTCGGCCGCGAAGCGGTCGGCCACGACCACGTCCGCCGGCAGGAGCAGGTTTACCTTCCTGGCGGCCGCGTCCTTGATGAGCGAGGCGGCCAGGCCGATCTTGTCGGCCTCGACGAGCGACTTGCCTGTGGCGTATCCCTTGGCGGCCAGGAAGGTGTTGGCCATGCCGCCGCCGATGATGAGGGTGTCAACCTTGGTCAGCAGGTTGGCGATCACGCCGATCTTATCCGACACCTTGGCGCCGCCGATGATGGCGACGTACGGGTGGGGCGGCTGCCCGACCGCGCGGCCGAGGAAATCGATCTCCTTCTCCAGCAGGAAGCCGGCCGCCGCCGGCAGATACTTCGTGATGCCCTCCACCGAAGCGTGGGCCCGGTGGGAAACGCCGAAGGCGTCGTTCACGTATGTATCGGCGAGGGACGCCAGCTGGCGGGCGAATTCCGGGTCGTTCTTCTCCTCCTCCTTGTGGAAGCGGAGGTTCTCCAGCATCAGCACCTGGCCGGGCTTGAGCGCCTTGGCCGCGGCCTCGGCCGCCGGGCCGACGCAGTCGGCGGCGAACAGCACCTCGCGGCCCAGCAGGGCGGACAGGTGCTCCGCCACCGGGGCGAGCGAGAACTCGGGGGCCGGGCCGCCCTTGGGGCGGCCGAGATGGCTGGCAAGGATGATGGCCGCGCCTTTATCGAGCAGATGGCGCAGCGTGGGCAGCGTGGCCCGCACGCGCGTGTCGTCGGTGATCTTGCCGGCCCCGTCCATCGGGACGTTGTAGTCCACCCGCACCAGCACCTTTTTGCCGGCCGGGTCGATGTCGCGGATGGTCTTCTTGTTCATGAACATTCCTCCCGGCTTTAAGGCTGAGTCTTATAACCCTTTTTGGGCGATGAAAGCCACCAGGTCGACGACCCGGTTCGAATAGCCCCATTCGTTGTCGTACCAGGAGATCACCTTGACCAGCGTGCCATCGATGACCATGGTCGACAGGGCATCGACGATCGAGGAGCGGGGGTCGCCGTTGTAGTCTTTGGAAACGAGCGGCAGCTCGGAATAGCCGAGGATGCCCTTGAGCTCGCCCTCGCTGGCCGCCTTGAGGGCGGCGTTGACCTCTGCCACCGTCGTCGGCTTTTCCATCTCGGCCACCAGGTCGGTGATCGAAACATTGGGGGTCGGCACCCGCAGCGAAAAGCCGTTCAGCTTGCCCTTGAGCTCGGGCAGCACCAGGGAAACGGCCTTGGCGGCGCCGGTCGTCGTCGGGATGATCGACAGGGCCGCGGCCCGGGCGCGCCGCATATCCTTGTGCGGCAGGTCGAGGATCTGCTGGTCGTTGGTATAGGAATGGACGGTGGTCATCATGCCGTGCTTGATGGTGAAATTCTCGTGCAGCACCTTGGTGAAGGGGGCCAGGCAGTTGGTCGTGCAGGACGCGTTCGAGATGATGTGGTGCTTGGCCGGGTCGTATTTGGCGTCGTTGACGCCCATGACGATGGTGATGTCCTCGCCCTTGGCCGGGGCGGAGATGATGACCTTCTTCGCGCCGCCTTTGAGGTGGGCGGCCGCCTTCTCGGCATCGGTGAAGCGGCCGGTCGACTCGACGACCACGCTCACGCCCATGCTGCTCCACGGCAGGCTGGCCGGGTCGCGCTCGGCGAACACCTTGATCGTTTTGCCGTTAACGACGACGTTGCCGTCCTTGGCGGCGACCTCGGCGGCCAGCGTGCCATGGACGGAGTCATACTTGAGAAGATGGGCCAGCGTTTCGGCATCGGTGAGATCGTTCACGGCCACGATGTCCAGCGCGGGGTTGGCCAGCGCGGCCCGGAACACGTTGCGGCCGATACGGCCAAATCCGTTGATACCAACTTTAGTTGTCATAATATATTCCTCCTTGATTATGTTAGCCCTTTAATATTTCCCGGATCGCCAGGGCCGCCCCCTCGTCGGTGACGAGGACGTCGCGGCTGCCGGCGGCAGTCACGGCCACGATCGCGGCCGCCTTCTTGCGGCCCCCGGCCACGGCGATGACCCGCCCCACGGCCGGCAGCTCCTCCAGGCGCAAACCGATGTTGTCGGTGGTATGGATGACTTCGCCGTCCAGGGTGGCGTAATGGCCGAGAGCCTCGCCCGCCGCCCCCTTGGCCCGCAGCTCGTTCATCAGCGACGGCGCGATGACGCGCCGCGCAGCCATTACCTCGGCCAGGCCGATGCCGTGCAGCACGACATCCGCCTGGCGGATCATCGCGTCCACGGTGCGCAGCTTGGCATCATGGGCCAGCAGCACGTCGAGGGCTTCGCCGTTCACGCCGTCCGGCATATGGAGCATCCGGTAGCGGCCGCCCAGCTTGCCGGCCATCACCGCGGCGATGGTGTTGGCCTGCAGCTCCACCTTCTCGCCCAGTCCGCCGCGCGCCGGTACGACCGTCACATCGCGCGCCGCCGCGGCCACCGCTTCCGCCATCCAGGCCATCGTCGCGCCGCCGCTCACGGCGACAGTCATATTATCTCCCAGATACTCGCCCAGTACTCCGGCAGCGGCCCGCCCCAGCTCGCGCAGCGAGGCCGGGTCGGCGTCGACGTCGCCGCGGACGATCACCGCCCGCCGCACGCCCAGCTTGGCCGCCAGCTCGTCCTCGAGGGTGGAGAGCCCCTGGAGGGCCCGCACATATCCGGCCAGGTCGTCGAGCACGACCTGCCCTTCGTCCGTCACCGACATCCCCAGCGGCGTAAAATCGATGAAGCCGGCCCCCTTGAGGAAATCGACCTGCGCCCGCACCACCCGCTCGCCCATGCCGAGAGCGGCCGCCAGGGCCCGCCGCCCGACCGGCTGCGCGCTCTTTATCTGGCGGAGGATGTTGAATCTGTCTTCGATTACGGCCACCATTTCGGGGGCTATCTTCCGGTGCAAGGCGACGATCTTATCCACTGTCCGTACTCCCGGGCTTCAATTTGTCCCACCGGTACATTATATGTCCCACAATACCAACAAGTATCCTTATATTTTATTTTCTTCGCCATTCATTTTTTTACTCCTGCCAGACGGGGATAATTTTTCCAACAAAACAAACCCGGCGGCGCCGGCCGGGAGGACTCCCCCGCCGGCGCCGCCGGGCGCCGTTATACGGCCGTCAGCCGCGTCTGCTCCTCAGCGTTGAACAACTTGTCCAGGTCGAGGATGATCAGCAGCCGCCCGTCCAGCTTGCCGATGCCCCGCATGAACTCGCCGGCATGGCGGACCGCCTGGGCCGGCTCGATCGCCGCCGCGTCGATCCGCAGCACCTCCGACACCATATCCACCACCACGCCGACCTCGCGGCCGGCCGCCTCCACGATCACCGCCTGCGCGTTGTCCCGCCTGTCCCGCACCAGGCCGAACTGCTTCGCCAGATCGACCACCGGGATCACCTTGCCGCGGAGGTTTATTATCCCCTCCAGGTAGGCGGGCGTGTCGGGCAGCCTCGTCGCCCCGTTGTAGCGGATTATCTCCTTTGCCTGGGCGATGGAAACCGCGTACTCTTCGTTCCCCAGATGAAAAACGACCAATTGTTCCGATGCCATATGTTTTTCCTCCTATATCCTGAATCTCGCCACTGCGTTCTGCAGGTCCTGGGCCAGCTTGGCCAGCGCCTGGCTGGAGGACGCGATCTCCTCCATCGACGCCAGTTGCTCCTCGGCGGCCGCCGACACGCTCTGCGACTCGCCCGCGGCCTTCTTGCTCGCGGCGTCGATCTTGTGCACCGCGCCGACGATCTGCTGGCTGCCGCCCGCCATCTGCTGCACCGCCGCCGAAATCTCCCGCACCTGGCCGGACACCTGCGACACCAGCTCGACAATCTCCCGGAACGCCACCCCAGCGGCGTTGACCACTTCGGCGCCCGTCTTCACCTCGCGCGTGCCGTCGCTCATCGCCACGACCGCCCTGTCGGTATCGCCCCGGATCTCGCCGATCAGGCCGGCGATCTTCTTGGCCGCCTCCTGCGACTGCTCGGCCAGCTTGCGGACCTCCTCGGCCACCACCGCGAACCCGCGGCCCTGCTCTCCGGCCCGCGCCGCCTCGATGGCGGCGTTCAGCGCCAGCAGGTTTGTCTGGCCGGCGATGCCGGCGATGGTGTCGACGATCTGGCCGATCTCCTTCGAGCGCTCGCCCAGCTTGGCGACCACCGCCGCCGACGTATTGACGGTATCTTCGATATGAGCCATCTGGCTGACCGCCTTGTCGACCGCCTGGCCGCCGTCCTTGGCCCGCTCGGCCGCCAGGGCCGACTGCGACGCCACCTGGTTGGCGTTGGCCGCCACCTGCTGCAGGCCGGCCGACATCTGCTCCACGACCGACGACGTCTCCGTGGCCGCCGCCAGCTGCTCGGTCGCGCCGCCGGCCACCTCGGTGATCGACGCCGCGATCTGGTTAGCCGCCTGAGCCGACTGCTCGGCGCTCGCCGTCAGCTCCTCGCTCGACGCCGCCACCTGGTCGGCGTCGGCCGTTATCTGCCGGACAAGGTCGTGCAGGTTCTTTCGCATGGCGGCGATGGCCTCCGCCAGTTGGCCGACCTCGTCCCGCGAACTGACGATCTGCTGCCGGTCGGACAGGTCGCCGGCGGCCACCTCCCCGACATAGGCCACCATCCGCCGCAGCGGGCCGACAATCCGCCGCGCCATGACCACGACCGCCAGGGCGGCCAGCACCAGCACGGCGGCGATCGTCACCGCCGAGATGTTGCGCAGCGTTATCAGTCCCGCGGTCATCTCCTCGAGCGGGCCGGTGGCGCATACCCCCCAGCCTGTGCCGGGCACCGGGGCGAAAGCCATCATCTTGGTCTGCCCCATGAACTCGTACACGGCGACCGCCGTTTCGCCCTTTGTCATCCGCCGCGTGGCCGACGCGAGCTCGGGATGGGTTTTTTCGTCCTTCAAGGGATTGTACTTCATCACCAGCTCCTTGTTCGGGTGGGCGATGATTGTGCCGTCGCCCTGGGACACGTATACGTACCCCGTCTTGGCGATCTTGACCGCCTGCACCTCCTGGGCCAGCTTCTCCAGATCCACAGCCCCGTACAGCACGGCGGCCACTCTCCCGTCCGTCTTTACCGGGATGGCCACTACCGTCACCCGGTGGCCGGTCGACTTGGAAAGCAGCGGGTCGGAGATGGACGCTTCGCCGTTGACGGCCTTCTTGAAATAATCCCGGTCGGCCAGGCTGCCCGTCGCGCCCCCCGAGTTGAAATACGACCCGTCCGGCCTTATGTAACCGATGGTATCGTAGGCCTTGTTCGCCTTCGCGGCGTTGGCCAGGAACGGCAGGATGTCCTCCTGCTTGCCCCCCTGGATGACGGGAGCGACCGCCATCATCGCCATCTCGCCCTGGCGGGCCGCCAGCCAGCCGCCGATGTTTCCGGCCTCGTTACGGGCCGTTGTCTGCAGTTCCCCATATATATTTTCGATGAGCATACGGTTGGCCTGCCAGTAGTTCAGGCCGCCCAGCGCGCCGAGGGATATGACGAAGATCGTTAGGATGATGACGGTCAGCTTCGTCTGCAGACTGGTAAATGTGCTGCCTTTTGCCGGTGACGACATTTTCATGATTTAATCCTCTCCTTTATTTATCAGTCTTTTATCTTCACACACCCCTTGTCCCGCGGAACGGAACGGCGGTTTCGGCGCCGCCGGAAGGGTATTGGTGTGCCGGCCATAGCGCGGGTAAACGGCGAACTGGCTACAGACAGGCTGTTCTCTCCGGAAAACCGGGGATGCAGGGTGTCCGTGGAAAGTCATTCCATCACCCGAAAATAGTATCTAAAAATAATTAATATTAGTTACAAATATATATTAACAAATATTTTTATGATTGCAATTGTTCATTTAGAACAAAAATGAAGGCCGTCCGTTGTCGATTATCAACAACAAGACGGCCTTTATTCCCCGTACTCCGGGCAAGGGTTACATTGCGAACACCAGGTTCACGTCCACGCTTACCGTCAGCGTCCCCGCCGCGAGCGGCGTCCCGCCGGCAAACGACTTCAGCGCCATATCGCTGCTGGCGGCCATCGGCAGGAAGCGGCCGGTCTCGGCGACGGACAGCGGCTGGCCGAGGGCGACCCCCAGGGCTTCCGCCATCACCGCCGCCTTATGGCGGCCGTCCGCCACCGCTTTGCGCAGCAGCTCGTCGTGCAGGCGGCCGTCGTCCCTGACGGCGAAGCGCAGCCCCTGGAATTGGTTGGCGCCGGCCCCGAAGGCGGCGTCGACGACCGCGCCGATCTTCGTCAGGTCTTCGACCGTAACGGTGACGCTGTTCTGCAGGCGGTAGCCGGTTATGGTCCCCGGCGTGCCGTCCCGGCCGTCGCCGGCGTAGATGGGCTGCAAGTTGAACTGGGACGTGGCGATCTTGTCCTTGGCGACGCCCTGGGCGCCCAAGGCGTCGATGATCCGCCGCATTATCCGGTCGTTGTCGCCGCGGGCCGTCTCCACATCCGCGCCGGTCGTGATTATGCCGGCGGTAATGAAGGCGACGTCGGGCGCCACCGTCGCCTCCGCATGGCCGGTGACAGTGATCTTGCCCTGCTCGGCGGCGGACGCGGCGAGGACCGGGGCGGCGAAGGCCGCGGCCAGCAGGCAGACGGCGGCCAGGATTGCCATGGTGCGGTTAAACATCGGAACATCCTCCTCAATATGTATTCGCTCTCTTAAACGCCGCCGCCGCTAAAAGGTAACGCGGCGCGGCGCAAAAAAAAACGCGCAGCTATAGCTGCGCGCTCCTCTGTGCGTCCTCGGCGCCGACAAGTTGCCAGTACTTCTCGACGTCGTCTATCAGATTGTTGAGATGCTCGGTCATGACCGCGCGGGCCTCCTCGGCCCGGCCGGCGGCGATCGCCTCGGTCAGCCGCCGGTGGTCGATGTAGACCGCGCTCTTGACCTGGCGGCGGATGTATTCGAGCACCGGCGACAGTTGGGTATCCTGGCGGATGAGGGCGATGGCCGCTCCCAGCACGCGGTTGCCGGCCAGAGCGGCGATCAGGGCGTGGAAATCGACGTCCTCCTGGGCGGCGCCGCTGCCGCCGGCCAGCGCCAGGCGCTGCCGCTCGAGGATTTCGCCCAGTTGGGCGGCCTCCGCCTCGCTGCGGTTGACGGCCGCCAGGTAGGCCAGCTCGCTTTCGATCGCCCGCCTGGCCACCAGCACCTCCAAAAGCTGTTCTTTGGTGTGCCCGCGCAGGGCGCTGGCGAACTCCGCCCCCCACGCGAGGCTGCGCTGCTTATTTTCCAGCTCGTCCAGCCTTGCGAGCCCCTGCCCGGAGAGCGAGCGGCCCTGGAAGCCGGCCTTGTCGGTTAAGCCGCGGTCGTCGAGGTCGCGCAGCAGGCGCCCTACCGTAGCCTCGCTGATGGTGTAACCGTTGCCCGTGAGAACGCGGCTGATATGGCCGCAGCCCACCGGCTGGGCGCTGTCGCGGACGATCGCCAGCATATCCCGTTCCAGCTGCTCCCGCTCGTTAAGCATCCAAGTTCCTACCTCTCAAATTACATGGCGCGATAATGCGATATTCGTCGCCGGAGCGGCTTTTCCTGCCTTTTCAGACCACCGGCCGGGCGAAGATGCCGGTCATCCCGGCCTTGTCGACCCTGGCGGCGATGGCGGCGACATCGGTGGTGTAGAGGTTCTTTTCCTTCATGCGTTCGAAGTACACCGAGCCCGAGAAGGTGTATTTCTTGCCCAGCCCGGCCTTGGTCTGCATCTCCTGGCGGACGTAGGCGATGGCGTCGCCGCAGGCCAAAGAGGCTGGGATCTCGATCGGCGCGAGGCCGTAGGCCGCCCGGGCGGCGTTATGGCCGGCAAGCGTGCCGGTGACGATCGCCTCGGTGTGGCCGACGAGCAGGCCGGCCTTCTCGCCGCCGCAGAAGACGTTTTTCAGGCCTTCGACCTTGAGGGCGTTGTCGCGCGGCAGCATGCCGAGGTAGCGCATCGAGTTGCCAACGCCGCCGGCGTACGGGTCCTCGAAGCGGGCGTTCTCGAACCCGGGCACCTGGCGGAGGATATCCAGCGGGTAGTACGAGGTCATCAGCTTAGCATGGCCGGTGTCGAGGAGGATTATGTTCTCGGCGAATTCCTTGAGGGCGTACTGCTGACAGGCCTTCTTGGCCAGCGAGCCGATATCCTTCTGCAGCTTGGCGGGCACGGGAACGACGGCCACGCCGGTGGCGTCGAGCTTGTCCCTGATTTCCTTGGCAAGCGAGTCCTTGTGGAGCTTGCACGAGCCGCTCATCGCCCCGAGGGTGCCGTCCGGCTTCTCGCCGAGGATTTCCTTCACCCCGGCTTTGGCGGCGATCGAGAACCGCGGCCCGAACGTCGGGCAGCGGTAGATGCACATCGCGCAGCCGTTGCCGTACTTCATGCAGTTGCCCTGCGGCCCGGCCGTGCCGGCCACGTCCACGAACACGTCGCCGGTCGCCTCGACGGGCTCGCCGTGGAGCACGTCGGCCGCCACCTTGACGATCGCGCCGTCCTTGGCTTCGATGTCGCGCACCCGCGCCATGAAATGGACGGTGACGCCGGCGTCCAGGACGGCCTGGCGGACGGCCGGCTCGATCGTCGAAACGTCGTAGAGGTTGGCGTGCTTGTGGCCGGGGAACTCGATGCCCTTGTGGCGGGCGCAGGCGTCGGCGATTTGGAAAAGGTCGCCGCCGCCCATGGCGATGGCTTCCTCGGTTGCGGTGAAACGGCCGTTGTTGCGCATGATGCCGCCCACCAACCCCGTTCCCAGCAGCATGTCGGCCCGTTCGAACAGCTCGACTTCGCAGCCTGCCTTGCGGGCGGCCAGCGCGGCCCCGCACCCCGCCCAACCGCCGCCGACGATGACGACTTTCTTTGCCATAATGTCTCCTCCCGTTTCCGGTGGCCGAAAAGGCCTCGCGGGCGGTATCGCTCCCTGGCGTCCCGCCTTGCAGCCGAGGCCTTTGCGGCGACCTTAGGTTTTTGTTTTATAGGCGACCTTTAGATAATACCCGCGTATTTGGCCACAATCTCGATCAGCTTGACCTGGGCCTTCACGCCGTAGCGCATTACGTCCTTGAGCAGGTTGCCCTTGCTGTCGGTCGTCGCCAGGTCGGGGGAGATGTAGATGTTGCCGTCGTAGGCCACCGTCGGGATGACGCCCATCTGGGCCATGCCGCTCTGGAAGATGTTCGTGCCGGAATACATGTCCTCGATCGAGAAGATCGGCAGGCCCAGCTCGCCGTCCTTCCAGGTGCCCTCGTAATTGACCTCGACGGCGCGGGAGTTGTAAGACTTGGTGATCACGATGCCCGCCTTGATGGCCGGATGGATCTTGTCGAACTCTTCCTTGACCACGTCATACAGGTCGTCGACCGACTTGGTGTACACGGACGGGTTGTCGCGCAGCACCTTCAGGGCCTGGATCTGGGTGGCCAGCGCCTCCTTGCCGGGATCGAAGGTGACGTACGCCGCCTTGCCGTAAGAAGCGGTCGTGCCCCAACGGTCGCCGTGCATGCCCATCGCCCGGCGGATGGGAACCATGATGTCTTCCTTACCGATGATCAGACCGCTGGTGGCGCAGCCGCTCGCCTTGTCCATCGAGTAGATGATGACGTCGGCGCCCGACTTGCGGATATCGTGGCCGATGCCCGGCACGCCCCAGGCGTTGTCGAGCACGTACGGCACATTGTACTCCTTGCACAGCTTGGCGTACAGCTTCTGCAGCACCGGCGTGCCGTCCTTGTCCTTGGCGCCGTAGCCGTAGCCCGGCGTCTCGTAGGCCAGCGACGTCATGCCGGTGAACAGGGCGGCATGGCGTTCGGCGACCTTCTTCATTTCCACATAGGTGGCCTCGGGGTCGACCTTGGTCATGAGCGGCACGGGATGGAACTTGATGCCGTGGACGGGGTACTCGGCGCCGGCCACCGGCACGATCAGCGTGTCGAGGTTGTTCTGGCGCTTGCCGTAGAAGCCCAGCTCGCCGGGGGTGCAGCCGCGGTCGGCGATGATGTCCTTGTATTTGCCGGGGAACGGCCGGCCGTAGCCGCCCTGGTGATGGAAGTGCTTCTCGTAGGGCGCGATGTAGCGGGCGCGGTAGTTGTCGCCCCGCCCCATGGCCGGCGGCGTGAACAGGCTGTCGAACGCCACCCACAGGCCGGCTTCGCACGTGCTGGTCGGCGCGGCGTCGTACCCGTCGCCGTAGATGTCCTTGACAAGCTCGCGGATCTGGTCGACCATCACCGCCAGCGGCGTGACCGTCCTGGCAGCTTCCTCGCTGGCTTTCATGATGTCGTCCCTGAGCGGCGCCGGGCAGCCGGAGATGCCGCCCGTCATGCCGAACTTGCCTTTGAGTTCGGCGGGGATGCCGAGCTCGTCGGCGGCCTTCTTGGCGTCGGCGTAGATGTTGGCGATGTTGGCCTGCAGGCTTTTGTACATCTGGAATTTGTACTTAAATTTTCCCATGGTAATCTCCTCCTGTTTTTTGCAAAAATTTTATTTTAATTTAATGATTAGCTCGACTTCGCAGGCGGCATCGAGGGGCAGTTCCGCCACCCCCACCGCCGACCGGGCGTGCGCGCCCCTGTCGCCGAACACCTGGCCGAGCAGCTCGGACGCGCCGTTGATAACCTTCGGCTGGCCGTTGAAGCCGGGGGCGCTGGCCACGAAACCCACGACCTTCACTACCTGCTCGATGCGGTCCAGCTCGCCGATCGCCGCCTTGACGGCGCCCAGGCAGTTGAGGACGCATATCTGCGCCGCCTTGTAGCCTTGCGCTTCGTCGAGGTCTTTACCCACCTTGCCTTTGTAGGCCAGCTCGCCGTTCACGAACGGGATCTGCCCGGCGGTGTAGACATAGCCGTCGCTGGTGGCGACCGCCGGCACGTAAGCGGCCACGGGTTTGGGCGGCTCGGGCAGCGTCAGGCCCATCGCCTTGATCTTTTCTTCCACTTTCATCTCTATCACCTCCTCGGCGCGGATGCGCCGGATTTCGCTTCTTTGTCCTCCTGGCCGGCGGCCGTGAACCGCACCGCCATGCCGAGGGCGGCGCCCCGCTCCACCCCGTCGCCCCGCCGGTCGGCTTTGACGACGATGTTGAGGTGGTTGGGCATGTGGGTCTCGTCGAAACCGGCCAGCGTGCCGATGCGGCGGCCGTCCAGGCTCACCGCGTCGCCGCTCACCAGCACGCCCCCGGCCGTGAAGGCCGCGAACCCCAGGTAGGCGATGCGGTTCACCCGCCCCCCCGGCCCGGCATCCGGCTCGTCGGTGAGGATGAGCTCATGGATGTCGTCCCGCCGGACGCAGCGGGAGATGGGCTTTATCAGCTCCAGGCCGCGGTCGTCCAGCGTCCCCCGCAGCACGACCGTCAGCGCCGCGGTCACGTCCGTCTTGGCGGCGTACGGGCTGGCGGCGAACTTGCCGGAAGCGTAAGGATCGTTAGACATGGCTGAATCCTCCTCATTCGAACTGCCGGAACCTGCCGAAAAAGCTCCAGATGCAAGGCGCGACGAGAACGCGACCGGCGGCGTACTGGAAGTACGTTGGAGGGAGCGCTCGCAGGAGCAACGCCGCAGAGGGACTTTTGCGGCAGGTTCCCTAGTGTTTGGTAGTAGTAACAGTATCCTTGCCCGTCCGGCCGGGATACGCGCCTTCCGCCCGGCTCCCCAGAGCGCCCTTGTGGACGGCGGCCACGAAGTCGCCCTCGGCCAGCACGGCGTCCAGCACCTGCTCGATGCCGGCCACCAGCTCGGCGGCGTAGCGGTCGGCCTGCGCCGTGGCGGCGATGCCGGCCTGGCCGAAGAAGCGGAAGCCCTCGGCCACCGCCCGCAGCGTGTCGATCCGCGACGGGGCGGCGATCGGCCCGCCGGAATACGCCTCGTCGGTCGAAGCGATCGAGATGGCGTCCACCTCGAGGGCGCTCGCCAGGCAGGCGTGGAGCGCGGTGGTCATCGCCGACTGCACCCGGTCCTCGGTGTGGGTCAGGAAGCCGATCGGCGCCCCCGGCCAGACGGGCGCGTTCACGATCGCCCGCAGCGCCTTGATCTTGGCGACGTTGAAGTCGATGTAGTTATCCGCCATCAGCCCGCCGATCATCGCCTCAGGCGAATAGGCGAACAGCGGCTGGAGGATGGGACGGCCGCCGAGGCGGACCGCCAGGTCGGCGACGATCAGCATGCCGGCGAACGCCTTGTGGGCCGGCACGCCGCACAGCTCCTCGTTGGTCACGACGTCGAACGGCAGGCGGTACTTCGCGGCGTAGCGGATGGCGGCGCAGGCGTCGACCACCATGCGGGCCGGGTCGGTCCCCGCACCGAGCGCCCCGTAGCAGAAATTGATCTTTGTCAGGTCGGCGCCCAGCTTGGCGGCCAGCACCACCGTCTCCGGCGTGTTCAGGCCGCGGTGGGCCCGCACCTGCCACAGCGTGGAGTCCTCCAGGCCCATGTGGATGCGGTTGAGGTTGGCGGGCGTGATGACCGTGCCGTCCTCCTGGTGGGTGAGGAAGCCATCGAGGAAGCCTTCGGTGCGCGCCCCCCACGAAGGGTCGAAATGGACGACGCCGTCGGCGCCCCACGCCTCGCTCGCCAGGATGTGGCCGATATCCATGAACGGGCAGCCGGTGCCGTACTGGACGAACACCAGCGGCTTGCGGCGGCTGTGCTGGAGCTTGCGCACCGACATGCGGGCCTTGGTCTCGGCCAGGTACTTCTCCAGCCCCTCGACCTCGCCCTTGCCGAAGCGGCGCGTCTTCGGATGCAGCTCGCCGCCGGCGTAGTATTTGCGGGGGATGTCGCCGCACAGCGCCGGATAGTGCTTGTAAAGCTCGCCGTCGCCCTGCCGCGCCCGCCAGCGGGCCGCGTCCCACAGCTCGTCGCGCAGCCTCGCCCGCTCCACGCCGGGGGAGGTCTTATCCTTCGCCCAGCCCAAAATCATCGCGCTGATGTCCGCCAGCTTCGAGGCGATGCCGGCGTGGCGGTAGCGGTAATCGTAGCCGGCGGTCATATCCGTTTTCGCCTTCGCGGTTTTAGCAGGGTCGGGGCAATACTCGCGGCCCTCGATGAAGCAGATGACCTCCTCCACCGTCGTGCCGGGGCCGAAGCCGCCGTCGAAGCCCAGCTCGGCCGCCAGCTCGGGCCGCACCGCCATGCCGCCGATGCCCAGCTTCACCTGCGACCTGAGGCCGGCGGCGTCGGCGAGGTCCACGAACCGCGCCAGCAGCTCGGCCACGCCGTAGCCCAGCGTCCGGCTGAGCAGCAGCGTGCCGGTCTTTTCCCCGAGGGCGGTGTGGATGATCTCCTCCGCCGTCAGGTCGGGCGGCAGGAGGACCGTTTCGTAACCGGCCGCCTCCAGGCCGCGGGCGATCATCTTCAGGCCGATATCGTGCACCGGGTCGAGCGGCGCCAGCAGCACATTCTTCATCGGCAGCCCTCTTGCGCCGCGGCGTCCTTCAGCAGCCAGCGGTACTTGTCGGCCGGCCGGTAAACGTACGCCCGGCCGCGCACCCGCACCCCCGGACCCTCGTACTGGGCGAACACCACATCCACGTCGGTGAAGCCCCATGACTTGAGCAGGCCGAGCATCAGGTTCCGCCCCTCCTCCTCGCTCGCGCAGACGAAGAAGGTCTCGACGTCCAGGGCATCCATTATCTGTTCGGTGATCTTTGACAACGGCGGTCGCCCCTTTCGCTACTCATCATTGATGAGCTATATAAACATCTTCGCCACCCTCTGCCAATTTCCTGCCCTTTTGGAAAAAAGATTATTTTTTTCCTTCCGGCCGTTTAAGCCAAAAACAAAACCGGCACATCGTCCGAGGATGTACCGGTTTATCAGTTTTGGCTTAGGCCGTTCAGAAGTGCCCAGATGCAAGGCACACCGGAGGATGGCCCTCGTCGGCGTACTTGGTTGCGTACGTCGAGTGGGCAATCCGAGGAGCAACAACGCAGGCGGGTGCTTCTGGGCGGCCGGTTTTGAAAAGAAGGCAGAGCATCCTCTGCTCTGCCCTGGCCCTTTACTCTTCTTGTCCGTAACGCTTGTTGAATTTCTCGATGCGTCCACGGGCGGCCAGCGAGCGCTGCTGACCGGTGAAGAACGGGTGGCACTTGGAGCACACGTCGACCTTCAGTTCCTTTTTTACCGAGCCGGTGCTGAAGGTGTTGCCACAGGCGCACACCACGGTCGATTCGCCGTACTTCGGATGGATCTTCTCTTTCATGTATCTTGCACCTCACTTTACTGCAGTCGTTGCTCACGCTAAATTATTATAGCACACCCGCCCCGGCGGCGCAAATCTTTCCTGAAAAACACCTAGACCCCGTCGAATGCCGCGAGCGCCGCCGGTAGAGCCTGAACCACCGCGTGGCCCACAGCCGGCAGTCCCACCAGCACCGCGCCCACGACCTCCCCGCGGCTGGCTCCCAGCTTTTTGGCGTGTCCGACGTGAAAAGG
>JARKPR010000030.1 GCA_029975165.1 Selenomonadales bacterium
CGTGACCACCGTGCTGCTGACGGTGCCGGTGACGATCAGCATCACCCGCCAGCTTGAGGTTTCGCCGATGCCGTACCTGATTGCCCAGATCATCGCCTCCAACATCGGCGGCACGGCGACGCTGATCGGCGACCCGCCCAATATCATGATAGGCAGCGCGGTGAAGGAGCTGACCTTCATGGCGTTTATGAACAATTTGGCCGCCATTTCATTCTTCATCCATTTCATCGTCATCGCCATTCTGGCCCGGCTTTACCGCAACAAGCTGGTGACCAACGATGAGCTGCGCGCGAAGATAATGCAGCTGAATGAAAGAAAACAGCTTACCAACGGCAAACTGCTCAAAATCTGTCTGGCGGTGCTGGCGTTGACCATCCTCCTCTTCGCCACTCATCAGATGTTTCATCTGGAGTCGGCCACCGTGGCCCTGTTCGGCGCCAGCCTGCTGCTTCTGCTGACCGCCAGGCAGACCGAACACGGCCTGGAGCATATTTTTCACAAGGTCGAATGGGCCGCGCTGTTTTTCTTCGTCGGGTTGTTCGTGCTGGTCGGCGGCCTGATAGAGACAGGCGTGATCAAGTGGCTGGCCCAGGAGTCGGTGAGACTGACGGCCGGCAACGTGACGGCGACGTCGCTGCTCATCCTGTGGCTGAGCGCGATCGCGTCGGCGTTTGTGGATAATATCCCTTTCGTGGCGACGATGATCCCGCTGATCAAGGATATGGGCACGATGGGGGTCGCCAATCTCGAACCGCTGTGGTGGAGCCTGGCTTTGGGCGCCTGCCTGGGCGGCAACGGCACGATCGTCGGCGCGAGCGCCAATATCATCGTCGCCGGTCTGGCTGCGCAGGAGGGGTATGAAATAACTTTCCGCAGTTTTTTCAAGATCGGCTTCCCGGTAATGCTGCTGTCGGTCGCGATAAGTACGGTGTATGTATATTTGCGGTATCTGATGTAAAGATAAGAAACCAGGCAGCTTTCGTTGCCTGGTTTTTTTGCTGTATGGGCGGGAAGCCCGCGGCTGTTCAGAAAGCCCTGCCGGAGGATGCGCAACGACAGCGTACTCTCTTTGTGTACGTCGAGCGCGCGGCCGAGGAACAACGCTGCAGACGGGGCTTTCTGAGCGGCCGAGGCATATTATGAAGAGGAGGTGAATTTATTCTATGCCCTTCGCCATTCGCATCTCCCTTTCCACCCGCACTCTGGCCCTGGGACAGAACGGTCGGCAGATCAGGATGTATCCCGTAGGGGTCGGCCGGCCGGGCCACGAGACGCCTGTCGGCAGTTATACGATCGCCGTGAAGCGCCCTAACCCGGGCGGGCCCTTCGGCGCAATGTGGCTGGGCCTCAGCGTCCCCCGGTACGGCATCCACGGCACGAACAATCCTTCGTCAATCGGCGGCTATGTGTCGCGCGGCTGCATCCGCATGCATAACAGCCATGTGCTTGAGCTGGCGGGGTTCGTGCCTATCGGGACGCCGGTGTACATCAGCGGCTGATGAACGGCGGCCGGAAAATTCCGGCCGCCGTTATTTCAGCAGCGAATAAATAAGCGGTACCAGGTATGGGTCATACAGATAATGCAGGAAAAGGAAAAGCAGCAGGCCGACAATGCCGCCGACAACCGAGCCGTTGATGCGTATCCAGGCGAGGTCTTCGCCGACTTTGTCTTCGATGAAGCGGCTCAGGTCTTCGTCACTGAGGCGGGCGAGGGCGTCGCGGACAACCGTCGCCACCAGTTCGTGTTCGCTGTCGATGAAGCGGCTCAAGGTCGCCTGTAGTTGCGCTTCCGCCCAGTCCTGCAGGTCGGGGTCGGCCCGGAAGGCCGTCCATAGCTTTTCGGCCTGGCGGGCCGCCCAGGCGGCAGGCCAGTCGGGCGGCGCGTTGCGGGTTGCCAGGGCAACGACGGCGGCCAGTGTTTCTTCGAGCCGCAGGCGCCCGGCCAAGCCTTTCTGCCAGGCGTCTATGTCGGCCGCCCAACCGGGATCGTCTTCCAGGCGGGCGGCGGCGGCGGCCAGCCTGGCACGCGCCCAGACGCGTACCGGATGGTCGTCGACAGCCAGGTCGCGTAGGATGAGCAGCAGTTCCGCGTGGAGGACGGCGGCGGCCTCGCTCAGGTTGACGGTGTCGGTGGCCTCGGCCAGGCTGAGGACGAGCTTTTGCCACCAGTTCTGGGCGGCGGTGCGCGAGTAGCGGGTGAGGTGCCGCTCGATGGCGTGGCGGGTGCTGTCCTGATTCACCGCGGCCGTGAGCGCGGCGAGAAGGTGCCCGATCAGCCTGTCGGCGCGGCCGGCGGCCAGAGCCCATGCCAGCCCCTGCCGGCCGTAGGCGGACAAGTCGGCCTCGTGGAGGCTTGCTTTAAGCCATTTCTGTCCGAAACGGGCGACTGCCGGGATGTCGATGTTGTCCCACGCCGCCTGGGCGTAACGGGCGGCGAGCCCGGGCAGAAGGGCCTGGCGATCTTCTTCTTCCAGCCATTTTATCACCAGGTCCACCAGGCGGACGCCGGCCAGGCGCTGCTTGATGGACTCTTTGCTGAGCAGTTCGTTCTGCACTGCGGCGGCGATGGCGACGATGATTTTTTCACGGCTCGCGGGGATAAGGGCGGTGTGCCAGGGAAAGCCGAGCGGCCGCCGAAAGAGGGCGGTTACCGCGAACCAGTCGGCGATGCCCCCCACAAGGGCGGCTTCGGCTACGATGAGCAGCAGCCTGGCGGCGATGTTGTCCGGATATAGGTATTTGCCGCCGGCGGCGGCCGCGAACAGGCAGAAAACCAGGCCCAGCACCCGGTTGGCCCGGCGGCGGTAGTCGAGGCCGGACACGCTTACCACCAGTAGGTCAGGAGGAAGATGGCCATGCCGGCCAACCCCCCCACGACCGAGCCGTTGATGCGGATCATCTGCAGGTCGTTGCCTACGCGCGTTTCGATGAGGCTGACGAGGGCGGCCGTCGAATATTGGTCAAGCCGTTCGCGGACCATCTTGCCGATATGGGCGTGATGGGTGTCGATCAAGGCAAGCAGCGCCCGGCGGAAGAGCCGGGCGACGGCCTGCTGCTGGTCGCCGCTTTGCCGGAGGGCGAGAACCAGTTTGTCGACCTGGGCGCCAAGCCAGCGGTGGATGGCCGCCCGGCCATTTTCGCCGCCGGCCGCCCGCTGAACGGTTGTAACTACGCCGGCGACGCGTCCGTCGAGGTCGGCCTGCCCGGCCAGCCAGTCGTTCTTGGCCGCCTCTACCCGCGCCTGCAGGGCCGGGTCGCTCGCCAGGCGCTCGGCAAGGACGAGCGCGCGCTGCCGCAGGTCTTCGCGCCAGGGGTGGTCCGGGTCGGCGAGGGTGCGCAGCCATTGTCCGCCTTCGCGTTGGAGGATGGCGGCCATGGCGGCCGGGGTGAAACCGAGGCCTTCGAAGAGCTGGCTGGCGAACTGGCGGCGCCTGAGGCCGCGTTCGTAGGCCACGCGAGCCTCGGCGATCAGGCCGGCGATGAGTTCGCCGCTCTGGGGCTGGGCAAGGAGGGTCACGAGTTCACCGATGACAAAATTTACCAGTCGGTCGGCGTAGCCGTTTTTGACCGACCAGCCGACAACCTGGGACAGGAGAGGGGCAAGCTTGAGCTGATCGGCGTTGGCGCGGACGACGTCGGTAATGTGGCGGGCAATTTTTTCCGGGCTGACCTGGGCGACGACGTCGTCGCTGACGCGGGCCAGGAATTCGCTTATGTGGGTTTTGCCGCCATAGTCGGCGAGGTAGCGGACGACGAGGGCGGCGATGTCGTAGCGGCCGATGGTGGCGTGGATGTTCTCGCGGGTGAGGAGTTCGCCCTCGACCATGGCGATGATGGCCTGGGTGATCCTCGCCCGGTTGCGGGGGATGATTTCGGTGCGGAAGGGGATGCCCAGCGGCCGCCGGAAAAGGGCGGACACGGCGAACCAGTCGGCCAGGCCGCCGACCATGGCGGCGCTGAAGCCGCTGGCCAACAGGCCGCCGGTGAAGGTGTGGGCAAAGGGGTGGCTGGCGACGAAGCCGAGCAATACCAGCCCCAGCGTTATGGTCGCTTTGTGCTTGTTGGTCGCAGTCATGGGTCAGCACCTTCGATAGATTCTTTCTGTATATTTATATTATGTTTTTCCTCCGTCAGGGAAATCCCTCTTTAGCTTGTCCGCATTCGTTGTCCTTGAATAGCGTCGCGAGCATTCAGAAGCCCCCAGTGCAAAGCCGCACCGGAGGCTGCGCGCGCAGGCGTACTTTGTTTCGTACGTCGAGCGCGGCAGCCGAGGAGCAACGCCGCAATGGGGGCTTTCCCGCTACGCGAATAGCTCAACTAAAGCTCGGGCTAATCGCACGGGCCAAGTTTCGCTTATCAACGCCCGCCGAAGTTATTCGACGGAGACAAATTCATTGAGGGCGGCGCCGGGAGCGATCATCGGCGTAACAATATCCTTCGTGCCGATGTCGGCGACGATGACCGCCGGCCCGCCGGCCGCCCAGGCGGCGGCGAACGCCGCCGTGAATTCGGCCGGGGTGGCGGCTTGCCAGCCGGCGACGCCGCACACCTGCGCCAGGGCGGCGAAGTCGAACTTCCGCGGGACGAGGCTGGCGGAGTAACGCTCGCGGTAGAAGAGCTGCTGCCACTGGCGGACCATGCCCAGGCAGCGGTTATCGAGGACGACGGCGATGACGGGCAGGTTGTAGGCGGCGGCGGTGTAGAGCTCCATGGCGGTCATCTTGAAGCCGCCGTCGCCGGCCACGAGGACGACGCGGCTGCCGGGGGCGGCAACCTGGGCGCCGAGGGCGGCCGGCAGGCCAAAGCCCATGGCGCCGAGGCCGCCGGAGGTCAGCCATGTGCCAGGGGTGTCGATGGCGAGGTGCTGGGCGGCCCACATCTGGTGCTGGCCGACGTCGGTGGCGAAAATGGCCGGCTGCCCGGCGGTGTGGCGGGATATCTCGCGCATTATCCAGGGGGCGTTGAGGCGGTCGGCGCTGTATGCGAGGCGGCTTTCCGCCCGCCATTCGGCGACGGTGGCGTTCCAGGCGGCGATGTCACCGGCGGCCGCCTGGGCGGCAAGCGCGGTGAGCAGCGGCCCGAGTTCGCCGACGAGGGCGATGTGGCTGGCGATGTTTTTGCCGACTTCGGAGCGGTCGATGTCGAGATGGATGAAGGTTTTGCCGGCCGGGTAGCGCTTGGGGTCGCCGGTGACCCGGTCGCTGAAGCGGCTGCCGGCGGCGATGACGAGGTCGGCTTCGTGAACGGCGCGGTTGGCGGCGATATGGCCGTGCATGCCGGTAAGGCCCAGCAGCTGGGGGTGGTCGGACGGCAGGGCACCGAGACCCATGAGGGTACTGACGACCGGCAGGCCGAGCTTTTCGGCCAGCAGCCGCGCCTCGGCGGCCGCCCGGCCGCGGATGACGCCGCCGCCGAGGACTAGGACGGGGCGACAGGCTTCCTTTATCGCCGCGGCCGCCCGGCCAATAGCCTCGTCCGTCCCCCGGCGGCCTGCGGCGGCCTGCGGCGGTGAGGCGGCGGAACTAAAGGCCAGGGTGGCCTGCTGGATATCGCGCGGCAGGTCGACGAGCACCGGCCCCGGCCGCCCCGAGCGGGCGATGCGGAAGGCGGCGTGCATGATCTCGGGCAGGCGGGCCGCGTCCTTGACAAGGAAGTTGTGCTTGGTGACCGACATGGTGACGCCGGTGATGTCGACTTCCTGGAAGGAGTCGCGGCCGAGCATGGCGGTCGGCACCTGGCCGGTGATGGCTACAAGCGGCACCGAGTCGAGGTGGGCGGCGGCCAGCCCGGTAACGAGGTTGGTCGCCCCCGGGCCCGAAGTGGCGATGCACACGCCGACCCGGCCGCTGGCACGGGCATAGCCGTCGGCGGCATGGACCGCCCCCTGTTCGTGGACGGTGAGGATGTGCCGCAGGGGGGCGTCGTAGAGGGCGTCGTAAAGCGGCATAATCTGGCCTCCGGGGTAACCGAAGACGGTATCGACGCCTTCTTCGACGAGGCATCTGACGACGGCTTCCGCGCCGGTGAGCTGCATTATTGAACACCTCCGTTAGAATGGAAATGAAAATCGCCCCCACCGGCGCATGGCGCCGATAGGGGCGGGTATCCGCGGTACCACCCTATGCTGTACTCTTCATACCGGCCTGTCAGCCGGCTCCGCTATAACGCGCGGGCGCGCTCCCGTCTATGGCCTGGGCCGTCGGGGGAGAGCTCACGGGTGATCTGGTATGCGGCGGCCGCGCCGGGCTTTCACCTTTCCCCGGCTCTCTGCGGCGGCTGCCGGGTGCATACCCGTCCCGCTCATCACTTTTGCAGCTTATTAGTTCAACAGGCAACGGTTCTAGGCGACGCCGGCCAGGCGCAGCAGGTTCTGGTCGGCGTGCGGGTCCACCCCGCCGAGGTCTTCGCTGATTCCGCCCACATGCACTAAGCGCTCCATTCCGGTCCCTCCTTACCGTTATTTATTTCGCCGCAGGGACTATTTCTTGAGCCAAGGCATCATGGCCCTGAGGTCTTTGCCGACTTTTTCGATCTGGTGTTCCGCCTCGCGCTTGCGCATGGCGTTGAACACCGGCCGATTGGCCTGGTTTTCGAGGATCCACTTCTTGGCGAATTCACCGCTCTGGATTTCGGCGAGAATCTTTTTCATCTCGACGCGGGTCGCGTCGGGGATGATGCGCCTACCGGTCATGTAGTCGCCGAATTCGGCAGTGTCGCTGATGGAGTAGCGCATCATGCCGATGCCGCCTTCGTACATGAGGTCGACGATGAGCTTCATTTCGTGGAGGCACTCGAAGTAGGCCGATTCGGGCTGGTAGCCCGCTTCGACGAGCGTTTCGAAGCCGGCCTTGATGAGTTCGGTGACACCGCCGCAGAGGACGGCCTGCTCGCCGAAGAGGTCGGTTTCGGTTTCTTCCTTGAAGGTGGTGGCCAGGACGCCGGCACGGGTGCCGCCGATGCCGCGGGCGTAAGCGAGGGCGAGTTCCTGGGCGTTGCCGGTGTGGTTCTGGTAGACGGCCATCAGACAGGGGACGCCTTTGCCTTCGCTGTACATCCGCCGCACGAGGTGGCCGGGTCCCTTGGGAGCGACCATGAAGACGTCGACATTTTCGGGCGGGATGACCTGGCTGAAGTGGATATTGAAGCCGTGGGCGAAGGCGAGGGCGGAGCCGGCCTTGAGGTTGGGGGCGACGTGGTCGCGGTAGACCTGGCCCTGTTTTTCGTCCGGGATGAGGATCATTATGATGTCGGCGCCGTTGACGGCGTCGGCGACAGCGGCGACTTTGAGGCCGTCGCTCTCAGCCTTGAGCCACGATTTGCTGCCCTTGTAGAGGCCGACGGTCACGTCGAGGCCGCTTTCCTTGAGGTTGAGGGCGTGGGCATGGCCCTGGCTGCCGTAGCCGATGACGGCGATTTTCTTGGTGGCGATCATATCCCAATTGGCGTCGAGATCATAGTACAATTTGCTCATAACAGTCTCTCCTCTCGTAGTCGTAAATGGTGCTCGCCCCTCTGGCCAGGCCGGCCATGCCGGTGCGGACCATTTCCAGGAGGCCGTATGGGTTGATAAGTTCGATGAAAGCGTTTATCTTGTCGTCGTCGCCGGTAATCTCGATGGTGACCGACTGCTCGGCGACGTCGACGATGTTGGCCCGGAAAACTTCGGCGAGCTTGAGGACTTCAGACCGCTTGTCGCCGCCGGCCGCGATTTTGACCATCGCGATGCCGCGTCTGACCGAGGTTTCCGGGGGCAAGAGCTGGATGGCCTCGACTTCGACAAGTTTATCGAGTTGTTTTACGATCTGGTCGAGGATGCCGTTGTCGCCGCAGACCACCACGGTAATTCGCGAATACCTCGGATCCTGAGTGATGCCGACGGTCAGGCTGTGGATGTTGAAGCCCCGCCGGGAGAACATGCCCGCTACCCGTACCAGCACGCCGGGCTGGTTGTAGACCAGGATGGACAGCGCGTGTTTCATGGTGATCCTCCTTTCGTAATATAGGCATACAGAATATTGTATACAATAATTCGGGGTATAGAAAAACCTGCGAAAAAGTCGCTTACTGCCAAAGTAAGAAACTTCCCGCAGGGTCTTTTATACCCACGGTGTAATGCGTTTGCGCATTCTGCGTCGCTCGGTCCAGGCCTGCATGTTTACAGCGGAACCCTAGACGCACTTCCTTACATCACGTCATTGTAATGTTGTATACATTATCCATGGACTACACATTTTTGTCAATACGCTTTTAAAAAGTTATGAGAACTTTTTTGCCGTCACACACCGAGCGCTTGCCGCAGCAGGTTTTCGTCCGCCCGCGGGTCGACGCCCGGGATGGCTTCGCCGTCGGCGGTATGGGTGGTTTGGGGATCGGCGGTCATGGCTAAACCCCCTTTCAAATGTCGAGGTAGGCGTTGATGGCCGCTCCCGGCGGCACCATGGGACTGACGAGGTCAGCGGGATCGATGGCGGCGACGATGACCTGCGGGTCGGGGGAGGCCAGCGCGGCGGCGAAGGCGGCGGCGAAGCCATCCCGGGTGTCGACGCTGACGGCGCGGATGCCGAAGGCGGCGGCGAAGGCGACGAAGTCGACGCCCGGCAGTTCGCAAGCGGTGTAGCGCCGGTCGAAGAAGGCGTGCTGCAGCTGCCGGATCATGCCGAGGCCGCCGTTGTCGAGGATGACGGAGATGATCGGCAGGCGGTGGGCGGCGACGGTGTGGAGCTCGGCCCCGGTCATCTTGAAGCCGCTGTCGCCGGCGATGTGGATGACCCGCTTGTCAGGGACGGCGAGCTGCGCGCCGACGGCGGCCGGCAAGCCGTAACCCATGGCGCCGAGGCCGCCCGAGGTCACCCATGTGCGCGGGGTTTCGATTTTGAGGTGTTGGGCGGCCCACATCTGGTGCTGGCCGACGTCGGTGGCGAAGATGTAGCCGCCGCCGCCGGTCCGGACAGCGATCTCGCCGCACAGCCAGGGAGCGGTAAGCTTGTCGGCGGCGGGCGGGAGGCGGTTTTCCTCCTGCCAGGCGGCGATCGTTTGCCACCATGAGGGATTGTCGCCGGCGGCGAGCCGGTCGACGAGCATGGCGAGGATGGTTTTCATGTCGCCGGTGATGCCGATGTGGGCGGCGACGTTTTTGTCGATCTCCGCCGGGTCGACGTCGATGTGGATGACGGTCTTGCCGGCGGCGTATTTGGCCCGGTCGCCGGTTACCCGGTCGCTGAAGCGGCTGCCGACGGCGATGATGAGGTCGGCGTCGTGGATGCAGTTGTTGGCCGCTTTGTGGCCGTGCATGCCGGTGAGGCCGAGGAAGAGCGGATGGGAGGCGGGGAAGGCCCCCAGGCCCATGAGGGTGCTTACGACGGGGCAGGCGATCTTGGCGGCGAGGGCGGCTATCTCCGGCGCGGCTTCGGCAGCTACGGCGCCGCCGCCGGCGATGATGGCGGGCCGCTTGGCGCGGGCAATGGCCACGGCCGCGGCCTCGATCCTGGCCACCGCCGCCCCGGCGACGGCGAAGGGAACCATGTCGGCCGGCTCGGCGGCGGGCTCGAAGAGGATGGCGGCGGTCTGGATGTCGCGGGGCACGTCGACGAGCACGGGGCCCGGCCGGCCGGAGCCGGCGATGCGGAAGGCGTAACGGATGGTTTCCGCCAGCTTGGCGGCGTCTTTGACGAGGAAGTTGTGCTTGGTGACGGGCATGGTGATGCCGGTGATGTCGACTTCCTGGAAGGCGTCGCGGCCGATGAGGGCGGTGGGTACCTGGCCGGTGATGGCGACGACGGGCACCGAGTCCATGAATGCGGCGGCCAGGCCGGTAACGAGGTTGGTAGCACCGGGGCCGGAGGTGGCGATGCACACGCCCGCCCGGCCGCTGGCGCGGGCGTAACCGTCGGCGGCGTGGGCCGCGCCTTGCTCGTGGGCGGTGAGAATGTGCCTGATCGGCGCGTCGCGCAGGGCGTCGTAGAACGGCAGGATGGTGCCGCCGGGGTAGCCGAAGACGGTGTCGACGCCTTGTTCCTTGAGGCATTCGACAATGATCTGGGCGCCTGAGATGCGCACGTAGGCACCTCCTTTGCTTTTTGCGTTATTGGTACAACTATTGGAGTTTTTTCAAGATCAATTTTGTCATTTCTTCGGTCGATACTTTCGTCATTCCCGGCCTGTACAGGTCGGCGGTGCGGTGGCCGGCGGCGAGGACGGCTTCAACGGCCTGCTCGATGGCGGCGGCGGCTTCCTCGGCCCCGAGAGAGTGGCGGAGGAGCATGGCGGCCGACAGGATGGTGCCTACGGGGTTGGCGATGCCCTGGCCGGCGATGTCGGGCGCCGAGCCGTGGATGGGTTCGTAGAGGCCGGTGCCGTCGCCGAGGCTGGCCGAGGGCAGCAGGCCGATGGAGCCGGTGATGACGGCGGCTTCGTCACTGAGGATATCGCCGAAGAGGTTGCCGGTGACGACAACGTCGAAGCTTTTCGGGCTGAGGACGAGCTGCATGGCGCAGTTGTCGACGTACAGGTGGCCGATGTCGAGGCCTTCTTCGCGGGCGGTTGCGGTGGCCACCCGCCGCCACAGGCGGGAAGAGGCAAGGACGTTGGCTTTGTCGACCGAGGTGATTTTGCCGCGCCGCCCTTTGGCTGCCCGGCAGGCGACCCTGACGATGCGGGCTACTTCGGGGACGCTGTAGACTTCGGTGTCCCAGGCCCGTTCGGTGCCTTCGATCGTTTCACTTTCGCATTTGGGGCCGAAGTACATGCCGCCGGTAAGCTCGCGGACGATGAGGATGTCGGTGCCGGTGACGATTTCGGGCTTGAGGGGCGAATAGGCGGTCAAAGCGGCGGAGACTTTGACCGGCCGCAGGTTGGCGTAAAGGCCGAGGGCTTTGCGGATGCCGAGGAGGGCTTTTTCCGGCCGGATTTCGGGGGCGACGCCGTCCCATTTGGGGCCGCCGACGGCGCCGAGGAGGACGGCGTCGGCAGCTTTGGCGGCCACGAGCGTTTCCTGCGGGAGGGGCTCGCCGTATTTGTCGATGGCCGCGCCGCCGGCCAGACAGGTGACGAATTCGAGGTCGAGGCCGCTTTTGTTGGCGGCGGCAGTGAGGATGGGCCGGGCGGCGGCGGTGATCTCGGGGCCGATGCCGTCGCCGGGGATGACGACGATCCGCTTGGTTGTCACGCCTTTTCCCCCTTCACGTAGTTGATGAGGCCGCCGGCTTTGGCGATGTCCTGGATGAAGCCGGGGAGAGGCTGGATGGTGTATTGTTTGCCGCTGGCCAGGTTTTCGAGCGTGCCGTTGCCGAGGTCGATGCGTATCCGGTCGCCGCCTTTGATTTCCGCCACCGCCGGCCCGAGTTCGACGAGCGGCAGGCCGATGTTGATGGCGTTGCGGTAAAAGATGCGGGCGAAGCCGTCGGCGATGATGCAGGTGACGCCGCTGGCCTTGATGGCGACGGGGGCGTGCTCGCGCGAGGAGCCGCAGCCAAAGTTGCGGCCGGCGACGATGATGTCGCCGGGCTGGACCTTGCCGGCGAATGCGGGGTCGATGTCCTCCATGCAGTGGGCGGCGAGATGGGCGGGATCGGCAGTGTAGAGGTAGCGGGCCGGGATGATGACGTCGGTGTCGACGTTATCGCCGAAGCGCCATACTTTTCCTTCGAGAATCATTTCATCACCTCCCTGGGATCGGCGATATGGCCGGCGACGGCGCTGGCAGCCGCCACGGCCGGGCTGGCGAGGTATACTTCGCTGTCGGCGTGGCCCATGCGGCCGCGGAAGTTGCGGTTGGTGGTGCTGACGGCCCGCTCGCCGGCGGCGAGGATGCCCATGTAGCCGCCCAGGCACGGCCCGCAGGTGGGGGTGCTGACGACGGCGCCGGCCCTGATAAAGGCCGCTATGTAGCCGCGAACGAGGGCTTCGCTGTATATCTGCTGGGTGCCGGGGATGACGATGGCCCGCACGTCGGGATGAATCTTCCGGCCGTCGATGATGGCCGCCGCCTGGGCGAGGTCGTCGAGCCGCCCGTTGGTGCAGGAACCGATGACGGCCTGGTCGATGGCGATGTGGGCGAGGTCGGCGGCCGGCTTGACGTTCTCCGGCAGGTGCGGCAAGGCGACGGTGGGGACGAGGCTGCCGAGATCGATGGCGACGGTGCGTTCATACACGGCGTCCGGGTCGGCGGCGACGGCGGTGTAAGGACGGGTTACGCGGGCGGCAAGGTAGTTTTCGGCGGCGATGTCGACCGGGAAGATGCCATTCTTGGCGCCGGCCTCGACCGCCATGTTGGCGATGGTGAAGCGGTCGGCCAGCGACAGGGCGGCTACGCCGGGGCCGGTGAATTCGAGCGCCTGGTAGCGGGCGCCTTCGACGCCGATCATGCCGATGAGGGTGAGGATGACGTCCTTGCCGCTCACCCATTTCTGCGGCTTGCCGGTAAGCTCGACTTTGATGGCGGAGGGTACTTTGAACCAGGTGTCGCCGGTGGCCATGGAGGCGCCGGCGTCGGTGTGGCCCACGCCGGTGGCGAAGGCGCCGAGGGCGCCGTAGGTACAGGTGTGGGAGTCGGCGCCGATGATGAGCTCGCCGGGGGCGACGAGCCCTTCTTCCGGCAGGAGGACGTGCTCGATGCCCATGCGGCCTACTTCCCAGTAGTGGGTGATGGCGTGCTTCTTGGCGAAGTCGCGCAGGGCTTTGGCCTGCTCGGCGGATTTGATGTCTTTGTTGGGGATGAAGTGGTCGGGAACGAGGGCGATTTTGTCGCGGTCGAAGACCGGGCGGCCGATCTTGTCGAATTCGACGATGGCCGGCGCCCCCGTGATGTCGTTGGCGAGAACAAGGTCGACCCGACATTTGACGAGCTGGCCGGGAACGACTGTGTCGAGGCCCGCGTGGCGGGCGAGGATTTTCTCCGTCATTGTCATGCCCATCGGTTATTCCCCTCCTACCGCTTTTTCTGCTGCGGGGTGACCGCAGGTGGCGATGAGTTTGTTGATGGCGTTCATGCAGGCCCGGGCGCTGGCTTCGATGATGTCGGTGCTGAGGCCGCGGCCGCTGACGACTTTGCCGTCCTGCTCCAGCCAGACCGTCGCTTCGCCGAGAGCGTCTTCGCCGGCGGTGACGGCTTTGATCTGGTAGTCCTTGAGGCACACCGGGAAGCCGACCGCTTTCTCGATCGCCTTGAAGGCGGCGTCGACCGGCCCGTCGCCGCAGGCCGCCTGCTCGGTGAAGCCGCGCTCGGTCTCGACGCGGACGGTGGCGGTGGCCGTCGTCTGGTTGCCGCTGACGACGTGGTGGTAGACGAGGCGGTACCACTCCGGCGTGACCGAGGCTTTCTCGGTGACGAGCGCTTCGATGTCGCGGTCGAAGACCATTTTTTTGCGGTCGGCCAGTTCCTTGAATTTGGTGAACAGTTCGTTGATCCGCTCGCCGTCGAGCTCGTAGCCGAGCGATTTAAGGCGTTCCTCGAAGGCGTGGCGGCCGGACAGTTTGCCGAGGATGAGGGCGTTCCTGTTGAGGCCGATGCTTTCCGGGCGCATGATTTCGTAAGTGAGGGGGTTATTGAGGACGCCGTGCTGGTGGATGCCCGACTCGTGGGCGAAGGCGTTGTCGCCGACGACCGCTTTATTGGGCTGGACTACTACGCCGCTGAGGACGCTGACGAGGCGGGAGGTGCGATAAATGTGGCGGGTGTCGAGGGCGGCGGCGGCGTGATAGTACTCGGCGCGGGTCGCGAGCGCCATGGCGATCTCTTCGAGCGAAGCGTTGCCGGCCCGCTCGCCGAGGCCGTTGATGGCGCACTCTATTTGGCCGGCGCCGTTCTGTACGGCGGCGAGCGAATTGGCGACCGCCATGCCGAGGTCGTTGTGGCAGTGGACGCTGACGATGGCCTGGCCGATGTTGGGGACTTGCTCGCGGATGTAGCGGATGAGGGCGCCGAACTCGTCGGGGGTGGTGTAGCCGACCGTGTCGGGAATATTGATGGTGGTGGCGCCGGCGGCGATGGCGGCAGTGAAGATCTGGCAGAGGTAGTAGCGGTCGGAGCGGGAGGCGTCTTCGGCGGAAAATTCGACGTCGTCTACGAACCGGCGGGCGTAACGGACCGCTTCCTCGGTCGCCTTGAGCACCTCGCCGCGGCTCATTTTCAGCTTGTACTGGAGGTGGAGGTCGCTGGTGGCGATGAAAATGTGGACGCGGGGCCGCTCGGCCTTTTTGAGGGCCTGGACGGCGGCGTCGATGTCCTTGGAATTGGCGCGGGCCAGGCCGGCGATGACCGGGCCGCGGACTTTGGCGGCGATTTCGCTCACCGCCGCGAAGTCGCCGGGCGAGGAAATGGGGAACCCGGCCTCGATGATGTCTACCTTGAGCCTCGCCAGCGCCTGGGCGATCTCGAGTTTTTCGGCGGTGTTGAGGGTGACGCCGGGGGTCTGCTCACCGTCCCGGAGCGTCGTGTCGAAGATCCTGATGATTCTTGCCGTCATGGCAGTCGCCTCCTTAGTTTGCGGTCGAAAACCGGCTTCGTCTCACTTGCCGGTGAAAACAAAACGCCCCTATCGACGCCTATGCGTCAATAGGGGCGGATTATCCGCGGTACCACCCTACGTTGTACTCTGCACCGCCTATCAGCGGCTGCCGGCTAACGCCCGGCTTACGTCCCCGCCTACCGGCACGCGGCGCGTGCGTTCGGCGAAACAGTTCATGGGCGAGTTATCTGGCGTCGGCTTCCGCACCGGTTCGCAGCAACCACCGGCTCTCTGAGCGGTTTAGGCCGTGCCTTTTCTCCCAATCATCACCTGTCGATACAAGCGATATGCATTTGTCGCGACCGCAGCAGCGGCCAAATTGTAAACCGCCTGCGACAATCGCCGGTTTTTCCAGCGATGTGTAACTTTGTATACAATATACCAGGATGGGTTACCTGTTGTCAAGGGGTGTTCAAGATATTTTTTCCCTGCTGTGTTGTGTTCGTTTGTAATTAGGTTGTATACTCGTGCAATTGGTCGTATACCTTTGTGTAATAGGTCGTATCTAAATATGAGTTGCACAGTTATGTTTCCGCAATCCTACCAGGACGAGTCCCGTCCGATCAGCGAAAACAGCCGGTGGGATTATGCGGCGCTTCCAGCAGGGCAGAGTGCAGGAGATAGCCGAGGTACTTAGATCGATATATGGAGTACAGAATTTTGACGAGGAGTTGTTTGGTACGTTAGTCGAGCGGACAAAAGTAATAAATCTGGTGCAAGTAGAGTTTGTGCTGCAATCGGGGGTTGAAATTATAGAAATTTTATGATTAAAGAGGAGAGGAGTTAAGTGATGTTGATATACGTTCTTGTAATTCCATACTTATTGTTCGTTTTCTGAAAGATGATTATAATTAGTATAAAGTGTCTCATATCCAAAAGGAGATGACGTTGGATTGGATAGTATATTGGCATTGGCGGGTATCTTATTAGCCGTCTTGATTGGAGCAATGAGCCCTGGTCCCAGCTTCTTAGTTGTAGCCCGGATTTCGATTTCCGAATCGCGGCGAAATGGTCTCGCGGCTGCAACGGGAATGGGCGTTGGCGCTGTTATATTTGCTATATTGGCTTTGCTTGGACTAAAGGCCCTGTTCACAAGTGTTCCTGGGCTTTATATCGTTTTGAAAATCCTTGGCGGAATATATCTTATTTATATAGGAGTTTCAATATGGCGTGGGGCAAAAGAACCCATCAGCGTGCAGGCGACGGAAGCCGATGAACAAAGAGCATGGCTGAGCGTTTTTACCACGGCTCTTTTTACTCAGTTAAGCAACCCTAAAACAACGGTCTTCTATAGCAGTATATTTGCTGCACTGTTGCCTCAAACGATTTCCCTTATGTTTGTAATTGTTCTTCCGCTACTTGTTTTTTTAGTGGAGATCGGATGGTATTGCGTTGTCGCATTAGTGCTTTCCTCGACAGGCCCACGTTCTGCTTATCTGCGCTCAAAAGTTTGGATTGATCGCGTGGCCGGTGGAGCGATGGGATTACTAGGAATTAAACTCATCGCCTCTACAGATGCGGTAGTTTAATTGGGCAAAATATGAAAGAGTTTTCTAACCCTCGTGTAATAGTCAAGCCCTAAAGGGCACACTCAATGTAACTGTCGATCCACCAAAAACAAGAAAAGCATCCCTTCTATGCCAGCATGGCAAGGTGGATGGCTAGCCGATGGATGAGGAAAAATTGCAGGATGCGTTTATGCGGGTAGTGACCCGGCTGATAACAAAAAGATACCTTATTTCGCGCATGCTGGAGAATATCGAGATGGTTGTTCGTGAGCAAGCCAGTGCGGTTGATACGGCAGCGATTGCCGGGCGACTGCAGGAGCTGCATGGGGAGATGTCCGCACTGGTTAAGTTAAATTTGACGACAGGAATTGATGATACGTGGAAGTGGTACAATAATCTGGACACTAAGTTAAGAACAAATAAAAAAGGTGGCCAGATTAAACTAAGCGAGTAGTCTATAACAAGCAGTTCAAAAAAAGGAGTATAATCGGATAGCGGCCGAAATGGAAGATTTACGGAATAAACGGGCCGGGGTTATGCAGGACGAAATACTGCGGCAGGATATACTTGGCAGGGTACAGGAGATCGCCAAGATACTCAGCTTTGAGTATCCATTTGGATGCGTCTCCTTTTGTTAGAGTTATACAGTCGGCAAACCTGCATTTATTTTATCAAAAGGGGGCTGTTCTTTTCGTGGTATAGCTATAAGCTTTTGGGAACCACGAGCCTAGCGCGTGGTATTCTGCTTACGCAAATAACATGAGAACCTCGGGCAAACGCCCGAGGTTCTCATGTGCGGCGACTATAATTTCAGGCCGGCCAGGGCCATCTTGCGGCGGACCCAGGCCAACTGGGACTCGAGCGGCACTTGGATGGGACAGCTGTCGTCGCAGGCCATCAGGCCCACGCAGCCGAAGGTGCCGTCCTCATTGCCCACCACCTCGAAGTACTGGGCGTCGCTGCGCTTGTCGCGCGGATCGACCATGAAGCGGGCCACCCGGTTGATGCCGGCGGCGCCGATGAAGTCTTCGCGGATGTTGGCCGTCACGCAACTGGCAACGCAGCAGCCGCATTCGATGCAACGTTCCGGCTCATAGATGGCCAGCGCCGTTTCGTTGTCCATCCTGTCCTCGAGGGCCTGGGAGTCAAATTCCTTGTCGGTATGGACCCAGGCTTCGGTTCTGACCTGCAGGTCGCGGAACCAGGTGCCGGTATCGACCGCCAGGTCGCCGACCAGCTTGAAGACCGGCAGCGGCATCAGCGTGATCTCGCTCGGCAGGTCCTTGGTCAGCGTCTTGCAGGCCAGCCGCGGTTTGCCGTTGATCATCATGGCGCACGAGCCGCAGATGGCCGCGCGGCAGACGAAGTCGAACATCAGGGAAGGGTCGAGCTCTTCTCTGATTTTATTGAGGGCGACGAACAGGGTCATGCCCTGCTGTTCTTCCAGCTGGTATTCCTGCATCCGCGGTTTATCGTCCGGCAGGTTGGGGTTATAGCGGAAAACGGATATTTTTAGCTGGCGATTGCTCATTGTACCCACCTCATATCCGGTTATTTCTCCTTGCTGGCGGCGTTCCGCGCCGAGGCTTCGCCGTAGCCGCGGTCGCCGGGCGGCATCTCGGTGCATTTCACCGGCTCGTAGTCAAGGGTGGGCAGTTCCGCCCCAGCCTTCCAGTAAGCCAGCGTGCGCTTGAGCCAGTTGACGTCGTCGCGTTTGGGATAGTCCTCACGGGCGTGGCTGCCCCGGCTCTCGGTGCGCATGAGTGCGCCGTAGGCGATGGCCAGCGACAGGCGGATCATGCCGGGCAGCCGCAGGGCGGCGGCCAGTTCGGGGTTCGCCCCCAGGCCGGACGAGCGCAAGCCGAGATGAGCGGCGCGCTGATGCAGTTCCTGCAGCCTAGAGACGGCGGTCTCCAGCGAAGGCCCGTTGCGGAAGATGTGCACATGTTCGTTGAGCGTCTCTTCCATGGCTTTTCTCAGCTCATATACGTTTTCCTTGCCGTTCTTGCCGGCGATGAGGTTGGCGATCCGTTCCTCGTCCTTTTTCACGGCGTCGTCCACCAGGCGGTAGTTGAAGGCCGGCGCAGCGCCGAGGGTGTATTTGGCGACCTGTTCGCCGACGATCATGCCGGCGGTGCAGGTTTCGGCCAGCGAGTTGCCGCCGAGGCGGTTGAAACCGTGCATGTCCCAGCAGGCGGCTTCGCCGATGGCGAACAGGCCTTTGAGGCCGTAGGCGTAGCCGTCGATGTTCGTGCGGATGCCGCCCATGGTGTAGTGCTGGGTGGGCCTGACGGGGACGAGGTCGACCGCCGGGTCGAGGCCCAGGAAGTTCATGGCGATGTTGGCGATCTCCCGGAGGTTGGTCCAGACGTGCTTGCGCCCCAAGTGGCGGATGTCCAGCCACAGGTGCGGACCGTACTCGGTCTCGACGCCGAGGCCTTTGCGCATATGCTGGACCATGCGCCGCGATACGACGTCGCGGGAGGCCAGTTCCTTCTTCTCCGGTTCGTAATCCGGCATGAAACGGTATTCGTTCTTGTCCAGCAGGTAGCCGCCGTCGCCGCGGGCGCCTTCGGTCATGAGGATGCAGGTCGGCGGCATGCTGGTGGGGTGGAATTGCACGGCTTCCATGTTGCCGAGGGGGACGACGCCAGTATCGAAGGCGATGGCCGTGCCGGTGCCTTCGCAGATGACGGCATTGGTGGATGCGCCGTACAGGCGGCCGGCGCCGCCAGATGCGATGACGGTGGCTTTGGCGAGGTAGACAATGAGGTCGCCGGTGCGCAAGCAGCGGGCCACGACGCCGTAGCAGTTGACGCCGTCGTGGATGAGGGAGATGGCTTCCATGCGGTCGTGCACGGCGATGCCCATTTTACAGACGACGCTGTCCATGGTGTACTGCACGGTATGCCCGGTGCCGTCAGAGGTGTAGCAGGTGCGCCATTTGGCGGTGCCGCCGAAGTTGCGGGCGGTAATGAGGCCTTCTTTGTCTTTGGTGTCTTCGAGTTCCATGCCGTTGGGGTGTTTATATTTCCCGGCCTTAACCCGGTTCCAGGGCACGCCCCAGTAAGCGAGCTGGCGGATGGCGATGGGCACCTTCTCGACGAACAGCCTGGCTACATCCTGGTCGCAGCCCCAGTCCGAGCCTTTGACGGTGTCGGCGAAATGGACGTCCGGGCTGTCGCCTTTGCCCATGGCGCTGTTGGCCAACGACGCCTGCATCCCGCCCTGGGCGGCGGTGCTGTGGGACCGCCGCGGCGGTACCAGGCTGAGGATAACGACATCCAGGCCGGCGGCCGCGGCTTCGACGGCGGCCCGCTCCCCGGCGAGGCCGGCGCCGACGATCAAAACGTCGGTTATGTGAGTATGCTTAGCGCTCATAAGGCACCCCCGAACTTTTTAAACATGTACAGGGCACCCAGTCCGATCGCCACGATTGCCACGGTAATCACTTTCAGCACCCAGCCGGCCGTCCGCCGGTTGCTGATGAGCCCCCATTTCACGCAGATGCGGTACAGGCCGAATCCAGCATGGTACTCGCCGGCGAGCAGCAGTAGTACGTAGAACCAGAGGTACCCCGAATCGACGCGCAGGGCGCTTTTGGCGGCGGTGATCGGCCACTCGTACATCACCGACCATACGTGGATGCTGCCCATGATGACGATGATCAGGGCGGTGACGACCTGGCCCACCCAGATCCAGGTGTCGGTGTGGGCGATCATCCGGGCGTGCCGCCAGGTGGTCTGCATGTCGCTAAGCCGCCACGGGGCACGGCGCCCGGCCACGAAAATATGTACCAGGAAAATCACAATCACCGCCGGGATGCCGATGTGCGCCAGATAATATTTGTCCAGGCTCTCCGCCAGCAGGTCGAATATTTGCTTCCCGAACAGGATGGTGCCGACGAACAGCATATGAATCCACAGGAAAGCCACCAGGGAAATTCCCGTTGCGGCCTCGGCGAGATCGACATACAGATCGGTTTTGGGATTGGCTCGGATAAGCGCCTTCTGCAGGGTCTTCGCTGATTCCATATTGTTCTCCTCTCCTTGATATCTCTCTGGTTGTGCTCCTTCCGCTGTAATTCTGACAGATGAAGTCATTTCATATTTGGTTATTCTAATTTTTATCGCGAAATCCTGTTTTTACTATGATTACAAAAATTGCATAATTACCTGTTTCGGCCTAAAAGAAGAAGGGCTTCGCAGAAAACCTGCGAAGCCTTGGTCTCCCTACTTCTGCGAAAGATTGGCGCAGGTTTCTTTTATCTTTTCGAATCCGGCCCGCAACACATCCGCATCTGATTCCGACATAACCAGTGTTAAATCATTGATGAACATGCCGAGCAGCTTCGCCCCGCCGTGCAGGCCAAAAGCTTTTTTGTGCTTTTTGCAGGCCGCGGCGACATGGGTGATCGCCTCAAGCTCGACTTTGTTGAACAAATCGCCGGGGATACCGAGGGAAAGCGAAAGGTCGTTCGGGCCAATCAGCAGCGCGTCGATACCGGGCACTGCGGCAATTGCCTCGGCATTATCGACAGCTTCCCTGGTTTCAATCTGGGCGATGGATATAACGGTATTGTTGGCTTGCTCCATAACGTCGGCGTGCTTTTTGCCCACGGCGTAATCGACATGGGCGATCGCATTGCAAAAGCCTCTGGCGCCTACAGGCTGATATTTCGAGTATTTTACAAGCGCCTTGGCCATTTCGGGAGTATCGACCATAGGAACCATTACACCGTGAGCACCTTGATCAAGCGCTCTCGATATATAGTCTTTGGACAGTTGGGGGACGCGCAGGAAGCTGTCCAGCCCCAACGCATTCCCGGTAACAAACAGATTATGCAGGGTTTCCATGTTGTAACTCGCATGTTCGCAGTCGTACATCACAAAGTCCAAGCCGCTATGTTTGGCCAGATAACATACCGCGGGGTTTTGCACGACCCTTAACATTGTTCCGTAGATTCTTTGCCCCGCCACAAGCTTTTCTTTTAGCGACATTTTCGATCCCCCACTCGCGTTGAATCCGTTAAGCCATACATTATGATAAAATTAATCCCAGCATCAGGCAATAATATCGCTTCGGGACAAAAACAAGCCACTGCAGTCGCTTACGGCACAGCCAACTCCCATTTTAACCGCAAGGGCTTCACCAGGGCAATCCGGGCATAGGCTCCACATTCTATGCACCGGTCCCGGTCACTGATCCACGCCTACCGTCATTCACCCCCAAAACCTTATGGGGGCATACAGTCAAACACATGCCCCACCCGATACACTCATCCGCATTCAGCTACGTTAAATTCCCGGTCTGTTTTCCGCTTTCTCTTATTCATCCCTTCATTTCTGATAAATGATCAAGCAGTCCATCAATCATTTCGCGGCTAATTTCGATTACCGTTTCAATCTCGTCTTCGGTGATACCACTTATATGGATACCACAGCTGACCACGACGTTGCCACCGGTTGTGCGGGCGACGGTTTGGGCGGCCATCCGGGCTATAACATCATCCTTGTGGCCTGGCAAAGTAATTATCGATATACTGACCGTATTGCCATCCTTGTGTAAGCAAGGCACTGTTTGGGCTACTGCTACCGCGCCGATATGCGGCTTGTCGCCTCCGGAAATGAGGATGTCGATATCCTCCCCGACGATTATCGCCCGAACGTCTAGTAATATCCTACCTGCCTGCTTACGCAAGGAAACCTCTTTCACCTTGCAGCCCCCCTATCGCAATGCGGCCCGCTGACGCCCATTGATCAATCCAAGCCCTGCCAGCGTTTAACAAGGTCGTTGTCGACGCCCAACCGGTCCAGAACCCTACCGACGAAATGGCCGACGATATCATTCATATTTTCCGGTTGGTTATAGAAAGCAGGGACAGGCGGCATGATTGTCACCCCGATGCGGGCCAGCTTCAGGAGGTTCTCGAGGTGAATGGCGCTGAGAGGCGTCTCGCGGGCAACTAGTATCAGCCTGCGCCCTTCCTTGATTGTTACATCCGCCGCCCGTTCGAGCAGGGTGGCGGAATAGCCGTTCGCTATCGCGCCGGCGGTTTTCATACTGCAAGGGATAACTACCATGCCGTCGTGGCGGAATGATCCGCTGGCTATCGGCGCCCCGAGGTCGTCACCGTCATGGAAGGTAGTTGCGAGTCCGCAAAGATCCTGCATACTCACCTCGGTTTCCAGCTCGAGGGTACGCTCGGCCCACTTGGATACAACAAGGTGGGTTTCGATAGCCATCCGTTGACATTCCCTCAGAAAGCGCACCCCCAGGCAGGCCCCGGAGGCGCCGCTCATACCGACGATTATTCGCAAAATAGCCGCCTTTCCCGGGCCGAGGGCCCGCCTGCGTATTAACCGATAACGACCTCGACGACTTGTTGCCGCAGGACATCGATCATCCCTTGGTCGGTAAACCCTACTTCGGGGATGACCGGCAGGGAGACAAGCGAAAGGGTGGCAAACGGGCTCGCCAGCGGACATCCCAGGCGGGCCGCCGCTTGATTCAGCTCTTCCAACCGGCTGATGACATATGCGGCCGGTTGATCGGAAATCAGTCCGGCTATCGGCAGGGGCAAGCCCGCCAGGACATGGCCGTCAGCAACAGCAACAAGCCCGCCGCCCCACTCGATAATCTGGTTCAAAGCGGTCGCCATGTCGGCCTCGTTGGCACCGACCGCCACCAGATGGTGATGATCATGAGCGACAGACGAGGCGAGAGCCCCGCGATTTAGGCCAAACCCCTTGAAGAAACCCTTGGTAATCTGGCCGCTGGACCGGTGTCGCTCTACAAGAATGAACTTATTTATATTCCCGGCGGGATCGCAGAAAACCTCTCCGCCCGCAACCGGTAACCTGAGGGTGACCATCTTGGTCACGATCTGGTTTGGTACGATTTCGGCCGCCCTTACCGCAACGTGCCCTTCACCGACAGGCGCCGATACCTTCAGATCGGCGGGAATTAATCTGGCTTTGACTTTAACAGTATTTCGCCCAAACTGCGGAATCGTCCCCACTGCGTCGCCATTTACGGCCGCCGCATCGCCGACGACGGGCCGGCCCCCGAAGTAAACCGCGGAGATTTCCACCTTCTCCAGGTCGCGCAGCAGGATAATATCCGCCTGGCTTCCGGGGGTCAAAGCGCCGATACGGCGTTCCAGACCATAGTGGCGCGCGGTGTTGAAGGTCGCCATGCGATAGGCCAGAACCGGCTCGATGCCCAAGGCTATTGCCTTGCGTATATTATGATCGATATGGCCTTCCCGCAAAAGATCGTCGGGATGCTTGTCGTCGGTGCAGAAGCATATCTGGTCCTGGAAACGGCAATGGCGGACGAGGAAAGGCAGGATGTCGGCCAGATTCCGTTCGGTGCTGCCTTCGCGGACAAAAAGGGTGCAGCCCAATCGCAGTTTAGCTAATGCCTCCTCACCGCTGGTCGCTTCATGGTCGTCGGTGATGCCGCCACGGACAATGGTGTTCAGGGCGTCCCCCATGAATCCGTTAATGCTGCCGCAGACCTTAAGTCCTCTGCTCCTGGCAACGGTGATGGTTGCGGCAAATTTGGGGTTGGGTTTCAATAGTTTGAAGGCATCAATTTCACCCACACCGACAACGTTCGGCCAGGACATCATCTCTTCGATTTCCCCCATGCCGAACTCGGCCGCCGAGGTCTCAAGCCCGGGGGCGGTCGGCACCTTGCAGGGGGCAAGGACATAAGTGTGCAGCGGCGCCTCCTCGCTGTCGGCGAGGAGGCGGGCTATCCCGTCCAGACCCAGGACATTGGCTATTTCATGGGGATTGGCGAAAATCGCCGTCGTCCCGCGCCCGGCCAGTATGCGGGCAAGCTCGGGCAAAGCCAGGAAGGTGCTCTCGGGGTGGAAGTGAGCGTCAATAAAACCCGGGGCGGCGAACAAGCCGGTGCAATCGAGGATTTCCTCGCCCCGGCCCTCTCCCGGCCCGGCGACTGCGTATATCTTGTCGTCTGCAGTTACGATATCGGCCGGATAGATTTCGCCGCTCACAACATTGACCAGCCGGCAATTGCGGAAAACCTTGGACGCCATACTACCTATCCCCTAATAGCTTGCGAACCAGCCCGTCGGTAGCCGGATTGGTCCGGCAGCGGATAACATCCCATTCCAGAGGGGCCGTGGCGTCAATCGCCATTTTGGCCGATACTCCTTCGCGGGCCGAGGGATCGAGTTTATTGCAAAAAACGCTTGGGACGATGAAGACATCTTTGTCGGCCTGCATCCTCGTCGCCATGGCCCAGAGCACTTCTTCCTCGTTGAAAACGTCCACGTCTTCGTCGACCGCAACTACCAATTTGAGATAGGAATCCAGGCCGAGGAGGAGCATCAGCGCATGGCGGGCCTGCCCTTCTTCCGTCTTTTTAAAGGACATATAGGCGTGGAAGTGGGTCCCGGATTTGGGGAAGTTGATGGCCTTCAGCGTCGGCACAACTTCCTTGAGGCGGGCGAACACATGGGCTTCCTTAGCCACCCGCCCCAGCAACAGATGCTCGTTTGAGTAGCCGGGAACCAGATCGAGGTAATAAGGGGTTTTCCGACGGCAGACGGCGCTGACCTTGAAGACATTGCGGGTCGAGCGGGAGGTCGAGTAGCCTGTGTACTCGCCGAAGGGACCCTCGGGCTCGTCGGCCCCGACGATGATTTTGCCTTCCAGGACAATCTCGGCGTTCGCCGGGATGAGTAGGTCTATCGTTTGCGCCGGCGTCAGCTCCGCTCCCTGCCCCAGCAAGCCGCCCGTCAGGGCGTATTCGTCGACGTCCATGCCTACCTTACAGGCGGCAGCCAGATAATATGCGGGGTGACAGCCGATGATTATGGCCACTTCGAGATCTTGTCCTTTTTCGGCCGCCCGCCGGAAATAATCCCACAGGTGGGCACGCGAGTGCAGGCTGATGCCGAATTTGTCGCGAGCTTTCAACTGCATACGGTGAAAACTCATATTGTACGTGCCGGAGTCCGGGTCTTTGGCGACGACGATGCCGGAAGAAATGTAAGGTCCAGCGTCGTCGAGGAAGTGGCGGGCGATAGGCAGCTGATAGAGATCGACTTGATCGCCGACTTGCACTATTTCCTTCACCGGGCCTGTCGGCAGCACTACGGGCTGAATCGGGCTTTCTTCCCTCTCCAGCCAGGCGCTGTTGAATCCCGCCTGTGTAGTATTCAGGATGCGGGCGATTCGTTCCCTTGTTCCGAATAAGTTGCCAACCACCGGCATACCGCCGGCCCCTTCAACATTATCCAGGATGAGCAGAGGATACTTTTGCTGGCGGGATAGCTCCTGTTCCAGCGAGGTCAGGAAAAAGTCCTGCGGAACTTGCTCGCTTACTCTCAGTATCTCTCCCGGCTGTTCTTGTTCAAGCTGCGCGACAAATGAGCGCAGACTCATTTCTCCCATTTATAAAGCCCCTCTCTATGGCCGGGGCAAAGGCTATAGCCCTCCCCCAAATGTATACTATAATCAATGGCTAGCCTGAGTATCCTTTCCCGGAACATCGAACCGATGGAAGCTAACCGCGAAAAAGCCTGCCGCCAGCAATATGTAGCCCAGGGTGAACTGCGGCGAAGCCCCCAGGGCAAGCTTGGTCGAGTGGATAATCCCGAAATAAGACAATGCTGCCGCAACCAGGCTGGTATAGGCCGCTTTTTTGAACTGCTTGTCTATCAGAAAAGTAATTATCGTAGCCAGGAGCATGGCCGACAGCAGCGCCCCCGAGGCCAGATTTGCAAGGCCCTGGTAATGCACCCCTACTTTTCCCAAGGCGCCTACGCCAAGCTTGTCAATGTTTGATCCGAGCGCCTTCATCGTGCTGTCGATCTGCCCCTTGGTGAAGTTCGCGACATGAGGGAGAAGGGCGATGGCGATTGCCGGAGCATGCGCCTTCGGGGTTGTCTGGAAAGCCTGGGCCGCCATCACCAGGCCGACGTACAAGAGGATAGGCAGGATGGCTTCGCGGGGTATAAGGGCGCTCAGCGTGGCCATCATCCCGCAAAGACATACCATGGCCACGGCAAAGCCGTCGACTAGGGTGTAGCCGCTGCGGCAGCCGATTTCCTTATAACCGGGGTGTCCGATATATACGTGCGCCGGGAAGCAGCCGCCGAAGAGCGAGCCGAACATTGTACCGATGCCGTCCATTAGCATCGTGTTGCGGGTGCTGTAATTGTCGCCGGCCGCCGCTGCGCTCTCGACGTTCTGCATGGTGGAAAAGGTGTTCTGTAACGACAGAGGGACAATTACAGCAATGTAGGGGCCCATGTTCTTAAAGCCTTCAATGACAGCGTCCACTGACAAAATCGGCAGGTTGAAGCCCAGCATCTTATAGCTCGCTGTAAGAGCCTCGGGATTCATGAAACCCAAAAACCAGGCAATAGATGTGCCGACAATAACGCCGATTAAGCCGGCGGGAATGTGCCAGGGCAGCTTAAGCCGGCTAAAAAAGGTCAGCAGGGTGATCAGCAGCGGGATGAAACTGATCTGCGGCCTGGTAAATATTTCGAGGGTAGGCGTCATGGCAATGAAGGCGATGGCCATGCCGGCGAGGGTGCCCAGGAGGGCCGCCCGGGGAGTGATCCGCCTGATCATCTCGCCGAAAAAGGCGCCGATGATTTCGAAAAAGCCATTGATGAAAGCGGCCGCACAGGCAACCTTCCAGGCTAAAATCCCGTCGCCGCCGCTCAAGGCGTAAACCGGGAACATGATCAAAAATAAAAAGCCAAAAACCGTTGAGGTGGTAATACCGTAGGGTATCGCCGTAACGTCGGTACGCTGTTCCTTTTCCGCCAGCTTTTTCGCCATCCAAGAGTAATAGCAGTTGCCGACCAGCAGCGAGAGGGCGATACCGGGGAGGACATGGCTGAAAACAAATTCCGCCGGAATCTTGAACAAACCGATCATCGTCGTGACGATGATCATAAGATTAGCGATATTGTCTACAAAAAGTCCAAAAAAACCGTCGATGTCCTCGGAAACGAAGAAGGGATATTTCATTTTTGCAGCGTTATTCACATACATTACCTCCAAATTAAGTCGATTGGCGGACAACTAATTCGGTTCGCATAATCACCTCCCTTGCCGGGCCCGGCTCCTTCATGACCTCGATAAGTAAATTCGCCGCAGCGGCTCCGGATTCAACCGCATGCTGGGCGACTGTCGTCAGAGCCGGCGTAGTGATCTGGCTAATTTGCGAGTCCCCATAGCCGATCACCGCCATATCCTCCGGAACTACGAGCCCGCAATCCTTTGTCGCCTTGAGTACGGCCGCTGCCATCAGGTCACTGGCGGCGAACACGGCCTCAGGTCGATACCCCAATAATTTCCGGGCGGCATGATAGGCCTTATCGTAACTAAAAAAGCCTTCGGCAACCATATCCTGCCCGAGCATGATGCCGCGTTGCCACAGTTCTTGTTCAAACCCGTAAAGCTTCAACTGCGACTCCTCATTGTCCTTATAGCCGGTAATCACCGCGAACCGGCGATAGCCCTTGCCGACCAAGTAGTCCGCGGCCAATCGCGAACCGGCGGTAAAATCGGTTATCACGCGGTTAAAATCGCCATTTTGCCAACACCTGTTCACGACGACCAGCGGGATTATATCTTTGACCTCTTCCAACCAGTCCCGGCTCCCCGTCTTACCCGATGAACCGACTACGACCAGCCCGTCGACTCGGCCCGCCAAGAGGGTGCCTATCCCCTCCTTTTCTTTACTCAAATGGTTTTCGGTCGAATACAACATTGTCGTGAATTTATTGGCTTCCAGTCTTTGAGTCAGCCCCGCGACTATGTCAGCGAACAGGGGATTACGAATCGTCGGAATGACTATGCCGATACAGTTGGTGACGCTCGTCTTCAGCGCTTTCGCCGTTGCGTGGGGCCGGTAACCGAGTTCGGCGATGGCGGCGTCGATCTTCTCCCGCGTCTCCTTCTTGACGTTCAACTTTCCGGCTACGTACCGGGATACCGTGGAGACATTGACCCCGGCCTTTTGGGCCACGCTTTTGATATTTGCCATTTTATTTTACGCAATCGTTTGCGTAAACCTCCAAAAAAATATATTCACCTGTTTCAGCCTGGTGAAAGTCCTTAATTTCTGTCATTTCAAACCCGAAAAAACCTTGGCAGAAAGTCCGCAACGTGCGGCAACCGCCAAGGTTCAAGCTTTAAGCGTCATAAAGTGTATGGAACCAAAAAGCCTATTGCTAATGATAAGCAATAGCTCCTACATCCAAAAACACCTTCCATTCGTAGCTCGGCATTTTACGGTCGCCGTGTAGAAACTTCTGAGCCATATCCCCAGAAATATACGAGATTATTCACTTGGATTTATTATACTTTTTCTCACATAAAAGTGCAATAAATACCATGAAATACAACTCAAAATCCATGATTTTGCCTAGTATAAACGGAAGCATAGGCTTGCTAAAACGCAAGCCTATGCTTCCATTCCCACAAAAAATCTGCAAAACCCCTTAGTTACTGGTGGAGACGATGGGATTCGAACCCACGACCTCTTGAATGCGAGTGTAATAAACCTTGTTTGTTAACGTTTTTTTATGTTGGCGAACCCTTGCGACAACTAGGTTTATGCCTTATGGTTGTTGGTAACTGCTGGCGAAATACTATCCCCATTTGCAAGCCGGTATCCCCAATAGTATCCCCATATATTATAGTCCCTTTCGGTCTGGCGTTTCGGATATGATCTTCGCCAAAACCCGTGCAATTTGCTTAACGGCCAAATCCTTGGTGTTAGGAAACCGGCGCACCTTTAACGTGCGGCCGGTCTTGCGGCAGATCGTGTAGACAACCATACCCAGTAACCTCCGTTTAGTCCGTCTTTTAGGGTATACTATCCGGTTCTCTCATGCGGACGTGGCCACATTGACAGCCGCACGCCTCGCTTTAGCAATAATTCTCTGGTGTCTCCTTAAAACGCTGTCATCAATAAGGTGTTTCCGGGCCAACTTGATCATATAGGCTTGACGATCAAGAAATGTTTTGCCGTGAAAATCGGGCTTAATTTGGAAAACGTACTTTTCGCAGCGGTTACAGCGAAACAAGAGTTTGCTGTTGTCGGGGTCAGTATCATGAACAGTTACCACCATCTCAAGGGACAAAGTCCTTCCGCAATCAGGGCAACGATGATTGGTATTGCTCATAATTCAATTCCTCGCCTTCTTTGATTTTTTGTACCCTGCCGGCGAGTTTGATATAATGTTGCCGACAGAGCAAGTACCTTTTGCGGGCTTGTCCTTGTCGCCGGCCGGGCCCTGGCTCCAACAGGGCCCGGCCCTTCACTTTTAATCGGCATTCGACGGTTTGGGCTTTTGTGTGTTGCTCTCAAGCCATATTTCCAACTCGGCTTTTGGTACCCTCCACAGCTTGCCGATTTTTGTGCCGGGGATAGTCCCGGCTCTAAGCCAATCCTTAACAACCTTTTCACTAACCTTAAGAATCCCTGCAACCTCTTCCGGCGTAAAGTATTCGTCCATAATTCACCCCCTTGAGAATATAATACCATGTGCAATATTACTTTTCAATACTTTTTCGTCCTTTATAATACTTTTACATCCAATAATATCCATTATGTTAATTTGTATTTTAGTTTACGAAAGCCTATAACGCCATTAAATAAAGGGTTTACGGTATTCAAGTCACAAACAACGATCTTTAATATTTGTCCTGTTTTTCCTCGGTGGACAAAAAAGGGGGCCCTTTCAAGGTTGCCCCCCTAGCACTCTTCAAATTCGTATCCTGGGTACCTGGCCATAAACCGCTGCATTAAGGCCCCGCATACCTTTTCCTTCCTGGTTCATTCGCCACGCGCCCCTGTGGCGTGTTTTTTTACTATCCTGCGTGTTGGTTCCCTTACCCACGTCGCGTTATTCGTCCCGATGGCCACCACGCAGCCAGCGGGTTTATTACTGCCCCAAATCTGGCCGTCGTTGAAGCTCTTTTAATATGTCGGCGTTTTTAGGGTAGTTTTTGGCCCTTTCAAGAACGCCGGCGATTGATCGAGCCAACTTCGTGAAAAAAGGGTGCTGCTCGTTCAGTTCGGTAACTTCGTTGGCGTCACGGGCCCCGATAAATTCGCCGTCTTGATCAATATACATTTCGCGTGAAACCGTTACCTGCCTGTTTTGCATATCAAAAAAAGCGTAGTCTACAACGAACCTGAGTAATTCGGGGTAAGTTTTGCCGAAAGTAGCGATGTAATTGTCGGCGATACCTGTTTTGATGTTCTCTATTGTATTGCGCCTCGCCTGATCGTCTTTAATTTCAAAGTACAACGCCATAGAAAAGTTACCGCTTTGAGGGTACTTGGCCCAGAAGAGGTTAAAATTTATCATGTCGGCCGGTATATACACATTAATCTTGCTGTCCGAGTAAACTAATACGGTTTCCGTCCACGAATGGCTTTGCACCGAACTTTTTACCACCGGGTTACATTGCGCCGTACTCCAGGCCAGAAATACCGCGAGGAACACCAAAACAACCTTGACTTTCATTCTTCGCAGCCTCCCAATATATGGTTTTTAGCTACAGAGTATCATAGCTGTCAAAACTTGAAAACTACTGCCTTAAGCCTGCGCCTAAACGTCCAAAGGTACCTGGCGGCTGTAATTGGTTTTTGCCGGCTTCTTTCGTTGTTTGCTCCCCCCGTCGCCACCCTTGGGGTTGCCATAACGGCCTTCGGCTATTTGCGCCGCCCACGTCTCCTTTAATTGGCGGCCAGTGTCCATGTCCGGCCAGAGTTCGGCGCCGCAGCCAGGGCACTTCCAGAAGTCCGGGTGCTTCACCATCATCTCACGACATAACGGGCATATAACCGTCATAGTGCCCCCTCAATAGCGTATTTTCCCGAGGTTGCAATTGCCCACGATCACAGTACCATCCGGCAGGACTTTATATTTCCCTGGCGGAATGTGGCAGGTGAATTTACCGGGCCGAATTATAAGTAGCCGGCCGTCAGAGTCGGGGAAAACAGTCATTGAATAAAGCCCGTGGGTAACGTGGTTTCGGTTCCCCCATTTGGGCATCCAGTTCCCGCGGGCTCCCCTGGCCGCCTGATTGCCGGGTAAAAACTTGCCGGACTTTGGGTCGCGGTCCACCCCACCCGCCTCCATTCACTAACGTTACTTTATATCGGTAACGTTAGTTTAAACGTTCCCCATCCCCACGGCGAAAAGCCGCCTCCGTCCTAAAGAAAGCAAGGCGGCTATTCTATTCTACTAACATCGTCTAACCGTTTTGGAAGCAAAAAAATAGTAACGTTTACGAACCTTTTTCGGGAACAAGTTGTTACCCTAAAGGCGGCAGATCATACAGTGCCTTAGCCGTTGGGGCTCTGTTGTCGATTTTCCAACATAGCCAAGAGGCTTTTTCTACCGTAGCGGCTCACGCCATCAACTTCCGTGTACCATTCGTCCCCGCGGGTATCGCCGTAATGGATAACCCGGTAAGCCTGGTACTGTCCGTCCTGATCGAGCATAGAGGGGATTTGGCCAATTCGCTGCTTTAGCTGCCGGACAATGCTGTTGTCGATCTTGACCATGGACATTAGTTTGATAGCCGGATTTAGCAGGCATTTGAAAGCAACGCCGTCTTGGGTCTGCTGCGGCACGCCTACAAGTCCGGTTTCCGGCGAAAGAACAATTGTTTCGCCGGGGGCTTCGTCTGTAGCTTTGGCGATGTAGATTTGGCCGTCATCAACCCAAAAGTTGGCGCTGTTGTCGCGGGCAATGTCTCGCAGGTACTTCTTGGGCATTCCGAAAAAGACTTTCCCGCGGGGAAGGGCTTGCGTGCTAAGATCGGGAGAAATTCGGCCAATCTCCGTTAGCGTCAGAGCCGCAGAGGCAATTTGGTTGACAAACTGGCGTTGGTTGAGACCAGCGTTGACCGTCATGCGAACAATGTTGTTATTGAGAAAACTATCGCCGTCCAAGCAAACCAACGTCAGTTTATAATCAACATTATTATCCTCGCGGTCCCTGATCGGCTGAATAACTTCGCCGTCAAAGATCACGCCGTATTGCTTGGGAGTTATCACCTGCTGCGCGGCGCCCTGCTGCTGCGCCTGTAAATACCCTTGGTAACCGGCCTCGATAATAATCCGCATGCCCTCTTTGACGATAAGCGCTTCGGTTTCGGGGGACAGGTTATATATAGCTACCTCGGCATAGTTGGACGTGGAATTGGCAATCTTCTCAACGCAAAAAACACACCGAAGGTTGGACACGTCAAGCGCAGTATTACCCTTGTCAGCCACCAACACACGGTATTTTCGGCCATATAAAAAATCGCTCATTCCTCCACCCCCATTGCCTTCGCTATCTGTCGCGCTGTTGTCGCCGATGGTTCCTGTGGTTGCTGCTGTCCCCGGTTTGTGCTACCTGTAGCGTGTGGCCGCGCGCTCACCGTCGTTTTGCTCACCTCGACGACGAATATTTCCTTGAGCATGACTGTACACCTGAGCCCGTAAAGGGTTTTCATGTCATCGGGCGCCGTCATTTCCTCGATCAACATGTTTTGGTAAACGTTCAACCGGGTAACGACCTGCAAAGGCACTCGCGTTTGTTGCAACCGCAACAAAGTTTGATAGGCCGATACGGATTTTGTAACGCCTTCGGTAAACTGGCCGGCTACAACGCTATCCATAGCGTCGGACATGGCCACTTCCATTGTCAGGCGGGAAGGCTGCACGTACGAATGGTCCGTGATGTTGGCGCCGGTCTGTACGGGATGCTCGGTAATTTTTAGCGACGTGGTATGTTCTTCGCGCACTATGGCGTCAAAGAAATACCCGCCGATGTTGGTTTTCACATAAACCAACTGCTCGGCGCTGGCCGATAGTCCCGCCCATTCCTGCGGTCGCCACGGCCCGTCTTGCTGCGGCACCTCGGGCGGGGTCTGCTGTGCAGGCCAACCGAAAATATTGAACAGTCCAGGCATTAGTCACACACCCTTTCTATTGTTTTTCAACGCCACTTGGCACAACGAGTTAAGCTAAGACAGGTCTGCCCGTTAGGTTCCATCGTCAGCCTTGGCACAAAGCCTTTTTGAGTACACTCGCGCGGCGTCCACAGACAACGGCTGCACATTTCTTCGCTGTCCTTGGCCTCGCGAAATTCCCGCTCATTCGCCAATATAACGGCATCGCTGACTCGCGGGAATAACTCTCGGGCGAACGGTCCCAGTTCGGCCAAGGCGGCCCGGTTAATCTCCATGTACGTGCGGTCTGCGCTCACATCGGCGCCGGACAGGATGCGCTTTGCGAGCTCTGCGCACTGGCAGCCGAAGTCAGTTGATTCACTGCGCTGCGCCTCAGCCAGGAAGCCGGCAATCCCCTTCGGTTTGGTCACCTCTTCCCGTAATAGCTCTTCGATGGCCTTGCGTAAATCGGCGACGTTGGGGAAACGGTGCTGACTGTTGATTACCGCGATAGCGGCTGTTTCAAACACTTCATCGTCGTAGCCCTTGAACATCTGCCACCACATGCCCTGCATCGCTGCGGCCTCGGCGTTTTCGAACTGAGCCCGGTAATTTAGAGTTAACTTCAAAAATACCCTCGCTATAGTCTCCTTGGTCATATCTCCTCCTCCAGAAAAGCCCGCGTCCCAGCGATGGCACCGGCCATACGCGAACGCTGTTGCGTGCTCACGGGCAGTCGGTTATCATAGTTCCCTTCGGCAATCTTTTGCCTGTTAGCCGGTTTAAGAACCCAATCAAAGCCCGCGCGAAAGCCCTGCTCCGTCCTGTTGGTTAAAAAGTCGCTTGCTTCCACCCGTCGGAAGAAATCTTCAACCGTCCGTCCATCCTGGCCAATCCACTTCAAAAAGCCCTTGATTGCTGCCTGTCGATGGGCGGTAACGTCTCTTACCCTCGGCAGAGAAGTGCAAGTTGCGTTGAAGGTTTCCACTACCGTTCCGTAAGGAACGGTGTCTTTACCATTCTGCCATTTTTCCATTTTTGTTTGTGTCACGCTGCTGTCACGCTGAATGTTATTCTGAATGTCACCTTTGCTATCATTTTTTAGCGGAGCGAGTTGGTAAAGTTCCCAATTTGTAAGGCTTACAAGGCTATATTTGTTGTTACCCTGGATGTCTAAACTTTGGTTATCTCGCAGCCACAGCATGTACTTCCAAAAAGTTGAAGGATTCAACTTTAATTCGGCCGCCCCGACAAAGCGGCCAGTGATAAACTGGCCCGGCATCAGAGTAATTTTTTTTAGGCCAACAGTCTGTTTATGTTCTTTATGGGACGCTTTTAGTAGGCACCATATCCATGTTTTTAATAAACTAGGATTTGAAAATATGGCACCTTCCAGCAGCCGGCGATGTAACCGAACATAACCTTCAATGAGTACCGCCTCCCTAACAATCCGACGCAGCACGCCCACCTTCGGCGCCGGCGCCGGCTGCTGCCGGCCGTCCTGCTCCTTGGCGGCAATCCACGCCAGCACGGTTGCCAGCCGGTAGAAAATCCGCGCACCCACCGTGAAGTATGGGCAGCCCTCTTTAAGCCGCATCCCGCGAACCGTCCACGGGCTCAGGCCAAGCTCGGCCGCTAGTTCCCGTTCATTCAATACCCGTGCTGTATTCATGATCTATAGCCCTCTCGTGTTCTCCTTCACATTGGCCATGCTTTGGGCGCCAATCCAATCCCGGATTACATCGGCGTCGAAAAAAACCCGCCGGCCAATGCGAACATAGGGAATGTGGTTGTTGCGCACGTCGCGCCAAATTGACTCTGTGGATTTCTTCCCGCCGAAGAGTTGAGCGGAAACTTCCTCGGCCGTCAAAAGTGCCCGGTCCATCGTTTGCCCTCCCTTTTTTAGTTATATCGACTTGTATTTACCTAAATTATCCTGTATAATATGAAACAAAACAACATTAATTGCCCATTACATTTGATATTTTACATTACAAATCAAGGGAGATGTGTTGCTAATGCATGAACCGAAACCTATAGAACATTCAATTTTTATGGGACAAGTCGCCGATAATGGCTATCAGATTCAGACACCCGCCGGAACCACCTCTTATCTATTAGAAAAGCCGGGAAGCACAAAGTATAAGACGTACGAACCACTAGTTGAAAACCCCGCATTGTTTGCGGAGTTCGCAGAATTGGAGCCTACGAAGGAAGCTATAACCGATTTCGCTAATAAATACGGCCTCCTGATTGGCAAAGGTTATCCCGTTGTTAAGGGGTCGAAAAGCAATTTCTCGACGGCCGTAACGCCCGGAGACCCAGTTTTAATATGGTTCAATGAAATAGCTCACATGAAGGCGCTTATGACCATCTGGAGACACTACCTTGAGCAAAATAAAGAGGCGTTGGCTCAATGGTTCTATTGGGAAAACGGACAAATTAAATGCGTTCCTCTAACTAAAACCTATCCCGGCGATAACAGCCCTTACGCATGGCACGATTTCAGCCAAAGCGTCAACAACCTTCTAGCCATACCGAAAGTAGCGGCACAAATAATTCCTGGGGACATTCTACTGCCAGTAAAGATTTTTGTAATGACCGTCGTAAATGATAAACTTGTTCAATATCCTGCACTTGCTCAGATAACGATCAACGTCAACGGTCTCATTCTAGCTCCGAAATTTCAGCCTAAGAACCTGCTTTCGGTGCTGTGGTTCCAATTTTCCCGGTATGTAATCGGCGAGTTGAAGGTTACGCCTTGCATCGTCTGCGGAGGATGGGTTGAGTTCACCGACGGCAAAAAAATGAAAGCCCACCCGGCCTGCTCTAATCGTTGGCGGGTTAAGAAGTCAAGGATACGGCCCGATGTTTTGCGCCTGCACGCTGAGGGGAAAACAGTTTCTGAAATAACCCTTGCCTTAAATGCGGACCGGAGAATGGTCCTGCAAATATTGGAGGTAGCAAATGGCCGGTTCAATTGAAAAGCGCGGGAAAAATTCATATCGCCTTGTAGTGTCTGGCGGCCTGGACGGCAACGGCCGGCAGGTAAAAAAGACAAAAACAGTCACTTGCTCGGATATGAAGGCAGCCGAGAAGGAACTGGCCAGGTTCATCACCGATATTGAGGACGGCAAGCATGCCACCTCGGGCAAAATGACCCTGGCGGCGTTCTATGAATACTGGAAAAAAAACCACGCGACGAAGAATCACCAGGCGACCACAATAGCCTACAATGATTTTATCTTCGCCAGGATTAAGGCAACTCTGGGCCATAAGCGACTCGACAAGATCGAGCCGAAGCACCTATTGAGCTTTTACGAAAACCTGGCCGAACCGGGCATAAAGAAGCTGCCGAAGAGAAAGAAGAAGGGGCAGCAGGGCGATCTCCCGCCGGCGGCCGGCAGCATCCCGGAGGCCGGCAGCGTACCGACCGATGCCACCCCCGCGGCCACCCCCGAAGCTGAAACCGGCGCCAGCACCACCGACGCCACCCCCCCGGAAATCGCCGCGGCCGGTAGCGCCACCCAGGCCGGCCACGTCCCGGCGGTCGGCGCCTGCCTGTCCGCCAACACCATCCGCAAGCACCATGCCCTGATCTCCTCACTGCTCAACAAGGCCGTACAATGGGGACTAATCCCGAACAACGCCGCTGATCGCGTCGAGCCCCCAAAGGTGGACCAGAAGCCGAAGGCCATTTATGACCAGGAAACCCTTGGCGCTTTTTTGCAGGCCATCGATGGCGAAGGTGATAAGCAGAAACTATGGATACTCCTCGCCCTGACCGGTGGCCTCCGGCGGGAGGAGATATTCGGCTTGGAGTGGCGCCACGTCGATTTCGCAAATAGTAGCTTACGGGTCGAGCAGGCCAGCGTGTACGTCCCAGGAACCGGCACGATACCCAAAGGGACAAAGAACAGGAGCAGCGACCGCCTGGTGAGTATCCCCGGCTCAGTCATGGAGATACTCAGTCGGCATAGGCTCACACAGAACAAGAAGCGCCTCAAAATGGGCGGCCATAAAGACGATGGCGGCAAGTGGGCCGGCGCGAAGGAACCCGGCGGTGACCGGGTATTCACTCAATGGGACGGACGGCCGGCGCACCCTCACAGTTTCAATACCTGGTTACGGCGCCTCGTCAAAGAGCATCAACTGCCGCCAATCAGCCCGCATGCCTTCCGGCATATGGCGGCCACCTACCTTATCGCCGGCGGTACCGACGTAAGGACCGTATCCGGCAAGCTGGGGCACAGCAGAACCAGTACAACCATGAACATCTACAGCCACCTTTTGAAATCGGCCGAACAGGAGACGGCCGAAAGGATGGAGACGTTCCTTACACAGACAAGCACCCTCGCAAAAAGCAAAAAGGGGCAGGCGAATTAACGCCTGCCCCTCCGTTTTTTCTTGCTAAATCTTTGTGGTCATTTGCGGATTTTGTTACCCGGTATCCCCAAAACTATCCCCATATTTACATAACTAAAGGCCCCGCGTTCCCGCGGAGCCCCGTAGTTACTGGTGGAGACGATGGGATTCGAACCCACGACCTCTTGAATGCGAGCCAAGCGCTCTCCCAGCTGAGCTACGCCCCCATGTGCCAAAAACAGTCTAGTAGTATTGTATAACAGCGCCGTCCATTTTGCAAGCCAAAACCTATTCCGTCAACCGGCCAATTGCTTCCTCCTCGGCCGGGATGCGGACGGCGAGCAGCAGCCAGGCGTTGGCCAGGCCGGCGGCCAGGGCCGTAAGCCAGGCGCCGAAGATGAGCGGGCCGCAGACGAGCTCGACGGTGACCGCCAGGTAGTTGGGGTGGCTAAGGAGGCGGTAGGGGCCGCAGCGGACGCACGGGACGCCGGGGAGAACGATGATGCGGGTAGTCCAGCGGCGGCCGAGGCTGGCGATGCACCAGTAGCGGAGAGCCTGGGCGGCGAGGAAGAGGGCGAGCCACAGCCACCACAGCGCGCCGGGGCCGTCGCCGAGCAGCCCCTCGGCCAGCCAGCCGGCCAACCAGCCGCCATGGAGAAGGACGAAGAGGTGATAATGCCCGGCGCCGTACTCGCGGCCACCCTGGTCGAGCAGCCAGCGGCGATTACGGTCGGCGAGCGACTGCTCGGCCAACCGCTGGACGGCGACCGCCGCCGTCATGAGCACCAGCCAGCCTACCACCGGAACAGCACCTGCTCGGCGCTGAACCCCGGGCCGAGCGACAGCATCACCCCATAGCGCCCGGCGGGCGGCGTGGCCCGCAGGAACCTTTCGAGCACGAACAGCACCGAGGCGCTCGACATGTTGCCGTATTCGGCGAGAACCTCGTAGGCCGTAGCCAGCGTCACCGCCGACAGGCCGAGGCTGTCGGCGTAGGCGGCGAGCACTTTGGCACCGCCGGGATGAACGATATAGTGGGCCAGGTCCTGGCGCGTTATCCCCCATCGCCGGCAGGCGGCGGCGGCCAGGTCGGCCAGGTGGGTGCGGACGAAGGTGGGGATGTCGCGGGAGAAGCGCACCTTGAGACCGGTGGCGACGACATCCCAGCCCATGATGTCTTCGGTGTCGGCGAACAGGGTGCTGTGGGTCCCGAGGATCTCCGGCCCTTCGCCGCCGGCCGCGACGACTGCCGCCGCGGCGCCGTCGGCGAAGATGCCCGCCCCCACGAGGTTGGACTTCGAGAAGTCGTTGCGCTGGAAGGTGAGGCTGCAGAGCTCCACCGCCACCAGCAGCACGACGCGGCCGGGCACGGCCGCCGCCAGCTCCGCTGCCCTGGCCAGCCCCGCTACGCCGCCGGCACAGCCCAGTCCCCACACCGGCAGGCGGGCGGCGCTGGCCGCTATACCCAGCCGCCGGATGAGCTTGGCGTCCAGGCTCGGCGTGCTGATGCCGGTGGAGGAGACGAGCACGACCAGCCCCACATCGTCCGCGGCCACGCCGGCGCGGTCGAGTGCCTGGACGGCGGCTTCCGCGGCCAGGTCGAGGCCGATTTCCTCATACAGCAGGTTGGCTTCGGCAAAGGTGTGCTCGGCCGCGTACCAGGCAAGCGGCCGGGCCAGGTGGCGTTTGGCGATACAGGCGTTGTCGAAGACGGGCAGCAGGCGTTCCAGGTGGTCGATCCTGGCCTGGAAAAGGGAGGCGGTGAAATCCCTGATGTCGGCCTGGCGGATGGCGTGGGCCGGCACGGCCAGTCCTACCGACCGCACGCGTGGCGCGGACATAAAACCACCCCGTTCATAATGAGCATGCTAGCATACTCTATGACCCGGGGTGGATAAAAATTACTCCTCCAGCGTGGCGGCGGCTTCCGGGGCCGGCAGTTCCTGCACCGTCCGCAGCTTGCGTTCGATGGTCCGCGACTTCTGGGCAGCGGTTTCGATGGAGTTCGAGGCTTCCTGCAGCTTCTTCTGCGTCTTCTCGAGCATGTCGCCGAAACGGCCGAACTCGGTCTTGACCGCCCCGAGGAGCGTCCACACCTCGCTGGAGCGTTTCTCGACCGCCAGCGTCCTGAAGCCCATCTGCAGGCTGCTCAGGAGCGCCGCCAATGTCGTCGGCCCGGTGACGACCACCCGGTAGTCCCGCTGGAGCTGGTCGCACAGCCCCGGCCGGCGCAGTACCTCGGCGAACAGGCCCTCGACCGGCAGGAAGAGAATGGCGAAATCGGTGGTATGGGGCGGATCGATGTATTTCTCCCTTATCGCCCTGGCCTCGATTTTCACCCTGGCTTCCATCCCCCTGGCCGCTTCCTCGGCCATCACCGAGTTGGCCTGGTCCTGGGCGTCGAGCAGCCGCTGGTAATCTTCCTGGGGAAACTTGGCGTCGATAGGCAGCCAGACGGGTTTTTCCCCGTCTTCGCGCCCCGGCAGGCGGATGGCGAATTCGACCCGTTCGCCGCTGCCGGGCTTGGTGGCCACGTTACGGTCGTACTGGTCGGGGGTGAGGATTTGCTCCAGGAGGCTGGCCAGGTGGATCTCCCCCCAGATGCCGCGAGTCTTGACGTTGGTGAGCACCCGTTTGAGGTCGCCCACCCCGGCGGCGAGGGTCTGCATTTCGCCTAGCCCTTTGTGGACGAGCTCCAGCCGTTCGCTCACCAGGCGGAAGGATTCTCCCAGCCGCTTTTCGAGCGTGGCGTGGAGCTTCTCGTCGACCGTCGCCCGCATCACCTCGAGCTGCCGGTTGTTGTCCGCCTGCATCAGCTTGAGCCGTTCCTCGACGATCTCCCGCATCCGCTCCAGCTTGTTTTCGTTGCTCTGGGTAAGCGCCATGAGCTGGCGGGAGAAAACCTCGATCTGCCCGGTCTGGAGGGCGGCCATGTCGGACATGCGGGCCAGCAGGGAGTCGCTCAGATGCCGCTGAGCGTCGCTATTTTCGCGGCGGCTGACGACAAATTCCTCCCTCACCACCCGCTCCAGCCGTTCCCGGTCGTCGCGGCCGCCGCGGCCGTGCGACTGGGCGAAGGCTAATAAGGCGATTACGATGACATTGAGTCCCAGGGATATGAGCAACAGTGTTTCCGACATATATCCGCCTCCTGTGAAACCATTCCTTTACATTTATTTCCATATCATCGGCCGTTTTTCCTTCTGCCGATCAGAAAACTATCGCTTCGCCAAGCCTTTTGTCACAGGCGAATCTATAGTTGCTCCCATGCCTGCCAGAAAGCTCCTGCCTTCTAACAGACCAAACAAAAGCTTGCAGCTATTGCCGCAAGCTTTTGCAGTTGGAATGGCAAACTGGCCCGGCCGCAGGGTTCTCGTCACATGCCGCCCATGGCGAACTTTTTATAGCCGTTCGGCACTTCGAACAGTGAGGCATCGGGAACACCGACCTGGATGTTGCGAAATTCCTGCCACCAGGAGCCGTCCTCGGCGGCCGTCCTCAGCGGCAGGGCGGAGTCCGCCGCCAGCCACTGCAGGAAGGAGTGCCGCCTGCTGTCGGTCTGGACGGTGATGCGATATTTGTTGGCGGTCTGGCCGTTGACCGTTTCCGTGCCGAGCAGCGTCCTCTCGACCTCGCCGGCCATCGGCTCGGAGCTAGGGACGACGTTTTCCAGCCTGATGGGCTGCTCCATATACATTTTCTCCGTGGGCATCAGCATCCAAACGACTTTTTTGTCCATCCGCGTTATCGAGACCACCCCGGCCGTCTCGAACCGCATCTTATCCCCGGCGACGAAAATTTTCCCCTGCATGGTCTGCTTGCCGTGCGCGGTGACGATATCGGCGCTGAAGCCCTGGAAAGCCGCCGCCACCGCCATCGCACCCGCAAGCAAGGCCGCTACCAGCACCAGGCATACGCATACCCGCAACTTCATGCTGATCATCCTTCCCGATTATTGGTCCCTCATATGGTAAAGTTCGGTAATAAATGTCCGTTTCCCTGCCGGGAACACCCACGATTGCCGCTGTTTTGCCGTGGCCGACGGGATAGCCGGCCTGGCACCGGTTCAAACTAATCGTGCAGGAGATTGTCGCCATGCCCCGGGAACTGTCAGAAAGCCCACAACCAGGGAGGTGAATTTTCATGGCCATGAACGATATGCTCGACTCCGACCCTGCGAAAAAAAACAAGCCGGGAGCGCGGGAAGCCGAGTCGCTGCAAGCCGAAAAACCGAAATGACCGGTCTGCGGGCGGTAGGATACCGCCAAACCAGTTTTTGCAAAGGGGGTGTGCCTGATAAGAACGCCAACCATTGATGAAGAATACGGGCCCAACAACCCCGAACCCCTGGCCATGAAGGATTCGGCGACCGTGCGCGACCCCACCCGCGACTCCCTGCACGCGGCCTCGGAGTACATCGAGCGCACCCAGGCCGATACCGATTGAGCCGGGATGACAGTGGCAAATCGCCACTGTCAACTTTTTTTCAATATCTTGTGTGTTTTGCAGGATTTATTCCCATTTATAGCGAAATATAGTATTCGACCGATTGGATACTTATGCCTGAGCGGGCGTAAGAGGAGGGACGAAAGATGTACTGCCCTATCCGTGGCCCGTCAAGAGTCGATAAGCTCAGAAAAAGAAAGCGCAGCAACAAGTCTCGCTTCCGCAAAGCGATTGTCGTTCTTGCTGGCGTGCTGCTTCTGACAGTGGCGATTCCCGCTTTCCCCGAGCTGGACAAGCAGCTCTTCGGCGGCATCTTCCCCGTATCCGGGCAGCAACAGCTGACGCCGCAGCAACCGCCGCAGAAGACGGAGTACGCGGTCGTCTATATCAGCGGCGCCGTCGCCAATCCAGGAGTGATCAGGGTACCGGCCGGCACCACGGTGGCTGACATCGTCAGGCTTGCCGGCGGCTTTACGGCTGGCGCCGACACCGCCAAGCTCACCCTCGCAGGCATCGTGAAGGACGAAATGCATATCCATGTCGATAAGGTAGCGACAACACCCCCCCAAGTAAAGAAGAGATAAACGGACGGCATCAGATATATCCAGGTTTAAAGAGTCTTTTGTCACAAAAGACTCTTTTTTTGAGTTGATGACTATGTCTTATCCCTGCTTGAAAATAGGGCCGAAAAAATGACCTATGCCTGACAGGCATAGGTCATTTACTAGTCTTATATTTCAGGCGTAGTTTCAACAGGACAGCCCTTTATTCTAAAGTACAAACGGCACTCGGACGCCGGATTAGAAGCGCTACCGTCTCCAGAACCCTAAACAAATGGTTCATTTTCTCTGCGCCCAGATAGCCAGCAGTTAAGTCCTGTCCGACGGCTAAGCTCAGGTTCTTGGCCCCTACTTCCACCAGCACGGCCTTTTGCCCCTCGATTACATTTGAGTAATATATGCCGCCGGTTACAAGAGCCTTGATCTGGTCGAGTTCAAGCGTACCCGTATTGCCATATACCCGAATAAGCTTGCCAAATTGTACCGGGCTCACCACCATGGCATAAGCCCCGTAATGCCCGGCACCGGCGAGCTGGTTAACTGCCTTCACTACGTCAGCCAAACCGCTGCCCGGCTCGTCCCAAGCACCGATCTTCACCTGAGAGCGCCCGGAGGCGGTAAATAAGCCTTCTAGCCCCAGTTCTTTACTGCCGTTGAAAATCAATGCGTCTTCCTGGGCAGCCACCGCCTCCGCCGCAATGGCCGCAGCGCTGACGTCTACAGGCAAGCCCATTTGCCTGTCGGTTTCAACATCGCGCCAGGCAATCTTAAAATCGGTATAGAGCTGTGGCAAGGACACCGTTTTCCGGTCACTGGCCTCGACTACGGGGCTTTCCCCTTCCCCCGTCATATCTACGCCGGCTGCCCTTTTCCCTTTAAAGATCGAAAAAGGCACGCTATATGCCCCAGCCCCCAGAGGACCAAGCACTTCTACCACGCGACGACCAACCATAGTAGTCCGCGCGGAGGATATAATCGCCTCGTCAATTCTGTTCCATTCAGACTCCGAAAGGGGGGCGGTCGCCCTATCCAAATAATCCATATGTACTTACCTCCCTTTTCTAAACTTATTTCTGCCCGAGCAGATTTCCTACCGTGAATGCGGGCTTATCAGCTTTATCCGGTTCTACGGCCTTAGCGGGGCCGCCGGCGGACAAAGATTCCTTCAGTTCCGCCACTTCCTGTTCACCCTGCTCATACCAGGCTTGTTCGTCGGGAGCCAAAGTTTTCAGCAAGGCCAGAAATTCGCCGGCATGCACTTTCTCTTCGTCGGCTATGTCTGTCAGCACCGCCTGAGTTAACGGGTCGTCGACCGATTCCGCCAACTGGACATAAAGTTGCACCGCCTCATACTCCGCAGCAATGAGAAATCGAATGGCGCGAATGATTTCCGGCTTCGTCAGTTTACGTTCCGCCGCCATGCCCGCAAAAGGGTTCCCAAAATCCGGCATTGATCGTTCCTCCTGTCGTATAATATTTATACCCTCACCAGGACGCAGGCGGCGGGCGATCTGCCCAAACGCCGTATTACTTACCCCGTCCTGTATCGGCCTTGGTAAATAATGATTATCTAAAAAGAATAATACCATCTTAACGACGATAGAGCAATACTTTATTAGTTTAATAATACTATAATATCATAAATTTGGTTATTTTGATGCCCCATCAGAAACTGCGCTAAATTGACTGGTGACGTCTTTCAGGGCCAGTGGATATATTATGGCTCGCTCAGGACTATAAATTTCGGTACAGGAATTAGATGAGCTGCTCACAGCCTGCCGGCCAGCCCCAGGAACTGCAGCGGATACACGAGCAGGAGGTATACCGCGGTGGTCAGGACGAACGCGGCCATGGTGATGTGGACGTTGAGGCGCTGCATCTTGACGGCGATCACCGATAATATCGCCGTCGGCGTGCTGGCGGTTATGAGGACGGCGTTCAAGGCGACGGGGTCGCTGATGACCATCCTGGCGATAGCGTACGTAAGCAGCGGCGTGATGACGAACTTGATCACCGTCATGTCGATGATGCCCAGCCAATACTGCCGCATGGCCCGGAAGTCGACGGAGAACCCCACGGGGATGAGCGACGTCCAGGCGCCGAAATGCACGAGGGGGTCGAAGATGGCGCCGGCCCACGCCGGCCTGGGGATGCCGCCGTAATAGAGCGCGGCCCCGGCCAGCAGGCCGAGCGCCGGAAGCTGGTTGCGGCTGAACACGGCCGCTGCGACCGACAGACGCGCGCCGCCGCCCTCGCCGCCCTTCGCGGCGTACCATTGGGCCACCGGGAAGCAGATAAGGAACAGGTAGAGGGTGCCCAGCAGGGTGATGAGCTGCACGTACGCGAAGCCCGTTTCCCCGTAGAGGATGTAGGTCGATATCCCTCCCAGTGTAAGGGTGTTGGACATGGTCCCGGCCATGACGTAGCTGCCCTGGTCGAGACTGCTGGCGTATTTGGCCTTGGCGCGGAAATAGGCGAATATGCCGGGGATAACGCTCATCACGATCCCCAGCACCGGCAGCCAGATAAGCTCGGGGGTAAGCTTCGTCGCCCAGAAGCCGAGCAGGGCGATCAGCGGGTAGATGAGCAGCACGCTGAAATTCATCATCCGCCGGAAAAAATCATCATCCAGTTTCGTCTGGCGGCGGAATAAGTAGCCGACCGCCAGCGGCAGCAGCAGATCGATAAAGAAATAGGCTATCTTGGTGCCGAAGTCCATGCGGACAAATTCTCCTCCCTTTGCGGCGGCGCCTTGGCGGGCGGCCGCCGGCGGGCTATTCTTCGGCCGGAGGCTGGGTACGGAGGCTGGCGAGGATCTCGGCGATCTCCGCCTCGTGCTCCGGCGGCGCGTATACGGCCCCCCAGCCTTTCTGGGCCTGGAACAGGCCGTCGTACGCGGCGTCGTAGTAGGACTTGAGAGTGTGGGGGATGCGGCGCTCGGCGAGGATTTCCGCCAGCAGGTGCGCCTCGAACTGATTCTCCACCACCGCTACCTTCACATAACCTTCCATCGTCGCGACCTCCTTCCACATGCATATCATCATTATAACAGAATCGCCCCTGCAAAGGCCAAAAGCCCGCCGAAAATCGGCGGGCTTTGACATAGCGACGCAGCTAGGCGACGTTTATCGGCGGCCGCCTAGAAGCGGCGGGAGCCGATATAATGCTGGGTGTAGTACGCTTCGTCCAACTGCGAAATCGTGACCTGTTTGGCACCCGAGCTGGCGTGGATGAACTTGCCGCCGCCCATGTAGAAGCCGACATGGGACGCGCCCGGCTTGTAGGTGGTGAAGAAGACCAGGTCGCCGACCCGGAGGTTGGCCTTGTCCACCGGCGTGCCGGCGGCGTATTGCTCGGCCGCGGTCCGGGGGATGGTTATGCCGTTCTGCTTCATGACGTACTGGGTGAAGCCCGAGCAGTCGAACCCCGACGGAGTCTCGCCGCCCCATACGTAAGGCACGCCCATGTATTTCTGGGCGGTGACGATCACCGCGCTGCGGTCGGCGCCGGGCGAGGCAGGCGTAGTGCTGCTGCCGAGAACCTTGCCGCCGCCCGCCCCCCCGTCGGAGGTGCCTAAAAGCTTGCCGAACAGGAGCCCGAGCAGGATGTTCAAAATGCCGCCGCCGGTGCTGCCCCCGTCCTGGCCGAGCAGGTCGGAAAGCGACGCGGCTTGGGCGACAGTCGCCGGCGCTAGCAGCGTGACGGTCAGCGTCAGCAGCAGGAGCAAAGCGACGGAAAATCTGTGACGACGCATATACCGACCTCCTTTATTGACAAAAAATAACGGCCGGCCGCAACCGGCCTGCCTCATTATAACATACGCAAACACATTATGTAAAATACATGATAATCCAATTGCTTCTGGCGGCCCGTAAAACCTAGCGGTTCAGCATTTCCCGCGCCGGTATTTGGCGGCCAGCGAGGCCAGGCGGGCGGCGAGGCCGTTGTCCCGATAGCCCGGCGGGCAGCGCCACTCCCAGTTGCCGCCGACCGTCCCCGGCGTGTTCATACGGGCCGACCCGTCCAGCCCCAGCACGTCCTGCATGGGCACGACGGCCGTCGCCGCGCGGGACGCATAGGCGAGCTCGATCATTCCCCACGCCGGGTCGCCGCCGTCCAGCCAGCGGTCGGCGCATGCCGCCGCCGTCGGGGCGGTTGCGGCCAGCTCCCGATACCAGCCGAGGGTGGTGTCGTTGTCGTGGGTGCCGGTATAGACGACGCAGTCCGGCCCGCAACTGAGCGGCAGGGGGTCGCCCTGGCCGTCGCAGGCGAGGGCGAAGTGCAGCACCCTCATGCCGGGAAAGGCGAATTTGCGCCTGAGCGCGACCACATCAGGGGTTATCGTGCCGAGGTCTTCGGCGATGAGCGGCAGTTGGCCGAGCCGCACCTCGAGGGCGGCGAACAGGGCTGCCCCCGGGCCTTTCAGCCACCGCCCGGTTTCGGCGGTCGTCGCGCTGGCCGGGACGGCCCAGCAGGCGGCGAAGCCGCGGAAGTGGTCGATGCGGACGACGTCGACCAGCGCCAGCAGGTTGACGAGGCGATCCTGCCACCAACGGTAACCTTCCCGGGCCATCGCCCGCCAGTCATATAGCGGGTTGCCCCACAGCTGGCCGGTGGCGCTGAAATAGTCGGGCGGCACGCCGGCGACGTCGGTCGGGTTGCCGGCGGCGTCGAGGCGGAACAGGCGGCGATTGGCCCAGACGTCGCAGGAGGCATGGGCGACGAAGATCGGCAGGTCGCCGATGATCCTCACGCCGCGCTCGCGGGCGTAGTCGCGGAGCGCGGCCCACTGGCGGCGAAAAACGTACTGCAGGAAAACATGATGGTCGATCTCCGCCGCCAGCAGGCCGGCATAGCGGGTGAGCGCCGCCGGGTCGCGGCCGGCGATATCGGCCGGCCAGCGCTGCCAGCAATCGTCGCCGAAGTGGCCGGCCAGCGCCATGTAGAGGGCGTAGTCGTCGAGCCAGGCAGCGTTGGCGTGGCGGAAGGGGGCGTATGGTGCGTCGGGGATGAAGCGGGCGGACGCCAGGCGGAAAAGACTTTCTTTATAGGCGCGCACGGCGGGATAGTCCACCCGGCCGCCGTCATCGGCCGCCAGGCCGCTGGCCGCGCGGGCGGCGGTGATCTCGTCCGCCGTAATCAACCCTTGGTCCGCCAACTTGTCGAGGTCGATGAGCAGCGGCTCGGCGGCGAAAGCCGATACGCTCTGGTAGGGTGAGTTGCCGCAACCGACGGGGTTGAGGGGCAGGATCTGCCAGTAGTCCTGGCCGGCCGCCGCCAGGAAATCGACGAAGGCGCGGGCCTCGGCGCCCAGGTCGCCGCAACCGTGGGCGGACGGCAGCGAAGTGGGATGGAGGAGGATGCCGCACTCGCCGCGCTCCCGGCCGCCGCCTATGAGCAGGCGGCCGCCGAGCGGCGGGATTGTCACGGCCAAACAGCCTTCGCCGGCAGGCGCCTCAGCCTCGTCTGCGAGGGCGTCGAACAGCAGGCCGCGGTAGCGGCCGCCGAGGTCGACTTCCACTTTCACCGCCGTCTCGCTGCGGTTGACGAGGACGACGGCTATGGTGTCCGTGCCCTCCGCCCAGCGGATAAAGCCGAACACGTCGGGATGGGGGGCGAGCGGCCGCCATTCGCCGCTACGCAGCACGGGATGCGCGTTGCGCAGGCCGATGACGCGCTTATACCAGGCGGTGAGGGCGGCGTCCTGCCGGCCCCAGGGGAAGGGCCGCCGGTTGAGCGGCTCAGTGTAGCCCTCCAGCCCGGCTTCGTCGCCGTAATACACGCACGGCACGCCGGGGAAGGTCATCTGCCACAGGGCCAGCAGCTTCAGGCGGCGCACCGCGAGCTCCCGCTCACGCTCGCCCAGGCGCTGCCGCCGCTGTTGGCTGTAAGGCAGGCCGGCCGGCTCCTCGTAGCCGCCGAGCAGGGTAAGGATTCTCGGTACGTCGTGGCTGCCGATGAGGTTGAGCGCGGCGTAAAAATTTTCCCGAGGGTAGTTCTCGTACAAGCTGTACAGCACGGCGGCCGTTGCGGCGGCGTCCTCGCGGCCGAGCAGGAAATCGAGGGCGGCGCGGCGGAAGGGGTAGTTGGTCGCCGCGTCGAGCTCGTCGCCCCGGAAGTAGCCGCGGAGCTCGCCGTAGCTGACCTTGCGGGACGCGTCCTCCCATACCTCGCCGATCAGCACCGCTTCGTCGTCCGTTTCCTTCGCCGCCCGCCGCAGCTCGCGGATGAAGGCGTCAGGCAGCTCGTCGGCCACGTCCAGCCGCCAGCCGGCGGCCCCCAGGCGCAGCCAGTGCCGTACGACGCTGTCCGGCCCGCGGGCGATGAAGTCCAGGTAGGACGGCTCGAGCTCGTTGACGTTCGGCAGGGCGTCGACGCCCCACCACGATTCATAGTCGTCGGGGTGGCGGCGGAAGCGGTACCAGGGATAATACGGGGATGCGGCCGACTGGTAGGCCCCTGTCCCGGGGTAGCGCCCCTCGCGGTTGAAGTAGATGCTGTCGCTGCCGGTGTGGCTGAAGACGCCGTCGAGGATGACGCGGATGCCGATCGTGCGGGCGGCGGCGCACAGTTCGCGGAAGGCGGCGTTGTCGCCGAACATGGGGTCGATGTTCAGGTAGTCGGCGGTGTCGTACTTGTGGTTGCTGGCGGCGGCGAACAACGGGTTGAAGTATATGGCGCCCACGCCCAGCTCCTTGAGATAGGGCAGCTTGGCCATCACGCCGGCGAGGTTGCCGCCGAAGAAGTCGAAGGCGAGGATGCGGCCTGTCTCCCACTCCCGCACGTAGACGGGATCGTCGTCCCAGTGGGCGTGGATGAGGCTGTGCGGCCCGGTGTTCTTCACCTGGCGGCCAGGGTTGCCGTTATAGAAGCGGTCGGGGAAGATCTGGTAGACGACCGCGTCCTTGTACCAGGCGGGGACGGCGGCCGGCAGGTGGACGGTGATCTGGAAGGAGGGCGGGGCGGCGGCGTACATCGCCCCTTCGCCGCCCAGCTGCCGGGCGTTGTTGCCGTAAAAGTGGGCCGCACCGCCGGCATGGACGACGAAATAATACCACACCACCCCCGGCTCGTCGGGAACAGTCAGGGTAGTGCGGTAATACACCCTGTCGGCGGCGCCGTCGCCCGGAGTCATGGGGATGAGCTCCTCGCCCCGTCCGTCGCGCCAGGTGCGGAGGTAGACCGCTTCCACCGGCCGGCCGGCGGCGACGGCCAGGCTTAGGTCGACCGCCGTGCCGCAGGCCACCGCCCCGAACGGGCGGCGGTAAGCGACGAGCTGCGAATTGTGGCAAAGCCAGCCGTACGTCATCGCCGCCACCTACCCGTCGACCGGCACCGGCCGGATGTTCCAGATGCCGACGGCGTATTCGCCGACGGTATGGTCGCTGGAGAACTGCCCGGAACGGGCGATGTTGTTGGCGGCCATCGCCGCCCACTTTCCCCCGTCGCGGTAAAAGGCGTCGACCTGCGCCTGGGCGTCAAGGTAGGCTTTGAAATCCTCCAGCTCAAAGAAGTCGCCCACGCCGTGGACGAGGTAATCGTAGAGCGGCCGGAACTCGTCCGCGCCGCCGGGCAGGCTGCCGTCGACCAGCTTGTCGGTCACCCGCCTGATGCGCGCGTCGTTATTGTAGATATAGCGGGGGTTGCAGCGGCCGTTGGCGCAGATCTCGATGACCTCCTCCGCCTTCAGCCCGAAGATGATGATATTGTCGTTGCCCACCGCCTCGCGGATCTCGACATTGGCGCCGTCAAGCGTGCCGACGGTCACCGCCCCGTTCATCATGAACTTCATGTTCCCCGTGCCGGACGCCTCTTTGCTGGCCGTCGAAATCTGCTCGCTGACGTCGGCGGCCGGGATGATGAGCTCGGCCAGCGTCACCCCATAGTTCTCCAGGAAAACGACCTTCATCTTGTCGCTGACGTCCGGATCGTTGTTGACGACCGACGCTAGCACGTTGATGAGCTTGATGACCTTCTTGGCCAGCAGGTAGCTGGGGGCGGCCTTGCCGGCGAAGATGAACGTGCGGGGCACGACGTCGAGATGCGGGTTCTCCTTGAGGCGGTCGTACAGCTCCATGATCCGCAGCGCGTTGAGGAGTTGCCGCTTGTAGACGTGGATGCGCTTGACGTGGATGTCGAAAATCGAGGCCGGGTCGAGTTCGAAGCCGTAGCCGTCCTTCACGTATTTGGCCAGCGCCGCCTTCCGCATCTGCTTGATGGCCGTCAGCCGTTCGAGGAAAGCGGCGTCGCGGACGAAATACAGCAGCCGACTGAGGTCGGTGGGATGGTCGACCCAGCTGGGGCCGACCGTCTCCGTTATCAGCCCGGCCAGCTCGGGGTTGGCCTGCATGAGCCAGCGGCGGTGGGTGATGCCGTTCGTCTTGTTGTTGAATTTGTAGGGCGTGTATTGGTAGAAGAGCTTCAAACAGTCCTTCTTGAGAATCTCGCTGTGGATTTTGGCCACGCCGTTGACGCTATGGCTGCCGGCCACCGCCAGGTGGGCCATCTTGACGAACCCGTCGGCGGTGACGGCCATGGCGGCGATGCGGTCCCAATCGCCGGGGTAGAAATGCCACAGGTCGCGGCAGAAGCGCTCGTTGATCTCGTGGACGATCTCCCACAGCCGCGGCAGCAGGCTCTGAAAAATGTCGATCGGCCATTTCTCCAGCGCCTCCGGCATGACGGTGTGGTTGGTGTAGGAGACGGTGTTGGTCGTGATCCGCCAGGCCTCGTCCCAGCCGAGGCCCTCCTCGTCCATGAGGATGCGCATCAACTCGGGCACGGCCAGGGCCGGGTGGGTGTCGTTGATGTGGATGGCAACCTTGTCCGGCAGCAGCCGGATGTCGCCATGCTTGCGCCTTAACGTGCGCAGGATGCTCTGGATGCCGGCCGACACTAGGAAGTACTGCTGCTTGAGCCTGAGCAGCCGGCCCTCGTAGTGGGTGTCGTCGGGGTAGAGGATCTCGGATATGGCCTCGACGGAATATTTGTACTCGACCGCCTTCAGGTAGTTGCCCTGGTTGAAGGAGGCGAAGTCCATCTCGTCCTCGGTGGGCTCGGCGCTCCACAGCCGCAGGGTGTTGACGGTGTTGTTGCCGAAACCGAGAACGGGGATGTCGTACGGAACGGCCAGCACCGTCCCGAAGGAATCGCCGAACTTGACCCGGACCGCCTTGTCGATTTTGCGGTACTCCCAGATATTGCCGTCCTTCAGCCAGTTGTCCGGTCGCTCCACCTGGTCGCCGCCGACGATTTTCTGGGCGAACAGGCCGTACTTGTAGCGGATGCCGCAGCCGTGGCCGGGCAGGGCCAGCGCGGCCAGCGAGTCGAGGAAGCAGGCCGCCAGCCTGCCGAGGCCGCCGTTGCCGAGGCCGGCGTCATGCTCCTGCTCCTCCAGCTCGGCGTAGTCCACCCCGAGTTCGGCCAGCCCCGCCACCCACAGGTCGCGGACGCCCATGTTGCGCAGGTAGGTGTCGAGCAGGCGGCCGAGCAGGAACTCGATCGAGAAGTAATAGACCTGTTTCTCGCCTTTGGCGGCGTACTGGCGGTTGGTGCTGACCCAGCGTTTGCCGATGTAGTCGCGGACGAGGCTGCCGAGGGCGGCGAACTTATTCTGGGCCGAGGCTTCGTCGAGGCTTTTGCCGTGCAGCGCCTGCAGTCTTTCGATGAATGCAGCTTTGAATTCTTCCTTGTCGGTAAGCATTTCTTCCCTCCCCACATAGACAGGCGGCGCCGTCAGGACAGTCGGTCGTACACGGCGGCGTATTCGGCCGCCGACCGGCCCCAGCTATAGTCGGACGTCATGGCGGCTTTTACGATCTTCGGCCAGGTTTCGCCGTCGCTCCAGAAGCCGAGGGCGCGCCGGAAGGTGTACAGCATATCCTGGGCGTTCACGGCCGCGAAGCTGAAGCCGTTCCCTTCGCCAGTATATTCGCTGTAGGGAAAAATGGTATCCTTCAGGCCGCCGGTCTCGCGCACCAGCGGCACGCAGCCGTAGCGCAGGGCGATGAGCTGGCCGATGCCGCAGGGCTCCTGCAGCGACGGCATGAGGAGGAGGTCGGCGGCGGCGAAGATCTTCTGGGCCAGCGACTCGTCGAAGAAGATGTTGGCGGACAACTGGCCGGGGTGGCGGTGGCCGGCCACGCGGAACATGCTCTCGTACTTGTCGTCACCGGTGCCGAGGACGACGACCTGCACATCGGCGGCGAGGATGTCCCCCAGCACCTCGGCGATGAGGTCGAGCCCCTTAGCCCACACCAACCGGGAAACGACGCCGACCAGCATCGCCTCCGGCCGTATCGCCAGGCCGAGGAACTCCTGCAGCTTGGTCTTGTTGACCTGCTTGCGGCCAATCGACCGGCGGGTGAAGTTCATGTAGATCCGCTTGTCCTTGGCCGAGTCGTACACCTCGTAGTCGATGCCGTTGAGGATGCCGCAGAAGTCGCCGCTCCGCCGGCGCAAGGCATCGTCGAGCTGCCAGCCGCCCTCCGGGGTGAGCAGTTCGGCGGCGTACGTCGGGCTCACGGTCGTGACCGCGTCGGCAAAAACGATGCCGCCCTTGAGGACGTTCACCTTGCCGGCGAGCTCCAGCCGGTCGGCGGTCAGGTACTCGTCGGCGTCGAGCGACAGCAGGTCGCCGAGCGCCGGCGGGTCGCAGATGCCCTGGTACTGGATGTTGTGAATGGTCAGCACCGTCCGTAGCCGGGCGTATTCCGGCCTGTCCCGGTACTGGGCGTTGAGCAGCACCGGCACGAGGGCGGCATGCCAGTCGTGGCAGTGAAGGACGTCGGGGGCGAAGTCGAGATACGGCAACGCCTCCAGCACCGCCCGGCAAAAGTAGGCGAACCGCTCGCCGTCGTCGTGGAAGCCGTACAGCCCCTGGCGGCGGAAATAAAACTCGTTGTCGATGAAATAACAAGTCAGGCCCTCGTACTCCAGCCGCTCGACGCCGCAGTAGAGCTGCCGCCAGCCGAGCGTCACCTCGAGGCGCTTCAGGTAGACCATCTGCTCCCGCCACGGGGACGGGATGTCGCCGTACTTGGGCATGATGATTCTTACGTCGAGGCCCTGGCGCACCAGCTCCTTGGGCAGCGAGCCGACGACGTCGGCCAGGCCGCCCGTCTTCGCGAACGGCACGGCCTCGGCGGCGACGAATAAAACCTTCTTGGCTGTCACACTATCATCCCCTTCTCAATGACCATCACGTAATTTTTATCGCCGATCATCCGCTTGGCGGCGGAAATCTTCACGTCCTTGTCGCAGATAACATTCTCCAGCACCGCGTTGGGGCCGATCTCGCCCTTCTGCATGATGACGCAGTTGTTGACGTACGCGCCGCGGTGCACCTTGACGCTGCGGAACAGCAGGCTGTTCTCCACCCGGCCCTCGATGACGCAACCGTTAGCCACCAACACGTTGCTGACCGCCGCCTGGTCGCGGTAATTGGCCGGCGGCTCGTCCTTGACCTTCGTGTACACCTGGCCCGACTTGAGGAAAAGGTCCTGCCACACCTCCGGGCGGAGGAGGTCCATGTTGGCCTGGAAGTAGGCGGGAACGGTATTGATCTTCGCCATGTAGCCGGCGAAGGGGCAGCCGAAGATGCGGAGCCGGCCGAGGCGCTTGACGATGCCTTCCTTGACGAAGTCGTACTCGCCGCGGGCGATGCAATCCTCGATGATCTGCAGCAGCAGCTCCTTGCGCATGATGAAGGTTTCCAGGCTGATGTCGCCGCCGGCGATGCGGCCGGTAGACACGTTGATGTCGGTGACGCGGCCGTCGCCGCCGACCGTCAGGGCAGTGGCGAGGGAAAACTGTTTGCCGGGCGCGGGCGGTTCCGTCTTGTACATTATCGTTATGTCGGCCTGCTTCTCCTGATGGTAGCGGAGCGCTTCGCGGTAGTCGGTATTATAGACGGTGTGGCTGCCGGCGATGATCACGAACCCCTGGCTGCTGCGCTGGAGGAAGTCGATGTGGGTGTGGAAATGCTCGAGGTCCCCTTTGTAGATGCTGTTGGCGTAATGGGTATGGTCGGGCGGCGGCAGGACGAACAGGCCGTCGCGCTTGCGGGCCAGGTCCCATTCTTTGCCCGACCGCAGATGGTCCATGATCGAACGGTATTTGTGCTTGACGAGGATACCGACGTTGGTAATGCCGGAATTGACCATATTCGACAGCACGAAATCGATGAGGCGGTAACGGCCGCCGAAGGGCACCGCGGCGAGCGGGCGCTGGCGGGTCAGCTCTTTCAGCAGCTCCTCATTCTCGTGAAGGTTGATGATCCCCAGGACATCTTTCATCTTCTACCCCCCCCTCTCGCAACTTCATTCTACCGTCGCCCCGCGCGGCACCATGCTGCCGGCGGTCAGGCAGCTACGGTCGCCGATGACGGTTATCGCCTTGGCCGTCGCCGGCTCGCCCGCCAGGCCGACCTGGCTCCCGTCGCCGACGACGCTCTCCGGGCCGACGATGGCGCGCTCTATGGCCGCCCCCTTGCCGATGTAGGCGTCGTGCATGACCACCGAATCCTTGACGACCGCCCCGGGGCCGACATAGACGCCGGGGAAGAGGACGGCGTTGTCCACCTCGCCGAAGATGCGGCAGCCGACGCTGGCGATCAGCCGTTTGACCTTGGCCCCCGTTGCCACGAAATGGGGCGGCTGGGTGGGGTTGATGGAATAGATGCGCCAGTTCGGATCGTAGAGGTCGAGCTCGGGGCGGTCGCTTAATAGGTCCATGTTGGCCTCCCACAGGCTCTCGACCGTGCCCACGTCCCGCCAGTAGCCGGCGAAAGCGTACGCCATCATCCGGCGGCCGGCGGCCAGCATGGCGGGAATGACGTTCTTGCCGAAATCGTGGCTGGAGGAACGGTCTTTCTCATCTTTGTCCAGAAAGTCGCGGAGGACTTCCCAGGTAAATATGTACACCCCCATCGAGGCCAGGTTGCTTTTCGCCTGCTTGGGCTTCTCGGCGAACTCGGTGATCCGCGCCTCCTCGTCGATGCTCATGATGCCGAACCGGCTGGTCTCCCGCCACGGCACCTCAATGACGGCGATGGTGGCGTCGGCGCCGGTCTGCTTGTGGAAGGCCAGCATCTTGGCGTAGTCCATCTTGTAGATGTGGTCGCCGGACAGGACAGCCACGTAGGCGGGGGCGAACTGTTCGATAAACGCGGCGTTCTGGTGGATGGCGTTGGCAGTGCCCTGGTACCATTCGCCGCCCTTGGAGCGGACGAACGGCGGAAGGATATGCACCCCGCCGGTATTGCGGTCCAAGTCCCAGGGGCTACCGATGCCGATGTAGCTGTGCAGCGCGAAGGGCTGGTACTGGGTGAGAACGCCGACGGTATCGAAGCCGGAATTGTGACAGTTGCTGAGCGTGAAATCGATCAGGCGGTATTTGGCGCCAAACGGCACTGCCGGTTTGGCCACCATGCGCGTGAGCACGCCCAGCCGGCTGCCTTGGCCGCCGGCGAGTATCATCGCCACGCACTCCTTGTGGGCCATCGCTTCTCCCTCCCTACTCTTCATTCTGCTCCTGTTTGATATACACGGCCGCCAGCGGCGGCACGGTCAGGACGATCGAAAACGGCTGATTGTGCCAGGCAAGCGGCTCGGCCGGCAGGGCGCCGTTTCCCACCCCCGAACCGCCGAACTCCTGCCGGTCGCTGTTGAACACCTCGCGGTAGACGCCGGCCTGCGGCACCCCCAGCCGGTAGCCGTGGCGGACAACAGGGGTGAAGTTGACCACCGCCGCCGTGAACTCGCCGTCGTCGGCCCGGCGCAGGAAGCTGACCACGCTCTGGCTGGCGTCGTGGCAGTCGATCCATTCAAAGCCCCGCCAGTTGTCGTCGTTCTCCCACAGGCACTTGTCGCCGCGATATAAATGGACAAGCTCGCGAGTGTAGCCCTGCAGCCTGGCATGCAGGTCGTAGTCGAGCAGCATCCAGTCGAGGCCGCGGCCTTCGTACCACTCGCTGAACTGGCCGAACTCCCCGCCCATGAACAGCAGCTTCTTGCCGGGATGGGCCATGAAGTAGCCGTAGAAGGCTCTGAGGCTGGCAAACTTCTGCCAGTAGTCGCCCGGCATCTTCTCGATGAGCGACTTTTTGCCGTGGACAACCTCGTCGTGGGACAGCGGCAGGAGGAAGTTTTCGGAAAAGGCGTACAGCAGGGAGAAGGTCAGCAGGTTGTGCTCATGCTTGCGGTAGATGGGGTCGAGGGATACGTACTTGAGGGTATCGTTCATCCAGCCCATATTCCATTTGTAGTCGAAGCCCAGCCCGCCGAGGTACACCGGCCGCGACACCAGCGGCCAGGCGGTCGACTCCTCGGCGATGACCAGCGCCCGCGGGAAATAGTAGTGGACCGCCTCGTTGAGCTTTTTGAGGAAGGCGATAGCGTCGATGTTCTCGCGGCCGCCATACTCGTTGGGCAGCCACTCGCCGCCGTCCTGGCGGCCGTAGTCGAGGTAGATCATGTTAGCCACCGCGTCGACCCGCAGGCCGTCGAGGTGGAAGATATCGAACCAGTACATGGCGTTGGAAATGAGGAAGCTCCATACCTCCGGCCGGCCGAAATCGAAGTTCAGCGTCCCCCAGCCGCAGTTCTCGGCCCGCGCCGGCCAGCCGCACTCGAACTGCGGGCCGCCATCGAACATCCTCAAGCCGTGGTCGTCCTTGCAGAAGTGCCCCGGCACCCAGTCGAGGATGACGCCGATACCTTTTTGGTGGCAGCGGTCGACGAAATACTTGAAGTCGTCGGGGCTGCCGTAGCGGCTGGTGGGGGCGTAGTAACCCGTGGCCTGGTAGCCCCACGAGGCGTCGAAGGGGTGCTCGGCTACTGGCAGCAGTTCGATATGAGTGAAACCCATCGCGGCCACGTAGTCGCTCAGCTCGTCGGCCGATTCGCGGTAGGTGTAGAACGTCCCGTCCGGTTTGCGCCGCCAGGACCCGAGATGGACCTCGTAAATGGCCAACGCCTTATGGAGGCCGCCGGTCTCACGCTCGCCGCCCTGCCACAGGCCGTCGCCCCATTGGTAGCCGTCCAGCCCATGCACCCGCGAGGCGCTCCGCGGCCGCACCTCGGCCCAGAACGCGTACGGGTCGGCCTTCTCACGCACCGTGCCGTCGGCGGCGACGATCCGGTATTTATACAGGTCGCCGGTGCCGAGCCCGGCTACGAACAGCTCCCATAGGCCGGAAGCTTCCAGCCGCCGCATGCGATCGTTACCCGACCAGGAGTTGAAGTCGCCGACCACCCGCACTTCCCTGGCGTTCGGCGCCCAGACCGCAAAGCGAACCCCCCGCACCCCGTTCTCGGTGGCCGGATGCGCGCCCAGCATGCGGTAGCTGTGGAAGTGGCGGCCTTCATGGAACAGGTACCGGTCATAGTCGCTAATTGCTTTCAAATGGCTCATCAAATCTACCTCTCTGCCGGAAATGACCAACAGCATTAATTCTACCCCAACAAGGAGGTCAAATATTGCCGAAAACCGCCAATCAGCAAAAAGAACCTACCAGTCGTCGCTGGAAGGTTCCCCCCCTTCATCTCCGAATCATGTCAAGCGCCTGTCTTGCCCGGGCCGCGGCCTTTCCGCCGTCCATCCATGCCGGGATCATCTTCCGCCGGCTCGGCCCGGCGGCCGGCAGCACCTGCTTATGCCAAAATCTTCTTACTCTTCTTATTTCTATGATACCAGTCCGGTTTCCTGCCTGTCAATTGAAGTCAGGAACACTCAGGCGGGCGGCGCCGCGTCGGCCAGCCGGGCCTTCTGGCGCAGGTAGGCGATCTGCAGCACGGTGGGGATGATCTTGCGGTATGCCGGCCCGGCCAGGTCGACGGCGACGATGACGATCCCCAAGACGATGCCCAGCGGGCCGAGCAGCAGGTCCAGCCCGCCGGCCACCAGCCCTCCCAACATTCCGGCGCCGGCTTCGCGGGCCGCGGCCGCGGCCACGATACGGGCGATATTCCATGTCACGAGGTAGCCGATCGCCGGCATGAGATCGACGATCGTGCCTTCGACAAGCAGCTTTGTGATGCGCTCGGTCTCCAGCCCCTGCGCGGCGAACAGTTTCTCGACCGGCGCCCGTTCGGCCGGCGACATCTTCTGCCAGGCACGGGCGAAAATTGCCCCGAGAATCTTTTTTTCGACAGCTTCCTCGTCTTCGGCACGCGACCACGGCACATCGACCTTGTCGGCCACGCTACGGACGATGTCCAGATACTCCGCCTCCCGGCCCAACAGATGGGCAATGGTATTCGAGCCGTTGTAGCGGACCTTGGCCACCAGCTCCTCGCATGGTATGTCTGCGGCCGTCGCGCCGAAATTATACTCGATCAGCAGCCGGAGGTCGGCCGGGTCCGAGCGGCGGAAAAGCGGACACAAGCCTTCCGTGGAGCAGCGCAGCAGTTCTTGTTCGCTCATCGTAACACCTCACAAAGAATTATTCCCCGCCGTTTGACGAAAAACCTCCTTGCCCCTTATCATTAAAACAGGCCCTGCGGAACGGGCACTTCAACGCAACGAGGACAGTATGCTCAAACAACTGTGGCCCTGGTTCGCTATCGTCGCCCTGGCGGCCGTCATCCACCTTGCCCAGCCCGCCTTTTTTCCCCAGGTGTGGCAGCTCATCGCCGCGGGCGACGTCCGTGACATCGCCGTTTACCTCCGTTCGTTCGGCGCCTGGACGGTGGCGGTCAGCATCCTCATCAACATCGTCATCAACCTGTCCGGCATCTTGCCGACAGTGCTCATCTCCGGCGCCAACGCCGTCGTCTTCGGCCTTGGCGGCGGCATCGTCGTATCGTGGTTCGGCGAATGCCTGGGGACGGTCATCGCCTTCGTCCTGTGGCGAAGCCTTCTCCAGAAAGCCGCCCGCCGCCTCATCTGCCGGAGTCCGCACCTGTCCCTCGCCGACGAATTCAGCGGCAAGAACGGCTTCAAGGCCATGCTGGTCGCCCGCCTCATCCCCCTCGCCCCGTCGGGCCTCATCACCCTGCTGGGCGCCGTCAGCAGCATGTCGTTTACCGCCATGCTGTGGGCGACTCTGATCGGCAAACTCCCGTCCATCGTCCTCGAAGTGCTCCTCGGCCATCAACTGGCCTTCGCGCAGAGCAACGCGCTACGCCTGCTCCTGCTGCTGCTCGTCGTCACCTCCGGGTACGGCTATTTTTGGTGGCGCAAACGCCGCCGGCTGCCAAGCGACTGACCGGCGCCCGTGCTCCCTGCGGACAAAAGGCCTGTGCGGTTTACCGCGCAGGCCTTTAATATTCGGCGTCCTTATCTACCGGCTCTGGATGAGGTACAATCCGGCTGCCGGATGGAACTTGACCAGCTTGTCGGGGTAATACCAGGTCTCCTCCCCTTCGGTCCGCGCGATATTCCGCGGCTCGCCCCAGGCCAGCCGCACCTGATCGGGGATCATGCCCGGCCTCGTCACCCCGTCGTTGATGGCCTCCCAGGTCTGATCGTCCCAGGAGTAGATCGCCCGCGGGTCGTCCTCGAACAGCAGCGTCTCCCATGGCCTGGCTGTCGGCCATATGCCCGGCTGCGCGTTCGTCAGGCTGTAGGCGATGGCGATGTAGCCCCGGCGGTTGTCGGCGGTGGACACCACCAGCCAGATGGGTTCGTCGGCGCTGATGCCGGCGATGACATCCTCGACCGTCAGCGGCTCGCTGATCTTCACCCGGATGGTGGCAAGGCTTTCCTGGTAGGCGGGGATGGCCAGCCGCTTGGAATAGACCATTCTCGCGGCAAAGTGCTTTTGGGCCGCCGCCAGGTCGTCGGCCAGCACCACCTGGGCCATCTGCCCGCCAAGCGCCTTGGCGGTCACCACCGCCCCGTCGTCCGCCAGCCGGCAGACAACCTCGTAATCGTCGGCCGGCAGGCCCTGGCCGGAGACGGACAGCTTCTTCACGGCCGTCACCTGCAGTCGCTTGCCCTCCAGCCATTCGGCCCGGATGTTGCCGTCGGCCGTCTGCAGTTCCGGCTGCGGCACCTGGAAGGCGAAGGCATAACCTGCCGCTTTTTTGCTCTCCTCCAGGGGCAAAACGGTGAAAACCCGGCCTACCCATTCCTCCACCGGTGTAGCGGCGGCGTCCCCTCCGGGGTCGCTCCCAGCCGGCCCCGCGGCCAGGGCGGCCAACGGCACGGCCAGGATCAGCGCCAGGCAGACAAGCCATTTTTTCGCCAGCAACGCGACCACTCCCCTGTATTATTTTTCCAGATAGTATTTGACGTCCGGCCGCCCATTCCTGCTTGTATTTTTGTCATCATTTTAACGTCATCTGTCATACAATATATCAAGAATGTAAAAAGCACGGCGACGTTTGTCCGCGCGTGCGGCGGGAAGCACTCTCGTCTCCGGTACACAATCGTCCCCCAACGGCATGAAAGGAGGCCTCTGTATGAAAAAGCTCCTCGGCTTGGTCGCTGTTGCCCTGGTGCTGGCCTTCGCCTCGGTTTCGGTCGGGTGGGCGGCGCCGGCGCATAATCACCATCAGCAAAAATACCCTGGGAAAGAGCAGCCCAAGAAAGCGGTCAAAAAGCCGGGCGACAGCGTACGCCATCCCCCGGCCGGCAAACCGAATATCAAAGCTCCGCCGCCTGTCCAGCGGCAGCATCCCCGGAACAACGACCGCCACGTCAAAGCTCCCGGCGAGGCGACGGTGAAAGCACCGGCGCGCGACAACCGCAGCCATATCAATCCTGACAGCTATCGACCCCACAAGGCCGCCGCCGACAGAATCAAACCTCACGGCAACTACGACCGGCATGACCGGCCGCGCTTCGAGCCCCGTTCCGGCCACCGCCATCCTCCGGCCCACCCCGGCGCTTACCGCCACCACAGCCGCTATCACTACTGGCCGGACAACGACCGCTGGCACCACCATTTCCGCGACTGGTCCTGGTTCATCTCTCACCGCGTGCTGAACATCGGCGTCGTTTACGCCGACGCGGCCCGCGCCCACGAGGTCTACGTACACTACGAACCCCAGGACGGCAACTACCTCTACCTGCTCGAATCGCGCTACGGCCCGTGCACTTACAGGGAACGCCATTACCGCTACGGGGACTATGGCTGGAGCTACTACTGGTTTAGCGCCGAAAACGTCATCGCCTTCTTCGTGCGCGACGACGGCTACTCGCGGGCTTTCATCTGGCGGCGGGCCGAGGCTGAGGACCGGGCACTCTCCCTCGGGCTCCTGACCAGAGACTTGCAGCTCTACTACAGCAGCTATGCCGCTGACATGCCGCCCGAGCTGGCCGCCGACTACGCCCGCGACATACTGTGGCCCACGGTCGACGACGAAGTTTGATCCCGTATTTTTATAATAAATATTTTTAAATAATTATTGTTATTTAATTCTGCCTTTGCTATAATAAGGATGAAGGTAGGAGATGGTGCCAATGGATTTAGCCCTTCGCACCACAACTCACCCTCCTGACAAGTCCATCTCCCCTTCCCCACACATATCTCCGAAGGAGGTAACGTCATGGTCTGGATGCTGCTTCGCCCCGTTACCCACTGCAAGGAAGGCTGCCATCTGTAGTCCCGGGCAGGACGGTAAAAGGCCCGCCGGCTGCCCGGCAGCCGGTACAATATATAAAAGGAGAGGCTCACCTCCGTGAGCCTCTCCTTTATTTGTTCTATTTTCCGGAGTCGGCCTTGGTGGCCGCCGGCGCCGGCGCGGGGACGACGTCCTTCGCGGTCAGCTCGTCCAGCGTCTTGCCGGCCGTCTCCCGGCCGAGGATGAAGATATCGGCGGCGACGACGGCCAGCACGGCGGTGAACATCATGAACACGGTCGGGATCATGGTCGGCCCGCCGACCATGAGCCAGCCGACGACGATCGGGGCGATGATGCCGCCCGTGCGGCCGAAAGCCGCGGCCCAGCCCACCCCGGTGGCCCGGGCGTAAGTCGGATACTGTTCGGCGGAATAGGCGTGGCAGATGCCCCAGGCGCCGAGGTTGAAGAAGGAGATCATACAGCCCCACAGCATGATTTCGAAGACAGATGCGGCTCTGCCGAACATGAAGGCGGCGATGGCGGTGACCGCCAGGAAGCTCCCCAGCGTCGCCCGGCGGCCGATCTTGTCCACCAGGTAGGCGGCGGCGAAGTAGCCGGGAACCTGGACGAGGGTCATCCCCATCATATATTCGAAGGATTTTACCAGATTGAAGCCTTTGGAGACCAGCAGCGACGGCAGCCAAGTGAACATGCCGTAGTAGGCGAACACGATGCCGAACCACAAGATCCACAGGCAGACGGTGCGGCGGATGAAGGTGGGGCTCCACAGGTCGAAGAAGTTGGCTGTCTTGCCGACGGCGACCGCCGGAATCTCCGACGGCTGCGGCGGCTCGCCCACCGGCACGCCCAACTCGCGCTCTATCTTGGCCACCTGCTCGTGGGCCTCCTGGTAGCGGCCCTTGCTGACGAGATACATCGCCGACTCGGGCAGGATTTTGTAGATGTACAGCACGAGCAGCGCCGGCGCGGCGCCGATCACGAACGCCAGCTGCCAGCCGAATTTAGGGATGACCAGGTAGGCAATCAGCGACGCTACCAACCAGCCGACCGCCCAGGAACAGTTCTGGAGGACGAGCATCTTGCCGCGGTGCTTGGCGGGGGCATACTCGCTCATCAGAGCGTTGGCCACCGGCGGCTGACCACCGACGCCGAAGCCGACGATGAAGCGGAACACCAGCAGCGATTCGAGGTTCCAGGAAAAGGCGCACAGCGCGGTGCCGACGCTGTACACGGCCAGTGTGGCCGAGAACATCATCCGCCGCCCGATGCGGTCGGCCAACGTGCCGGAGAAGATGGCGCCGAAGCACATGCCGAACAAGCCGGCGCTGCCGATGTAGCCCATCTGGACGGGGGTCACGCTCCACGACCCGATCATCTTGGCGAGCACAAATGCGATCAGCGCCGTGTCCAGCGCCTCGAAGGCGATGCCCGACCCGATCAGTACCAGCAGCCGCCAATGAAAGGACCCGAGAGGAAGATTGCTTACGCGATCGGAGATACTTGCCATTACACACCCTCCTTTATAATGAATGAGTACGTTTGCGCCTGATCAACCGACCGTACCTGCCCGACGCTTCACCTCCTCGGCCTCGGTCGCCGCCCTGTTCACCAGATACTGCTGGGCGATGTCGCGGGCGTATTCACGGATGGCCGGCGTCCCGGCCATGACGAGCGGCGTCGACGTGATCCGCTCGCGGAAAAGCACCACCTCGACATCCGGCAGGAGCATCTGCAGGGCGATGGCCAGCGGCATGCCGTTTTCGAGGATCTCCATGGCGTGCGAGTTGCCGACGATGAAGTTCATGCCGAGTTCTTTGGCCTTTTTCGCCAGCGGGTGGTCGGCGCTCACCCTGCTGATCGACGCCAGTACCGTGTCGGCTTCCGGAAAACGGCTCTTGACCTGTGCCAGATGTTCGGGGGAAAAGCCGGTATGGGGGAAGATATGGATTATCGTGCTGACCTTGTTGGCGGGCTTGCCGACCAGGATGCGGCCGCCGGTGGCGACGTTGGTCTCGGTGATCTGGTCGCAGCCCCGCTCGCCGCGTTCGGCCATCAGCATCCGCTTCTCCTCGTCCAATCCCATGAAATAGTCGAGACGGTCGATGATGTCGCCGAGGGTATTCACGCCCTTGAGCGCCCGCCCGACGTACAGGATGTTGCCGGGCACGCCGCCAATGGCGATGTCGACGTGGAAAGCCTGGTGGCCGTGGATGAAGGCGATACCGGGGTGCAGCCCGTGGAACGCCTCGTGCAGCTCGAATACGGCGATGCCGTACAGACCGAGATAGGTCCGCATCGGCACTCCGCCGGTGTTGGCCGCCTCGGCCAGCGGATGATGGGCGACGATGGCGTCCACCCCCGTGGCCCCCGCCAATTCGATATTGCACTCCGTCAGCGTCATCGTCACGGCGAGCTTCGTCACCGGCGCCTCGGGATCGCCGCACACCAGTCCCGGCGTCTCCAGGCAGGCCTTGCCCGGCACGTTCGAGGACTTGCGGATGACAAACTTGTGCCTGCCGCTGTAAATATCCTCCGGGTCTGTCACGCACCGACCGCCTGTTATCCTGTCCAGCGCCACGAGCACATCTTTTGCCTTTACCACTCTCATACCTCCCTTACTTATCTTGCCCCAGGCGCATACCGCGCAGGCTATACCAAAATAAAAAAGCTGCCGCACGGCGATGACATTCGCGCAAACGCTGCTTTCCGCATGCACGGCTGTCATCCCGATAAACGGTAGCTTTCGGCTCTCCGCGAGGAGCTCCTACGACCGGACCGGGTCTATCGCATTGCCCGTCAACATGTTCTTCTTTGAACCTACTTAGTTCTTTCTCCCTCGACCGGAAAATTCCTGTCGATAATTCACAGTTATGTAAATTTTTTTCTCAGCGAGCCACATCCTGATGCCTGCGCACATACGCCTCTTCGACGATGATGACCGTAACCGCCAGCTCCTGCTCGGGATCGTAGTCCTTCATCACGCTCAACACCGGCATCTTCAGTTGCTCGATCAGGGCCGTCCGCAGGCGACGCTTGAATTCGTCGAGGATGGCCACGTCGGTGTAGCGGGTCGTCGTGCGCTCCAGCTTGTCCAGCGCCGCCAGGGCCGGAACGCGTTTATGGTCCGCGGTGATGACGATCTTATCGTCGACGATCAGCACCCGCTGCTTGCGCAGGCCGGTGCCGAAGATGCTGATATTGACGTTGTTGTTCACCCGCATGATCTCCTGTTTGAGATCAATCGCCGCCACCGGCCATCCCTCCTTCCGTCGCCTGCCGACAGCGTTTTATAATTCATAATATATATACTCCCTGCCGTCCCCAAGTCCTGCACGGGACGCGCGAAAAGACGCCAGCCAGCCGCTAACGGCAGCATGGAGCATTTCCTAATGGATGGCCTTTTTCTTCACCCGGCCGCCGATTACATCGTGAACATCCTGGATGATGACGAAGGCGTTGGGATCATTTTCGTCGACAATGGCCTTGAGTTTGGCGATTTCCAGCCTGGTTATGACCGAATACAGCACCTTCTTGGGCTCCTGGGTGAAGCCGCCCTGCCCGTGGAGGATGGTGACCCCCCTGCCCAGGCGGGCCAGGAGCGCGTCGGCGATTACATCGGCATTGTCGGAAACGATCATCACCCCCTTCGACTCGTCCAAACCCTCGATGGTCAGGTCGATGACCTTGAAAGCCACGAAATAGGCCACCAGGGAATACATCGCCTTGTCCCAGCCGAATACCAGGCCGGCGCTGCCGAGAATGAACACGTTGAAGAACATGACGATCTCGCCGACGGAAAAACCGCTCTTCTTGTCGAGGATAATCGCCACGATCTCCGTGCCGTCCAGCGAGCCGCCGTAACGGATGATCAGCCCCACCCCCACGCCGACCAGGACGCCGCCGAACGTCGCCGCCAGGAAAAAATCCTGCGTCAACTCGTGGATGGGGCGGAAGTATGCCACCCAGAAAGCGAGCGACACCACTGAGAACAGCGTCGACAGGCAGAACGACTTGCCGATTTGCAAATAGCCGAGGTAGAGGAAAGGCAGGTTGAGCAAAACAAGATAGAGGCTCAACGAAATGCCGGTGAGATGGCTCACCAATATCGAAACGCCCACAATGCCGCCGTCGATGATCTGGTTGGGAATCAGGAAAAACTCCAACCCCGCCGCGGCCACCACCGAGCCGATAAACAGCATGACATACTTCCTGAAATACCTTAGTGCCGGGTTTCCTCTTGCTACCATACGTCTCCCCCTTATTTTTGATTTTGTATAAAAAAGAGACTGTCAGCCAGCCTCCTCCCCGAGCGCATCATTGTTCTCGTAAGCCTATAGTAAAGGTAAAGCCGTCGCTCTGTCAAGTTTCCATAATATAGCGACACAACAAAAAGCTCCGCAGGTCCAAGCCTGCAGAGCTATCTATTTCCTTTGGGTTACCGGTTCAGTTCTTTTTATAGACCGCCTCGCCGCCGAGCACGGTCAGCAGCGGATTGATATCCTTGATCTCGCTCTCGGGGCAGGTCATATAATCGCGGTCAAGAACAACGAAGTCGGCGAGTTTGCCTTTTTTGAGGGAACCCTTGATATTATCCTCAAACTGGCCGTATGCCGCCCAGATGGTGAACGACTTCAGCGCTTCTTCCCTCGTCAGCTTCTCCTCGGGGTACCAGCCGCCGGGGGGCTGCCCGTCGCGGTCCATGCGGGTGACAGCGGCGTACAGGCCGTGATAGGGGTTGACTTTTTCGATCGGTGCGTCAGAACCGTTGACGAACTTTATCCCGGCGTTGATAACCTTGCGCCAGGCATAGCCATACTTGATGCGGTCAGGTCCCACCCTGTCTTCGGCCATATTCTTGTCGGAAGTGGCGTGCACACTCTGCATGGCGGGAATTACCCCCAGCTTGGCGGTCCGGTCGATATCCTGCTGGGTCACATGCTGGAAATGCTCGATACGCCAGCGGTGATCCTTCTTCGGATACATGTTCAAAACCTGTTCGTAAAGATCAAGGACCGTGCGCACCCCCTGGTCGCCGATGGCGTGGGTACACAGTTGGAAGCCCGCATTGCCGTAAAGCTGGTAGTCTTTGAGCAGTTTGTCCGGCTGAGTGCGCACGACGCCCCTGGAGCCCGGCTTGTCGCTGTAATCTTCGAGCAACAGGGCGGTGCGGGACCCGAGAGAACCGTCGATATAGAATTTGATCCCGCGGACGGTGAGGCGGTTGTCGAACAGGCCGATCTCCGGCCCCTTCGCCAGCAGCCTGGCGGCATGCTCCACATTGGCCAACGCATAGATGCGGATCTTCAGCAGGCCTTGCTTGTACAGGTTTTTCATGGCCTGAATGTCGTCAACCGAATCCATCGTCATATTGCCGGCACTGAAGGAGGTCGTGATACCGTAGGACAGCAGTTCGTCCTGGGCTTTGAGGATGGCTTCGTTAAGGCGTTCGGCGCTCAGGGACGGTATTTTGCTCCGGATGAGCACCATCGCCGTCTCGTATACGATGCCGGTGGTTTCACCCCGGGCGTCTTTTTCAATTACACCGCCTTCGGGGTTGGGAGTATCGTTGGCAATGCCCGCGGCTTCGAGAGCTTTGGAATTCGCCCAAATCGCGTGCCCGTCGGTGCGGGTGAGCGCTACGGGATGGTTGGGCGCGACCGCGTCGAGTTCCGCTTTGTTGGGAAACTTACGATCAGGCCACACTTCCTGGTTCCAGCCCGAACCCACGATCCAAGTTCCGGCCGGCAGCCGCTCGGCCTCTTCCTTAATTTTGGCGAGGATCTCCTCTTTGGGAAGCCAGAAGGCATTGACCTGCAGCAGGAACATGCCTTCCCGCGTATAATGCATATGGCCCTCAATCAGGCCGGGGATCACCGTCTTGCCCTTCAAATCGAAAACCTTTGTCTTGGCGCCTACATACTCCCGCGCGCCCTCGTTGCTCCCCACATAAACAAGCTTTTGCCCCACGATGGCCAGCGCCTGAGCTTTCGGTCCAGCGTCCTCGGCAGTATAAATATTGCCGTTCAGATAAACCTGATCCGCGGGTTCGGCAGCGAATCCGGAAGCAGGCATCGCAAGACACAGGCCAAAAAGCAAAGCAAAAAACAACCCGACTCTTTTCATCGTTTCCACTAACGCCAATCCTTTCCCCCTGATAGTTTGCCGTTTTTTCACCATAACGCACTGTTTTTCCCTTTATTCACCTCCATAGGTCAAATTTGCCAATGTTACAATTATACTCTTATTGCCGAATATCCTTTGTGCATTTGTAAAACAATGTCGTTTCTCGGGATAGAATTTTAATTGGATATGGCGTACCTGCGGCCATAACGCCCCGGCGGCACCGGCCGCCGGCAGGGGAAAAAAGGACGACGCTTTGGAAGAGTTCTCCAAAGCGCCTTTTGTGTAAGTAAAATATTCTGTCGGCACGTCGCTGTCAAGCCTCCCAGTCATCCCGGTACAGCCAGACCGCACCTTGTTCCGCTCCGCCAACGCCGGCGCGGTAAGCAGCTTGTACCCCGCTGAGTTTGCGCGCGGGGCGTTTGACTTCCGCCTTGCGCTTTGCCAACTCATCCGCCGGGACCTTCAGCTCAATGCTGTTGTTTTCCAAATCGATATCAATAATGTCGCCGTCGTTCACCAGCGCCAAAGGGCCTCCTACCCAAGCTTCCGGGGCAATATGGCCGACGCAAGGTCCGCGGGTGGCCCCGGAAAAACGTCCGTCGGTAATCATCGCGACGGAAGTATGCAAACCCATCCCTACCAGCATCGCTGCCGGGATCGATAACTCTCTCATGCCGGGGCCGCCTTTGGGCCCTTCGTAGCGGACAACCAGCACGGAACCAGGCTCTACCTTTTTATTAAGCAGATAGTCGCGGACCTCTTCTTCCGAGTTAAACACTACGGCCGGCCCCATGTGGCGGTACATTTCGGGTACAACGCCACTCTTTTTCACTACCGCGCCCAGTGGGGCCAGATTGCCGAAAATTATGGAAAAACAGCCGGCAGGAAGCAACGGAGCGGAGGCAGGGCAAATCACCTCGCGGTCGATGGCGAATTTATATCTATCCAGGAATTCCCCCAAGGTTCCTCCGAAACTGAGATTTACCGATAGATCAAGATTATCCCGGATCGTTGATAGGATAGCAGGCACGCCGCCCGCGCGATGGAAGTCATCGATGCTGAAACCGGAGGACGGTTTAAACTTAGCCACTACCGGTACTGAAGATTGTACGGCGGCAAAATCCTTCAGCGTGAAATCCCAGCCCATCACTTTGGCGATGGCCATCGTATGCAGCACGGCATTGGTCGACCCGCCGCTGGCCGAAACATGCTTAATGCCATTGATAAAAGCAGCCTTCGTCATAAAGTGCGAAAACCTTTTACCTTCCCGCACGAGCTCAACAATGCGTTCCCCTACGTCTCTTGCCTGCCGAACCTTGTTGCCGTCAGCGTAAAGCATGGTCGCAGAGCCAAACGGGGCAACGCCGGTCGCCTCTAAAAAGCACCCCATCGTATTCGCGGTGCCGTACATGGAGCAGGTACCGGCAGACGAGCACATGCTGGTTCGCCAACGGTCGAAAGTATCTTCGTCAATTTCGCCTTTTTTCCGCTTGCCGATGGCTTCTTTCAAATCACTGGTGCAATACACCTTGCCGCCCTCGTTATACGGAAGCATAGCGCCGGCAGTTAAAAATAGCGCCGGCAAATTTAATTTAGCGGCAGCCATCAGCATGCCGGGAATTATTTTGTCGCACGAACCCAGGAACACCAGACCGTCAAAGCCATGAGCCTCGACCATCGCTTCGACCGAGGCCGCGATCAAGTCCCTTTGCGGCAATACATAGTGCATACCCGTTCCCTGCGCCATGCCATCGCAAGGGGCAGGCACGCCGAACTCACCCGGTGTGCCGCCGGCCGCCCATATCCCTTCCCTAACATATTTGACCAATTCGGCGAAGGGTTTGTGCCCCGGGTTCACATCTGTGTAGGAGTTGACGATACCAATAAGCGGCTTGGCTATATCTTTTTTGCGATAGCCCGCAGAATTCATCAAGCCTATAAAATAGGCTTCCGTCATGTCTTGTTCGTTGCCTCTCCTCATCCCCATATCTATCGCTCCCTTTTTATTGAGACTGATCGTCCTTGCGGGCAAAGCTGAGATTCTTCATATTGCCGCCGGCATCGAACGCCAGTTTCACATCGTCATCGACAATTTCCAGGTCAGTCCGCTTTTTAACCTTCTCTTCGAATGTTCTTGATAAATACACGTACTCAAGATGAAGCGTGCTGGCGACAATCCCCATACGCAGCGTCCCGGGATCTGATTTGCCCAAGCTGACAATCGCCTTCTCAATGCTTTCTTTTTCCGTGGCGAAGGTCAAGGGAATAAAGCAACGAGGTACAAAGGTAGATGTCAGGACGTTCAGGTAGGTAGCTTGGAAATCAATCTTTTTGACCAGTTTTTCTGTTGTGAAGTCTGCCAGCCCAATACCGTTGGCATTGCCATGAGACGCCTCAGCCAAATCGAGGACAACAATTCTCCTTATGCTTGGCTTGGCAGGCTCAGGCTCGCCCTGGACGCGGAACCTGCCGATCACATTGGTGTCCATGCCGGTGCCGCTGTAATTCTTGCCCATTTCGCCGATAACGAGAACATCCCATTCGTCAAAAGGCAATCGCGGCATCAATTGCAAGGCCTGCCTGAAAAGCGCGGGCTCTTCTTCTATAAGCTTGTCTGTCCCGATCGCTTTAATGACAGCCGTGTGTTCATAAGCATTTTCTACAATCCCCAGTCCGCCGATTACGGGACAATTGTTAAGCAAAATAGTGCCGATTTCGCGAATAGATGCCGGCAACTGGGAAACACCCAGGCTGTGGAATTGCTTTGCGCCGCTCGGGCCCCCCAGACCTACCACACACTTTTTGACCAACCCACTCTGTATCTCGCCGGTTAACGCGGTATGCGGCTTAATACGGTTAATAACAATGACACCCTGCGTTTTGTACACGTTCTTGTTAATATACGCCGATAGGCCACTGGCCGTTTTGCCGACTTCAACGGTTTCACTGCCCGCTAAAATGGGCGCCGCCATGGATTCTTCGGTAATGCCCAAACTCCTTAAAACGGCAAGCTGCCCTTCTGCTTTGCCCTCGCCATGGCTCCCCATAGCAGCAAGAATACACGGTTCAAAGCCTTGGTCTTTCAGATAATCTACAACAGTCTTTAAGATGGCGACGATATTGTTAATCCCCCGGCTGCCTGCCGTGATCCCGATTACCGCCCCCTGGGGCAGTCTTTCTCTTAGTTTGAATCGCGCTAATTCTTTGGTAACTGTCAGTGGAATATCTCCAATACCGTAATCTGCAAACTTTTGCCGGACAAGCATCAATTGGGGTAACATAACCACACCATCCCCTGCAAGAATTCTTATCCTTGTTCGCTGCCATCTCATTCTAGGTCTATGCTATAGTAATTTCCCGAAAAATAAAAACAATAAAATAAAAGCCAGACCACAAGCAAAAATTTGTGGCCGCCCTCCATGCATGTTAAAATGAAATTGAAACCGAAGGGAGATTATGGAATGAACAGCAGCGCCAAAATGTTCCTGCTAGCAGTAGAAGAAATGAACTTTACAAAGGCTGCTTGCCGGGCTTTTATAACTCAACAGTGTTTGAGCGCCCACATAAAGAAGCTGGAAGAAGAGTATGGCATCAAACTGTTTGAAAGAACTCCAAAGCTGCGTTTGACGCCAGCCGGAGAATCTTTGTATTATTCGTTGCGGCAGATACAGATTGTCGAAGCGGCCATGATAGAAAAACTGTCAGACATCAAGGCCGGCATGAGAGGAGAAATTATTTTCGGCATCAACGCAACAAGGGCCAGGATTATCTTACCGGATTTTTTTACGGAATATCATCAGCGTTTTCCTTTGGTTAAATTGTCGATTATTTTGGATGATATGCGCAATCTCGTTCCCAAGCTATTAAACGGAAAGATTGACATGTTTCTGGGAATTGATTGCATATCAAGTAACGATTTTAATATCTTACCATTAGGACGTGATGAAATACTTTTTATCGCTACCGAAACAATCTTGCAGAAGTTTGCCGTATCAGCGGATATCTACAAACAAACCATTGCTTCTGACGAAATTAACCTGCTTAATTTTCCAGGCCTGCCGTTTGCCGGTAATTATGACGGCAGTTCCTTTAATAACCTTGTCAAAAAATATTTAGATTCCCTAAATATACAACAGAAAATAGTATTTTCCGTTAGTGACTATGAGCTGCAAATAAGCTTATGCGCAAGAAACCTCCTCGTCGCATTTTGTCCCAAAACCGTTTTGAATAAAGTAATTGAGCAAAACAACAAGAATGTTTATGATAAACCCCTGCGGATTTTTAAACTCAACGGCCTGAAAGACTCCCTTCGCATTGATTTAATTACCCATAAAAATGCGTATCAACCGCATTTTGTAAAAGAATTTGTGAAATTGTTACAAGAGCATGTGCAAAAGTATGACCAGCTAATAGCTGGGTATACAGGCCTCAAAGCCTCCAACTCCTGTTCTCGAGCCCAATGCACTACATACACACAAGCCGGCCACCCTCATGGAGCAGCTCAAGAACAGCTTACTTTGAAAACAGGCTGCAAGGCAGAAGATTGTAAGTAGATACCGACTGCTCATCATCGACGAGATCGGTTATCTGCCGATGGATATTCCCGAACAATAAGTTGGATAACAATGAAAACAGACGGCGTGAATATTCACACCGTCTGTTTTCTGTTATAGTACCACCTATAATACAAAAACAGCGTAGCCTAATTTACCAGATTCGGAATCCATCGGCAACCGCCCCGTTGTGTGGCAGGGATTCTGGGTTGCAAGGGTAATATAGGGCGACAATATCGGCACATATAACAAGACAAGACTAAAACTTGGCATTATAAGCAAGCCGCCATCTCATGTTCTGTTGCTATTAAATAAGCAAGCTGTCTTAAGCCACGAGCATTCCTTAAAAAAAGCAACCTCCGGTTATAAGTGCATTATTGCGTAGAGATTTCGTTTCCGGGTACTTTCTCACTACGTAGCCTTACTACCCGATATTGGTAACGATCCGCTGGGCAAACGTTATAGGAGAACTCCACCGGTTTATCGCCGCTAAATACGAGTCGATCCATAATGAGAACGGGATATCCCTTTTTTATATGCAAAAAATTTGCTTCGCATGTTGATGCCAAACCTGCCCGGATTATTTCATCGGCTTTGCTTAAATATACACCTAATTCCTTAGCGGCGATATCATAGGTGCCACGATTGGTTATATTCCATTCCAATAGCCGTTCCCCGTATTCGGGCGACCAAAAGCTCTGAACATAGAATAAAGGTTTCTCATTGACTTTATGGACTTTCTCAAGCAGTACCATCTGCTTGCTCTGGAAGACCCCTAGTAGGGAAAACTTCTTCAATAAAGCTTCGGTAACATCTATGAGGCCTTGAAAATGGATATCCGCGCTAGGTTGCAGACCCTGATTGTACATTTCCTCGAAAAAACCGGTTAATTGCAACAGCTCTTCTTTCAAAGGCTCTTTTACGATAAAAGTACCTTTGCCCCGCTTTCTTTCAAGCCAACCTTCACTGACAAGCTGCATTATCGCCCGGCGAACCGTGGTGGCACTGACATTGTACCGTTCCATTATCTCTCTATCGGTTGGGAAAAGATCGCCGATATTCCATTCACCGCTTTGGATGTCTTCGCGCAGCACATTAGTAAGTTGATAATGTAATTGTACCGGAACGTTTTTATTGAAAGACATCTTAAACCCCTCAACTTGGTTCTTTTTTTCCTATTATATCTTTATTATATGCTTTAGTCTAGATAAAAGATATATCTTCAAAGATATATTTGACAGATTATATTACAAGAAATATAATTAACATAGCAGGAAACTTTAGAATAATACAATATTTATGTAAATAAAAAACCTTATTGCTTTTGTGAATGCCGGGAGGTGAATATAAAGCATTCACGGTAGATAAAGACAAAATTTGAGGGGGTAGGACATTGCTTAAGGAAAACAAGCTTTTTGTGTCACTTGTAGCCTTGGTGGTATCCATGGCCATAATGGTTACGGGCTGTGGATCCACTAAACCTCAGGACCAGGCCAGCGACCAGCAGAAGATTACCTTCCGCTATTCGCATAGCGCCGGCACAGCCATTACTGACCCTCATCAGGCTGCCGCGGTTAAATTTAAAGAGTCCGTAGAAAAAGCGACCGCTGGCAAGGTGCAGGTCCAGATTTTCCCGGGCGGCCAGCTGGGAACTGAGGAGCGGGGGTTCCAAGACGTACAGAAAGGCGTCGTTCAAGCAACCTCCATGGCGGTAAACAATGCCGCAGTATTTAGCCCTTCCTTATTTATCTTCGATTTGCCGTACTTGTTTAAGAGCAGGGATGAATTTTACAAGGTTATCGACGAGAACTGGGATGCCATCAACGAGCGCATGGAAAAGGAATCCGGCAATATCGCCATCGCTTGGCTCGAACAAGGGTTCCGGGTGATAACAAATTCGAAGAAACCGGTGGAAACGCTTAGTGATCTTCAAGGATTGAAGATCCGGGTTCCCAACAATCCGATTATGGTCGCGACTTTCAAGGCGTGGGATTGCGAACCGACACCGATCTCCTGGGATGAAACCTTCCAGGCGCTGCAGCAGAAGGTTGTCGATGGCCAGGAGAATCCCTATCCGGTCATTGCTACCAATAAGTTCTACGAAGTGCAGAAATACGTGACTGACATCCACTACAAGATGTGGATCGGCCCGGTCGTTGTCCAGAAGAAGTGGCTCGACAGCTTGCCTGAAGATATTCGCAAGGCGATTATCCAGGCGGGTAAAGATGCGACTATGGACAACCGGAAGCTGATGGCCAAGATGGACCAGGACACGCGTAAATTGCTTCAGGATAAAAAAATGGTCCTCAGCGGCACCCCCAAGGACGAAGATGCCTGGATGCAAAAGTCTATGACCGTTTGGCCGCAATTCTACAGCAAGATTCCCGATATATCGCTACTGGATAAGATGATGAAATCCTTAGGCCGGGAGCGCCCCAAGCTTTAGCCTAAGCGGCAAAAGCAGGCAGCCTGCCCGTTCTGGGCAGGCTGCCACATACTGAATAGGCAAAAAGGGTGGGGAAAAGTGAAAAAAATAGCCTGGGTATTCAATAATCTGGAAGATTTATTGTGCGGCTCCCTGCTTTGCTGGATCATGAGCCTGCTGATGTGGCAGGTTATCTACCGCTACTTTTTCGGCAAAAGCATCGCCTGGGCGGAAGAAGTAATGCGGTTTTCCTTTCTGTACATGGTTTACATCGCCGCCAGCCTCGGCGTACAGAAGGCCATCCATATCCGTGTCACGGCTCATCTTGAATACTTGCCGTCGAAAGCCAGGATAGTTTTGCTTGCTATCACCGATAGCATATGGCTGGTGTTCAATGCCTTCGTAATCATGGAGGCTGTCGCCCTGCTGGAGGGCATGGCGACGCAGCCGATGATATCCGCCGCGCTGATGCTCGATATGAGGTACGTATATTTTGCTCTCCCCTTTGGTTTTGCGCTTCAATCCATCAGGATCATCGAAAACTGGTATAAGTTCTTTAAAGGCAAAAACAAAATGGAAGTAAGCGATGGGGGGGCTATCAGTGGGGCTTGAGGTCGTATTGTGGGTCGCGCTGTTCGTTTTGCTGGCCATGGGGACGCCCATCTTCGTTTCCCTGGGAGTATCGACCCTCTTGGTAATGCTTTTGAGTGACCTACCGCTCGGCATGATTCCTCTGGACCTCCTCAAGGTCAGCGAGATGTTCCCGTTGCTTGCGGTGGTGGGCTTCGTCTTTGCCGGATCCCTGATGGAACGGGGCGGCATCGCCGCGCAGATTGTCGACGTGGCCTCGATCCTCGTCGGCCGGATCCGCGGCGGTTTGGGGATTGTAACCATTGTCGGCTGCATGTTTTTTGCCGCCATGATCGGCTCGGGTCCGGGGACGGTGGCCGCCATGGGCAGCCTGATGATTCCGGCCATGGTGAGGCGCGGCTACTCCTCCGAGTACGCCGCCGGCGTATGTGCAACCGGAGGAACCCTCGGCATACTTATTCCCCCCAGCAACCCGATGATCGTCTATGGCGTAATCGCCAACGTTTCGATATCGACGCTTTTCATGGCCGGATTCGTTCCCGGGTTCATGGTAGGTCTGGTACTTATATCGACAGCGTACATTCTCGCCCGCCGGGCCGGCTACCAGGGAAGCATGCACCAGTATACGGCCGCTGAGTTTTTCCAGGCAATAAAGAAGAATATCTGGGCCATGATGACGCCGGTGGTTATTCTCGGCGGGATATACGCCGGCATCTGTACGCCGGTCGAAGCTTCGGTCATCGCCGTATTTTATTCGTTCTTCGTCGGCGCGTTCATCAACAAAAAGCTCAACTTCAAGGAGTTCGTGGAAAGCGTAAAACTTACCAATATGACGACGGCAACGATAATCATCGTCGTGGGCGTTTCGGTGCTGTTCGGCCGGTATCTTACGATTTACCAGATACCGCAGAAACTGGCCGAATGGATGCTTACCATTTCGTCGAGCCCCTATCCAATCATGGCGATGATAATGGTTTTGCTGTTCTTCCTGGGCATGTTCATGGAAACTTTGGCGACAATCGTCATTTTGGCGCCGATCTTCATGCCGGTTATCGAGAAAGTAGGCATTGACCCGGTCTTTTTCGGGATCATGTGGGTGATGAACAATGAAGTTGCCCTGCTGTCGCCGCCTTTAGGGGTCAATCTGTTCATAGCCATGAACCTTTCGGGGTTATCGCTGGAAAGAGTGTCCCGGGGCGCGCTGCCGTATATGATTGTACTGGTAATAGTCATCTTGATTTTGATTGCTTTCCCGGACATCCCGTTGATTCTGCCGCGACTTATCGGCGGCTACACCGGGTAGGAGGGCAAAAATACATTCCATTTGGGGGCGATTATTATAAAAGCTGTTAGTCTTGTAGAACCGCTGAAGTTACAAATTATTGAAACGCCTGTTCCTGTACCCCAAAAAGACGAGCTATTAATAAAGGTAGCTTACGCCGGGATCTGCGGCAGCGATGTTCATATCCGGCATGGCAAGAATTCCCGGGTGCAGTATCCCCTGGTCATGGGGCATGAGTTTTCCGGTGAAATCGTAAAAATCGGGGCGAAGGTCACTGGGTGGCAGACCGGCGACCGAGTCGTTGTCAACCCGTTGATATCCTGCGGCATCTGCGATGCCTGCACGCGGGGACATTGGCACGTGTGCAAAAAATTAGGCCTAACCGGGATCGACGTCGACGGCGCTTTTGCGGAATACGTAACCATCCACAGTTCGCAAGCGATAAAAGTTCCCGCAGGTGTGCCCCTGGACATCGCCGCCCTTGCCGAACCGTTGGCGGTTGGCGTCCATGCCGTAGACCGCGGCAGGATCCGCCTGGGCGACAATGTGGCCATCCTTGGCGGGGGGCCGATCGGCTTGATGGTCGCTCTGGCGGCCAAGCTTGCCGGCGCCCGCCGGATCATCGTCATCGAAGTTAGCGATTTCCGCCTGTCGATGATTAAACAACTGGGATTCACCGCTATCGACGCCAAAAACGGCGATGCCCGCCAGGCGGTCCTGGAATACACCGGCGGCAACGGCGCGGATGTAGTCTTCGAAGCTGCCGCCACGCCCGTCACGTCCGCGCAGATGACCGGGATGTTGAGAATCCGCGGCACGGCTGTCATGGTTGGCGTTCATCGCCAACTGGTGGGAATCGATATGCAGGATGTCAACCTGCGTGAACTGACGATATTAGGCACTCGCGTATACGAGTCCGCCAATTTCGTAGCCGCGGTCGAGTTGCTGCCGTCGATAGCGGAGCTCGGTAAATTAGCTACACACCGTCTCCGCCTTGAGGAAATCGACGCTGCATTTGCCGCGACGGAATCAGGGCAAGATTCGCTTAAAGTATTGCTGCATCCCTGAATATAAATAACGGGACATCAACGAAGGCGTATAAACGAGGGGGTGTATAGAGGATGACCACATTCTGCGCACCCGCAAGGGTCGAATTCGGAGCGGGAGCATTAGACAGGCTCGGTGATTTGGTCAAGGCTCTCGGTAAAAAGAAAGCGTTAATAGTAATGGATGCATTTTTAGCCTCGCCGACAGTCGCGTTGGATAAGCGGGTAGGCGGCATTTTAAGCGCGGCGGGGATAAACTCGGCAGTTTATAGCGGTGTGGCCAGTGAACCTACCTCGACGAATGTCCAGGATGGAATGGAAATAGCCCGAAAATTCGCCTGCGACTGCATCATAGCCCTGGGGGGCGGCAGCTCGATAGACACCGCCAAGGCGGTGGCCGTGAAAGCCGCGAACCCCGAGCTGGCGCTTGCCGATATTCCTAAGTCACCCTATATTACACGATTACCGTTAATCGCCGTGCCGACGACTTCCGGCACCGGCTCGGAAGGCACAAAAGTAGCGGTAATCACGAATCTGCAAACAGGGGTGAAAGAAAATCCCGGCCATCCCTCAATGATTCCCGACATCGCCATTCTCGACCCGGACCTGACAGTGACCCTGCCCAAGACGCTCACGGCTTTCACCGGCATGGATGCGTTGGCCCACGCCATGGAAGCGTATGTATCCAACAAGGCTACCGCTTTGACCGACCTTTACGCTTACAAGGCGATGGAGATTATCGGCGGCAGTTTGCCCAAAGTTATGGAAAACGGCGCCGACAAATCGTTGCGGAGCAACATGGCTCTAGCCAGCTATTACGCCGGCGCCGCCTTCTCAAATGCATCGACGAACCTCGCTCATGCGGGCGGCCGGGCTCTGGGGGCCCAGTTTCACGTTCCCCACGGGTTAAGTGTGGCGCTGCTGCTGCCTTTTGTAATGGAGTTTGGACTGGAAGTAGCCGAAGAACGTTATGCCAGGGTGGCCGTCGCTCTCAGGGCCGAGCCTCAGGCATCGCGGCAAACGCTGGCCCGTCAGGCGGTAGACATCGTCGATGCCTTCAATGAGAAATTCGGGATCTGGGCGGAAGCCAAAAGCAAATTTATCACCGACCTGAAGGCTTTCCGCAAGGCAATCCCAGAGATGACAGGCAAAGCGCTGGCCGGCAACGGCATACTCACGAATCCTAAGGTCCCGTCCGAAAGCGATATTAAGACCGTTTTTGAAAAGTTGGCCGAAAAGCTGGCTGATTGACAGCGATTTTGAAGTGAGTTATCGCATATTGCTTCATAAATAGGAGGCAGGAAAGTGGATAAATTTTCGCTTGCAGGAAAAACAACCGTTGTTACCGGCGGCCTGTCGGGGTTGGGCCAGGCCATCGCTCTGTCGATGGCCGAGGCCGGAGCAAATGTTGTGCTTGCCGATATGCGGGAACCGGAAGACAATGCCGCGCTGGCCGCTATCGAAAAGCTGGGTTCCAAAGCACTATTCGTAAAAACGGATGTTACGAAAGAACAACAAGTGACTGATTTCGTAGATAAGACGGTCAGAGAATTCGGCTCGATCGACATACTGGTGACCGCCGCCGGGGTGGGGAACAAGACGCCGGCCGAGGACTTGACGGAGGCCGAATGGAACAAGGTCATGGACACGAACTTAAAGGGCTTGTTCTTATGCTGCCAAAAGGCCGGCATCAAGATGATCGCTCAGAAGTCGGGCAGCATCGTCAATATATCTTCGATGTCGGGTTTCATGGTCAACAAAGATCGAACCATCTCGGCGTACTGCGCTTCAAAAAGTGCGGTCAGCATGCTCACAAAGAACCTCGCCGTGGAGTGGGCAAAGCATAACATTCGTGTCAACGCCATAGCCCCCGGGTATTTTGTTACCCCGTTCAACGCAGTCTGGATGGATAATCCTCAGGCGACTGAGCTGGCTCTCAATCTGACGCCGATGAAGCGGTTCGGTCAGCCCCATGAGATTGGGCCGGCAGCAGTCTTTCTCGCCTCGCCGGCGGCCAGTTTCATAACCGGGCACACGCTTGTTATTGATGGCGGCTATACCTGCTGGTAGGCCTTGACGCTTGGTAATCTTTTCGGGCTGATGCGGAAAGCCGGGCTTTCCGGAAATGACAAAATCAAGGCAGGGGTGAACGAAGGATGACGCAGAAGGAGTTGGCGGCCTTTAAGCAATACGCTAACGAGGCCAGAAGATTGACGATAGAGATGATCGGGCATGTCGGTGTAGGCCATGTCGGCGGCTCATGCTCGATAATTGATATATTGGTTATGCTGTACTTTCGCCATATGCGGATTGACAGCAAAAATCCCCGGTGGCCGGATCGTGACCGATTCGTCCTTTCCAAAGGGCATGCCGGACCCGCGTTGTATTCCGTGCTTGCGATGAGAGGTTACTTCGACCGCAAAGAGCTCACAACTTTAAACCAGCCGGGGACAAATCTACCCAGCCATTGCGACATGAATAAGACTGTCGGCATTGATATGACGGCCGGTTCTCTGGGTCAAGGGCTGTCGGCGGCGGTTGGGATGGCCATCGGCGGGCAGATCGACCGGAAGGACTTTCGCGTGTATTGCGTTATCGGCGACGGTGAAAGCCAAGAGGGGCAAATTTGGGAAGCCGCCATGCTGGCCAGTCAGTATAAGCTCGATAACCTGATAGTATTTACCGATGATAATAAAATGCAGATTGACGGCTTGACCGATGATGTTGTTTCCCTTAAGCCGCTTGACAAAAGGTGGGAGGCTTTCGGCTGGCACGTGCAATCGGTGGACGGGCACGACTACACGGCAATCGACACTGCCATTGAAACGGCGAAGCGGGTGGAAGGTCAGCCGTCGATGATTATTCTGAATACGATAAAGGGAAAAGGCTGCTCATTTGCTGAAGGCATGCTTACGAGCCACAACATGCCTGTTACCGCAGAAAATGTGAAGAGAGCTTGTGCCGAACTTAATTAGCCTGGTATGGCGGAGGTGAACACGATGCTGGAAGCAAAAGATTTGAAGGCCGTATATTGCGACTGTCTGATAGATCTGGCGGAACACGACGACAGGATCGTTCTTATTGAGGCGGACTTGATGCGGGCCGCAGGGACAATGCCTTTCAAGGATAAATTCCCCAGGCGGACAATCGACGTCGGTGTGGCGGAAGCGAACATGATCGGTGTGGCGGCGGGCCTCTCGGCCTATGGCAAGATTCCGTTCGCCCATTCCTTTTGCACATTCGCTAGCCGTCGCTGTTATGACCAAATTGCGGTTTCGGTGGCCTATGCCCAGCTCAACGTAAAGATCGGCGGCTTGGACCCCGGAGTTGCCGCCGAATTAAACGGCGGTACCCATATGGCTTTTGAGGATATCGGAATTATGAGGAATATCCCCACGATGACGGTGTTCGAACCGGTTGACGCCGTTCAGCTCAAAAAAGCTATGCCCCAGATCGTCGAGCATTACGGGCCTGTCTACATAAGGCTGTTCAGGCGGCAGGCCGAGCCGATTTTCGAGGAATCTTACGACTTTAAACTGGGACGGGCCGATACAGTGAAAGACGGCAAGGACGTCGTCATTTTCGCCAGCGGCCTAATGGTACACAAGTCGCTACAGGCGGCACAGATACTTGAAAAGGAAGGCGTAAGCGCCAGAGTCGTCAATATCCATACAATTAAACCTCTCGACGCCGACGCCGTTACCGCCCATGCGAAAGCCACCGGGGCCGTGGTTACGGCGGAGAATCACAGCATAATCGGCGGTCTCGGCAGTGCGGTGGCCGAGACGCTGAGCGAGAATTGCCCCGTACCATTGCAGAGGGTTGGTGTCAAAGACACGTTCGGCGAGGTGGGCAAGCTGGACTACTTGATGGAACGCTTCCGGCTCACAGCCGAGGATGTCGCTTCCGCCGCCCGGACGGTATTGGCGAAAAAGAGATAGGGGAGATGGCACAAGCAGACGACCCGTCTTCCTTCCTTGGCGAAAAACAGCAAACTCCTCCAGGCGAAAAAAATAACGCACTAGGGAGAGCACTGCCAAAAGAATAGGAAAATTGCCTTGCGGGCCCGGTGTAAAATACAAACTATCGGGCAGATTTCCGGCTTTCACCTTAGTACAACCGAAAAGAAGCGTATCCGCGCCGGTGGCAGAATACGCTTCCATCCTTTCGAGTTGGTTCTCATAGTGTTTAATAAGTGAACGGCAACTTCAAAACTTAATGCTTTCCAACCCTGTCGAGGGAAATATATACCATCTTTTCCCGCAACCCTTAAAGCCTTATTCTACAGGGCTTCAAGGGTTGTGTTGTCTTTGCGGCCAAACTACACCCTCGACGCAAAAACACATACTACCATAGTAAATACTCATTAACCAAACGGTTTATCGTTATGTTTTTCATTCAATATAATGCGCAGGCGACGTAATGGCCGCCGGCTATTTCGCGCAGTTGAATGTCTTCTTTTGTACAGGAAGCGGTGACTTTGGGGCACCTGGCGGCGAAGCGGCAACCGGGTTTCGGGTTTATAGGGCTGGTTATCTCGCCTTTGATTATTCCCGTCAGTTGTTGTTTGTGCCGCAGGTTCGGCACGGGGACGGCGTCCAGCAGGGCCTGCGTATATGGATGGAGCGGTTTTCGGAACAGTTCTTCCGAAGATGCCCTTTCTACGCATTGACCAAGGTACATGACCACTATTTCCTGGCTGATATGTTTGACCACGCTCAGGTCGTGGGTTATGAACATGTAGGTGAGGCCGCGGTCATCCTGCAGGTCCATCATAAGATTGAGGATTTGCGCCTGGATGGATACATCAAGGGCGGAAACCGGTTCGTCGCAGACGATGAATTGGGGGCCGAGGGCCAGGGCCCTGGCGACGCCGATGCGCTGCCGCCTGCCGCCGTCCAGTTCGTGGGGGTAGGAGTTCACCAGCCGTTCGGCAAGGCCGACCGTTTCCATGAGCTCGTAGACCTTGTCGTCCAGCGCCGCCTTGTCGGTTATCGTGCGGCACACTTTTATCGGCTCGGCGATTATCTCGCTGACCGTCAGCCGGGGATTGAGCGACGAATAGGGGTCCTGGAATATTATCTGCAAATCTTTGCGGACCTCGAGCATCTGCTTTTTTCCGTAGTCGAGGATGTTTTTGCCGTTGTACAGCACTTCCCCGGCGGTAGGCTCGACCAGCCGGAGAATCGTCCTGCCTAGGGTCGATTTCCCGCAGCCCGATTCGCCGACGACGCCGAGGGTTTTGCCCTTTTCTATCTTCAGGTTCACGTCGTCAACGGCGTGAAGATCACCTTTCGGCGTTTTGAAGTATTTTTTCAGCCCTTTGGTTTCAATCAATGGCACGCTCATTCAGCTCCACCCGTCGATTCAAGATTTATCCGGGCGTCGTGGCCCGCACCGCCGGCAAATAAGTGGCATCCGATAGCATGTGTACCGTCGATTATGTTTAGCGGCTTTGCGGTCTTGCATATCTCCATGCATTGCGGACAGCGCGGGTGGAACTTGCAGCCGCCGAGCGGCGCGGTGGGGTCGGGCATGAGCCCTTCAATGGGGTTGAGCCTTCTGGTGGCTTTGGTCATATCGGGTATCGAGCCGAAAAGGCCGACAGTATACGGGTGGTGCTTCTTACCTTCGAATATGTTGTCGGTTGTCCCGATCTCGATGATTTCGCCCGCGTACATAATGGCCACCCGGTCGCAGATCTGGGCCACGACCCCCAGGTCGTGGGTGATGAAGAGCATCGCGGTGTTAAGGCGCTGCTTGAGTTCTTTCATCAGTTTGAGGATCTGGGCCTGGATGGTTACGTCCAGGGCGGTGGTGGGCTCGTCGGCCAGGATGAGCTGCGGTTCGCAGGCCAAGGCTATGGCAATGACGACTCTTTGTTTCATCCCGCCGGAAAACTGGTGAGGGTATTCATGCTTCCTGTCGGCCGGCAGGCCGACCATTTCCAGTATTTCGTCCACCCGTTTTTCCTTTTGCTCCGGACTCATGTCGAGGCGGTGGAGCTGGAGGACTTCGGCGATCTGCTCGCCCACGGTCAAGATGGGGTTGAGGCTGGTCATCGGGTCCTGGAAGACCATCGATATGCCGTTGCCTCTGATAAGCCGCATGTCGGCCTCGCTGGCCCGGGTTATATCGAGGTCGCCGAGGGTGATGCAGCCGCGGGTGATCCGGCCGGTGCGGTCGGGCAGCAGCCGCATTATGCTCAGGGCGGTAGTGGTTTTCCCGGCGCCGGTTTCGCCGACCAGCCCCAGCGTTTCGCCTTTGTTGAGGGTTAAATTCAAATCGTTGACGGCATATACCGTTTCTTCGTCGGTTTTATAGATAACGCTCAGGTCTTTTATCTCCAACAGCTTCTCGGTCATGCTTACCCTCCCCTTGCGTCCGCAGCCGTGTCAGTTTTTCAGCCGCGGGTCGAGCGCGTCCCGCAGCCCGTCGCCCATGAGGTTAAGGGCCATGACGGTGAAGGCGATGAACAACCCGGGGATGATGATGAGGTATTCATGGTAGCGCATCTGGCTTTTGGCGTCGGCCATCATCGAGCCCCATTCGGGGGTGGGCGGCTGGATGCCCAGGCCGACGAAGCTCAGAGCGGCAATGACGAGGATGGTCGTAGCCACGTTGAGCGTGGCCTGGACGACGATCGGGCCGATGGCGTTAGGGATGATGTGCCTGGCGATTATGCGGCTGTCCGACGTGCCGCACGCCTTGGCCGCCTCGATGAAGTCCTGGGTTTTCACCGTCAGGATGGAGGCGCGGACGATGCGGGCGAATTTGGGCACCTGGGCGACGGTAAGGGCTATGAGGATGTTGACCATGCCCGTGCCGAGAGCGGCGACGATGGCGATGGCGAGGATCATCTGCGGGATGGCCAGGAATACGTCCATGATCCGCATGAGGGTTTCGTCGATGTACCCGCCGTAATACCCCGCCGAGGCGCCGATGACCGCGCCCACGGCCAGGGCCAGGGCGATGGTGACTACGCCGACGAAGATCGATATCCTTGCCCCGAAGATGATCCTCGCGAACATGTCGCGGCCGAAGCCGTCGGTGCCGAAGATATGCTCCGCACTCGGAGACATGAACCGCTTTGTCATGTGCTGCGATATGGCGTCGCGCTCGTAGTCGACGATGAAGTCGGCGAAGATGGCGATGAAAAGCATGATGGCGAAGACAACCAGCCCGAACAAGGCCAGTTTGTTCTTCTTGAAGCGATGCCAGATCGACATGAGCTGGCTTTTTTTCTTGTAAGCCGTTTTTTTTCGCTGTTGTTCCGTCATATTGCCCGCCTGCTTATTTTTTTACGAATTGGGATTTGAGCCTGGGGTCGATGTAAGCGTACAGGACGTCGACGATCAGGTTGGTTATGCTGGCCAGCAAGGCGACGAACAACACCGCCGCCATAACGATCGGCGTGTCTTTTGTGCGCACGGCCGCCACCATGAGGGTGCCGATGCCCGGCATGGCGAAGACACTCTCGATGACGATGGCGCCGCCGAGCTGGGTGCCGAAGTTGAGGCCGATGACGGTTACGACCGGCAGCAAAGCGTTGCGCAAGGCGTGCTTGTAAACGATCCTAAAGGCGCTGGCGCCTTTGGCCTTGGCGGTCCTGATGTAGTCCTGCCTGATGACCTCGAGCATGGTCGAGCGGGTCATCCTGATGATGGTGGCCATGGAGGCCGCCGCCAGGGTCACGGACGGCATGAGGAAGTGCTGCATCGTCGCTACGCCGGTGGCCGGCAGCAGGCCCAGCTTCAGGGAGAACAGCAGGATGAGCAGCAAGCCCAGCCAAAAGGCCGGCATCGAGGTGAGGATGAGGGCGCTGAACAGACTGGCCGCGTCGATGAAAGTGTATTGCCTAATCGCCGATATCACCCCCACCGGGATGCCAATGAGGACGGAAATGGCCACGCCCCAGAAGGTGAGCGTCAGTGTCGTGGGGAAGCGCGAGGCGATTTCGTTGACAACCTGCACCTTATTGCGGTAGGATATGCCGAAGTCCCCGGTGACGGCGTGCCCGATGTATCGTGCGTAGCGGACGAAAAAGTTGTCGTTGAGCCCCATCTGCTCGCGCAGTTCGGCGACCGCCTGCGCCGAGGCCCCGTCGCCAAGCATCAGACTGACCGGGTCGCCGGGCGACAGTTCAATTATGGAAAATACGATCAATGATATCCCGAGGATGACCGGGATCATCATCAATATTCTTTTCGCAATGTATCTTAACATCGCAGTCTCCTATACATAACGACTGACTTTTCGTCGGCTGGTCCGGAGGGGAAAGGTAAAGCCTGCCACCGATGACCGACAGGCTTTACCGTCGTTGTTGTTGGCCGTTTATTCCCAGGAATAGTCGTATACTTCGTGCAGGTCGACCGTGCTCGAGGATACGCCCTTGATAGCTTTATTGGCGACGATGGCGAATTTGGCGGTCATCACCGGTATGATCGGCGCTTCCTCCTTGACGATCTCGCTCACTTCCCGGTAGGCGGCGTATCTTTCGTCCTTGCTCTGCGAGGTTCTGCCTTTATCCAGGGCAGCGTCCAGCCTGGGAATGTTCGTCTCCGTAAAGTTGTTGCCGTTGCCCAGCATGGAACTGTGCAGGCGCGTGTAGCATACGTAGTCGGCGTCAGGCAGTAGGGCAGTTATGACGTACAGGCTGATGTCGTAATTGAACTTTTTCGTGACTTCCTCAAGATAGGTGGCCCGCTCCATGAGCTCCAGCTCGGCGTTGATACCGACTTTGCGCAGCTGCTCCTGGATGACTTCCGCCGGCTTTGCGTACATGGCCGCCTGGTTGATTTTAAATTTGACGGTCAGACCGTTGGGGTAGCCGGCTTCGGCCAACAGCTTTTTGGCTTTTTCGGGATCGTAGGGGTTGTTCTTAAAGTCTTTCGGATAGCCGAATGCCGACGGAGGCATTGGGGCTTCGTCCGGCGCGCCGATGCCGTCCAGGCCGCCGAGGACGATGTTCTGCCGGTCGATGGCGTAGCTGACAGCCTGCCTGACCCGCTTGTCGGCGAACGGCCCGGTCTTGTTGTTCATAGAAATATGGTAATAATAGGCGGATTCAATCTCGTGATATTGGAGGTTTTTGTTATCCATCTGGGCTTTGCGGTCGCTCTTTGACGGGTTGTGGAGCACATCGATTTCGCCTTTTTCGAGGGCGATGGCCGCAGTGGTGGCGTCAGTTATGAATCTGAAGGCGACGTCCTTGATCTTGGCCGGGCCGCGGTAGTAGTCGTCAAACCGCGTGAAGTCGATCTTTTCGCCACTGACCCATTTAACGAATTTGTACGGGCCGGTGCCAACAGGGTTTTTCCCGAAATTGTCGCCCGCCGCTTCGACGGCTTTCTGGCTGACGATTGCCAGGCTGGGGTTGGCCACGCAGAACAAAATTGGCCCGTAAGCATGCTTCAGCTTCAGCTTGACGGTGGTGTCGTCCACCGCTTCCGCCGACTGCATGACGCTGGTGAATTTGCTGGTGTAGGCCGATTTGATGGCCCGGTTGAGCGTATAGGCGACGTCTTTGGTCGTCAGGATATCGCCGTTGTGGAATTTCACGCCTTTTCTGATCGTGAAGGTTACCTCTTTGCCGTCCGGGGAAATGTTCCATTTTTCCGCCAGACCGGGGACCAATGAGCCGTCAGGCCGCTGTTTAATCAGGGTATCGAAGACCTGCAGGAGAAGAACATAGGTCAAAGTGTCCGAGGATTTCTGGGGATCGAGTTCCTTGGATTCGGCAAGGATGGCGAAATTCAGGCTATCCTTTTTCCCACCGGGGGCTTTGTCGGCCGCCGGTTTGTTGCCGCCGCAGCCTGTAAGTAAGAAGGCAACGATCAGAAAACAACTGACGATAAGATGGAACCGCTTCATGAAACACACACCCTCCCTGTTTATCTTTATAATCCGCACAACTGCTGACTTGAATTAACACCGTAGAATTCCGGCAGCCGCGATACGGGAGCCAGGCTCTTGACCGCTTTGAGCTTTTCGCAATAGTCGTTATCCGTCCAGCGGCCGATGCTGCTTAAAACCTCGTCGATCACCGGCGTGCCCACCGACAGCATGCCGGCGATCGATCTCGTCACCAGCAGCCCGAACGGTATGTCTTCAACTATGTACCGGGCGCCGAAATCCGGCGCATACAAATTGTCGGCCAGTTTTACCGTCGGCGTTTTTATCCCCTTGTACGCCGCATTGGTGCGGAACATGTTGTGCAGCGAGGACGTGTCGGCAATGAGCCCTTCATAGGAGACCCGCAGCCAGTCGCTAATATGCAGCACTTTGTCGCTCTCCACATCGGTGTTAACTTTGCTCAGTTCGCGGGCCACCGTACGAATTTCGTCCGACATGGCCGCCAGTATGGCGGCGATCTCTTCGTCTACGCTTTCGTAGAACAGCGGGATGTCCGCCTCGGTGAAGGTTGCGGACGGGTTGTGCCTTAACAGGCCGTACATTATGCCGGGATGAAATATCTGCCCGATATTGGCCAAGGTTAATGTCAGGATGCTTTTCAGCCGTTCGATTTCAATATCGAACAACTCTTCCAGTTCGGCAAAATAAGCCTGCGGCATATCTGCAGGAATGGACGCCGCTTGGATCTTGTTTTTGAGACCGCTGACATTGATTTCGCAGCCGAACATTCTGGTCCTGCATGCCCACGGCAAGGTCTGAAAGGCAATGACCCGGGCCTTGGGCATTATCGTGCCTGCTTCAAATTCCAGTCCTCCCCTGCTGGGGAGGATGACAATCCTGCTGCTTTCCGGGACGTATTCCTTTATGCACGCCAAAATGTTTCTATGGGCAAAGGCCGGCACGATAACAATTATCAGCGACGAAGCAGGTATCACTTCTTTCGGGTTATCTGTTATCAGGTTAAGCTTCAGTTTCCGGTTTTGGTCATAAGTGCCGAAGGTGCCGCCGGCTTTTGCCAGCAGGCCGTCGCCGAGCTGCAGCGTCAGGCCGCCGTTTTGTTCGTAATTGGCCTTGAACTGTTCGACTTCCCTAGACAGAGGACTAAAGATATTGACGGTGTGCCCTTTCCTGCATAGCAGGGCAGCACAGGCATGCGCGCCGTTGCCGCAGCCACAAACGGTGATATTCATTCCTCTTTGCGAGTCCTCCTCACAATTTTTGACGCATAAATTGCATTTTTATTTTTTTTTAACTCACATGCGTCAGTAAACAGTTTTCTCTGATAAATCTGGAAATCCTGCTTGTTAAAATTATTGGTTGAAAAAAATTTTCAGCTTGTCGACCTGTTCTTCGATCCCGGTCAGTTTTTTCCGTGCTTCCCGCTGCCCGGCGCGCGTTATTAGTGTAAGGATGGCGTCGACGACGGCAATAGCCGCCATAAAGGAATGGTTTATATGCCGGGAAGTTGTCGACACGGTGAAGGATTCGTCAGCGAGCGCAATCAGGGGCGAAGTCATATTATCGGTAATCGCAATCACTGTGCAATTTCTTTGTTTGGCCGCTCTGGCGCTTTCGACCGCGGCCAAAGTATACCGCGAGAAACTGGCAACGACCAAGGCATCGGACGGGGTCATGGAGGCGATATATTCCAGGAGCATATAGTCGCTGTCAAAAACCTGCACGTTACCCCGGACAAAACTGAGGTTGAAGCCGAGACAATGGGCAACGGCGGCGGAAGAACGCATGCCGAGGATGGCAACCCGGTCCGCTTTCAATAAAATCGACGCTACCCGGCTTACTATCTCTGCGTCGAGCTGATGGAAGGTCTTCTGCAGATTGGCTTCGTGGAGGCGAAGCACTTTGGAAATTTCGTCGATTACCGGCCCTTGCTTTTTCTCCTCCGTTGTTGCCAGGTCGAGCTGTGAACGGATGGAAACCTTTTCGCTAATAACTCCCTGCAACGCATCCTGCAACGCGGGAAAGCCGTTGAAACCCAGCTCGTAGGCCGTGCGGATAATGGTCGATTGGCTGACCGACAGCTCTTCGGCCAAAGTCCGCGCGGATTTGTAGGCGACAGCCTGCCAGTTCTCCAGGATGTAGTAAGCCACTACCTTCTGGCCCTTCGATAGTCCCGGAATCGCCTGGTTGATAGCTTTCAGCACGTCCATCGTCTTATTCTCCTTACGCGACCGCATTCGGGCCGTTTTTCCCTGAAAGGCTTATTTCCTTGCCGCCGTTTTTTCTCCTGCTCGGAGCGCAGGAGGGTAAAAAGACTCCACCCTCCTCTCACCAAACCATACGTACGGTTTTCCCGCATACGGCTTTCCACGTTCTTCTCCTTCAGCATTCGGCATTCAAGCCAACAATTTTTATTATCACTCCGTTTATCGTGTGATTACCTCCGCCTTTCCAGTATAAAGTAAATTCAGGGTCTAATATAAAGAAGGAGCTTATGAACGCTTACAATCAAGGGGTTCATAAGCTCCTTCTATTTCTATCCTCTCAGTCGGTTTTCATAGTGTTTAACATGTAAAACTCTAAATCTGAAAACCTGATGTTTTCTAACCAGGTCCGGGAAAACATGCGTCATCTTTTTCTAATTACACGTATTACACGTTAAAGTATTTAGGTGTAATGTGAGTTATTCCAGTATACATCTTAATTACACAAATACAGCCCGATTAATTTTGCGCTACCGCGTTCCGCCGTCGTAGCCCATCTGGCGGGAGATGCCGAGGGCCGCTTCCTTGACGAGCCGGCTGTACTCGCCGGCGATGACGTCCAGGTCCATGTTGGCTTCGACGCCGGAGATGCTGAGGGCGGCGACGACGCTGCCGGTGTAGTCGTAGATCGGCGCGGCCACGCAACGGACGCCTGGCTCGTTTTCGATGTCGTCGACAGCGTAGCCGCTTTCGCGGACTTTCTTTATTTCCGCCGCGAACGCGGCAAAGTCGGTGATGGTGTTGTCCGACAGCCGCGGCAGCCCTTTGACGCTGAGGATCTCCCGCAACTTGTCGTTGCCCAGTTTGGATACAAGGCATTTGCCGTTGGCGGTGGAGTGGATGTAGTTGTGGCTGCCCACGCCGGCGGCCAGTTTGATGTTGCGGAGGCTTTCGAGCTTGTCGATGTAGATGATGTCGCCGGCCATCTTGTCGAGGATGGCGAGGTAGATGGTCTCTTTGGTCTTCTGGTTGAGTTCCTCCATGTATTTGCGGGCGTAGTCGGTCAGGACGAGGTCGCGTTTGACGATGTTGCCGAAGGTGAGGTAGGTGAAGCCGAGGGTGTAGTTGCCGTTGTCCTTTTCGGCCAGGTACTGCCAGGCGATCAGGTTCTGGACGATGCGGTAAACGGTGCTGATGGGCAGGCCGATCTTGTCGGCGATTTCACTGAGACTGAGGCCGTGGTCGTTCGCTTTGCTCACCTCGTCGAGGATGGTGAACGCGCGGGCGATCGACTGTACGTAGAATTTGCTGTCCATGATTCTGCGGAGTGTGTTCATGTGTCACCTCATGCTGGGCATTGCCGGCCAATCATTGGCCGGAAAACTTGGCGGGGCGCTTTTCGAGGAAGGCGGACATGCCTTCGACGCGGTCGGCGGTGGCGAAGCTGGTGGTGTATGCCTCGGCCTCGTAGGCCACGCCCGCGGCGAGGTCCATGTCCAGCCCGCGGTCGATGGCCCGTTTGGCCATCATTACCGCCACCGGCGCTTTGGCGGCGATCATTTTGGCGATTTCACGGCAGGTATCGAGCAGCGCGGCCGGATCGACCACTTTGTCGGCCAGGCCGAGTTCGTACGCTTCCTGGGCGGCGATCATCTGGCCGGTGAGGATGTAGTATTTGGCCCGGCCGCGGCCGATAAGCCGGGGGAGGCGCTGGGTGCCGCCGAAGCCGGGGATGATGCCGAGGTTGACCTCCGGCTGGCCGAATTTGGCGGTGGTGGCGGCGACGCGGATATCGCAGGCCATGGCCAGTTCGCAGCCGCCGCCGAGAGCGAAACCGTTCACGGCGGCGATGACCGGTTTGGAGAGGTTTTCGATTACCGCGAACACTTCCTGCCCGAGCATGGTGAACGTCCGCCCTTCGAGGGGGCTGAGGCTGCGCATCTGGGCGATGTCCGCCCCGGCGACGAACGCCTTGGGGCCGGCGCCGGTGATGATGAGGACGCGGACCGCCGGGTCCTGCTCGGCGGCCAGGACGGCGGCCTTGAGCTCGTTCAGGGTTTCGGTGTTGAGGGCGTTCATGGCCTGGGGCCGATTGACGGTGATTATCGCCAGCCCTTCTTCGCCGGCCAGCGTTACGTTGGTCCCGTATGTCACGTTTACCCCGCCTTTCAGTATTGATAGAAGCCGCGGCCGGTTTTCCGCCCCAGGTAGCCGGCCCGCACCATTTTCCTCAGCAGGGGGGCGGGGCGGTATTTGGGGTCGCCGTATTCGCGGTAGAGGACTTCCATGACCGCCAGGAGCACGTCGAGGCCGATCAGGTCGGTGAGGGCCAGCGGACCGAGCGGATGGTTGCAGCCGTTGACCATCGCCTTGTCGATATCTTCGACAGTGGCCACGCCTTCGTCGAGCATGCCGATGGCCTCGTTGAGCATCGGGTCGAGAATGCGGTTGACGACGAAGCCGGGCACGTCCTTGGCGACGACGGTGACCTTGCCCATCTTTTCGCCGACCGCCTGGGCGAATTGCAGCGTTTCCGCGGCGGTGCGCAGACCCCTGGTTATCTCCAGCAGCTTCATGACCGGCACCGGGTTGAAGAAGTGCATGCCGATGAACTTCTCCGGCCGGTTGGTGCCCGCGGCCAGTTCGGTGATGGAGATCGACGAGGTGTTGCTGGCGAAGACGGTCGCGGGGCCGCAAATGGTATCCAGCCGGCCGTGGAGCTGTTTTTTGGCGGCGGTGTCCTCGTAGATGGCCTCGATGACGAGGTCGGCTTCGGCAGCGGTTTCCAAGGCGGCCGCAACCGTGAGGCGGTTGAGGCAGTCGTCTTTGCCGGCCGCGGTCAGACGGCCCTTTTCGACGTTTTTCTGCAGGCTGGCGGCAATCTTGTCGGCTGACCTGCGGGTGGATTCCTCCCGCGCGTCGTATAGGAGTACGCCATACCCCGCCTGGAGTGCGACCTGGGCTATCCCCGAGCCCATCTGGCCGGCGCCGGCGATGAAAATCCGCTTTACTTCCATCTTTGCACCCTCTTCTCTCTCACGATTAGGATAACCGTAAGGTTACCGGCAGTTTTCCACCAGGGTGGCGATGCCCTGGCCGCCGCCGATGCAGAGGCTGATGACGCCATACCTGGCGCCGCGCCGGCCGAGCTCGTGCATCAGGGTGACGAGCAGCCGCGCCCCCGTGCAGCCGACGGGGTGCCCGAGGGCGAGGGCGCCGCCGTTGACGTTGACCCGCCCGGGGTCGAGTTCGAGGTCCTGGACGCAGGCGGCCGCCTGGGCGGCGAAGGCTTCGTTCAGCTCGAACAGGTCGATGGCCTCCTTGCGCAGACCGGTTTTGGCAAGCAGCTTACGGACGGCCGGTACCGGACCGTAGCCCATGATGGCCGGGTCGACGCCGGCGGCGGCGAAGGCGCGCAGGGCGACGAGCGGTTTTATGCCGAGCTCGCGGGCTTTGTCCCGGGACATGATGACGACCGCCGCCGCCCCGTCGTTGATGCCGGAGGCGTTGCCAGCCGTTACCGTGCCGCCGTCCTTGAAGGCCGGCTTCATTTTCGTCAGTTGATCGAGGGTGAGGTCGGCGCGGATAGTCTCATCGGCGTCGAACAGGACGGATTCTTTACGCCGCTTTACTTCCACGGCGACGATCTCGGCGCCGAACTTGCCGGCCTGGCGCGCGGCGGCCGCTTTCTGGTGGCTGGCGAGGGCGAACTCGTCCTGCATCTGGCGAGATATACCGCATTGGGCGGCGACATTCTCGGCGGTGATGCCCATGTGGGAATCCATGAACGGATCGATGAGGCCGTCATACATCATCGAGTCGAGCAGCTGTCCATTGCCCATCCTGGCGCCGAAGCGGTGCTTTTCGATCAGGTAGGGGATACGGCTCATCGTTTCGCAACCGCCGGCCACGACGATGTCGGCTTCGCCGAGCATGATCATCTGGGCGGCGAGGTTCACGGCCTTGAGGCCGGTGCCGCAGTTCTTGTTGGGCGTCCAGGCCGGGACTTCGACCGGCAGGCCGGCGCCGATGGCCGCCTGGCGCGCGGCGTTGGCCCTGATACCGGCCTGGAAGTGGGTGCCGACGATTACTTCGTCGACCATTGCGCCGCCGATGCCGGCCCGGCGGAGCGCCTCTTTGACGACGACGGCCCCCAGTTGGGGGGCACTGATTTCGCTGAGCGCGCCGCCGAAAATTCCTGTCGGCGTTCTGGCGCCGCTCACCACCACTGCTTCCCTGATTTCCATTGTAACCACTCCCTTGTTTGTCTGTACGCACCGGTGCTGCTCCAGCGCGGGCCTCCATTGCCACATTGTAAAAGTCATTTTCATTTTACCGCGGGGGTCGTACCGGTGTCAATTGTTGGCTTTAGCGGCGAAACAGCCGCTTAAGCAGGAAACCCAAGCCTTCACTCTTCCAGAACCTCGGGCTCTCGTCTACAGTTTGTATTTCCGTTTTTTCCGCACGAGAGTCGAAAGATCGATCCCCAGATGGGCGGCGGTGCTGCGCAGCGTCCCGAAGGCGGCCAGGGCCTTGCCGATGACCGCCTTTTCGACAGCGTCGTTTATTTCCCGCAGGTTGAAGGAGGAAAAGTAGTCGGGCGTGTCGATGTAAAGCTGTTTGCCTGCTCCCCGCGCTATGCTGGTGGGCACGCATTGCTCGTCGATGACGTCGCCTTCGGCCAGTACGACCATATGCTCGACGATGTTACGCAACTCGCGCACGTTCCCTGGCCAGCCATAATTGGTAAGGATGTCGATGACCTGCGGCGAGATCTTGCGCTTCATGTTGTATTTGCGGTTGTTCTGTTCAAGGAAGTGCAGGATGAGCGGCACCAGGTCCTCGCGACGCTCGCGCAGGGCGGGGATGTGAATGGGGATGACGTTGAGGCGATAATACAAGTCGCGGCGGAAACGCCCCTCGGCAATCATCTTTTCGAGGTCGGTATTGGTGGCGGCGATAATGCGGACTTTCGTCTCGACCGTCTTGGTGCCGCCGAGACGGTACATCTTGTTGGTCTGCAGGACGTCGAGCAGCTTGACCTGCAGCGGCAGAGGCATTTCGCCAATCTCGTCGAGGAAGAGGGTGCCGTTGTTGGCGACTTCGATCAGGCCGGTCTTGCCCCTTTTCGACGCCCCGGTGAACGCCCCGGCCTCATAGCCGAAGAGCTCGGATTCGAGCAGCGTTTCGGGGATGGCGCTGCAGTTGATCTGGACGAACGGCCTCTTTTCGGTTGCCACTCCGTTGTCGTGGATGAACCGCGCCAGCACATCTTTGCCTACTCCCGATTCCCCTTGGATGAGCACCGGCGAGGCTACCTGGGCGACCTTGATCGCCAGCCGGAAGATATGTTCCATCACCGGGCTGACGACGATGAAGTTATTTTCGCGGCCCGGCCTCTCCGCCTGCCAGAGAAGGCGACGGTATTCCTCGTCGAGGTCGGCGCCTGACTTGAGTTGTTCCCTGATGCTGACGAGTTCGGCGATGTTGCGGACGTTGGAGAATACCCGCAGCAGGCGGCCGTCTTCGCCGAAGACCGGGATGCTAGTGACCAGCGCCGATACCCCGCGCGGGTAGTCGATCACCTTGGTCGTCGGCTTGTGGGTGCGGATGACGTCCAGCGAGCAGGCGTCGGGGATTGCGCCGGCGGCGATGAGGTCGTTCAATTTTTTCCCCTTGATAGCGTCCCATTGCAGCCCGGATATTCTCAGGAAGGCGTCGTTGCCGTAAAGGATGCCGCCTTCTCCGTCGGTGAGGAATATCCCATCGTACGAGGAATCGATAACCTGCCATAAAAGCTTCTTTTCCTTCTCCGCCTCAAAGGCCGCCAAGTTCGCCACCTCTTTTGTATGCGTTATTGCCTATTTATTATGCAAAAGCGCATACACGGTATTAACACTAGGCTTCAGCAGCACGATCCGTTTAGCTTACGACTTATGAGCAAATTTGCCTACAGACAAATATCGTCCGCCAAAAGGGCCTTTGTCTCGCCAATAGCGATGAACTGGCATGTTTCTTGCGATAAATATAATGGCGATGCCTGCATGCAGGCCCTGCGACGCTAGGAAAATTAGAATACGCCATGTATTGTTTTCTCAGTGGCCGGTACGTTCTCCTGCCTGCCTCTGTCGCTGTCCGACGGCGAAAATACTTTGCAGGCAGAACCGCCGGCGGCGCCATAACACGCTCCCCACATAGGGTAGACATCCGCCGTAGGTGGTACTACCCTATCATGACCGCGCAAGCGGTCATTTTTTTGCCCCCACCGGAAACCGGCCTGGCTTGCGCCAGGCCGGTTTCCGGTGGGGGCTGTATGGTTCTGTAGCCGTTATACTACTGCCGTGACGAGGTAGATCGCCAGCGGGAGGTGATGAGCGCCAGGCCGCCGCCGAAGAGAACTGCCAGCACCGGGCCAATGAGCGAGGCGGCGGGGATGGGGACGGGTTCGCATATCCACCAGGTGGCGACGAGGGTCATGAGGGCCGCGAGGATGTGGTCTTCCGGCTTGAGGCCGGCGATGGGGGTGAGGAAGGCCAGTAGTCCGAGAACGGGACCGAGGAACCAGCCGATAGTCCGGCGGCGTTTGCCGAACTTTTCTCCCCTTAGTTTGCCTTTTCGGATTTATGCTCCTCTTTATGGTCCTCTTGCTCAGTATCACGCTTGCGGAACTTTTTCTGCCGGACGCCGAGGGCGATGACGCCGGCGGTGATTGCAAGGGGGATCAGCCACTCAGGCGTATGGGCGGTGAAATAATGGCCGATTTTTTGGTCGCGGATTATCATTTCCCCGGCGGTCCAGGCGATAAGCCCTGCCCCGATGTATACGATGATCGGAAACCTGTTCATAATGACCACCAGTATCTGACTGCCGAATATTATCAGCGGAATACTGAGCGCCAGGCCAATGATCAGCAACAGATAGTCGCCCTTGGCGATGGCGGCGATGGCGAGGGTGTTGTCAAGGCTCATGATGATGTCGGCGATGATGATGGTCTTGACCGCCGCCCACAGCGAGTCAGAGGCTTCCACATCATCGCAGCTTTCATCCTCCAGAAGCAGCTTGGCGGCAATCCAGACCAGCAGCAACCCGCCGAGGAATTGGAGATACGGGATCTGCAGCAGGGTCACCGCGACGACCGTCAGAATCACCCTCAGGCCGATTGCACCGGCGCTGCCCCACAGGATGGCCAGACGCTGCTGTTTTTTCGGCAGGCAACGGCTCGCCATGGCGATTACTACCGCATTGTCGCCGCTGAGGACGATATTGACCATCATAATCCCGCAAAGGGCCAGGAAAAATTCCATAGTAAATTACCGCTTTTCTTTCAACTTTTTATCTGGTACTACGCCCCAGCCGAATTATCGCCGGAGCATTTCGCCGGACCGACTTTTTGGTTATCTATCGCTTAACATCCGGACTGCGGGTGTTCGCCCGGTAGCCGTCCTTACGCATAAATTCGTTGACGGTAACTCCCAAGACCTTCGACAACCGGAGAGCGAGGTCTATCGACGGCTTTTTGCGGCCTGCCATGATATTGGAGATGTGCGACCTTTCGACATCGACCAATTTGGCAAGCTCGGTAATGTTGAGGCCCCGTCTCCGCATCAACTCTCTAATGAGTATTCCGCCCAACGGGCATTCCTCCTAGCAGCAAACGCTTGTGCGTTTCTAATGGAAACGCCGCAAATAAAAAATATAGCCTGCTAATTTATTTAATTTGATTATAGTTTCTACCAGAATAGCTGTCAAGAAAACATTACCATCTAATTTCCAAATACCTTAAGGCCCCTATTCTGACAAGGGTCTAGCGATACATCAAGTAAATCACTGTGGCGTAATAAAGTAGCTACCATTGTTAAGAGACCGGCAATTTGATGGAAATCGGCCCTAAACCCCGTTGCCTACGGAAACTACGTGACACAACCGGGGAAGAGTTATCCCGCCACGACCCTCCCGGAATCGTCAAGCCGGAATATAGAATTATATAAAGATAGGCCGCCCCTGGCAAGGGCGGCCGTACCGTCTAGTGCGGCAGAAAGTCTATTCTGATTGGGGTGAAGGTATCGATCAGCACCGAGTCTTCTTCGAGAGCGACAACGCCGTGAAGGACGTTGCGGTCAGCGTAGTAGCAGTCGCCCTCGCGGGCGATTTTCTTTTCGCCGCCGACGGTGATTTCGAAGCTGCCTTTCGCCACGTAGCCTACCTGTTCGTGGCTGTCATGCTGATGGATCTTCCCGACGCCGCCCTTTTGGAAACGAAATTCGACCAGCATCAGCGACGGCCCGTAGACAAGAACCCGCCGGCTCGTCTTGTCGTCGGTCTGTATAAGGGGTTTGCTTTCTTTGTTTATGATCATGTCACTCACCGTCCTTTGCCGTACTTGTTCGTCGCCTTGGCAGTAATCCCTGCGCGTCGCCTGTCTCTGGCGGTAATTGCCACATGCCCTTGCGTGTACATTCGGGGAAACAGTCCATACTAATAGCGAACCGACGCCCTACAAATAAGCCGTCCCGCGGCCGAAAGGATGCGCTTTGCATGGACTTGAGCATAGTCATACCGACCTTTAACGAACGCGGCAATGTCCGGCCGATCGCGGAAAGGATCATTCAGGCATTGGCTGGAGCAGGCTATTCGTACGAAATTTTATTTGTCGACGACAGCCGGGACGACACTCCGACCGTTTTGGCGCAGCTGGCCGCCCAATATCCCTGCGTCAAGTTCTTGCACCGTTCGGAGGAACGGGGCCTGGCCTCCGCAGTTGTGAAAGGGTTTTCACTGTCCGCCGGCAACTATATCATCGTCATGGATGCCGACCTGCAGCATCCGCCGGAACTCGTGCCGATCATCCTTAAACGCCTGGCGCTGGCCGACGTGGTAATCCCCAGCCGGTTCATCAGCGGCGGTTCCGACGGAGGCTTGAACATTTTTCGCAAACTGGTGTCCTGGACGGCGCGCATGCTCGGCCGCCTGGCGATCAGGCGGCTGCGGGCTATTTCCGACTGCACCAGCGGTTTTTTCGGTCTTCATCGTAGCGTAATCGCCACCGCCAACCTCGACCCCATCGGCTGGAAGATCCTTATGGAGATCCTGGTAAAAGGCGACTATCACGCCATCCATGAACTACCCTATGCGTTTATCGCCCGCGATAACGGCGAGTCGAAAATGACCTGGAAAGACCAATACGATTATTTGCGTCATATCGTCCGTCTGGCGCGACATAATCCTGAGGACGCCCGCTTCATCACTTTTTGCCTGGTAGGCGCAGTGGGGGTGCCCGTCAACTTATTGGGCTTGACAATCCTGCTTAATCTCTTCGGTTTGGACGTGGCGTTAGCGTCGGTGGTCGCGTCCGTCATGGCCATGATCCACAATTTCCTTTGGAACGACATCGTCACCTGGCGTATTCAGAAGCGGCCCCCGCTATGGCGGCGGGGGTTGCAGTTCCTGCAGTTCGCCCTTGTGTCGGCGCTCAGCATCGCGATAACCGCCGCCTTTGCCCATACCTTTTTTGTCACCGGCTGGAATCCCATTGCCGGACAACTCGTCGGCATCATTCTCGCCACCTGGTGGAGTTTCGTGGCCAACGACCGCTGGACGTGGGGGCGGCCCGAGTCGCAGCCGGCGCTTGTCGTCACCCGCGAGTACGCCGGCGACAGCTTATAATAATCTAAGAGGATTCTATGGGCCGCTTTTTTGCTTCTCTGGCAGGGGCCTGGCGCCCTTTTAGCCTGCACTGTGCCATTGTATTGCTGTCCGCTTGGCTGGCAACTTCACTGCCTGCGCACAGTCCGGCCGGCTTTATCAACAACTATCTTGAAACGCCGCTACCGGCCTCGGCCTTCGTTAAGTGGGACGCCCACTGGTATACCTATATCGCCGTCCAAGGCTACGACGAACAAAGCGTGGTCTTTTTTCCTGTCCTGGTCGTCCTGATTCGCGTTGTTGCGGCTTTTGGCCTGGACTATGGTATTGCCGGTCTGCTTGTCTGCAATATTTTTGCCTTATTAAGTTTTGCAGCGATGCACGCCGCCCTCAGTCTCGATTTCTCGCCCCAGACGGTTTCCCGCGCTCTACTCGCTTATGCGGTGATGCCGACCGCCGTATTTCTCAACAGTATCTATACCGAGCCGTTGTTTATAACATTTTCCTTAACCTGCGTATATTTCGCCCGCCAGGGTCAGTGGTGGCAGGCCGGGAGTTGCGCTGCTTTGGCCACTTTGACCCGGAATTTAGGAGTTTGCCTCGTTTTTTCTCTCGCCTACGAGTACTATGTCCGCCGCAAACCGCGCGATCCCCTGGCCTGGCCGCTACTCGCCCTTGGGTTGGCTCCATCGGCGCTGGCCGGGTTTATGCTGTACAACGCAATTTCCTTCGGCGACCCGGTGGCGTTTGTCCATTCCCAGCAAGCGTGGGGCCGGACTTTCGGCTGGCCGGGCGACAACTTTGTCCGCAATCTCGGTCATATGGCCGCCCTCCTCCCTAATACCCAGGCCGGAATCGCCCTTGATACCTTCTTGGTATTGACCGGCTTTGTCGGGTTGTGCGCCGCCACTTTTGCGCGCGGGCCAATGCCTGCTTCCTTTCTGATCATCGGCTGGTTATGGTTCCTCATTCCTTTATTCTCGACTTCTTCCTTTTTGCCCTTATACAGCATCTCCCGTTTCGTGTTGGTCGTTTTTCCCCTCTATGTAGTCTTCGCTCGTATGCCCAAAACCATCTTTGCCTGTCTTATTATCATAAACGCCTTGCTCTTGTCGCTATGCACCATCCTCTTCGTCAACTGGTACTGGGTCGGTTAACAGCACTCCAACACAAAAACTAGACAAACAGCAAAAACCCCCGTTCGTTGCCCGAACGGGGTTTTTGGTATATAACCGGCGACTACCTATCCTCCCAGGCCGTTACCAGCCAAGTACTTTCGGCGTATGTGGGCTTAACTGCCGTGTTCGGTATGGGAACGGGTGGATCCCCACAGCTATCGCCACCGGATACTGCTGAGGTGAACATCCAGGTTGGTATGCTCCCTCAAAACATCACAGAAGAAAGTGCTGCACATTGGATTGGCTTGGTGTCAGCTACAATGTTGTTCCTCGCTTGCGCTCGGAACTAGCGACCACATCAGCGCTTAAGCGCTGTGTGTCTGCTTTGTCC
>JARKPR010000042.1 GCA_029975165.1 Selenomonadales bacterium
AAACGTAAGCAGTGAACCGCCGATCTGCGACAATCAACAAAGCCCCGCCCGCCAAACATCCACTATCCAACATCCAACATCTAATATCTAACATCCAACATCCAACTACGCCCCCGGCCCGCTCTGGATGGCCCGGGCAGCCTCACGCACCTTGTTGTATTCCTGGGTATAGACGGGCAGGTCCCTGTCCACCAGGATTCCGATGGTGAACCTGTCCTTGAGTTCCTCGGGCGTCATTCCCGCGGCCTTATCCACCCGGACGGCGGATTCCTTCTGCCAGCGCAGCATGTCCACCGCGTCCCCCATCTTGTTTCTGCGTCCAAACTGGGTGTGGCAGTGGCTTACCACTTCCACTACGGAAAAACCCCGCTTGAAAATCGCCTTCCGGATCAGTTCATCCAGCAGGGTGGCGTGGTACACCGTACCGCGGGAAACCATGCTCGCTCCCGCCATCACGGCCAGTTCCGCGATGGAGAACGCGTGCTCGATATTCCCGTAAAGAGCCGTGGTCGCCCGGGAGCCGTAAGGTGTGGTAGGGGAATACTGTCCTCCGGTCATGCCGTAGATGTTGTTGTTCACCACGATGGCGGTGAGGTTGAGGTTGCGCCTGGCCGCGTGGATAAAGTGGTTGCCGCCGATGGCGGTGGCGTCGCCGTCGCCGGTGATGACGATGACGTTGAGTTCGGGCTTGGCGAGCTTGATGCCGGTGGCGAAGGTGAGGGCGCGGCCGTGGGCGGTGTGGACGGTGTTGAAGTTCATGTAGCCCGAGGCGCGCGAGGAGCAGCCGATGCCGGAGACGACGACGGTTTTCTGCTGCTCGAGGCCGAGCTTGTCGACGGCCCGCAAGATGGCAGCGAGGAGGATGCCGTTGCCGCAGCCGGGGCACCAGATGTGCGGCAGCGTGGACTGGCGGAGATATTTTTCGATTGCGGCCATTATTTGCCACCTCCTGCCTTGACGATGGGCGCGAGTATTTCTTCCGGCCGGAAGAGTTCGCCGTCGTAGCGGGTGACGGAGACGACCTTTTCCCGGGGGAGGACGCGTTCGATCTCGCCGACGAGCTGGCCGTAGTTGAGCTCGGGGACGATGATTGTCTTGGCTTTGGCCGCGGCCTGGGCGACGATGTGGCCGGGGAAGGGCCAGATGGTGACGAGGGAGAGGAGGCCGGCCTTGATGCCCTGGGCACGGGCCTGCTTGACGGCGGCGATGGCGGCGCGTGTGGTGCCGCCGTAGGCGACGACGAGGATGTCGGCGTCGGCGGTGAGGTCTTCGTGGTAGAGGGTGATTTCGTCGCGGGCCCGGTCGATTTTGGTGTGCAGGCGGTCGATGAGTTCGGTGGTGGTGGCGCCGCCCGAGGCGGGCAGGCCGTTGTAGCCGTGGACGAGGCCGGTGACGTGGTAGTAGTAGCCTTCGCCGAAGTCGGCCATGGGCGGGACGCCGTCGGCGTCGGGCTTGAAGGCCTGGTATTCTTCCGGCGGCCCGGAGGGGCGCTTGCGGTCGATGACTTCGATTTCGCCGGCTTCGGGGAGTTCTACCCGTTCGCGCATATGGCCGATGACTTCGTCGAGCAGGAGTATTACGGGCATGCGGAATTTTTCCGCGAAGTTGAAGGCTTTGACGGTGACGTCGAAGCATTCGCGTACCGAGGTGGGACTGAGGGCGATGACGCCGCGGTCGCCGTGGCTGCCCCAGCGGGCCTGCATGACGTCGCCCTGCGCGGGCGAGGTGGGTTTGCCGGTGCTGGGACCGAGCCGCTGGACGTTGACGATGACGCAGGGGATTTCGGCGATGGCAGCGTAGCCGATAAGCTCCTGTTTGAGGGAGAAGCCGGGGCCGCTGGTGGCGGTGATGGCTTTGGCGCCGGTGAGCGAGGCGCCGCAGACGGCCCCCATGCTGGCGATTTCGTCTTCCATCTGGATGAATTTGCCGCCGAATTTGGGCAGCATTTCGGCGAGGAGTTCGGCGATTTCGGTGCTCGGGGTGATGGGGTAGCCGGCGAAGAAGGTTACCCCGGCGGCCAGCGCCCCTATGGCGCAGGCCTGGTTGCCCTGCATGAGCTGCGCTTTAGCCATTGCTCTCCCCCTTCCCGGCTTTGACGACTTTGATGGCGTAGTCCGGACAGCGCAGTTCGCACTGGCCGCAGGCGATGCATTTGTCCGGCTCGGTGACGTACACCTTGCCTCTGTCGTCGAGGGCGAGGATTTTTTTCGGGCAGAAGGCCACGCAGATACCGCAGCCTTTGCAGTACTTCTGATTGATATCCAGTGCCACGTAAACACCTCCTGAAATTAAGCGGCGGAACGCCGCGCCGGCCTGACACCGTTAGCCTGCCTCGCCTGCGGCTGGTAAATTCCGGCGCGCCGCGGCCGAAGGCTACGATGATGTACTCGGAGTTTTGTATTCAAAAAACATTGTGTTCATGGATACACGCCCCGGAGCACGGCCGTAGCCGGGCATTTCTACCCGGCTACGTTCAGCAACGCTGCTTACTTGAAACGTATTTTATTCTAGAATTATTACTTTCGTTGCCTGACCGGGTTTTCCTGCCAGACTACGGAAAAATTCCTTAAATGTCGAAATTCTACACAAAGATGCACCGTGAGTATTGTATACAAAATACTTTTCCTGCATCGCAGCATCATAAGGATGTTACCCGCAGCCTGGCAAAAGGCCCGGCTGCGGGTGGTCCAAGGTCATTGGCAGATGCGTTATTCGGCGCCGGCGGCTTTCTTCGCGGCGAGCTTCCGCCGTTTGATGTACTGAAAGACCATGAGCGCCGCCAGCACGCCGGCCCCAATGGCATCGGTAAATAGGCCTGGGTCGATCAGCAATAGGCCGCCGGCAAAAAACAGCACGCGGATCGGCATGCTTGCGGGGGCGAGGAAGTAGCCGATCATCGCTGAACTCAGGCCGACCATGCCGACGAGCGCGGTGCAGGTGCTCCACAGTACGGTGGCAGCCGTGGCGTTGATCATCAGCAGTACTGGGTTGAATACGAAGATATACGGCACGACGAAGGCGGCGATGGCGAGTTTGGAGGCGTTGATGCCTGTTCGCATCGGATCGCTGCCGGCAATGCCGGCCCCGGCGAAGGCGGCGAGGGCGACCGGCGGGGTGACGTCGGCGATGATGCCGAAGTAGAAGGCGAACATGTGGGCGGCGAGGACGGGCACGCCCATTTGCATCAGCGCCGGAGCGGCGATGGTGGAGGTGATGACGTAGTTGGCGGTGGTGGGAACGCCCATGCCGAGGATGAGTGAGGTGATCATGGTGAAGAACATGGCGGGCAGGAGCTTGCCGCCGGCCAGGTCGAGCAGGGCGGAGGCGAGCTTCAGGCCGACGCCGGTCTTGGTGACGACGCCGATGATGATGCCGGCGGTGGCGCAGGCGATGAGGACGCCGAGCACTCCTTTGGCGCCTTTTTCCAGGCCAAGGACGATGTCTTTGGCGCTGATCCGGGTGGATTTCCGCAGGCAGGAGGCGGCGATGGCGAGGATGATGGCCCACAGGGCGGCCTTCATCGGCGTGTAGCCGGCGACAAGAAGATAGACGATGACGATGAGCGGGATGGCCAGGTGGCCCCGCTCGACCAGGAGTTCGCTGAACTTCGGCAGTTCGCTGCGGGGAATGCCCTTGAGGCCATATTTTTTGGCTTCGAGGTGGACGCCGATCCACACGCCGCTGTAGTAAAGGAGCGCGGGGACGACGGCCGCGGCCACGACCTGAATGTAGGGGATGCCGATAAATTCGGCCATGAGGAAGGCGGCGGCGCCCATGACGGGCGGCATGAGCTGGCCGCCGGTGGAGGCGGTCGCTTCTACCGCGCCGGCGAATTCCGGCCTGTAGCCGAGCTTTTTCATCATCGGGATGGTGAAGGAGCCGGTGCCGACGACGTTGGCCACCGAGCTGCCTGATACGGTGCCCATGAGGCCGCTGGACAGGACGGCGACTTTGGCCGGGCCGCCGCTCGCCCAGCCGGCGACGGCGTTGGCGATGTCGATGAAGAATTTGCCCAGACCGGTGGTTTCCAGGTAGGCGCCGAAGAGGATGAAGAGGAAGATGAAAGTCGACGATACTCCCAGCGGGATGCCGAAGATTCCTTCGGTGGTGTAGAAGAGGTGGTCGATGAGCTCATCTACGCCGACGCCCCTGTGGGCCAGGATGTTCGGCATGTACGGCCCGGTAAACGCGTAGACGAGGAAGCCGCAGGCTACGATGACCATCGGCCAGCCGACGGCCCGCCGGGCAGCTTCCAAAACGATTAAGACGCCGATGACACCGATGACCATGTCGAGGGGCGTGGGCATTGAAGCCCGCCGGACGAGCTCCTCGTAAAAGACGACGATGTATAACGGCGCGGCGCCCCCGAGGATGGACAGCGTGAAGTCCAGGGGATGCACCTTGTCCCGGGACCAACTGCGCCGAGTCGGGTAGAGGAGAAAGATCAGGACGAGGCCGAAGCTGAGATGGATGGCGCGCTGCAGAGCCGCGTCCAGAACCCCGAAGATGGCGGTGTACAACTGGAACAGGGAGAAACAGATGGCGATGGCCGTTACGACTTTGGCCATGAAACCTTTAATATTCCGAGTGTCCGATTCCCGGTCGTATTTTGCCAGAACTTCTTCGGCGGTAAGGGTTTTCTTCTCCAAATGGGCCGCCTCCTTTCATGGAATTTATCGATCAGTCAGTATGAAGCCAACGGTAATAGTAAGGTTTCGCCCTGATGGTGACGAACGCCCCGCCCTCGTGGAGGGCGTATAGGGGAATGGTCTGGTTTCCGATCTCGAGAACCTGTCCGGCTATCGGCCCGGCGTGCAAGGCCACCTTACCGAATTTGCGTCCCAGGCCGGAGAGGATGAATTTGCCTCCCTGCTGCTGGAAACGTCCCTCGCTGGGCAGGAAGGGAAGTCCCACGCCGTAGGTCTCGTATATGGTCGAGTCGAGCACCAGCTCATCGGCGCCGATAATGATGAAGGTTTCGGTAACAGGCGTTTTTTGGACGGAGTGGGTATATTTCAGGCTGAATGAATCGCCCTTCTCGACAGGGATTATCAGTCGCGCCCCCTGGTCCGTGTCTATGAACAGGCAAAGCCGCATCGACAGATACAGCCCCCCGGCGATAAACGCCAGCAACAGACAGGAGATGCCCAGCAGTGTTCTTGTCCGGACGTTGAAGATTTTGACGTGGCTAGACATAGCGCAGCTCCAGTTCTGCCAGAAAAAGCCGGGAATCGGCATAACCGATCCCCGGCACGCTGATTATTGGTTTCGAAGCGTCGCGCCGCGGCTTATTTCTCTTTGAAGTACTTGTCGGCGCCGGCGTGAAGCGGGATGGACATGCCGGCCTGAGCGGTCTCCTTGGTGATGCTCTTGCCGACGGCATGGGCGGCTTTGATGCGGTCGAGGTTGCTGTAGAGCGCCTTGGTTATGGCATAGACGGTGTCGGCGTCCATTTTGTCGGCGACGACGAGCATGGCTTGGACGGCCACGGCGTCGGCAGCGGCGGTCTGGCCCTGGTAGGTGTTGGCGGGGATGTTGACTTTGGTGTAGAAGGGGTACTTCTTAATGAGGTCATCGGCCTTGGCAGCCTCGATGGGGATCATGACGACCTTGTTCTGAACGGCGATGTCCTGGATGGCGGCGGTAGGATGGCCGGCGGTTACGAAGGCCACGTCGACGTTGCCGTCTTTCAGGCCGCTGGCGGCTTCGCCGAAGGACAGGTATTGGACTTTGATGTCGTCGTATTTGATGCCGTAAGTTTCGAGGATCTGGCGGGCGTTGGCTTCGGTGCCGGAACCACGGGCGCCGACGGCGACGCGCTTGCCTTTAAGGTCGGCAATCGATTTGATGCCGGATTTCTCAAGGGCGACGATCTGAACGGTTTCCGGATAGAGGGTAGCGATGCCTTTGAAGTTGGCGACTTTGTTGTCTTTGAACATTTCGGTGCCGTTGGCGGCGTAGAAGGCGATGTCGTTCTGGATGAGCGCGAGGTCAACCTTGCCGTCTTTCAGCATGTTGACGTTGGCGACGGAGGCGCCGGTACTCTGGGCGCTGGTGTTGGCGCCCGGCACGTTCTTGTTGATGATTTCGGCCATTGCGCCGCCCAGCGGGTAGTACGTGCCCGCCGTGCCGCCTGTAGCGATGTTGATGAATTTTTGCGCAGCCGGTTTCTGCTCTTGTTTTTTGTCGCCGCCGCCGCCGCAACCGGCGATCAGGCCGGCGACCATGATGACGACGACCAGGATCGCGAGAACCTTTTTCATTCTTTCCCCTCCTCAGTATATTTGGAAATACAACGTTTATTTTTTTCGCCGTTTGCAGGGGTTTTCCTGCTTAATGGAAGCGACAAGGCGGCGGAAAATTGCCCGCCGCCTTGTAATTACGCAATCATTCAAAAAAAATCAAAAAAATCCACGTCAATGGTCAGCGGTGTCTGCCGTGCGCTTGTAGACGTAGTAGACGACCGCCAGCCAGACGAGGAAGCCCGGGCCGGCAACAAGCGGGTTGAGCAGCAGGCAGAATATGAAGCCGATGATGACCGGCCAGATATAAAAGCGGACGATTTCCATTCCTTTCACCTCCCCCGTCGTTGCGCCGCCGTTAGTATTATTGGCGGCGGCCGGCCGTTTTAAACGGCCACTTGGGGGCAAGGCGACAAGATGGTATAATAGTCGCAGCGATAGAGACGGAAAGGACGTGCCGCATGGAAAAATTTTCATCAGGTTTGACGATTACCCTGGCCCGCACGCTATGGTTCAATATGTACCGGGCCCAGGTGGAGGATGGCGCCGGCCAGTATCTGGCGACCCTGCGCCTTATCCCCGCCATCCCCCTCGAGCGCGGTGCCGTGCCTGCCGACGCGCCGGAGGTGCAGCCGTACGTGCTGGTGCTGGTCGAGGATGCCGTGTTCGGTGAGGAGGAGTTGGTCGCTTTCGAGGGCGCGGTGGCCGAGCAGCTGCTGGCGAGGATGACCCAGGAGGATTTCCGCCCCGCCTTCTGCCAGTTCGCTTACCCTTCGGCGCCGCGCGGGGCGGGGCCGGTTGTCACGGAGCTGGGAAGTTAAAAACAACGGGACCGTTGACGCGAACGGCCCCGGCAAAAAGGATTTTTTTAGGCGCCGAAGATTCGGCGCCTTTTTCATGTCAATGTCCGCCCGCTTTTTTATAGACCGCCAGGCGGTCGAATTGGGCGATCTTGCTGTATCCGGCCAAAGGTTCGCCGCCTTTGGCGACGAAGAGGTAAACTTCCGGCTGCCCGGCGGTGCGGGCGGCGAATTCGGCTTTGCTCTCGGTGGGCATGGTGTGTTTGCCGGCCCAGACGCTTTGCGGCGCCTGGATGGTGTCGACAAGGCGGGTGATGCGGTGGCCGCTGTAGAAGACGGCCGAGGTCGGGTAATCGCCGATGGCGGCGACGGTGGCCCCCTGCGCCGGCAGCACGGCGGCGGCCGCTTTGGCGGACCGGGACGCGGCCAGCGGGACGAGGCCCTGGCCGATGAGCAGCAGGCTTACGGCGACGACGGCCGCGCCAACGGCCAGCGGCTGCAGGAAAGCTTCGCCCCGGTGGCCGAGCCAGACGACGATGACGGCGCCGATGGCGGCCGTGAGCTGGAGGGGCCACCATACCGCCGGCGGCAGCCAGTGGGCGCCGACGGCGAACAGGGCCAGGAGCGCGACCGCGGGCACGGTCAGCCACAGCAGCGGCGGGCGGCGGACGGTCTGCATTTCTTCAAGCTCCCGCGCCACGAGGATGGCGGCGGGAAAGAGGGCGGGAAAAACGTAGGTGGGGTATTTGGTGGCCATGAGGGTGTAGAAGATGATGAAGACGCCCAGCCAGACGGCCAGGAAGGCGAAGTGCGGCCGCCGCCGCCCCGCCGCCAGCGCGCGGAGGAGGACGCCGGTCCAGGGGAGCAGGCTGAGGGGGAAGAGAACGAGGTAGTAGTAGAAGACGTTGTCTTTGGGGTGCTCGGAGACGGTGGCGCGGAGGTAGTTGTGGAGGCCGAGGAAGGTGTCGACAAAGTCGCGGCCGTGGGCGGCGTACATGGCGAGGTACCACGGGGCGGCCACAGCCAGGAAGACGATGGTGCCGAGCAGGATGCGCAGCCGGGCGATGCGCTCCCACCGGCGGGTGACGGCGATGTAGGCGAGGACGACGAGGCCGGGCATGACGAGGCCGACCGGTCCTTTGGTGAGCACGGCCAGCCCGGCGGCGGCGTAGGCGAGGACGTACCACCCCCTCCCCCCCTCTTTCAAGCCGAGGTAGAGGGCGGCCAGGCTGACGCTGCCGAACAGGAAGAGGACGGCATCGGTGATGATCATTCTGGCGAGCACCCAGTATTCTAGCGAGGTGCCGAGGACGACGGCGGCCAGCAGCCCGGCCGGACGGCTGCCGTAGATGCGGGCCGCGAACCAGGCGGTGAAGGCTACGCCGGCGGCGGCGAACAGGCCCGTCGGGAAGCGGGCGGCGAATTCGCCGACGCCGAAGGCCTTGTAGCTGGCGGCGATGAGCCAGTAGATCATGGCCGGTTTGTCGTACCAGAACTGGCCGTAGATTTGGGGCGAAAGCCAGTCGCCGCTGAGGAGCATTTCTTTGGCGGTAAGGGCGTAGTTGGCTTCGACCGGGTCGGTGACGGGGATGAGGCCGTTCATCGGCAGGTAGACGGCCAAGGCGACAAGGAATACGATCAGTGGCAGCATTGTCCTCCCCTTTCTGTCACTGCTTCAGGAGGAGCATTTTTTCGTCGGCCGTGTCCAGCAACGTGAGCCGCTGCTTGCCGGCGGCGTCGAGGCCCTCGTATTCCGTTTTGCGGACGACGAAGTACGCTTTGCCGGGCGCGGACCAGTCGGCCGGTGTGAGCTCCCGGCCGTAGACACCGGCGTAGAACGCGAAGCCGGGGCGGAGGAATTTAGCGACATATACCGGCGATTTGCCGTCGTAGCGGGCGGTGAAGGCCTGGGCGATGTCGCGGGAATGGAAGGCCGGAGCGGCCGGCGGGATAAGCAGCGACATGAGGACGACGACGAGCAGGGCCATGCCGGCCACGTTCAGCCATACCGCCTGGTCGATCTCGCGCCGGGCGACGCAGTACCAGGTGCCGATTATCATGGCGGCGAGGACGGAGGCGGTGGCGTAGGCGCCCGGCAGGAGGGCGGGCATGGCTTCGCGGGCGCCGTAGATGGCGCCGACCGCGAACAGGCCGCCGAGCAGGGTGAGGAGCAGCGGCCAGGCAAAAGGCCGCGCCCCCCGCCGCCAGTCGCCGATGTGGGCGAAGTACCAGCCCACGACCATGGCGAGCGGCGGGTACATGGGCAGAATGTAGGAGACGAGTTTTGTCCGGGAGACGGTAAAGAAGAGGAAGATGAAGGCCGCCCAGATGATGAGGAAGAGCAGCGGCCGCGCGTGCTGCGGGCGACAGTCGGTGATGGCGGTCCACACTGCCTGGACCATGACCGCTGTCCAGGGCAGGAAACCGACGATGAGGACGGGGATGAAGTAGGACCACAGCACCCCTTCGGGATGCTCGGGACTGGTGAAGCGGGTGATGTTGTGGAAGCCGAGGAAGGTGTCGATGAAGGCGTTGCCGTGGATAAGGTACATGGCGACGTACCACGGCAGGGCGGTGAGGGCGAAGAGGACGATGCCGGCCGGGAGCTTCATTTCTTTCAGCAGGGAGAAGCTGCGGGTGAGCAGCATGTAGAGGAAGACGATGGCGCCGGGGAAGAGGAGCCCCACCGGTCCTTTGGTGACGGTGGCCAGACCGGCGCAGATATAGAAGAGGTAGTAGCGTTTTTCGAGGAAGGCGAGCAGGGCTACCGTGAGGAAAAGGGTGAGGGTGATGTCGGTGACCGCCGCTTTGCCGAGGTAGAAATATTCGAGGCTGGTGATGAGGACGAGGGCGCCGGCAAAGCCGGCGCGGTCGCCGAACAGGCGCGAGGCGGAAAAGTAGACGTAGAGGGCGCCGCAGATGGCGAGCAGGGCCGAAGGCAGGCGGGCGGCGAATTCGCTGACGCCGAACAGGCTGAAGGCGGCGGTCACAAGCCAATAGTACATGGGGGGCTTGTCGTACCAGTATTCGCCGTAGATGCGCGGCGAGACGAAGTCGCCGAAGTTGAGCATTTCTTTGGCGGTTTCGGCGTAGACCGGCTCGTCGGGGTCGAGAAGCGGCACGCCGCCAAGGTTGAAGAACATGATGAAGGCTGCGATGAGGATGATGAGTATGGTGGCGAGACCCGATCTTTCCGGCATGTTTACCTCCCGTGGTTGATGATGGCGGAGCTGGCCGCCAGGGCGCGGTAGGTGGCCGCCAGGCCGGCGGCCAGCGGCGTGCGCGGCTGCCAGGACAGGGCTTTTACGGCGGCGCGGTTGTTGAGGCGGGAGCGGTAGATGTCCCCTTCCCGGGCCGGCAGGTGGCGCACGGCCGGTTCCCGCCCGGCCACTCCGGCCAGCAGGCCGGCCAGTTCGTTGACGCTGGTTTCCGTCCCGGTGCTGATATTATACACGGCATTGGCAGCCGATGATACGCAGGCCCGCCAGTTGGCCTCGGCGACGTCGCCGGCGTAGATGAAGTCGCGGCTTTGGCCGCCGTCGCCGAAGATGTCGAGCGGCCGGCCGGCGGCGAGGCGTCGGGCGAAGATGCTGACGACCCCGCCTTCGCCGGCGTCGCCCTGGCGTTCGCCGTAGACGTTGGCGTAGCGGAGGATGACGTATTCCAGGCCGAAGGTGTCGTGGTACAGGCGAAGGTAGTTTTCCGCCGTCATTTTGCTGAGCCCGTAGAAGGAGAAGGGCGCCAAGACCGCGTTTTCGGCGATGGGAACGGCGGCGGCGCTGCCGTAGACGGCGGCGGTGGAGGCGAAGACGACCCGTTTCACGCCGGTGCGCCGGCTGGCTTCGAGGACGTTGACGGTGCCGAGGACATTGACGGCGCAATCGTGGTCGGGCGCGGCCAGCGATTTGGGCACCGCGGTCTGGGCGGCGAGGTGGATGACGAAGTCGAACCGTTCGGCGGCGAACAGCGGCCCCAGGTCGTCCCGGGCGACGTCCAGCCGGTGCAGGCGGGCCGGGGGAGAGACGTTGGCGGCCAGGCCGGTGCTGAGGTCGTCGGCGACAACGACGTCGCAGTCCTTGGCCAGCAGGTTGGCGACGATGTGGGAGCCGATGAAGCCGGCCCCGCCGGTGACAAGTATCTTCACGCGAGCCCTCCTATGCAAATGTGGTAACTAAATGTTAATTACTGCTAACCAAGGCCGTTCAGAAGTGCCCAGATGCAAGGCGCACCGGAGGACGACACCACCGTTTCCTCCGCGACCAAGTATGTGTGCATGGTTTGCAGAGAGACCCGGTGTAACAGCATCGCGCGTACACGTCAGTACGCTGAGGATGGCGTCCGAGGAGCAACGCCGCAGAGGGGCGCTTATGGGCGGCCTGTTTTTTTCGGCTGGGCGAAGAGGAAATCGCGGCCGAACACTTTGATGGTATAGTAGAAGCCGATGGCGAACGGCAGGTATTCGGCCATTATCCGCCAGGCGACGGCGAGGATGCCGACCGTCCCCGGCGGCAGCAGTCCGCCGAACAGGAGGACGAAGCCGCCTTCGGCGATGCCGGAGCCGCCCGGCGTGGGCGCGAAGTAAAGGAGGATGTTGAGGAAGATCATGCGGCCCATGACGAGGGGCCAGTCGACCGCGACCCCGAGGCCGAGGAAGAGCATGGGAACAACGGCGTACAGGGCCAGGAGGCTGGCCGCGGATTCGGCGAACACCCTGAGCATGCTGAGAGGGGCGGCGAGGAGGAGAAAGACGGCGCCGCGGGTGTCGCGGTAGAGGTCGAAGATCCGTCGCCGGCGCTCCCGGCCGACGCGGCGGGTGAAGCGCCGCAGGATGCGCAGGGATACGGGCGATCGCAGGAACCAGACGCCGGCCGCGCCGGCGAGGAGGATGGCGCCGCTGACGGCGACGAGCAGCTCAGGCGGCACCCAGGGCAGCAGGCCGGGGTCGTACGCGAAGACGAACGGCAGGCATACGAACAGGAACATGATCGACATGAGGGTGCGGATGAGGACGACGACGGTGGCGATGCCGGTAGGCACGCCGGCGCGGCGCAGGAACATGACTTGGGCCACCGCCCCGCCCGTGGCCCCGGGGGTGAGGAGGGCGGCGAAGTAGTTGCTGAATATAACCTGCACCGCCTGCCCCAAGGTTATCCGCTGGCCGGAGATGCGGACGAGATGGAGGAGCCTTGTTCCGTCGAAGTACATGCCGACGGCCAGGCAGACGGCCACGGCGGCCAGCGACCACGGTTTGAAGGCTCCCAGGCTGCCGAGGGTGCCGATGTCGACGGTGAAGTAGATGACGGCGGCGGAGATGCCGCCGACGAGCAGGATGAGCAGGGCGAGACGCTGATAGAACTTATTCATGGCCCAGTTCCCGGAAGGAGATGAGCTTGATGCCGCCCGCGGCAAGGCGGCGCATGGTTTCCCCGTCGGTCACGGCGGCCAGCTCGTCCTGCCAGTGATAGCCCCAGCCGTAGGCTGCGCCCATGGCCCGGTCGTCGTCGCCCGGATGGACCATGATCTCGCTGACCCCGTCCGGCAGGCGGTCGATGATGGCGCGGAGGTATTCGCCCCGCAGGTTGCCGCCGGCGAGCATGCCGAAAAAATGGTCCGGCACGGCGAGGCCCCGGCGTTGCGCCTTGCGGCGGGCGGCGGACGCCAGCGACGAGAGGCCGAAGCGGCCGAGGAAACGGCCGGCGGTACAGGGGTAGCCGCCGGTGAAGAAGCGCTGTTCGGCGGGGATGCGCAGGGCTTTGACGCCGAACGCCGCGGCCAGGTCGAGGACTATTTCGACGATGCCCGGCAGGACGTGCAGGTGTTGGTGGCTGTCGAGGTGGGTTATTGCGATGCCGGCGGCAGCCACTTTGGCTATCTGGGCGGTCAGTTCGGCGCGTATTTCCGCCCTGCTGACCCGGCCGCGCAGGAAGCGGGCCAGGAAAGCGGGGTACTGGGCGGGGAAGCGGCCGTCGCTGCCGACGAGCGAGGGGACGACGGCGGGCTCGAGCACCGGCTTCTCCGCCACGAGGGTAAGGTGCACGCCGGCGCCGAGGCCCGGATGTTGGGCGGCCAGGGCGGCGGCTTCGGCGAAGGCGGCGCCGCCGGGCATGAGCGATGCGCTGGTGATGCAGCCGCCGGTGTGGCCGGCGATGACGGCCCGGTTGACGGCGGGGTGAAGGCCGAAGTCGTCGGCGTTGACGATTAGCATTTTCATGGACGGACCCTTTCCTGTCACATTGACGGTACTACTAGTGTATACCGGCGGGGCGATAATCTTCCCGGCCGGCTGAGAACCGGCTGCCGGCCGCCGCCGCTCTGCCCGAAATTTCCAGGTATTGCGGCAGTCGGCCGGTCCATACTACATATAGTACCCAGCATATTACAAGGAGGTTTCTCTGTGGACAAGAAGAATCAACAGTCGAAATCCCAATACGGCACGCTGACTGCCACGCAGGATGCCAACCAGGATTACACATCCTCCAGCAAAAGCGGCGCGAGCAGCAGCACGATGGGGTCGTCGAGCAGCGGCATGTCGGGCGGCTCCAGCGGCATGTCCAGCAGCACGGCGGGCTCCAGCGGCATGTCGGGCTCCAGCGGCATGTCCAGCAGCACGATGGGCTCCAGCGGCGCCAGCGGGGCCGGCACGCTGACCGCCCAGTACGACGCCAACAACGATTACGGCGGCAAGGGCAACAAGCAGAGCGGCCAGACGGGGCAACAGAAGGTGAAAACTTCCGATAAGAACATCAACAGCAAATAGTAATCGCCGTTAAAAGGGAGCCTGCCGAAGGCTCCCTTTTTGTCGCCTCAATCGCCTGAACAGGTCTGCGCTAGCCTCTCCGCTTGAGCGGGCTGCGGCGGCGCGAGCGCCGGCCGGCGAGCCTCGCCTCGTATTCTTCGACCAGGCTGACTTCGGCGGGAGTAAGGTCGTAAACGCGGTAGACCATCTGGTTGAAAAGGTCTTCCATGGCGGCGATCCGCGCGCTGGCGCCGCTGTCGCCTTCCCGGCGGCGGCGGATGAGGGAGATCATTATCCTGACCAGCTCCGGCGCGCGGGCGTTGGCCTCGGGGTGAACCTTGACCGGCAGGAGCTCGAGGGTGTCGATGTCGGTCTGGGCCATCGACCGGCCGTATTCCATGGTGACGACGTGGTAATAAAAGGACAGCAGCCGGGAGTTGATGAGCATCAGCAGGTAGTCGAGCGTGACGGCGTCGGTGGTGGGAATGAAGCTGTGGAGGTTGTTGAGGTGATAGTAGCCGTTGTCGTCGATGCAGGCGGTAAGGGTATACCCGGTCTGGCGGATGAGGATTTTGCGGCGCCCGACGACGGCGGGGTCCCAGCCGCCTTTGTAGATGCGGGCCGGGTCGATGTTCAGCCAGTGCCCTTCATAGGATAGGCCGTAGCGCTCGACCTGGCCGCCGGAGACAAGCCCGCGCCGCCAGGTGGGCCCTTCGCAGGCGGTGGCTATTATGTCGCTCTGCTTGGAGAGGGAGCGGACGCCGGTATGGCCCGAGGAAAAATCCGCCAGATGGCCGTTGCTATTATCTATTTTATCAATGAGTTTTTTGACCGTCAAATCGGCAAACATCCGGAACCGCTGGTAAGGCAGGGTGGCGAAGTATTCCTGGGCATACGAGCAACCCGCCGCCCCGGTCTCGAGGTCGTCCTTGTTCCCGACGTGCCGGACGGCGATCATCTGGCGGCTGCGGGCGGCAGGGTCGCTTTCCCGCCGCAGTATGCAGATGGCCGACATGCCCACGGCGGCGTTCTTGAACACGGGCAGGGCGATGTGGACCATCATTTCGATGGCGGTGTGGTCCATGATATAGCGGCGAATTTTCGAGTAGTAGCGCCCGAGAAGAAAGCTGTCGGGGAGGATGAACCCCAGCCGGCCGCCTTCGGTGAGCATTTCGATACCCCGTTCAAGGAAGAGGACATAGTAGCTGAGCTTATACTCGGCCGAGGCGCTGAAAGCGGTGCGCAGGTAGGCTTCGTAGTCGCGGTCGAGGCGTTGGGCGCCCCGCAGGCCGAAGGAGAGGTACGGCGGGTTGCCGACGACGTAGTCGTAGCGGGCCGACCAGAAGGCCCGGTCGTCCCCGCCCCCCTGCTCGGGGCGGCGCAGGCTGTCGCAGACGAGGATATTGGGACGGAGGTCGGCACTGGCCGCCGGACGCTTGAGGAGCAGGCCGGCGGCGGCGGTTTCGGCCGCCAGGGCGTCGATGTCGGCGCCCCAGAGGTTGTAGGTTATGATGTGGCGGTGGATGCCGTCGTCCGACCAGTCCTGGCCGGGGAAACGCGCCGCGAGGACGTCGCGGGCGGCGACATATTTGCCGTGGAGGAGGTCGTAGGCGCGAAGGAGAAAGTTGCCGCAGCCGCAAGCGGGGTCAAGGATTTTGACGTGCGGGGTGGCGGCGATGTCCGTCTTGTCGGCGGTGGCGGCGAGGATGAGGTCGACGACCTGGGGGGCGGTATAGAAAAGTCCCTGGGCGCGGCGGCCCAGGGCGAGCTTTTCGTAGAGTTCGCCGAGCAGCCAGGCGTTGCGGGGGAGGGTGCATAGCCAGCGGGCGATGATGGCGTGAATGCTGTCGGGCACCTCGGGCACGCTGCCGGTCGGGGCTTGCTGGACGGCGGCGGACAGCGACACGGCGCCGGTCGCCTGGGCGGCGACGGCGTCGGGGGTGAGGCCGCCGCGCAGCACGGCCACGAGCGCGGCCAGCAGACCGCGCTCGGCCTCGCAGCCCTGGGCGCCAAGCCATGTCTTCAGTTCCTGGCACTCCGCCAGAAAGTGTTTCCAGTTCATGCCGCCATTCCCCGTAGCCGATTTTCGTCCCGTAATTTATATATGTAGCTCGCCGTTGACGTATAACATCCTGTACGCGGCGGGTCAGAAAGTTCCGCCGGCGCCGACGGTCTCGACGTGGGCGGCGTAGGCGCTGTGGTTATGTATCGATTCGTAATTTTCGCATTCGACCTCGAACCAGGCCACGCCGTCCAGCGCCCGCAGGGCGAGGACGAGGTCGCGCAGCACGTCTTCGACGAATTTGGGGTTTTCGTAGGCCAGCTCGGTGAGGAACTTTTCGTCTTCCCGCTTGAGGAGGGAGAAAACGGGGGCGCTGCCCTGTGTTTCCATGATGGCGGCCAGGTCCTCGATCCAGATGAAACGCCCCGGCTGATATTTGATCCTGACCCGCATGAGGCCGCGCTGGTTGTGGGCGCCGTAGGCGGATATTTCCCGGCTGCAGGGGCACAGGGACGTGAACGGCACGGTCAGGCCGAGGACGAAGTCGAGGTGCTTCCCCTGCTCCAGGCTGCCCGAGAATACGCAGTCGAGGTCGAGCAGGCTTTTCAGGCCGCTGGCGGGGGCGGTTTTTTCGATGAAGAATTTGAAGGCGATGTCGATGTTGGCCCGTTTGGCGTCCAGCCGGCTGGCCAAATCGCTGAGGATGGCCTCCATTTCGCGGTAGGATACGGGTTTCTGGCTCCAGTCGCTGAGGACTTCGATGAAGCGGCTCATGTGGGTGCCTTTGTATTCTTTGGGCAGGTCGACGGTCAGCTTGATATTGGCCAGCACGGACTGGAAGGAGCCGGCCTTGCGCTTAATGAGGAACGGCAGGTGGACTTCGCTCACCCCGACCTTCTGGATGGCGATGCCCCGTTCGTCGGCCAGACTTTGCACGTCTTTCACGGGAATCTCACTCCGTCTCTGTGGGTCTACTTGGCGTAGGGGATTGGGTCTTCAAACCCTGCCTCGGCGAAGCCTTTGAGGCGCAGCAGGCAGCTGTCGCAGCGGCCGCAGGCTTCTTCCCCCCCGGCGTAGCAGCTGGTGGTGAGGTGAAGGGGGGCGCCCAGTTTGTTGCCGAGGAGGACTATGTCCTTTTTAGCCAGGGCAACGAGCGGCGTTTCCACCGTTATCCGCCGCCCGTCCTGGACGGCGGCTTTTGTGCTGTAGTCGGCGAGCCGCTGGAAGAGGGCGATGAATTCCGGCCGGCAGTCGGGATAGCCGGAGTAGTCGAGGGCGTTGACGCCGATGAAGATGCGCTCGGCGCCGCTGCTTTCGGCGTAGGCGAGGGCGTAGCTGAGGAAGATGAGGTTGCGGGCCGGCACGTAGGTGGCGGGGATGTCCGGGCGGGCGACGTCGCCGGCGGGGACGTCGACGGCCATGTCGGTTAGGGCGCTGCCGCCGATAGCGGCCATGTTGGTGGTTATCACGAGATGGCGCACGATGCCGTAGTGGGCGGCCACCCGGCGGGCGCTCGCGAGTTCGCGGCTGTGGCGCTGCTGGTAATCGAAGCTTATCGGCAGAAGTTCGCAGCCGGCGGCGGCGGCCACCGCCATGCAGACGGTGGAATCGAGGCCGCCGGAGAGCAGTACGACCGCTTTCATCAACAACACTCCTCATGGTAGCTGTAGGGTTATTATATGGCTGTTGCCGGCGCTGCTATGCGGCAGCGGCCAGAGACTAAGGAAGGCTGTTTGTTTCAAACAGCCTCGACCTCGGAAGGATTTTTTCGCGGCTCTCAGGTGCTTACTACTTTGATGATGCTGATGTCCTGGTTTTTCTCCAGGTCGATGAATTCGTCGTCCTCGGTGCGGACGACCGGCCGGGCGGAGATGAATTTGCCGAGGAAGACCACTTCGGCGTCCCGCCCGTCGCTGAGGAGGACGCGGTTGCCGATGAAGTAGTCGCGGACGTTGTTGAGGAAGACGGTGCCGATGTTGGGGTCGAGTTTGGCGTACATGTCGCGCATCAGGGAGTCGACGGCATCGTAGGGGGTCGTCTTCTTGCTGTATACTTTGTCCGAGGTCATGGCGTCGTAAATGTCGACGACGGCGACGACCTTGGCGAAGGGGTGGATTTTGTCGCCGGCGACCTGCAGGGGGTAGCCGGTGCCGTCCTCCCGTTCGTGGTGCTGGAGGATGGCGTACAGTACCGAGGAAGGCAGGCCGAGCCCCTTGACGAGGTTGTAGCCCCGGACGGTGTGCAGGCGCATGACTTCCATTTCTGCCGGGGTGAGCTTGCCCGGTTTGCGGAGTATTTCGAGGGGGATTTGGGTTTTGCCGATGTCGTGGAGGAGGCCGGCCAGCACCAGATCCTTGAGTTCCTCGTCCCGGTAGCCGAGCCAGCGGCCGATGACGCCGCAGAGCACGGCCACGTCGATGCAGTGGTGGAAGGTGTAATCGTCCTTGCGCTGCACTACGAGGAGGTGGTTGAGGATGCCGGACCTGTTGATGAGGGGTTCGATGGTTTGGACGGCCAGGTCGCGGATTTCCTTGAGGGGCACCTGTTTGAAAAAGCGGATGGTTTCGAAGGATCTTTTCAGGGTGTGGACGGTGTTGTTGTATTCGCCGGACACGGCCTTCTGCACCGCGGACAGCGACGGCTCTTTATCTCCGTCGTTGACGACCTGGCGGATGTCGAGGGCCTCTATCCCCCAGCCCCGGAGCCGCTGGATAAGGCTGCGGGTCAACACCGTACCCCCGCCAAGCGCGAATTTGTCGTTGTCGGCGATCAGGCTGTCGGCCAGCTCCATTCCAGGCTGGACCTCATCAATCCTGAACCGTTTGGAGACAAACCGAGCCATGCAGTACTCCCCTTTTCGCGGAAATCCCAAGGCACAGGGCCCAAATGGAAAGAAAATAATAAACTGTATTTTAAAAGTAATTTGACAGATTCTGCGTTTTTCCTTTTTTTCCTTCTTTTATTGCCGTTTCCCGCTTTTTATGCCGTTAATTCGATGGCGAGAAAGCGGTTTCTTTCCTGTTTCCGGTCAAGGCTCCCGCCCTTTGTTCAGGGCTTCGCTGGCCAGTTTGTCGGCCAGTTCGTTGCCTTCGACGCCGGCATGGCCGGCCACTTTGTTGAACGCGACCCAAGACAGGTGGGGGCGGATGAAGGCGGCGTAGGCCTGGGTGAATTGATTGTTCGCCTTCCAGTCGCCGCTGGCCCAGGCGGCGATGCCTGTATAGTCGTGGTGGATGGTGACCGGTCCGGCGCCTTGTTCCTGGGCCCATTTCACCGCCCGCATGGTGGCGGAGAGTTCGCCGGCGACGTTGCGGATGGCGGCGGCCGCTTCGTTGTCGCCCAGACCGCTGTCGGTGTGGACGACCCGGCCGCCGGCATAGACGACGAAGGCCCAGCCGTAGCGGTTCTCGTTCTGGCGGTAGGTGCCGTCGACGTAGATGTCGTATCCTTCCCGGCCGGCTGCCGCCGCGGCCGCAGGTTTTTCCGGCAGCGGGCCGGCTACGAAGTCGGCGGCTTCCTTTTCGGTGGGAAAGGCTTTGAACGCTGCCCCCGGATAGCCGTGGACCTGTGCCTGGCACTCGGCCCAGGTCCGGTAGACTCCCGGCGCCCGGCCGTTCCTTACTGCATAGTATTTTTGCCGTGCCATGTCGTCACCTCCGCAAGGAGTTCTCACTCGCCGCTTTCGGCAGTTTGCCCGTAAAGGTCCCAGGCCAGGGCGAGGGCTTTCTGCCAGACTACTTTGAGCGGCAGGCCCTGCCCGGCGGCCAGCCGGCGGCAATCTTCGTATTCGGGGGCGACGTTGGTCACCCGGCCCTCGACAGAGCTCACCTTGACGTTTACTTCGCCCCAGGGGGTTACGACCGTCGCCAGCCGGCGCTCGGCTTCCAGGCGGCTTACCGGATGGTAGCGCAGGCCGATGGTGGTGGTCTCGGCCATGAGGAGGGCGGCGACGGCGGGAAATGTCCCGCTGTCGGTCAGGACGGAGAGGGTTACGGCCGAGCGGCCTTTTTTCATGACGATGGGGGTCAGCCAGGCATCGCGGGCGCCGGCGGCGAACAGTTTTTCCATGACGTAGGGATAAAGCTGGGGGTTGGTGTCGTCGATGTTGGCTTCGACGACGAGATATTCGCCGCTTGCGGCTTCGGCGACGGTATCGCCGAGCATGGCCCGCAGGACGTTGGGGATGTCGAGGTCCCATGAGCCGGCGCCGTAGCCGATGGCTTCGCTGGCGAAGCCGGCCGGCACGGTGCCGCTGCCGTGGGCGAAGTGGGCCACGAGCACGGCGCCGGTGGGGGTGACGAGTTCTTTGGCGATGTCGCCGTTTTCCCACGCGATGCCGCGGAGCAGTTCGGCGGTGGCGGGCGCGGGTACGGGCATGCGGCCGTGGCTGCATTTGACGAAGCCGCTGCCGGTCCTGAGCTTGGAGGTGTAGATGCGTTCGACGCCCAGCCAGCGGAGGCCGAGCACGCCGCCGACGATATCGACGATGGTGTCGACGGCGCCGACTTCGTGGAAGTGGACTTTGTCGACGGTGGTGCCGTGGACTTTGGCTTCGGCTTCCGCCAGACGCAGGAAGACCTTTTGGGCGTCTTCCTTGACAGCGGCGTCGAGGGTGGAGCTATCGATGATGGCGTTTATGTCCGGCAGGTGCCGGTGACGCTGCGGGAAGAAACCGGTCTTGACGTCTAGGTAGGTGGCGGCGATGCCTTGTTTGGTCACTTTTTTGACGATAAGTTCGTAGCCGTTAACCGGCAGCTTGGCCAGTTCCTGGCGGAGGACGGCCTCCGGGAAGCCGAGGTCGAGCAGGGCGCCGAGGAGCATGTTGCCGCTGATGCCGCTGAAGCAGTCGAGATACAGGGTACGCACGCGGATTTCACCTCATTTTGTTGATGATGCTGGCGAGGCGCCCGGCGCCGAAGCCGTTGTCGATGTTGACGACGGCGACGCCGGCGGCGCAGCTGTTGAGCATGGCGAGCAGGGCGGCGATGCCGCCGAAGTTGGCGCCGTAGCCGACGCTGGTGGGCACGGCGATGACCGGCTTGGCGACCATGCCGCCGACGACGCTGGCCAGCGCCCCTTCCATGCCGGCGACGACGATGAGGACGTTGGCCTGGTCGATGGTGTGGCGCTGGGCGAGGAGGCGGTGGATGCCGGCGACGCCGACATCGAAGACGCGCGTGACTTTGTTGCCCATTATTTCGGCGGTGAGGGCGGCCTCTTCGGCGACGGGGATGTCGCTGGTGCCGGCGGTCATAACCAGGATGACCCGCTCCGAGTCAATGGCGATTTCTTCCCGGCGGACGACGATCATGCGGGCCAGTTCATGGTATTCGGCGTCAGGCACGAGGGTGCGGACGGTTTCGTACATTTCGGGCGTGGCCCGGCTGGCGATTACGTTGCCGTTGACCCTTGCGAGGCGCTCGACGATGGCCGCCACCTGGGCGGTCGTTTTTCCCTGGGCGAAGACCACCTCCGGGAAGCCCTGGCGGAGCATGCGGTGGTGGTCGATCTTGGCATAATCGAGGTCTTCGTAGGGCAGGTCCCGGAATTTTTCCAGGGCGTCGTCAAGGGAAAGGCGCCCGGCGCGGAAATCGGTGAGGATGGTGGCGACGGTTTTGCTGTCCATGTTACACCTCGTTCCGGGTTAGTGCTTCGTTCATGCTGCCGGTGCGGTAGCCGGCGAGATCGAGGGCGACGTAGGTGAAGCCGGCGGCGCGGATCGCGGCGACGAGCGCGGCGGCCGTGTCCGGCCGGACGAGCGCGACCATGGCGGCGGCGGGCACTTCGATGCGGGCCAGGTCGCCGTGATGGCGCACCCGTACCTGGCCGGGCACGAGGCGGCGTACGGCCCGTTCGGCTTCTTCCACCTGGCGGAGCCGTTCTTCCGTCACCGGCAGCCCGTAGGCGAGGCGGGAGACGAGGCAGGCGGCACTGGGCTTGTCCCAGGTGGGCAGGCCCCAGCGGCGGGAAGCGGCCCTGATCTCGTCCTTGCCCAGCCCGGCTTCGAGGAGGGGGCTGCGGACGGCGGGGAGTTCGGCGACGGCTTTCATCCCCGGGCGGTAGTCGCCGCTGTCGTCGGCGTTGGTTCCCTCTACGACCCACGCAAAGCCGTGCTCCTGCGCCCAGGCGACCAGGGCGGCGAAGCGGCCTTTTTTGCAGTGGTAACAGCGGTCCGGCGGGTTGGCGGTGAACGCCGGGTCGGCCAATTCGCCGCTGTCGAGCCAGATGTGCCTGATGCCTAAAGCGTCGGCGAGCGAGGCGGCGTCGGCCAGTTCCTCGGCTGACGAGGTCGCCGAGCGGGCGGTGATGAGGACCACCCTCTCCCCCAGGACCTTTTTGGCCGCCGCGGCCAGGAAGGTGCTGTCCACGCCGCCGGAAAAAGCGACGGCCACGCTGCCGAGACCGGCGAGTACGGCGTCCAACCGGTTCAACTTTTCTTCGGTTGTCACAAAAAACCCTCCTATGCTGGTTCCAATAAAAAAGACATAGGAATTCCGTGCGGAATGCTATGTCTTCATGACACTGTTTCGGGTTATATTTTACCATATCCCGGCGGCTGTCTCAACCATATTCACGGCTCGTCAGTTCTGCAGGTGCTTCTGGCGGGAACCGACCAGCAGAGCTTCGAGGTTTTCCATTATTTTGAGCTGGTTTTCTTCCAGCAAGCTGATGCTCTGGTTGAGGAGTAGGACCTGGGGGTTGACTCTGTGCTTGGGGTTGCGGGTAATGAGGTCGAGATGGCCGGCGGCCAGCTCGAGCTGTTCGGCGGCGGCGAGCACCTGGCTGTCGAGAAGCTTTTCGAGCATCACGTAATGGTATACCTTTACCGCGTCCATGGCCTGGCTGAAGCCTTCGCTGCTCGCCTGGTGCTGGGCGAAAGTGTTGAAGTGGACACTGAATTCCTGAAATTCGCTGCTGGTAGCGACCGCCAGGTCGCTGTGCAATATATATATCAGTTTGTATATCTTATTTATATAGGAGTTCTGTAGCTGTATCAGCGACAGTACGTCGCCGAACTCGGCACCCTGGCTGGGCGCGAGGTGGAAATCCTGCAATTCCACTCTAGTACCACCTCCATTGAAGCGTAGTCTGTCACTATATCCTATTCATTGTTACGTGTTATGTTTACAATTTCGGACAGCCCGCGACTGGCCGGGGCAAAAAAATTGCGCGGAACAAAAAAGGCCAGGGATTTTGTCCCTGGCGGCCTATACTACGGCAACGATATTAAGGTTGCGCTCCCGCAGGAGATTTATGATGCCTTCCCGCGTCCAAACCACCGGACGGGACGGCTCGAGGCTGTTGATCCGCAGCACCGCCCCGGTCGCGCCGTTGTCGAGCTTTACGGCGCTGCCGATGTAATATGGGACGGTGATCCTGTTGACCGCTTCCACCACCTTGGGGTCGAACTGGGTGCCCACCCCGGCGTTGATGATCCTGAGGGCTTCGTGGGCGGGGATGCGGGGCCGGTAGACGCGGTCGGTGATCAGGGCGTCGTATACGTCGGCGACGGCGATAATACTAGCCAGGGGGTGAATCTTCTCAGCGCCGATGCCCCACGGATAACCCCGGCCGTCGGGGCGTTCGTGGTGCTGCAGGGCCATGAGGGCGATGCGGCTGTCCGCCTTGGTCTCGACCCGCAGGATGTTGTAACCGAACGAGGTGTGCTTCTTGACTTGTTCGAATTCGTCCGGGGTCAGAGGACCGTGTTTTTCGAGGATCTCGTCGGAGATGCATGTCTTGCCGTAATCGTGCAGCAGGCCGCCTATCCCCAGGATGCAGGTGTCGTCCCGCGACAGCCCCATCGCCATGCCGAAGGCGATGGCGAATACGCCGACATCGACGCAATGGCCGTAGAGATAGTCGTCTTTTTGGCGGATGTCGGTCAGGTATATCAGCAGATTTTCCTGCGCCGACAATTCGCGGATGACCTCGTCGATGCATTCGCGCATGTACGGCAGGTGGGCGGCGATGCCGCTGCGATTGCGGAAGGCGTTCTGCATGGCCTGGATCATTTTCAGCCTGGTGCCGGCGCTGATGAGACTGGTGACGGCGGAAAGCTCCTGGTTTTTCGCCGGCGAGGCCGTCTGAATATTGACGGTGGCGACGCCGTGCTTGGCCAAAAAGGCGACGATCTCGCGCCGGAGCGGCGTACCGGCGTTGACGAGAACCTGACCGTGGATATTAGTGACATCATCGGCAAGAATCAAGCTTCCAGTGGCCTGGTCGAGCGAAATCTCCTTGATGCTGGTCACCTCCCGGTCGCCAAATAATTAAGAACCCCGCCAAACTTTACAGTCCGGAGGGGTTCACTATTAGCTCGGTGTAAAATAAGTGACCACATAGTGTTTTACACGTCATTGCATCCCACTGTGTTCTTGCTTATGAAATTTTACTATTTCTTATAGATCAAAATTCGACGTGACATAACAGTTTCCTGCTGATTATATCCAAAAAAGAGAAATATTTACCATAACTTTGTCATAAAATTCATGGGCGGCGGTCTCCAGACATGGCAGGCATCAAGTTGCCGTTGCCAAGGGCAGGTTTCTCATTATGTAGTCCAAGCGCTGCCGGCAATAATTAGAAAGTGTACATAACTCCACGGGCAGGTAAAAAGTGCGTCAGCCGCGAATAACAATAGTCACATCATATAATATAAATATATGAGCCACCCCGAGGAGGAACTAAAATGCTTAGCATCCAACCCGAAGCGGCCGCTTATATCCGCGAGCAGAATAAGCCGATCTACTTAGACATCCCGCCGGCCATCGGCACCTGCTGCATCCATATGCGCGACTGCCCCGCCGTCCGCTTCGGCGAGCCGCCGTACGACCGCGAGGAGTACGAGATGCGCGAGATAGACGGGGTGACGGTTTTCGTGCCTTACGAGCTGCCCGACCAGCCCCTGAGGATAGTCGTGCACAGTTATTTCGGCTATAAGAATCTTACGGTGTCGGGCTGGCATCTGGCGTAATTTTCGAAAAGGGCCCCGGATGCGGCTTCGGCCTTGCATCCGGGGCTTTTTGCGTCTATGTGGCGGGATGTTCTTTTCGCCAGCCTGCCGCTAACGCCACGAATTTGGGCGCCCAGCCGGGGTTGGCGACGGCGTGGATGTGGTTGTAGGTGGCGAAGGTGTTCTTGTAGAGGAGGCCGTCGCGCCGGCCGTCAATGCCGTGGCCGCGGATAACTTCGTAGGTATAGTTGAGGCCGGGGTCGGCGCCCGTGAGGTGCGAGTGGTGGAATTCGTGCCCTTTTATTTCCGCCCCGGCGGCGAAAAAGGGGTTGCCTTGCAGGCTGCGCATGAGGGTGTAGCCGTGCCCCTGGGGCCGTTTGTCGACGGCGACGGCGAACGGGAATACGCCGCACATGGGGAAGGCGCGGCCTTCCCAGACGATCTCGCGGCCCAGGTACATGAGGCCGCCGCATTCGGCGTAGATGGGCAGGCCCGCTTCGGCCGCCTCCTTGATGGCGCGGCGCAGGCCGGCGTTGGCAGCGATGGCTTCGCCGAACACTTCCGGGAAGCCGCCGCCGATATAGAGGCCGTCGATGGCCGGCAGCTTTCCGTCGTTCATGCTGTTGATATAGACGAGTTCGGCCCCGGCGGCCGCCAGGGCTTCGATATTTTCCGGGTAGTAGAAGGTGAACGATTGGTCGTGGATGACGCCGATTCTGACGGTTATCGGACCGGCGCCCGGCCCGGCGGCGACGGCGGCCGGCAGGGCCGGCGCCCGGGCGGCGACGGCGAGGAGGCCGGCCAGGTCGAGGTGGCGGGCGGCGACGGCGACGTTGCCGGCGACGGCTTCGCGCACGGCGTCGTGTTCGGCGGCCGGCACCAGGCCAAGGTGGCGTTCGGGGAAGACGCTGTAGGCGTTCTTGGGGATGGCCCCCAGCACGGGGATGCCGCAGTATTCCTTGATGGCCGCCCGCAGCATGCTTTCGTGGCGGGGACGGGCCACTTTGTTGAAGATGACGCCGGCAATGGTCACGTCCGGTTCGAAGTTCATGAAGCCGAGCACCAGGGGGGCGACGCTACGGGTGGTGCGGGTGGCGTCGACGACGAGGACGACGGGCGCTTTGGTGATGCGGGCGATCTGGGCGGTGCTGCCGGTGCCGGCGAGGTCGACGCCGTCGAACAGGCCCATGGCGCCTTCGATGAGGGCGATGTCGGCCCCGGCGGAACCGCGCCGGAAGGTGTCCCCGATCTGCTCCTCGTCCATCCAGTAGCAGTCAAGGTTGCGGCACGGCCGCCCGGCGGCGTAGCCGAGCCAGCTGGGGTCGATGTAGTCGGGGCCCTTTTTGAAAGGCTGGACAGTGTATCCTTGCTCGCGGAGGGCTCCCACCAGGCCGATGCTGATGGTGGTCTTGCCGGAGTGGCCGTGGGGGGCGCCGATGACCAGCCGCGGGATGTTCCAGGTTTGGCTCACGGGGGTTCTACCCTCCCCTGCTTAAGGATGAAGGTGAAGCAGTTGTCAGAGTACGTCCCACTTTCTGGCATATTCCAACAACACCTGAAATTCGTTGTCGGCAAAGCCCTGGGACAGCAGGTAGCGTTTCGCGTCCTGGGCTTCCATGGTTTCCGAGTCGGCCAGGACGCGGTTTTTTTCGAGCTTGAAGACGAAGCCGCGCGCCGCGAGGGCTTCCATCATCGCCGCGACCCTGCCGGCGCGGCCGGCGAGGTGCTCGCCGAAGCTGCGGACGCTGCCGGGGCTGGGCGTTCCCTGCCGGGTTATGATGTCGTAGGGCACCGGGTCTTCGACAAGGTTGAGGATGATGCGGGTGAGATGGTTGACCATGGGCTTGTACGGCTCGCTCATGCTATCGCCTCCGTAAAAAGTATACCATAAAGGCCGCCATACTACACTACCGGCGAAGTGCGCGCCGGGGCAGGCCCAGCCCGCTGAAAAGGCCCGGCAGACCGACTGCCGGGCCTTTTAGGGCTGTTGTTATTTGACGTTGAGCCAGTAGTCTACGAACACGTGATTCGACAGCCAATACCCCAGCGGCACGTTGATGAGCACGCCGATAGTGAAGGCGGCGAACGGCTTCCAGCCGGTAGCGGTCAGTTCGCGGAAGCGGGTGGTGAAGCCGATGGACAGGAAGGTCCAGGTGAAGGTCCAGCCGCGCAGCGTTTTGATGACGCCGAGGGCGTCCTTGGAGTAGGCGGCGCCGACCTTGGGGGCGACGGAGGCGATGAGGATGGTGGTGAAGATGGAGGCGACGAAGAAGCCGATGACGAATTTGGGGAAGCGGCGCCAGATTTCGCCGATGTCAACGCGCTCTTTGCCGTTGCCGTTGCCGTCTTTCTTCTCCCAGACGGTTACGGACAGGTAAGCGACCATGAGGGCCCAGATGCCGACGAACATGTCACGGCCGACGACTTTCATGAGGGTGAAGGTCTTGATGGCCCGCTCGTCGCCCATGTTGGCGGCGGCGGCGAAGCCGGCGGCGTCGGCGAATTCGGAGGTGCCGATCCAGGCGCCGGCCGGGCCGGCATCCATGCCGAGGGCCTTGCACCAGATGGGCAGCAGGACGACCATGACGACCGCCCAGACGATGACGAGGGAGATGGCGACGGAGACGTGCTCTTTCTCAGCCCGGCAGGCGCCGCCGATGGCGATGGCGCCGGACACGCCGCAGATCGAGCCGCCGGCGCCGAGGCAGGCGCCGAAGCGCGGGTCGAGGCCGAACAGTTTGGTGGCGGCGAAGAAGATCGAGAAGAAGGTGGTGGCGGCCACGATGGTGGCCTGGAGCATAGCCATGGGGCCGGCCTGCAGGATGATGGTGAACGGCAGGGTGGCGCCCATGAGAACGATACCGGTCTTGACGTAGAATTCCGTCTTGAGGGCGGATTTGAACCATCCCGGCAGCGTGACGAGGTTACTGACCAGCATGCCGAAGAGCAGCGCCAGCACCGGGGTTTCCAGCTGGAACCATTTCAGGGTGCCATTGCCGCCGAGGGCGGTGATGAACAGGGAGATTATGAACAGCACGGTGAAGCCGGCGGCATAGTTGCCGACGTTGAGCTTCATCGTTTTGGCGGCGACGCAGAACGCGGCCATGAAAAAGACGAACAGGTAAATCATGCCGGTCGTGCTCTTGCCGAGGCTTACCCAGAGTTTGTCCATCTTGCCGAATTCCCAGCTGGAGATGCTTACGGCCATGGTTTTGAAGAAGCCCATGCCCCCGGCGAAAAAGGCGATGGTAATAAGGAATGTCAGCCCCAGGCCGATGATGATTGCCCAGGTATCTTCCCGTTCGTACCAGGGAAGGGCGGATTGAGGAGCACCTGCCATGTGAAAATTCCTCCTTTAAAATAATTCCTTAGCCTTCCTCCATACGAAAATTGCGTCTATTTCCTGTCGACCACCCCCCCATGCTTGCTTATGGCTCCATAAGCGTACATAGTCTCTTTTCGCCGGCAACTTTGTGAATCCCCTAACATTAATGGATAATAATTTTTGATGAGGTCATCAAGAAGAGTTATAATTTGCCGGGAAAAGGCCACGCCACCTGTGAAGGGTCACAGGCGGCGTGGAAACTTTGGACTTTAGACGCAACCGGTGGGCTTGGGCAGGCCGGCCAGCTTGCAGGCGCCTTTGGCCGGGCCGGACGGGAACATGTCGTAGATCTGCTTGAGGCTGAAGCCGGTGTCTTTGCAGAGTTTGCGGATCATCGGGGCGATGCCGAACTGTTTGTAGTAGTCGCGCAGGTAGTTGATGACTTTCCAGTGGTCTTCGGTGAGTTCGCTGACGTCCTCGAGTTTGGCGAACGCTTCGACGATGTCTTGGTTCCATACGTCGGGATCTACCAGGAAGCCATCCTCATCGACTTCGATTTGTTGGCCTTTTACGTCGATATTCGACATTTGATCCAACCTCCTTTGAATTATATGTGACGACGGTGTCGTTTTATGCCAGGACGATAGCCTTGCCGACAACGTCCATGACGCCACCCATTTTGAGGTCTTCCATACCATAGAACTTCATGACGTGCGGGAGCTGCGCCTTGCAGATGGAGCAAGGGGTCGCGAAAAAGTCGAGCGGGAGAAGTTCTTTGACTTGCTCGGCCTTCTTTTTGCCAAGCTGCATGCGGATGTCCATCATTTCGTCCATGAGGATGCCGGAACCGCCGCCGCAGCAGAAGTTGCGCTCGCGATTGGGCGTCATCTCGACGAATTCGCTGACGCAGGCTTTCAACAGTTCCCGCGGCTGTTCGATGATGTCGCCGGCCCGGGCGTAGTTACAGGGGTCGTGAAGGGTCACGCGCCAGGGCAGCTTTTCGAATTTGAGTTTGTCCATGTTCTGGTAGGCGTAGTCGAGGATGTGGACGAGGCCGAAGGGGGCGGGGCCGTTGGCGCCTTCGGTATACATCTTGGCCGCCCGCCAGCCGTGGCCGCATTCGCCCTGGACGACGAGTTTGGCGCCGACCATTTTGGCGGCCTCGCGCATCCGCTGGTTCTGTTCCTTCATGGCGTCCATGCTGAAGAGGAGGCCGAAGTTGGCTGCTTCGAGGACGGTGGAGGGGATGGTCCAGTTGGCGCCGATGGCGTGGAAGAATTTGGCCACGCCGATCATGGTGTCGACGTTGGAGAAGAAGTCGGCCGAGGACGGGATGTAGAGGATGTCGGAGTCGGGCTTGTCGACGGGAATCTTGATGTCGAGGCCCGTTTCTTCCTTCATCTCGTCTTCCATAAATTCGCAGCAGTCGATGGTGGCCGGCTTGGGGATGCCCATGTTGTTGCCGGTTTTGATCATGTTGGCCGCGACGCCGGTCATGAAGCGGGGCACGACGCCGAGGGCGGTCATGATGCTGCGGGCGGCGATGGTTATCTCGGCGGTGTCGATGCCGAAGGGACAGTAGACGGCGCAGCGCCGGCATTCGTTGCATTGGTAGAAGTAGGTGACCCACTTGGCGAGCGTTTCGGCGTCGTAGTCCTCGGCGCCGATGTAGCGGCCGATGGTTTTGCCTGTCCAGGTGAAGTAGCGCTTGTAGAGTTTGCGGAAGAGGTCGGCGCGGGCGGCGGGGATGTTGTTGAAGTCGCCGGTGCCGAGGTAGCTGTGGCAGGCGTTGGCGCAGGCGCCGCATTTGGTGCAGGTTTCGAGCATGACCATGAGCGATCTGGCCCACTGGCGGTATTGGTCGATTCCTTTCACCAGCGCCTGCTGTTTTTCCTCTTCGGGGACGGCGCGCAGGCCGGCCGCCTGGAGGTCTTTTTCCTTGGCCATGTGCAGCGGTATTTTCATGCCTGCACCCCCTTGGCTTGGCCGGAGTCGGCGACCGGGGCCCTGGCGCCCGCGAAGGACGAGCGGAGCGGCGTGCCGGCCGGCGTGGGATATACCGGCGCTGCCTCGACGAGCATGGCCCGGTTGACGAGGAAGCCGGCGAAATGGAGCATTTTGGAGAAGGGGAAATAGATCATGAAGAGCATGACGGTGACGAAGTGGGCGATGAAGACGCCGCTGTCGGGGATGGGCGCGGGGCCGAAGGCCAGCAGGCTGCCGAGGTACGCTTTGACGGCCGGCAGGTCGACCTCGACGCCCGGCAGCCGCATATGGTTGCCGGTGATGGCGATGACGAGGATGAACAGGAGGTCGATGTAGTCGGCGGGATCGGATAGCTGCTTGACCTCGGGATTGACGAGACGGCGATAAAAGAGGACGATGAGGGATATCAGGAGCGTTAGCCCGAAGACGGTGCCGAGGAAGGCGGATACCGTCTGACTGGCCGACGCGGACAGGCCGATGAGGGTGAACTGGTTCATGAGGAAGTAGATGCCGACGATGTGGCCGAGGATGACCATGGCCAGCGAGACGTGCAGCAGCCAGGCCCATAGCCAGAGGTTCTTGTCGTTGTTGTAGAGGCTCTTGAATAAGAGCACTTCCGTCCCTACGGCCGCGATGCGGCCGGCGCCGCTCGTCGGCGCAGGGAAAAGGGTAAGCTGAAAGGGAACAGGCACCTTCAGCCAGCCCGCCACCCGGTAGATCACGCCGATCAGGAAGATCGCGCCCGCGATGTAGGGCAGCACCTGTCCGACGAAGTACAGTAGCATACTTTAACCTCCAGCCGGACTAGGCCGGGAGGGTCAGCCCTCCCGGCCGCCGGACGATATTAGAGTCTGAACTGGCTGGTGGAGCGGAAGGTGGTCGGCGAGAAGGTGAAGTCGTCGATGTGTTTCTCGGTGAAGGGGATGCCGGTGAGTTTGAAGAAGCGCTCCCAGCCTACGCGGTCGATCCATTCGCCCATCCGTTCGCCGGCGCGGGCATTGGCGGCGTACACCTCGACGAGATGCTTGACGGCGTCGGTGACTTCCGGCCAGCGGGGCGGGTTGTTGGGCAGGAAGGGGATGGCCAGGCGGGAGAATTTCGGGGCGGTGCGGGCGTTGGAGACCTTGCCGCCGACCCAGATGGAGACGCCGTCGTTGACAGGGTCGGCGATTTCCATCGAGGGGCACATGGTGTAGCAGTTGCCGCAGAACATGCATTTTTCTTTGTTGACTTCGACGCTCTTGAGTTTGGGGTTGGGACGGATGGCGCCGGTCGGGCAGGCGGCGATGACCGAGGGGACTTCGCAGGCCTTGGCGACGCCTTCGTGGTTGATGCGGGGGATGGTGCGGTGGATGCCGACGATGGCGATGTCCGAACAGTGGCAGGCGCCGCACATGTTGACGCAGCAGGCCACGGCCAGGCGGACGCGGGCCGGCATCTTCATGGTGGTGAAGTAGCCGTGGAGTTCGTCCATCATGGCCTTGACGAGGCCGGAGGCGTCGGTGGCCGGGGTATGGCAGTGGATCCAGCCCTGGGTGTGGACGACGTTGGAGATGGCGTTGCCGGTGCCGCCCACGAGGTAGCCTCTGGCTTTGAGGTCGTCCAGCAGGGGCTGGAGCTGGTTCTCGTCGGAGACGAGGAATTCGACGTTGTGGCGGGTGGTGAAGCGGATATAGCCGCCGCAGTATTTATCGGCGATGTCGCAGAGTTCTTTGATCCAGTCGGTGCTGATGAGGCGGGCCGAGGCGATGCGCACCGAGTAGAGGATGTCGCCGCTCTCGCCGACGTGTTTGAGCACGCCTGGCTGGGGAATCTCGTGGTACGACCATTTCCCGTAGTTCTTGGCGATTACGGGGGGGATCATTGTCCGATAGTCGGGAGGGCCGAAATCGGTTTTAGCCATGCTTCACTACCTCCTCATCCTGCCAGAAGATGTATGGGTTGGCGCGCGGCGCGGATACCATCTGCGGCTGGGGCGTCAGGCCGACGCCTTTGAGGAAGTTGCCCATGCCGACGCGGTAGATTAGTTCGCCGATCCGCTCGCGGGACTTGGCATGCTCGTCGAAGTATTCGGTGATCCTGGTAATGAGGTCGAAGATTTCGGCGTACGGGGCGTCGACTTTCATGAACGGTACGAGCACCCAGCCGATGAAGGCCGATTTGACGACCGGGGCCTTGCCGCCGATGAGAATGGCCGCGCCGCGGTCCTTGCCTGTTTTGATGGCTTTGGGCATCATGTCGATACAGTTCATGCAGCGGACGCAGTTTTCGGCGTCGAATTTGAGTTCCTGTTTGGCGCTGTCGTATTCGAGGGCTTTGGTCGGGCATTTGCCGACGACGAGCGCGTCGATGTTGAATCCGCCTTTGACGTATTCGCGGACGGCGTTCTGGTCGATCTTGAGGGTGTCGCACCAGGTGCCGATAACGGCGAAGTCGGAGCGGGCGGTGGCAGCGGCGCAGTCGTTGGCGCAGCCGGAGCATTTGATCTTAAATTTATACGGCCAGGCAGGGCGATGGATCGCGTCCTGGAAATGGCGGGTGACTTCCTGGATGAAGTCCATGCTGTCGATGCAGGCGAATTCGCAACGGGCCATGCCGACACAGCCGCTCGGGGTGCGGAGGCCGCCGCCGGAGCCGCCGAGGTCCCAGCCTTTTTCGGCCAGTTCGTCGAAGCAGGGCTGGAGATTTTCGGTGGTGGTGCCGAGAAGGACGAGGTCGCCGGTCGAGCCGTGCATGTTGGTGAGGCCGCTGCCGAATTTGTCCCAGGTCTCGCACAGGCCGCGCAGGGCCTCGGTGGTGTAGAAGAAGCCGGGAACCATGTTGACACGCAGGGTATGGAACTCCTTGACGTTGGGGAACTGGTCGGCTTTGGCCGAATAACGGCCGATGACGCCGCCGCCGTAGCCTTTTACGCCGACGATGCCGCCGTGCTTCCAGTAGCCGATTTTGTCCTTGTAGGATAGCTCAAGCTGATCCAAGAGGTCCTGGGAATTGGCTTTTTTGGCGGCGGCTTTCTTGATTTCGGTTACGAAACTCGGCCAGGCGCCTTTTTCGAGTTCGTCGAGCCTCGGGGTTTTGGAATCTGTCATACTCTTCACCTCCGCAATTTTAGGGCGCTTAGTATTCCTGTACTACGATAGCCTCCGTCGGGCACATCATCATACAGCTTTGGCAACCCATGCATTCTTCGCCGGTAACTTCGGCTTTGCCATCGACTAGCGACAGAATTTTGGCCGGACACGCGGCGGCACATTCACCGCAGCCGACGCACTTGTCCTGGTCGATCGTTACTACGAACACATTTTCACCTCCCTTACCGACTGCCCGCGCCGGGTTTCCGCCCCCCACAAAAAAATAAGGCATCAGGACCGCCGGTGCGTCATTTTGTGCGGCCTATACTTCGGGAAAAAACGAACGATTCGATTACAGCTTTAGAGTATCAAAATTTGCCGGCATCGACAAGCCGCCGACACATCACTTTTGCTTTACCGGGTATAATATATTGTTTATATAGTCACTCTGCCGGCCGGACACAAAGGCTGTATTCTCGGCCCGGGGCATCTTTTCCTCCGTCAAGGGCGTTTATGCCCGCTGGTAATGTTCGCCGCGGCGGGCATGCGGCGGCAGGGAAGGAACACGGCAGCCTGGACAAAGGCTGCCGCGCGTTTGAAGATTATCTTGTCCGGGCCTTGCCTGTCGCCGTCGCGAGCAGCGCCTGGCAGCCGGCGACGATGTGGCCGAGCTTTTGCTCGAAGGTGTTGGCCCGCCACCAGTTCTGGAAGTTGTCGACGAGGAGGTAGACGAGCGGGACGATGACGAGAGTGAGGAAGGTGGAGGTGATGAGGCCGCCGACAAGGACGACGCCCATCGAGGAGCGCAGCTCGGCGCCGGCACCCCAGCCGAGGGCCACGGGCAGCATGCCGAGGATCATGGCGAAGGTGGTCATGAGGATGGGCCTGAGCCTCACGGTGCCGGCCTCGACCAGCGCGTCCATGATCGCCATGCCCTTGCCCCGCAGTTGGTTGGTGTAGTCGACGAGGAGGATGGCGTTCTTGGTGACGAGGCCCATCAGCATGATGAGGCCGATCATCGACATGATGTTGATCGTCTTGCCGCCCAGCAGCAGCCCCAGCACCGCTCCCACGAGCGAGAACGGCAGGGACAGCATGATGGTGAAGGGGTGGACGAAGCTCTCGAACTGGGCGGCCAGCACCATGTAGATGAGGACGACGGCGAGGATGAGGGCCTTGCCGATTTCCATGTAGGAGTCCTTCATCGTCTGGGCCTGGCCGACGAGGCGGTAGGTATAGCCGAAAGGCAGGTTCATGTTGGGGATGATTTCGTTCATTGCCTTGGTCATGACTTCGCCGGTGGATATGCCGACGGCGTTGCCGTAGACGATGACCTGGCGCTGGCGGCCTTCACGGTCGATCTGGGTCGGCCCGGAGGAGAATTTGACGTCGGCGATGTCGCCGAGGCGGGCGAAGGAGCCTCTGGCGGTGGCGATGCGCAGGTTGGCGACGTCGTCGATGCTGCGGCGGTACTGCTCGGGCATCTGGACGCGGATGTTGTAGGATTTGTCGGCGATGTTGAAGACGTTTTTCTGGACGATGCCGAGGAAGGCCATCTGGATGGCGTTGCCGGCGCTGGTGGCGTTGACGCCGAGCTGGCCCATGCGGACCGGGTCGAGGCGGATTATCACCTCGGGCTCGGACTGGGCGCTGGAGATGTCGACGTCGGTGGTGCCGGGAATCTTGCGGAGCTCATCGGCGAGCTCGGTGCCGAGCCGCCTGAGGTCTTCCAGGTCGGGGCCGCGGAAGGCGATCTGGATGGGGCGCGGGTCGCCGCGGCCGACGCCCGAGGCGTTGTTGACCGCCACTTTGAGCCCTTCGATCTTACGGAATTTGACCCGCAGTTCATCCATGGTTTCCATCATGGAGCGGGGCCATAGCTTGTCGCTGACCCGTTGTTTCAAGTCGACGTAAGACTTCGCCCCGGAAAAGATTTCCGACCAGGGGGTGTTTTCCAGCATGGGCGGCCGCTCTCCCACCGGCTTGAGCCGCACGCCCATAAAGCCTTTGTAGACGGGGTTGCGTGCCGAACCGATGTTGATGAAGGCCGTCTCCAGGCCGGGGATGCCGAGGACTTCCTTTTCGACGATGCCGACCAGTTCCTTCATCTTGTCGATCGAGGTGCCGGCCGGCGCCTCCATGGCGATGTTGAATTCGCCCGAATCGTACGTGGGCGAAAACTCGAAGCCAAGCAGGGGGATGAGCAAGACGTTTACGAACAGCGACAGTACGGCGACGGCGACCAGCTTCTTCGGCCGCTTGAGCGCCCAGGTCACGGATTCGCGGTAAAGGTCCCGGGAGCGCAGGAACCAGTTCTCCCAGACGTCGAGGACCTTCTGGACCCATTTGACCGGCCCCCGCAGGGTGGCCCGGTCCATAACGGTGAGCTTGAGCCAGTAGGCCGACAGCATCGGCGTCAGGGTGAAGGCGACGAACAGCGAGAAGGCGACAGCGAAGGCGACTGTCAGGCCGAACTGCCTGAAAAACTGGCCGATGATTTCGCCCATGTTGCCGACCGGCACGAACACCGCCAGGATGCAGAAGGTGGTAGCCAGCACGGCGAGGGAGATTTCGACGGTGCCGTCGCGGGCCGCCTCCAAGGACGGCTGGCCATGCTCGAGGTGGCGGTAGATGTTTTCGATGACGACGATGGCGTCGTCGATTAGGATGCCGACCGCCAGGCTGAGGCCCATGAGCGACATGTTGTTGAGGGTGAAGCCCATGATCTTCATGAGGAAGAAGGTAGCGACGATCGAGGTGGGGATGGCGATGGCGCCGATGACGGTCGCCCGGGCGTTCTGCAGGAAAAGGAAGGTGATGAGGACGGCGAGCAGGCCGCCGAAGACGAGCGACAGAGTGACGTCCTCGACGTTTGCACGGATGTAGCGGGTACTGTCGCGGGCAACGATGACCTTGATGTCGGGCGGCAGCATGTTTTTCTGTAGCCAGTCCATCCGGTCCCGCACACGGTCGGCAACGGCGACGGTATTCGTCCCCGACTGTTTCTGGACGGCGATCATGACGCTGGGGATCCCGCCGATACGGGCGTAGTTGCGCTCTTCTTCCCAGCCGTCCTCGACGGTGGCGATATCGGCGATCCGCACATTTTGCAGTCCCTGGTTGGCGACGACGATGTTCTTGATGTCGTCGACGTTCTTATACTGGCCGAGGGTGCGGATGGTTATCTCCGTTCCCCTTTCCTTCAGCCGGCCGCCGGGGGTGTCCATGTTCTGGGCGTCGAGGATATCGAAGATCTGCTGGAAGCCGATATTGTACGCTTCCAGCTTGCGGGGGTCGACGTAGACGTGGATCTCGCGGGCCTGCGCGCCGTAGACGTCGACGTTGGCCACGTCGTCGAGGCGCTGCAGTTCGTCCTTGATTATATCCCAGGCGATTTTGCGGATCTCGCCGCGGGGGCGGGTGTCGGACGCCAGGCTGAAATAGATGATGGACTGGGCGGTGATGTCGTAGCGCTGCACCGCCGGTTCGTCGATCTGGTCGGGCAGGCGCCGCCTGATGCCGGCCACCTTTTCGCGCACTTCGTTGGCCATCATCTTGGCGTCGGTGCCGAAGGTGAATTCGAGCGTCGTCTGTGAAAAGCCTTCGAGGGTGACTGATGAGAGCGTTTTTATGTTTGATACCGAACTGACGGCGTTTTCGATCGGTTTAGTTACCAGGGTCTCCATTTCTTCCGGCGAGGTGCCGGTCCAGGTGACGGTGACGGTGACGATGGGGAAATCGACGTCGGGATACAGGTCGATGCCGAGGTTGGGAAGAGCGTTAAACCCGAAGACGACGAGGAGCATGACGAGCATTGTCGTGAAAACGGGCCGCTTGATAAAGGTAAATATACCCATCAGCGTTTATTCCCCTTTCCCACCGGGCTGCTCGATGGTCGCCCCGTCACGCAGCTTGTTCTGCCCGCCGGTAACTATCAGCTCGCCTTCTTTGAGGCCGTCGAGCACTTCGGCCCAGCCGCCGCCGACGTACCCGAGCTTGAGGATGCGCTGCTGGACCTTGTTGCCGTCCATGACGACGTACACCGATTTTTGGTCTTCCCTAAGGACAAGGGAACTCTCCGGTACGGCGACCACGTTCTTGCGCACGTCGCCGGCGACTTCGACCCGGGCGAACATGCCGGCAAGCAGCAGCCCTTCGGCGTTGGGGACGGTGACCTCAGCGGTGAAGGTGCGGACCGGCAGCGACGCCGCCGGGGTGATGCGGGTCACTTTGCCGGCGAACGGACGGTCGCCGAGGGCGCCGACCTTCACGGTGGCGGTCGTGCCGAGCTTAAGCTGGCTGATTTCGGCCTCGCCGACCGATGCCTTGACGAGCATCGAGCTGATATCGGCCAGGCTGACGATTGCCGTACCGGTTTTGGCGTAGGTGCCGGCCTGGAGATAGCGCTTGGTGATCACGCCGTCGCGCGGGGCGACGATGTTGGCGTTGCCGAACCTGGCCCGGAGCTGGGCCAGCGTGCCTTCGGCCGAGCGCAACTGGCCGACGGCGAGATCGCGTTTTATTCTCGCGGTATCGAGGGCCTGGGCGGAGATGGCTCCCTGCTGCGCCAGGGGTACGGCCCGCTTGAGGTCGAGCTCGGCCTGCTCGAGGTTGGCGCGGGCGGCATACACGCTGCCTTCGGCCTGGGTGACCTGGGGCAACAGCTCGTCGGTGTCGAGCGTGGCGACGACTGTACTGGCCGCAACCCTGTCGCCCTCGTCGACGAACAGCGCGTCAATCCGGCCGTCGACCTTCGGCGACAGCTCAGCCGTCCAGAAAGGCTCGAGGTTGGCGGAATAACTCAGCAGCGGCTGAATATCATGCCGGCCGACCGCATTGACCTCCACCGCTACCGCTCGGCCCTGGGTCACCCTGCCGGCCCGCTGCTTGTTCGCGTCGAGGTTGACGTAGATTCGAAAAGCGACTAGTACTGCAAAGACGGCAAAGACGATGATGACAATAATTTTGGCCGTTTTCCTCTTGTCTGTAGACACTACTTCTCTCCCCCAAGCCGTGAAAATTCACTTGTTAATATTCGCTTCCGGACGGTACTCTCCTGCCGAAAGAGTGACCAAGCAGTCCAATAATCGCAAAAAATATTCGGGCGGCCCGAATTATGGCCGCCCAGGGCGAATTATACGTCTAGATGGGAGTTTTACCGCTTCGCTTATGAACGGACGGTATGGTCGGTATGGCACCAGGCCGAGGCCGTTTAGAAGTGCCCAGATGCAAGGCGCACCGGAAGAGCGCGCCGCGCCGCGTACATCGGAACGTACGCAAGCAAGCGCTCTGAGGAGCAACGCCGCAGATGGGCGCTTATGGACGGCCGGAGTGGTCAGTGCCGCCGACGATGATTTCCGGGATGCGGATGGTCGGCTGCGCGTCCGATACCGGGGCGCCCTGGCCGTCCTTGCCGCAGGTGCCGATGGTGAAGCCCAGGTCGCGGCCGATCATGTCGATGCGGCGCAGCACCTCCGGGCCGTTGCCGGCGAGGGTGGCGCCCCTGACCCGGTTAGATACTCGGCCGTCCCTGATGAGGTAGCCCTCGGCGACGTCGAAGACGAAGTCGCCGTTGATGGTGTTGACCTGGCCGCCGCCCATTTTTTTGACGAGCAGGCCGTTTTTGACCGAGCCGATGACGTCGTCGGGGTCGTCTTTGCCGGGGGCGATGTAGGTGTTGCGCATGCGGGGGATGGGCTTGTGCTCGAAGGATTCCCGCCGCCCGTTGCCGGTGGGGCTCGCTTTGTCGCGCCTGGCGGTGAGGTAGTCGTACATGAAGCCTGTGAGCACGCCGTTTTCGATGAGGACGGTTTTCCGGGTGGGGAAGCCTTCGTCGTCGAAGCGCATGGTGCCGTAGCGGCCGGGGATGGTGCCGTCGTCGACGACGGTTATGCCGGGGGCGGCGACCTGCTGGCCGGCGCGGCCAGCGTAAACCGACAGCCCTTTTTGGACGAGGTCGGCTTCGAGGCCGTGGCCGCAGGCTTCGTGGACCATCGTGCCGCCGGCGGCGCCGGCCATGACGACTGGCATCTTGCCGGCGGGGGCCGCCTTGGCCTCCAGGGCGTCGACAGCCCGGCGGGCCGCCTCGCGGGCTGTTTGCTCGCAGGCATCCATTGCCGCCAGTTCGAAGCCCTGGCTGCCGCCCCGGGCCTCGAACCCGGTCTGGATTTCCGCGCCGGCGGCGGCAACGGCGTTCACTGATAGCCGCGTCCGCACCCGGCGGTCTTCGACCAGCCGGCCGAGCGAGTTGGCGATGGTGACGTCCTGGATGACGTCCCCGTACACTACCTGGACCTGCTTGATCCGCTCGTCGACGTCCCGGGCCGCTTTTTCGGCGGCGGCCACGACCGCCACCTTGTCGGCGACCGGCACAGCGTCGGGCAGGATGGCGATGTCGAGGTCCAGCGTCGGCTCGACTTTGCGGAGGTCGATGGCGACGACCGGCTGCGGGCCGCGGGCGGCCCGGCTGGCGACGTCGGCCGCCTGCAGCAGGTCGGCGGCGGTGATTTTGTTGGTGTAGGCGTAGGCGGTGGTGTCGCCGCAGACGACCCGCACGCCGGCGCCGCTGTCGACGCCGGTTTTGATGCGCTCGATCTTCTTGTCCTCGCCGGAAACGAGGGTGGTGGCCCGGTTCTCCAGGAATATGTCGGCGAAGTCGCCGCCGTGCCGCAAAGCTGTTGCCAGTACGTCGCCGAGTATCTTGCGGTCGAGCATGTCCATCTCCCCTATCGCGCGCGTTATCGCGTAATTTCGTCCAATACCTGCCGCACGGCCTCCTCCGGCACGTCGGCGGTGACGACGGCGCGGCCGATGCCGCCGGTGAGCACCCAGTTGACCGCCCCGCCGATGCTTTTTTTGTCCCTGGCCAGGTAGGCCAGGAGGTCTTCGGGCCGGCAGCCGGGGGCGGCGGTCGGCAGGCCGAAGCGGGCCGACAGGGCGCGGATGGCGGCTACGGTGTCCGGGCCGCAGCGGCCGAGGAGGCTGCTCAGCCTGGCGGCGCCGTGCATGCCGACGGCGACCGCCTCGCCGTGGCTGTAGCGGGCGAAGCCGGTGGCGGCCTCGATGGCGTGGCCGATGGTGTGGCCGAAGTTGAGGATCATCCGCAGGCCGCTTTCCTTTTCGTCCTGTTCGACGACCGCGGCCTTGATTTCGCAGGAACGGCGGACGATTTCCGCTAAAGAGCCCGGCTCGCGCGCCAGGATGGCGGCGCTGTTGCCCTCGAGATAGGCGAAGAAAGCGGCGTCGGCGATGATGCCGTGTTTGACGACCTCGGCCAGGCCGGAGGCCAGTTCGCGCGCCGGTAGGGTGGCGAGGCAGCCGGGGTCGGCGACGACGAGGCGCGGCTGGTAGAAGGCGCCGATGAGGTTTTTGCCGGCGGGATGGTTGACGGCCACTTTGCCGCCGACGCTGGAGTCGACCTGGGCGAGGAGGGTGGTCGGCACCTGGATGAAGGGCACGCCTCGCAGATAGGTGGCGGCGACAAAACCCGCCAGGTCCCCCACCACCCCGCCGCCGACGGCGATCACCGGCGACCGGCGGTCCAGCCCGCAGGCGATGGCTTTTGTATAGAGGGTCTCCGCCACGGCCAGCGCTTTCGAGTCCTCGCCGGGGGGGACGACGGCGAGGTCGGCGTTTATGCCGGCCTGCCGCAGGGCGTCGACGGCCCGCCCGCCGTACAGGGCGGCGACGGTGGCGTCCGACACCACCAGGGCCCGGTCGCCGAGCGCCAGACCGCGCACGAGGGCGCCGAGACGGCCGAGGCCGCCGGGGGCGATATGGATAGTATACCTGCCGGCAGGCAGGCTGACGTTAACTTCGGCCACGGATATGCCCCTCCTGTCGCAGGAACGCGATGATTTTTTCCGCCGCCTGCCGCGGCGCCAGCCTGCTCGTGTCGAGGGTGAAGTCGGCGGCCGCGTATAGGGGGGCCCGTTCGGCCAGCAGCCTGGCGACGATCTCCTCGCGGTCCGGGCGGGCCAGGAGCGGCCGGGCGCCCTGGCGCCCCGTCCGTTCGAGGATGACGGGGACGGAGGCCGTCAGGCAGACGATGACGCCGCCGGCGCGCAGCCTCTCCATGTTGGCGGCGTCGAGGACTACGCCGCCGCCGGTGGCGATGACCGCCCGCCGGCGGCGGGAGACGCGGGCGACGGCCTCTTTTTCCCTGGCGCGGAAATAAGCCTCGCCGTGGCGGGCGAACATCTCGCCGATGGTGAGGCCGCTCTCCCGTTCGATCTGCCGGTCGAGGTCGACGAAGAGGCGGCCGAGGCGGCCGGCGAGCAGGCGGCCGGTGCTGGTCTTGCCCGTCCCCATGAAGCCGATGAGCACGATGTTTTTCATGCGTCGCCGTCCAGGCGGCCGCGGTAGTGGCGCACGGCCACCAGCAGGTCGTCGAGGTGGTCGCCGCCGAACTTCGCCTGCACCGCGCCGGCCAGGACGATGGCCACGGCCGCCTCGCCCACGACGGCGGCGGCGGGAACGGCGCACACGTCGCTGCGTTCGGTGTTGGCGCGGGCGGGCTGCTTGGTGGCGATGTCGACCGAGGCCAGCGGCGCCATGAGCGTGGGGATGGGCTTCATCACCGCGCGCAGGACGAGGTCCTCGCCGGTGGAGATGCCGCCTTCCACGCCGCCGGACCGGTTGGTCTGCCGGTAGTAGCCGCGGCCGGCCGTGTAGAATATCTCGTCGTGGGCCTCGCTGCCGGGCAGGGCGGCGTTGGCGAACCCCTCCCCTATCTCGACCCCTTTTATCGCCGGGATGGACATGACGGCGGCCGCCAGGAGGCTGTCGAGGCGGCGGTCCCACTGGACATGGCTGCCCAGTCCGGGCAGCATGCCGCCGGCCACGACCTCGAAGATGCCGCCGAGGGTGTCGCCGCGCGTCTTGGCTTTGTCGATGGCTGCGACCATTTTCGCCTCGGCCGCCGGGTCGGCGCAGGCGAGGCGCGACGAGGCAGTGAGGGCGGCGATCTCGGCGGCGGTGCAGGTGCGGCGGGCGGCGGTTACGCCGCCGATGGCGACGACGTGGGCGGCGACGGTGATGCCGACGGCGGCCAGGAGCTGGCGGGCGACGGCGCCGACGGCGACGCGGGCCGCTGTCTCGCGGGCGCTGGCCCGCTCGAGGATGTTGCGGATGTCGCCGTGGCCGTATTTCTGGCTGCCGGCGAGGTCGGCATGGCCGGGCCGCGGCGCGGTCACGGCCTCCCCGGCGGCCGGGCCGGTGGGCGACATGCGCTCCTGCCAGTTGGCCCAGTCGCGATTCCTGACGGCGAGGGCGAGCGGGCTGCCCAGGGTGCGCCCGAAGCGCAGTCCGGACAGCACTTCCGCCTCGTCTTTCTCGATACGCATGCGGCCGCCCCGGCCGTAGCCCTGCTGACGGCGGGCCAGGTCGCGGTTGACGGCGGCGATATCCACCGGCAGGCCGGCGGGCAGGCCTTCGATGACGGCCGTGAGGCACGGCCCGTGCGATTCGCCGGCAGTCAGAAAACGGAACATCGGTAAGCCCTCCCCTCCAGGCAATAATATATAAAATATAAAAACTATGACTGTAGTATTTCTAAACCAGATAACCCATATCCTGCCTGCGTAAAAGCAAAAAACCAGGGCGATCCGCCCTGGTTCAAGGTTGCCGCAGCTACTTGGTGTTATAGATAATTATCTGGAGCTTGGTCTCCAGCCCCCCGCCCGGCTTGACATTCATCGCCAGGCCGGTGACAGTATTGAAGCGCGGGGCGTCTTCGAGCTGTTTGAGGAAGCCGACCGTCTGGAAGAAGTCGCCGCGGACGACGACCTCCAGCAAGGTTTCCTGGAGGGCGTTCTTGGCGGCCGTCTGGGACGGCTTGACCTGGATGAGCTGCGAGCCGCTGGCCCGGGCCGCCTTTTCGGCGACGATGAGGAAATCGCTGACGCCGGGGGCGGCCGGCAGCAGTTGGTCGACCACTTTCCGTTTGGCGTCGAGTTCGGCCATGTGCTGGGCGGCGTCGGGGTGGGCCGTTATGTGGGCCTCGATGGCCGTCACCTGCCGCCGTTCGTTCTCATAGGTGGCGTTCAGCGCGGCCAGCCGGAGCCACTGCGCCTGGAAGACGAACAGCCACGCCAGGACGGCAGTCAGCACGACCGCGACGGCGAACAGCAGCAGCTGGTATTTGAGGGTGAATTTTTTCGCCGGTGAATAGCTCATCGGTTACAGCCCCTTGACCTTTACCGTCATTTCGAATTTGATCGCGGCCGCGGCGGCGATCCTTTCCGCCTTCCCCAGCACCGGCTCGACGAACAATTCGTCCTGGTCGAGCGTGCGCATGAAGGCGGCCAGGTCCGGGTAGCCTTTGGCCATGCCGTTAAGCTTGATGACATTCTTCTCGACTGTCAGGTCGGTGAGCCAGATTTCGGCCGGGGTTTTCGCCCCCAGCTGTGAGAGGATGGCGTACCAGGACGGGCGCTCGTTCGTGAGGGTCATGAGCACGGCGTTCTTGGCGTCGATGCCCTGCTGTTTGGCGTTGGCGGCCAGCATGGCTTCGCGGGCGGGCCGGAGGAGCTCGTAGCGGTTCTTGGTGTCCGCCAGACTGCGCTCGGTGTGGTCGAGCATGAAGGACAGCCAACCCCAGGCGGCGGCGAAGGCGCCGACGACCAGGAGGGTGAGGACGGCGAAGATTTTGCCGGTCCGCCACTTGGGGGGACGCTGCTCCGGCGGGAGGAAGTTGATGCGGATCATGCGCCACCTCCCCGCAGGGCGAGGCCGACGGCCACACCCAGCCGGCCGGCGAGGCCGCGGATGTACTCGGTATCGAAGCTGCCGACGATGTCGACGGCGGCCAGGGGATCGTGAACGATTATCGGCCGGTCGATCTGGGCGGCGAAGTAGGCGGCGATGTTTTCCAGGCCGGCGCCGCCGCCGGTGAGGAAGACTTTGTCGATCGTCACCGCTTTGTTCTGGATCTGGTAGTATTCGATGGTGCGCATCGCTTCGCGGGCCGCTTCGGTGACGAGCAGCTCGAACCGGCTGTGGACGGGCGATTTGTCCCCGGTGGCGCCGGGGGCCGCCAGCAGGCCATGTTGGCGGAGCTTCCGGCGCTCGGCCTCGTTGTCGTCGACGGCAAACGCTTCCATGACGACTTCGGTGAACCGCTGGCCGCCGATCGGCACGGGGCGCGTGACCACCGGGCAACCGCGCTGGAAGATGGTGGCGTGGGAAATCTCGGCGCCGATGTCGACGACGAGGACATTGTCGGCGGCCAGCAGAGTGCGCTGGACGGCGAGCGGCTCGGCGTCGATGGCCACCGGCCGGAGGCCGGCGCCCTTGGCCGCTTCTATCAGGGGGTCGATGGCTTCGCGGGGGGTGGCGGCCAGCATGACCTTGAGCTCGAGTTCGTTCGCGCCCTGGCCGATGACGGCGAAATCGTAGTAATAGCTGTCCGGGGCGTAGGGGACGTATTTCTCGCTGTCCCATTTCACGGCCTCCTGCAGCTCTTCGGGGTTGAGCGGCGGGAAGCTTACCTCGCGGAGGAAGAGGCTGGGCACGCCGATGGCCAGCACGGCGTCGCGGCGGCTGACGCCGGCGGCGGCGACGGCCCGGCCGATGACATCCGCCAGGGCCCGGGAGTCGGCGCAGACGCCGTTCTCGACGACGCCGGCCGGCAGGTCGGCCACGCCGGCGGCCCGCAATCTGGGCCTGCCCCCGCGGCGATCGAGCTGGACGACCTTGACGGCGCTGGTGCCGACGTCGACGCCGATGGCGTTGTCGGTGCGGCGGGCGAACAGGGTTTCGAGGATGTTGCCCATGGCGGTCACTCGTCCGCCCGACTATGGTGGGGCCGCGACGTCACGAGGATGATGGCGTTGGTGAGCGCGGCGATGATGTCGACGTGAAACTGCTGTTCGAGAGATTTGACCTTGGTCAGAACCTGGCCCTTGTCGGTGACGGCGTAGCGGGGCGGCAGAAAGTTGAGGGCCAGGGCGACGATGTCGTAACGGCAGCGCTGGCAGGTGCAGGCTTGGGGATGGCCGGCGAGTACATCGGGCAGGTACTGCCAGACGAGGTTTTCCATGTAGTTGGCAAGTTCCATATGTGCACACTCCTGCATGGCAAATCGTATTTGTATATAATTTGACAAAAGCCGCCTGCTCCCTGCCTGAGCGGCGGCCCCAAAGAGTAAAAATTTTAGCGGCCGAGCATATGGCGCGCGTACCAGTCGACGAGCGCCGGGCCGTAAAGGAGGGCGACGAAAGCGCCGGCGGCGATGAACGGCCCGAAGGGGATGAAGTCCTTGCGGCCGCGCAGCCTGAGGAGCAGCAGCACCGCCCCGCCGGCGCCGCCGATGACGAACGACAAGAAGAGTGTGAGGAGGGTGAGCTGCCAGCCGAACCACAGGCCGAGGGCGGCGAGGAATTTGATGTCGCCGCCGCCCATGCCGCCGCGGGTGACGACGGCGATCGCCAGCATGACGCCGCCGCCGAGCAGTCCGCCGAGGAGCATGTCCCAAAGCAGGGGGAGCGCGGCGGCCGGAGACGCAGCGAGGGCGAGGTTGAGGGCGACGCCGGCGGCGGCCAGCCAGGCGACGACCTTGTCGAGGATGAGCTGGTGGTCGAAGTCGATGACGGCGACGACGACGAGGAAGGCCGTGAGGACGAGGGCCCTCACGAGCGCCGGCTCCGGGCCGACGACGGCCAGGCACCACGCGAACAGCGCCCCGGTCGCGAGCTCGACCAGGGCGTAGCGGGCGGAAAATGGGGCGCCGCACCGCCGGCAGCGACCGCGGAGCCACAAGTAGCTGACGACCGGGATAAGGTCGGGCGGCCCCAAGGTCTCGCCACAGGCGCGGCAATGCGACCGCGGGCTAATGACAGATTCACCGGCCGGCAGGCGGTGGATGCAGACGTTGAGGAAGCTGCCGACGGCGAGGCCGAGGAGGAAGAGGAGGATGATAAGCAAGGGATTTACTCCTTAGGATGTCTGTCAAGGGGCGAGAAGGCCGTCGAGATCCACTCGAATCCCGGCGGCCGAGTAATTTTACCAGGCTACGTAGCCGACGCTGGCGGGCGAGAGGTGCGCCGTGCCGCTCGCGTCGTTCCCGCTGACGGTGTATCCGCCGGTGGCAGTCGCATAGGTAAACGTGTTGCCCTGTGCGTCAGTCGGTTCCTGATCATTGAAGGCGGCCTTCATTGCCGTCTTGTAGGTAGCAGCGTCTGCCGGATAGGCATTCTTGTTGTTGGCATAATACATCGCCAGGGCACTGTCGATGGAGCGCATGTCGGCCTTCATTTTGGAGTTTTTCGCCGACTGGGTGGATTGTGTCAGGTTGGGGATTAGGATGGCGGCGAGGATGCCGATGATGGCGATGACCACCACGAGTTCGAGCAGGGTGAAACCGCGACGGCACCTGAGATTTTTCCGGATCGTCATTAACATTGCTAAATCCTCCCTGTTGTTTATAACTTTTTTTTATTTGAGGAAAACACTATCAAGCCTGGCCCATCGCCAAGGGCAACCGACACTCTAAGACGTCCTATCCCACCTCCACCACTGCCCTACAGCTTGCCGATGTTGGCGACGATTTCGAATATCGGCCAGAGGATGGAAACCACGATCGTGCCGACGATGACGCCGAGGATGGCGAGCAGGAAGGGCTCCAGCAGGCTGCTGAGGCGGCTTACCAAATCGTCAACCTCACTTTCGTAGAAGTCGGCGACCTTTTCGAGCATCTTGTCGAGCTCGCCGGTCTCCTCGCCGACGGCCGCCATCTGGATTACCATGGGCGGGAAGACGCCGGAGGCGCCGAGGGTGGCGGCCAGGCCCGCGCCTTCGCGGACGCCGGTCTGGGCGGCGGAGATGGCCTTGATCATCACCTGGTTGCCGGTCGTTTTTTTGACGGCCTCAATGGCGGTGATGATTGGCACGCCGCCGTGCAGCAGCGTGCTGAGGGTGCGGCAGAAGCGGGCGGTGGCGACTTTGCGCATCAGACCGCCAAAAACCGGCAAATGGAGGACGAACAGGTCGAACAACTCGCGGCCCCGCGGCCGGCGGACATAGAGGGCCAGGCCGTAGACGGCGGCGAGGAGGACTGCGGCCAGCGGCAGGCCGTGCTGCTGCAGGAAGCCGCTGACCGTCAGCAGGGCCCGGGTGAGCGGCGGCAGGGCGATCTTCATGCTGGCGAAAATATCCACGAAGCGGGGCATGACGAAGGTGAGGATGAAGACGACCACCAGGCCGGCGAAGCAGAGCACGACCGCCGGGTAGGTGAGGGCCGACTTGACGCTGGTGGTGAGCTTGTGATCCTTCTCGAAGTGGCTGGCGAGGCGGTCGAGGACGATGTCGAGGACGCCGCCGACCTCGCCGGCTTCGACCATGCTGACCATGATGTCGGGGAAAACGCCGGGGTGGTTCTGCATGGCCCGGGAGAGGGCTTCGCCTCCCTGGACCTTGGCGAGCAGATCTTTGGCCGCTTCCCTGATGCGGGGATTGCCGGTCTGCTCGGCGAGGACGCCGAGGCTGACGGTGAAGGAGAGGCCGGCGCCGATCATGGTGGCGAACTGGCGGCAGAACAGGGAGAGGTCCTTGACCCCCACCGGGTTGAAGAGATGGACCATTTCGCGGTAGGTGGCCTGGCCGGCGTCGGCGGCCGGCTTGATCTGGGTAACGAAGTAGCCCTTGTCGCGGATGAACGCCGCGACGGCCGCCTCGTTGTCGGCGGCGAGCGTGCCGGCGATGGCCTGGCCGGCGCGGTCTTTGGCCCGGTAGGCGAAATTCATTGACGCCAACCTCCGAATGCGTTTATCCGTTTACGAGGCGGGAGAACGTTTCCGGGTCGATGGCCCGCGCCGCCGCCTCTTCGTAGCTCACGAGGCCGCGGCGGTACAGGTCGCGCAGGGCGGCGTCCATGGTCTGCATGCCGGCTTTGGCGGCGGTCTGGATGATGGACGGTATCTGATGGGCCTTGCCCTCGCGGATGACGTTGCGCACCGCCGGGGTGGCGACGAGCAGTTCGACGGCCGCTACCCGGCCCCCGCCTACGCGGGGCAGGAGCTGCTGGGCGACGATGCCCTGCAGGGTGAGGGAGAGTTGGACGCGGATCTGCTGCTGCTGGTAGGGCGGGAAGACGTCGACGATGCGGTCGATGGTCTGGGCGGCGTCGCCGGTGTGGAGGGTGGCCAGCACGAGGTGGCCGGTCTCGGCGGCGGTCATGGCGGTCGCGATGGTCTCCAGGTCGCGCAGCTCTCCCACGAGGATGACGTCGGGGTCTTCGCGGAGGGCGGCCCGAAGCGCGGCGGCGAAGGAGCGGGTGTCGGCCTGGACTTCGCGCTGGTTGACGATGCTTTTGTCGTGGCGGTGCAGGTATTCGATCGGGTCTTCGATGGTGACGATATGGCTTGTCCGCCCGCGGTTGATGCGGTCGATCATCGCCGCCAGGGTGGTGGATTTGCCGCTGCCGGTGGGGCCGGTGACGAGCACGAGGCCGCGGGGCTTGTCGGCGAGGGCGGCGACCGTGTCCGGCATGCCGAGCTCGGCGAGTGTGGGCACGCGGTTACCGACGATGCGGACGGCGATGGCCGTGGCCCCCCGCTGCCGGAAGGCGTTGACGCGGAATCTGCTCAGGCCGGGGATGGAGTAGGAAAAGTCGATTTCGCCCCAATCGACGAAAGCGGCCAACTGGCTCTCGCCGGCGATGGTCGCCAGGAGATTGTCCGTGTCGTCCGGTTTCAGAGACGGCAGGTCGGTGCGGACAAGGTTGCCGTCGATCCTGAGGACGGGCGGGATGCCCACCGTGATATGGAGGTCGGAGGCCTTGCGGGCCACCGCCTCGCGCAACAGTGCATTCATCAATACCTCCGTTATACGCTTCCGTAAGCCACGCGCATGACTTCCCCGACGGTCGTCCTGCCGGCGAGGGCTTTGGCGATGCCGTCCTCGCGCATGGTCGTCATGCCTTCCTGACGGGCCAGGGCGCTGAGTTCGCCGGTCGACGCCCGGCGGGTGATAAGCTCGCGGATCGCCGGCGTGACCGGCATGACCTCGTGGATGGCCAACCGGCCGCGGTAGCCTGTCTGCCCGCAGCGCAGGCAGCCTGTGCCGCGGTGGAGCGTGAGCTTTTCGTCGGGGCCGCGGCCGAGGAAGAGGCGCTCGGGCGAGCTGGGCTCGGGGGTATACGGCTGCTTGCAGTCGGGGCAGATGACGCGCACGAGGCGCTGGGCGACGACGCCGAGGACGGACGAGGCGGTCAGGAACGGCTCGACTCCCATGTCGATGAGGCGGGTGATGGCCCCGGGGGCGTCGTTGGTGTGGAGGGTGGTGAAGACGAGATGGCCGGTGAGGGCGGCGCGGATGGCGATGTCGGCCGTCTCGCCGTCGCGGACCTCGCCCACCATGATGATATTGGGGTCCTGGCGGAGGATGGAGCGCAGGCCGCTGGCAAATGTCAGGCCGGCCCTGGGGTTTATCTGCACCTGGTTGATGCCGTCGAGGCGGTATTCGACCGGGTCCTCGACGGTGATGATGTTTTCCCCCGGCTTGTTGACGGCGGTCAGGGTGGAGTAGAGCGTGGTCGTCTTGCCCGAGCCGGTGGGGCCGGTGACGAGGATCATCCCGTAGGGCTGGTTGTAAAAGCGATGGTATTTATCAATATTATCGGCGGAAAACCCCAATCCTTTAATATCTAAAATTACCGACAATTTGTCGAGAATCCTCAGGACCACTTTCTCGCCGAGGATGGTTGGCAGGGTGGACACGCGGATGTCGATGTCGCGGCCGGCTTCGTTGACCTTGATGCGGCCGTCCTGGGGCAGGCGCTTTTCGGCGATGTCCATCTCGCTCATGATCTTTACGCGGGAGATGAGCGAGGGGTGGGTGTGGCGGGGGAAGGTCACGACTTCCCGCAGCACGCCGTCGATGCGGAACCTGACCCGCAGGTTCTTGTCCTGGGGTTCGATGTGGATGTCGCTGGCGCGGTCCTTGATCCCCTGGCTGATGAGCGAGTTGATGATGCTGACCGCCGGGGCGTCGTCGGCGGTCTCGACCTCTTCGGCGAGCGCGTCGTCGACGCGGATTTTGCTGGCCGCCTTCTCGACGATCTCGCGCACGCCGTAGGCTTCGTTGATCGCCTGGAGGATTTCCCGCTCGGCGGCGATGACCGGGTAGACTTCGCAGCCGGTGATGATGCGGACGTCGTCGATGGCGTAAAAGTTGGTCGGGTCGACCATGGCGAGGGTGATCTTCTTGCCCTCTTTCTTGAGGGGCACGATCTGGTAGCGCTCGGCGAGGGCGGCGGGGATGCAGGCGGCGACCTCAGGGTCGACGGCCATGGTGGATAATTCGATATGGGGCACGCCGAGCTGGAATTCGAGCACCTCGATGATGGCATGTTCGGTTATGTAACCTAGGTTGACGAGCGTTTTGCCGAGACGTTCCCCGGTCTGTTTTTGAACGGTGAGCGCGTTGTCGAGCTGGGCCTGGCTTATCAGCCCGGATTCCAGCAGCAGGGCGCCCAGCCGCTTGCGGGTTATCACCATTTGCAACTCCTCCGCGCTGAATATAGGCCGGAGATGGGTCGGGCGGCAACAAAAAACAACCGCCAACAGCAATAATTTATGGATGGTGGTTGCATAACTAGTCAAGAAAGTATCCTACCGCGCTGAAAATTCCCACCATTCCCGTTATGTACATGCTGTAGTCAACAATACATTCGACATAAGTAGGAAACTTCCTGCTAGATTATGTAATTCGGTTGTAATTTTTAGGTAAATTTGTCGAGAAATCATCGCTATGATTCGACAATCATTCTTTTTTAAGTATTGGCCGGACCGAGGGCGGCGGCCAGGACGGTCCGCATCGCTTCCCGCGGGGCTTCACGGCCGGTCCAGAGTGTGAAGGCGGCCGCCCCCTGCTCGATGAGCATGCCGGCGCCGCCGATGGTGCGGTGGCCGCGTTCGCGGCCTTGGGCGAGGAACCTGGTGGTCTGCGGAGTGTAGATGAGGTCGCAGACGAGCGCCGCTGGCCGCAGGGCTTCCCAGTCGAGCGGCACCTCCTCATGCACGCGGGGATAGAGGCCGAGCGGCGTGCAATTGACGACGATGTCGCAGCCGCCCAGAGCGGCGGTGAAAGCGGCGGCATGCCAGCCGCAGCCTGTTACTGTCCCGGCGGGGAAGGAAGCGGCGAACGCCGCCGCCTTGGCCCCGTCGCGGGCGACAACGGTGACGGCCGCCGCGCCGCGCTCGATGAGCCCCCAGGCGACGGCGCGGGCGGCGCCGCCGGCGCCGAGGAGGACGGCGCGGCGGCCGGCGATGGCGACATCGGCGGCGAGCAGCGAGTTTACGAAGCCGGCCAGGTCGGTGTTGTAGCCGGTGGCGCGGCCGGCGGCGAAGACGACGGTGTTGACCGCCCCCACGAGCTCGGCGCTGCGGTCGAGGGCGTCGAGGCCGGGGATGATGGCGACTTTGTGGGGAACGGTGACGTTGATGCCGACGAAGCCGGCGGCCCGGAACCCGGCTACGGCGGCGGCGAGATTCGCCGGCTCGACGGGCAGGGGGACGTAAACGTAGTCGAGGCCGGCGGCGACGAAGGCGGCGTTGTGGATGGCGGGCGACAGCGAATGCTCCACCGGCCAGCCAATGACGGCGGCGACCCTGGTTTTGCCTGTTATCATGATACACCTCCGGACGACGGTCGGGCGGCTTTACTTCAGAAGGCCCCTGGCTTTGAGCATCCTGACCGCCAGCCGCTCGAAGCGGCGGTGGATACGGGTGCCGATGAATTCCTGGGCCGTGAGCGGCTTGACCCAGATGGTCGTTAGGCCCAGGCGGTTGCCGCCCAGGACGTCGGTGAACAGCTGGTCGCCCACCACCGCTGCCTCGTGCGGCTCCAGCCCCAGCTCGGCCAGCGCCCGCCGGAAGCCCGTCTTGGCGGGTTTGTACGCCCGCGAGACGAACGGCAGGCCAAAACGGACAGCGATCTCCCGCACCCGGCCGCGCCAGTTGTTGGATACGATAGCCACCTTGAAGCCCTTCGCCAGCACGTCTTCGAGCCAGGCGACGATTTCCGGGCCCATTTCGCGACTGTCCCAGGGGATAATGGTGTTGTCGAGGTCGAAGATCACGCCGCGGACGCCCTGGCGGGCCAGGGCGTCGAGGTCGATGTCGAAGAGCGTTTCCACCGCCAGGGTGGGGCAGAGCAGACGGTACAAGCCGGCACCTCCCGGGAATTGCTACCAAAAATTATATCATGTGCGGCATGAAAAGACAAAAAGCCTTGCCACACGGCAAGGCTCCGGACCGTTGATAAAGGCCTCTCGGGCTAAAACTGGCCGTCCTCGGCGGAGAGGTTCTTGCTCAATTTGCCGATGGCCCTTTTTTCTATTCTCGAAACATAGCTGCGCGAGATGCCGAGGAGCTTGGCGATGTCGCGCTGGGTTTTCTTGCCGCCGTTCGGCATGCCGAACCGCATTTCCAGCACCCATTTCTCGCGGCTGCTCAGGCGCCTGATCTGGTTATTGAGACGTTCCTGCTCGCACTGGATCTCCACGGCTTCAGCCACGACGTCGGGAGCGGTGCCTAGGACGTCGATAAGGGTGATTTCATTACCACTATCAGGTTATCTGTATTCGTTCTCTAACCCTTGTAATTATTATATCTGAAAGTTGTTTGCGAGGCAAAATTTATTACCCACAGACCATTTGCCACCAAATACCGCGTGCTCAACCCGCCCCCTTTGAGGCTGGACGCTTACCTTACATCCAACACCCGGTCAATGCTGGCCGTTAGTCCATGTCAGCACGAGCGGGCGCGTCCGCACAAGACGAGAATTGCTGGTAAAAAATACGAAGCCCCCGGGGGCGGCTCCGGCGGGCTTCGCGTTGGAGGCAAACTATTATAAAAAGAGGGAGGAAAGGTTATGCACCTAGATAACGATAGCTAGGATCAACACGTTGATTCCTCTTCGAAGGAGAACAGGAAGAGAAGAATGATTATAATAATCACTACAACTACTCCACCTTGGCCAAAGCCGCCAAATCCACGCATCATGCAAATTCCCCCTTAAACTTAAGTTATAATATCCTATGTAAAGGCTCTTCAAATTGTTACTTGTTAAGTGGCTAGAAACCAATCAAGCAAAAGCCCCCTGGCCAGCACCAGGGGGCGATACTATCCAACCGTCTATTGCCCGCGAAGTACCGTTCAGCCCTCGTTAGTTTCACCTGCTGCAATATATCCGATTTCCAAAATAGCCGGTCCTTCGGCATTTCCTTAATGGGTACATTTTTATAGATCCAAATTTATTCCCTGCGCTATTCTGCAGCCAAATTCATTATCAACTCGCAAAAAATGTTCAATCATTCTTCTTTGAATAGGCTCATAAGCTTGACTTAGATTTTCTACGATATTAGAAATTAAATGTTTCCTTTCCACTGCAGACATATTTCGATATCTAAATCTGGCTTGATAATAATCGTCGCCTGTTATTTCGTACCGAGCTATACAACCTGAAGCAAAATTCTGAGCAGGTTTTCCTTTCTGAGGTGCTTCCATAGGCATCCCATCATCTAAAGTATTGGGTAAATAATTGACAATGCCTGGGTTATACATGGTTTGCATGTCTCCGTTCTGCATCATATTGTCAACCGAAGTTCTAGGCATATTTGTTGGAAGCTGTAAGTAATTTACGCCTATGCGATATCTTTGGGCATCTCCATAGGGAAAGGTACGGCCTTGTAAAATTCTATCATTCGTAAAATCTATTCCCGGTACAATAGCCGCCGGAGCAAAGGCGGCTTGCTCGACTTCAACAAAAAAATTCTCAGGATTTTTGTTTAGCACCATTCTGCCCACCGGCATTAATGGAAATAAGTTCTCAGGCCAAATCTTAGTAGGATCCAAGGGATCAAACGTCTGCTCGCACTCATCCTCAACGTTCATTATTTGCACACGCATTTCAAATTCAACTGTGTGCCCCGCAGCAATGGTATCAAACAAATCCCTGCTTGCTACGTCAGGGTCTGTGCCCGCAAGTTCAGCTGCTGTCTTGCTATCTATGTATTCAACCCCTGCACAGGGTTCCCAGTGATACTTAACATACACCTTTTCTCCGCATAAATTAACCCACGAATATGCGTTGACGCTATACCCAGGGATTGTTCTATAGCTTTTAACAATCCCATTATCTGAAAACAGATAGGTAAGGAAATTCATAGACTCCGGCCTTAACGACATAAAATCCCAGAACCGGCTGGCTGCTATCGGACCTCCCCTGAGATTAGTAACCGGGTCCGGTTTTAAGGCATGAATAAGATCCGTAAACCGAATAGGATCTCTAATGGGAAATACGGGAAGATGGTTGCCAACAAGGTCATAATTACCTTCTTCTGTATAAAATTTAACAGCAAAACCCCTGATATCCCGCACTGTATCTGCGCTGCCAAGAGAACTGCCTCCTATCGAAAACCTAACAAAAACAGGGGTTTTCTTTTCAGTATCTTGCAAGAATTTCGCCTTGGTCAATGAAGCCATTGATTGATAGGGTACAAAAAAACCAAAAGCTCCGGCTCCTTTAGCATGTAATGCTCTTTCAGGAATTCTCTCCCTGTCGAAATGTGCAATCTTTTCTAGGAGAACTATATCCTCAAGTAATATTGGCCCCCTTTCACCTACAGTTAATGAATTTTGATCATCGGTAACAGGGGCTCCCTGGTTGCTGGTAAGATAGCGTTTCGTCATGGTCAATCTCCTCCTACATAAATCCTATATAATTTATATTAATTTTAGAATTACTTATGAATAATTGAGACCACCGACGAGATTAATAATTACCGGGACGGGGTTGTCAACCACTCCGCAGCAGCAACCTACGAAAAAAAGCCCATGCATATTAATTCAGCATGGTACAGCCGCTGAAAACGGGGTTGACGTCTTCCGGACTAATAGCAGCCTTGTTACCGACCCCGTGCTCGTCGCACTTCAAACTGACGATGGCCTGCCGGGTACAGGCCGAAACCGATGATCCGATACGCCGGGAGGTCGCGGGAATCCGCTTCGCTAGGTCGCCAATGGTCAGCACCGCCCGGTTCCGCAGCTTCTGTCGCGTGGATCGGCCGACGTAGAGCAAATCCCCCGCCGGCAGTGGCCAAACTACATCACGATAGTTTTCCGGCGTGATAACTGATGTGGCGTCCGGTTTTCGCAGGTCGCTGCCGAGAAAATCTTATTCCAGCTGACGCCGACGCTGCCGGTGATGCCCAACTCCTCACGGAGCCGCGGCGAATCTCGTCAACCAAGACATAGGCGGCTACTAAGTCGGTCGTATAGGCGCCCGGGCGGCGATCGGCAACCTCGCATACCTGAGATTGCCGGTCTTTTCCTTTGCCTAAAAGTTTGACTTTTTGAGCATGTGGAAGCTATCGGCATATTTTATAATAAGACCGGCTATAAAAAGTCAAGTGGGAAGGAACGTTACATGGCCGGGAGATAAGGAGCGTTGTCCCGAAGAACAGCAAAAATGATGGAAGTCATTTTGCGGCAGACATGACCGACAGCGGTCATGTGGGACTTTCCA
>JARKPR010000043.1 GCA_029975165.1 Selenomonadales bacterium
TGGAAAGTCCCACATGACCGCTGTCGGTCATGTCTGCCGCAAAATGACTTCCATCATTTTTGCTGTTCTTCGGGACAACGCTCCTTATCTCCCGGCCATGTAACGTTCCTTCCCACTTGACTTTTTATAGCCGGTCTTATACGATGTACAATGTTATTCGGCGAACAGGAAGGCGCGCACGGCCTTGTGGCGGCGCTCCAGCTCCAGGAACTTGGCCTGGACGGTATTTTTGAGCGACCCGAGGTAGGCAAGCCCGCTGGGAGTGATGGTGTAGATGCGCTTGCCGCGGGTCGCGGGGTTTTCCCATTGGCCCTGGACGTAGCCGTCGGCTTCCATCTGGCGGAGGAGCGGGTAGAGGAAGTTGGGATTGGGGCGGACGGTGTCGCAGGTTATGCGCTTGATCTCGCCGGCGATTTTGCCGCCGTGGGTGGCTTTGGTTCTGAGAATCCGGAGGATGAAGAGGGCGGTGAGCAGTTTGACCCAGGTTTTCGGGTCGCAGTGGCTGAGCATGGCCGGTCCCTCCCTGTTTCGGTCTAACGCGATATGTTAATAGTAACATGTTAATATTAATCACTTTGGACTGAGTAGTCAATTTGGGATTGTTGTCAAGTATGGGGATTGCTGACAACGAACGTTTAGCGGTGATGCGGTCGCATGCCCGTAGGGCGGAGCGGTTAGAGGGACGACGGCCGGCCCTTTGCGGGCGGAAAACCGTACGGACGCAGGCGGACCGGCGCCTGATTGAGTTTTTGCCGTGAAGCAGGCAGGAACTCTTTCCCACATGTAGAAGCATTTTATTAAAGCTTATTGATTCCCACCAAGCAAAGGGAGGCGCGAACATGGCTGCGACTACGTATTCATTATGCCGGGCGAATTATTGCGGGTATTACCGCGAGGGCGCGGCGGACGCGGAGGAGCGCTGTCCGTCGTGCCGGACGCGACTGGTTAGCAAGTGCCCGAGCTGCGGCGAGGCGGTAACTTCCAACGCGGCCCGCAACTGCGCGAAATGCGGCGCGGTGCTGAAGGACAGGTAGGCATATTTATCGTACCGGCGCCAACGGATAGAGGACGGTTTCGAGCCGCCCTCTTTTTCCGTGCCGCTCTGAGGAAAATGGCGTAGGCGAGGGGTAGCGGATGAGGATAGATTTGCATATCCATACGGCGGCGAGCGGCGACGGGGAGCTGTCGCCGCAGGAGGTGGTCCGGCTGGCGAAGGAGAGTTCGCTCCGGGCCATCGCGGTCACCGACCACGATTCGGTGGCGGCAGTCGAGGAGGCGCTGTTCTGGGGCGAGCGGCAGGGCGTGGAGGTGGTGCCGGCCTGCGAGTTTTCCACCGGCTATGGGGGGAAGTGGCTGCATGTGCTGGGGTATTTCCTCGATATCCACCATCCCGCTGTGGAAAAATGGTGCCAGGAGGCCGAAAGGCTCCGCCGGGAGAACGTGGACGAGCAGATCGCGCGCCTGCGGGCCGCGGGGTTGTATCTGGAGAAGGAGAGGGTGCTGGCGGACGGTCCCCAGCCGATGCCGATATGTTACAGTATGGCGATTTTCGCCGACGGCCGCAACGACGGCAATCCGCTTGTCAATCAGTATAAGGCGCTGGAAAAGGGCGCGATCAGGTTCTGCCTGGACTGGATCGCCACCGGCCGGCCGTATAGCGCGGCGGTGCACCTGCCTGCGGCCCCGGAGGTGATCGGGCTGATCGCCGGCTGCGGCGGCGTCCCGGTGCTAGCGCATCCGGCCGCCACGCTCGGCACCGGGCACGACGGGCTGATAGGCGAGCTGGCGGGCTGCGGGCTGGCCGGGGTCGAGGCGTTCACGACCTGGCACACGGCGGAGCAGGAGGACCACTATTGGCGGCTGTGCGGCCGGTATGGGCTGATCGCCACGTGCGGCAGCGATTTCCATGGCAAGAACAAGCCGCATGTCCGCATCGGCCAGGTGCGGAACAACGGCTACGAAACGGTCGAACTTTTGAAAGACGCCTGGCGGAAGCAGGCAGGGAGATGATGCAGGATGGGTAATTCGCAGGGCTGTTGTTTGGACGGGGTGTACGAGGCTTTCAAAAGAAAGCTGCTGCAGGAGGGCGCGGCGGTGTGCCTGAACGCGGTTACGGCGTCGGCGTTCGCGGCGCGGCTGGCGCAGGACGGGATAAAGGCCGTCAGGTTGCCGGCGGATGGCAAGCGGCACGAATTCAGGCTGGAGAAATAGGCACGGATATGCCCGCTTGCAGACAAATTCAGGCTGGCTAGAAAGGTCCGGATGCACGTTCTGATTTCGCCAGTTCTATCGGCGCAAAACGCCTTCTGGCGATAGTCAGTACGAATAGTGTGCGGGGCGCACCGGAGGAGCAACGCCGCAGATGGACCTTTATCGCCCGCCTGAGCCTGCCGAAAGGCAGGTTTTTTTGTGTCTTAAAATGGACAAGGCGGGAATATAATCAAGTGAACCATAAATTCGGGAGGAGTGTTGACGGATGTTGAAACGGTTTGCTTTGCTGACGGTCGCGGTGTTCGCGCTGGTGCTGTCGATGCAGGCGGCGATGGCAGCGCCGGCCGGCGGCGCGGAGCTGCCCAGCGTGAAGATCCTGGCGACCGGCGGTACGATCGCCGGCAAGGGGGCCTCGGCCACGCAGATGACGGGCTACGATCCGGGGGCGATCGGCGTGCAGGTGTTGATCGATGCGGTGCCGGAGCTCAAGCAGTACGCGAAGGTGTCCGGCGAGCAGGTCGCCAATATCGGCAGTTTCGCGATGACGCACGAGGTGTGGCTGAAGCTGGCCAGCCGCTGCAACGCACTGCTAGCGCAGGACGATGTGGACGGCATCGTTATCACCCACGGCACGGATACGCTGGAAGAGACGGCTTATTTCCTCAATCTGGTGGTGAAGAGCGATAAGCCGGTGGTGCTGGTGGGGGCGATGCGGCCGGCGACGGCGATCAGCGCCGACGGGCCGGTGAATATCCTAAACGCGGTCCGGCTGGCCGGCAGCAAGGAGGCGCGCGGCCGGGGGGTGCTGGTGGCGATGAACGACCAGATAAACGGCGGCCGCGATGTGACGAAGACGAATACGACGCATGTGGAGACTTTCAAGGCGCCCGAGCTGGGATATCTGGGGTATATCCAAAACGGCAAGCCTTACTTCTATCGGGAGAGCACCCGGCGGCATACGACGGAGAGCGAGTTCGACGTGACGGGGCTGACGAAGCTGCCGTATGTGGAAATCGTGTATGGCCACGTGAATCACGACCGGGTGGCGGTCGATGCCCTGGTGGCGGCGGGCGTGAAGGGGATCGTGCATGCGGGGATGGGCCACGGCAGCATGTTCCCGGTGACGAGGGAGGCGCTGGGCGAGGCGGTGCGGAAGGGCGTCGTGGTGGTGAAGAGCTCGCGGGTGGGCAACGGCCAGGTGACGCGGGTGGCAGAGGACGATAAGTACGGGTTCGTGGCCGGCGATACGCTGAATCCGCAGAAGGCGCGCGTGCTGCTGATGCTGGCGCTGACGAGGACGGACGACCCGCAGGAGATCCAACGAATTTTTGACGAGTATTGAAGCAGCGTGAAAAACTCCCGGATTGTCCGGGAGTTTCTTTTTGCCGCTTTGAATTGCCGGGACCGTTCAGAAGGACTGCTTTAAAAGAGCAGCCGCCAGCCTTCGCGAAGAAGTAGAAACGCCAGAACCAGCAACCCTAGGGCCAGGACACGCATGACGATGATGTAGCCGCGGCCGGCGAGGGCGCGGCGGGATTTGCTGACGGCGAGGGCGAGGAGGGTCATGGCGCCGACGAGGCTGGCGTAGAAGGCGGCGAGGAAGAGGGCGACGGCGGCGGGGCCGTGCTGGTTGTAAGCGCTGACGAGCAGCGGGCCGCCGACGGTGAGCCAGAAGAGGTAGGGATGGGGACTGAGGAGGTTGACGGCGGCGCCTTTGAGGAGGGAGTTGGCGGCGGGGGCGTCCGCAGAGCCGGCGGGGGGCCGGGCGCGGAAATTTTCCCAGGCGAGGTAGGCGACGAACAGGCCGCCGGCAACGGCGATGAGGCCGAGGAGCTGGCGGTAGGCGGCAAGGCCGGCGAGCAGCCAGAGGGCGGCGACGATGACGGGCAGGTCGGTGAGGAGGGGCGAGCAGGCGGTTTTGGCGCCTTCGCGGAGGCCGTGCCTGACGGTCTGGGCGATGACGGTGGCGAATAGGGGGCCGGGGGCGAGGCCGGCCGACAGGCCGAGGGAGACGGCGGCGATCAGGTAGGTCAGCATGGGTCAGCCAACTTTCCGCATACTAGCTATGGTCGGTTGCCGCCGGCCGCGGGCGAGCCAGAGGCCGAGGAAGATGATGGCCGCGCCGGCGGCCTGGAGGAGGCCGAAGCTTTCGTCGAGCCAGAGCCAGGCGAAGAGGATGGAGACGATGGGGCTGAGGTTGGGGTAGATGGCGACGCGGGTACTGCCGATGGCTTTTATGGCCCATACCCAGGCGAAGTTGGCGAGGGCGAGGGCGAAGACGGCGGAGTAGGCGACGCTGTACCAGCCGGCGGCCGGGACGGCGGCCCAGTCCAGGCGGACGAGGGCGGGGACGGAGATGAGGACGAAGAGGGCGGCGCTGATGGCGAAGACGCAGGTGATGGTCTGGTAGAGGGAGTAGCCGGCGACGAGTTTGTGGAAGTTGACGGAGTAGTAGGCGTAGCCGCATTGGCCGAGGAGGATGAGGAGGGCGCCGAGGACGTGCGGGCCGGTGAGGCTGAGCTCGCGGCCGGCGCCGAGGACGGTGAGGATGATGCCGGCGAGGGAGACGACGATGCCGAGGGCGACCCGGCCGGAGAGGGGCTCGATGCGAAGAACGCGGTTGAGGAGGGCGACCTGGACGGGGAGGGTGGCGAGGACGAGGGCGGCGTTGCCGGCGGTGGTGGCTTTCATGCCGTAGACGATGAAGACCTGGTTGGCGAAGAAGCCGAAGAGGCTGATGGCGGCGACCTGGCGGAGGTCGGCGGCGGTCATGGGCCGGTAGCTGCCGCTGTACAGGAGGGCGGCGGCGGCCAGGAGGGCGGCGATGACGAGGCGGAGGGTGTTGTAGACGAGGGGGTCCATGGCCATGAGGCCGATTTTCATGACCGGGGTGTTGATGCCCCAGACGATAACGGCGGCAATGAGCACGAGTTCGACCCGGCGGGTTTTCTTTTTGGCGGTTGTCAATTTATCTCCTCGATTCCTGGGGTATGCGTGTATATTCCACGCCGCCCGCCCCCTCCCCTCCCCCCTGTCGCGAGAAAAAAAGGATTCGGCATAACGGCGGCGAAGGAATGGGCACGGCGGAACAGGCGCACAGGCCACAAGAAAGGTAGAGGTTGCCTGATTATGGACGACGTTGTTTGGGTTATAGAGGCGCGGGCGTTTCGCGTCAGGTTCACGCCTTTTACGCATAATTTCTGGGTGCTGACGGCGGACGGGGCGGTGGCGGACCAGCTGCACGGCCTGGCGGTCGACCCGCGGACGGGGCGGACGAAGGCGGTGGGCTGTTCGCGCCATGTGCTGCAGGCGGTGCGGGGCGCCGATATCACCTGGGCGCTGCAGTCGGGGCAGCCGCGGGCGGTGTGCGCGAGCGGCCGGGAGGGCGAGGTGGCGCCGCGGTGGCGGGCGGCGGTGGCGGCAATGCCGGCGATCAATGCGCTGGGGCTGCGGTATCCCGACCTATGGCAGCATGCGTACCGGCCGAATTGCAACGCGGTGTTCAATACGCTGGGGCAGATTATGGGGTTCGCGGCGCCGCAGGGGCTGCTGCCGACGCTGGCGCCGGGGATCGGGCTGGTGGTGTCGCAGGCGGTGATCGAGCGGTACGGGTATAGGCCATCGCCGGCGGGCTGACCGGCCGCGAGGCCGGCCGGGATACGGACAGGAACAGGGTCGGCCGGAGGTTTCTCCGGCCGGCCCTGGTTTGTGGCGGCGAGGTTATTGGGTTTTGCCGCGGCAGAGGATGTTTAGCGTGAGTATTGTTTGGCCGTCGCCGACGAGATAGGCTTTGTCGTATAGGTTGCAGCAGGGGCAGATGTGGTTGGGGATGATTTCGATTTTGTCGCCGACCGCTAGCTGGCCGCTTAGTTCACGGTCGTTTATGATGCCATGCTCGTCGAACATGCCGGCGAGCCTGACGTTGGCGGAGTTTTTGACCAGGCCGTAGCCGTAGGTGGCGCAGATGCCGGTGCTGCGGTTCTGCGAGGTGAGCGCTTTGGCGCCGGCGTCGATTACTATCCGTTCGCCGGTCGGCTTGCTGATCACCGTGGCCAGCACGGTGGCCGCGCATGTCCCGAAATCGCCCAGGGCGCTGCCCTGGCCGACATCCATGAATATGTAGGTGCCAGGCCGTATTTCCGTTATGCCTGCCAGGATGTCGACCTGCATGAGGGAGGGCGTGGCGCCGATGCTTACCGTGTCGACCGGAATCCCCCGGCTGCGGACGACGTCGGCCATGTGGAGGGTGCGCCGCTGGGCTTCGCGGGCCAGGGCGACGCAGTCGGCGATGTCTCTGGCTTTGTAGGTGTGGCCTTCGTGGGAAAAGACGCCTTTGAGGAGGACGTTTTTTTTGCTTTTGACGTAGTCGACGAGGTCGATCAGGGGCTGTTCTTCGGCGATGCCGGAGCGGATTTCGCCCACTTCTATTTCGATGAGCACTTCGATGGGCGCGGGTTCGCCGGCGAAAACCGCGGCCAGTTCGTCGACCTGGTGCCGGTTGTCGATGCCGAGGCGCACTTTCGCTTTGGGCCTGAGCGCGCGGAGCCTTTCGAGTTTGCCGCGGCCGACGATCTGGTTGGCGATGAAGATGTCGGTCAGGCCGTTTGCGGCCATGACTTCGGCTTCGCCGACCTTGGCGACGGTGATGCCGGCGGCGCCGGCGTCCGTTTGCAGGCGGGCGAGTTCGGGCATTTTGTGGGTTTTCGTGTGCGGCCTGAGGCTCACGCCGTAGCGGTTGGCCTTGTCTTGCATGGCTTTTATGTTGGCGAGCATCAGGTTTTCGTCGATGAGCAGTGCCGGGGTGTCGACGGCGGCATAGGGCGATACGACCGGTTTCGGCATGATTCTCTCCCCTACCCTGTTTATTGTTTCTCTATAATGAATTGCCGGGGCCGTTCAGAAGTGCCCAGATGCACGGCGCACCGGAGGCTGACACCACCGTTTCCTCCGCGACAATGTTCATAGACGTTGTTTGCACAGGATCGGTTTAACAGCATCGAGCGTACACGGGACGTACGCCGAGGATGGCAGCCGAGGAGCAACGCCGCAGATGGGCGCTTATGGGCGGCCCCCATGAACTATTGCACTAGACTTTGGCCGGCGGCGAAGGCTTGGGCCATGAGGTTTTTGTCACCGGCGGCGGCGCGGGGGTCGTTGGCGCCGGCGGCGACGAGGGTGGCGGCGACGTCGAGGCCCATGATTTTGAGGATGGCAGCGTTGTCGGCGAAGGCGGCGGCGAAGGCCTGGGGGTCGGGGTTGCCCTGGGAGTAGACGGCAATGGCCTTCCTGGTGCCGAACCGCGGCTGGAAGCCGGCATCCATGAGGGGGAAGAGGCGGTCGAGGAAGGTTTTGGTCTGGCCGGTTACCTGGTGCATGTAGACGGGCGAGCCGATGACGACGGCGTCGGCGTCTTTTATGGACTGGTAGGCGGCCGCCATGTCGTCTTGCTGGGAACAGGCCGGTTCCTGGCGGCAGGTGAAGCAGCTCTGGCAGGGGGCGATGTTCATGGCGTAGAGGTCGAAAACGGCGGTCTGGGCGCCGGCCGCTTGCGCGCCGCGGACGATTTCGCCGACGAGGGCGGCGGTGTTGCCGTCCTTGCGCGGGCTGCCGATGAAGGCGACGAGTTTTTTCATGGAATTCATCCCTTTCATTTTGGCGGGTGGGTAGTCTCCTCCCCCACCCTCTTTAGTCGTTCTTCTTTGTACTGCCGGAACCGCTCAGAAGCCGTCAGATGCTAGGCGGCTCCGAGGACGCGAACGAAGACAGTACACGGAGGTACGGCGAGCGAGCGCCCGCAGGAACAACGACGCAGATGACGGCTTATCAGCGGTTCCAAAGTTTATAGGCAGATGATGGCGCCGTGGCGGCCGGTTAGGGCGTGCTCGGCCCGGTGCGAATAAAACAGTACGGTGTTTTCGGCGGTGCAGACGCCGCTGATGTCGATTTGGCTGCGGGGGACGCCGACGGCTTCGAGCTGGTGGCGGTTGGCGTGCCAGAGGTCGAGGAGCCACCTGTCGCCGCGGGGGACGACGAGGTCTTGCCAGGTGCCGGCGAAGGCGGCCTGGATGGCTTCGAGGACGGGGGCGTCGACTTCGTAGCAGCAGGGGCCGATGGAGGGGCCGATGCCGACGAGGCAGTCGGCGGGCCGGGTGCCGTAGTGTTCGCCCATGGCGAGGACGGTTTTGGCGGCTATTCGCGCGACAGTGCCTTTCCAGCCGGCATGGCTGAGGCCGATGGCCGGCCGCACGGGGTCGTAGATGAGGACGGGGACGCAGTCGGCGAAGAAGAGCATGAGGGGCAGGCCGGGCTGGTCGGTGATGAGGGCGTCGCAGGCGGGGACGGCGTCGGCGTGGCTGAGGGCGCCGCGCCCGGCGTCGGCGGCGCGGGCGAGGTGGATGCGGTCGCCGTGGACCTGCTGGCAGGTGATGGCGCGGGCGTAGTCGACGCCGACGGCCTGGCAGAAGAGGTCGCGGTTGAGGCGGACTTTGTCGGGGTCGTCGCCGCTTTTGAGGCCGAGGTTGAGGGTGGCGTAGGGGGCGTCGCTGAGGCCGCCGAGACGGGTGGATACGCCATGTTTGAGGCCGTGGTGGGCGAGGTGGGTGAACAGGCCGAACCAGACGCCGCTCATGGCACGCTTGATGACGAATTTGCTCATGGGGTGGGGCCTCCTTCCGCCGCCCGGCCGGCAGGGCAGACGCCGCAGAGGGCGCAGCCCGGCCGGCAGGGGGAGGTGTATTTTTCGCTGCGGGCGCGGTCGAGTTCCTGGCGGAGGTAGCCGGGCGCGAGGCCCATGTCGAGGTGGTTCCAGGGGAGGAGTTCGCCGGGGGGGCGCTCGCGGTAGAGGTAGAAGGCTTCGTCGAGGCCGGCGGCGGCGAGGGCGCGGGGCCAGGCTTTGGGGCCGCCGCCGCGGTGGGCGGCGAGGAGGACGGCGCCGAGGCGGCGGTCGCCGCGGGAGAGGACGCCCTGGAGGTAGGCTTCGCGGGGGGATTCGACGAGGATTTCGATGTTTTTGTCGTTTTTGAGGGCGGCGCGGATGGCGGCCAGCCGCTCTTCGACGAGGGGCCGGGGGGCCATGGGCAGCCACTGGAAGGGGGTGAAGGGTTTGGGGATGAAGGGGTTGATGCTGAGGGTGAGTTTGCCGCTGCTGCCGGCGGCGAGCATGTGGGCGCGGGTGGCGCGGGCGAGGTCCGCAATGGCGGCGATGTCGGCGTCCTGTTCGCCGGGGAGGCCGACCATGAGGTAAAGGCGGACGTGGGGGATGCCGGCGGCGGCGGCGAGGGCGACGGCGCGCTCGAGGTGGGCGGTGTCGATGCCTTTGTTGATGACGCGGCGGAGGCGGTCGCTGGCGGCTTCGGGGGCGAGGGTGACGGTTTTGTGGCCGCTGGCGGCTAACGCTTGCGCGAGGGCGGGAGTGAGGGAGTCGGCCCTAAGCGAGGCGACGGAGAATTTGAGGCCTTGGGCGAGGATGAAGGCGACGAGGTCGTCGATGCCGGGGTAGTCGGAGACGGCGGCGCCGACGAGGCCGATTTTGCCGCGGTATTCCTTGGCGCGGCGGATGGCGGCCTTCAGGCCGTCGAGGGAGCGGACGCGGGGGCGGCGGAAGCAGTAGCCGGCCATGCAGAAGCGGCAGTGGCGGCCGCAGCCGCGGGCGATTTCGAGGAGGAACATGTCGCCGAATTCGGTGGCGGCGGTGACGACGGCGGTCTGGCCGGGGAAGGCGTCGAGGTCGCGGACCCAGCGGCGGGGTATGGCGGCCGGGACGGCGGCGAGGGGCCGGAGGGCGGCGAGGGTGCCGTCGGGGTTGTAGCCGGCGGCGTAGAAGCGGGGGATGTAGACGCCAGGGACGGCGGCGAGGGCGAGGAGCAGCCGCTCGCGGTCCAGCCCCTCCTCCCTGCCCCGCCGCCAAGCGGCGAGGAGTTCGCGGATTGTTTCTTCGCCTTCGCCGATGACGAAGGCGTCGATGAAGGGGGCGAGGGGCTCGGGGTTGAAGGTGGCGCAGGGGCCGCCGGCGATGACGATGGGGTCGGCCTCGTCCCGGTCGGCGGCGAGGAGGGGAACGCGGCCGAGGTCGAGCATGGCGAGGATGTTGAAGTAGTCCATTTCGAAGGAGACGGCGAAGCCGATGAGGGGGAATTGGTAGAGGGGCCGCCGGGTCTCGAGGGTCATGAGGGGGGTGGCGGTGCGGGCGTGTTCGGCGAGGTCCCTTTTGTCGGGCAGGAAGGCGCGTTCGCAGGCGGCGAGGCCGCTGGCGTCGATTTCGCGGTAGATGATGTGGAAGCCGAGGTTGGACATGGCGACGTGATAGGTGTTGGGGAAGGCGAGGGCGAAGCCGGGCCGCGAGCCGGGGGCGTGGACGACGGCCCCTTGTTCGGCGGCGAGCCGCTGCCGGAGTTTTTCTTTGAGAAGCCAGGACAAAAGGCATCACTTCCGGATGGTATTTGTTGCCGTACAAGTATTATACGCGCTTATAGTGTTTCCCTGCCTGGCGGCGTCTGATGAGGAAAAGTTGGCGCGGGCCGCGCGGGGCCCGGTGGGGATACGGGGCCGGCGGGCCGGCCATACTTAGAGAAAAGGGACGAAGGGGGCGGCGGGATGCGGCGGGAGGGCGGCTTGTCGGCGTGGCAGTTGATGATGATGGCGTTGGGGACGGTTATCGGCGGGTCTTTTTTTCTGGGGTCGGCGGTGGCGATCCGCAGCGCGGGGCCGGCGGTGATCGTTTCTTTTCTGCTGGGCGGGGCGCTGGTGTATGTGATTTTGTTCGCGTTGTCGGAGATGACGGTGGCCGACCCGGCGCCCGGCTCGTTCCGGACGTTCGCGGAGCGGGCGTTCGGCCCGGCGGCCGGGTTCACGGTGGGCTGGGTGTACTGGACGGGCTTGGTGCTGGCGATGTCGAGCGAGGCGACGGCGGTGGCAATTTTTATCAAGGGCTGGCTGCCGGGGCTGTCGATCCCGCTGATGGGGTCGGCGATCATTGTGGCGGTGTCGGTGCTCAATCTGCTGGGGTCCGACAGGCTCAGCCGGCTGGAGAGCGCACTGGCGGCGGTGAAGCTGCTGGCGATCGCCGGGTTCATCGCGCTGGGAGCGGCGCTTGTCGCCGGGCTGCTGCCGGGGGCGCCGCCGGTGGGCGCGGGGGCGCTGGCCGCGGAGCCGCTGCTGCCGGCCGGAGCGGGCGGCGTGGCTGGGAGTATGCTGATCGTGATGTTTTCGTATGCCGGTTTCGAGGTGATCGGCCTGGCGGCGTCGGAGGCCCGCGATGCTCATCGCACGGTGCCGCGGGCGATCGGCCTGACGGTGGCGGGGCTGGTGGGGCTGTATGTGTTGGCGGTGGCGGTGCTGCTGCCGCTGACGCCTACGGGAGCGCTGACGACGGAGGCGAGCCCGCTGGTGACGGCGCTGGAGGCCTGGCGGCTGACGTGGGCGGGGAATGTGATGAACGCGGTGCTGGTGTCGGCGATTCTGTCGACGATGCTGGCGGCGATGTTCGGCCTGGGACGGATGATGCGGTCGCTGGCCGAGGAGGGCCACGCGCCGGCCTGGCTTAAGGATAGGGGCGATATCCCCTACCGGGGCATCCTGTTTTCGGGGGCGGGGATGCTGGCCGGGCTGGCGCTGGGGTTTACTTTGCCGGCGCAGGTGTATCTCTTTTTGGTGAGCACCGGCGGGTTTTCGCTGCTGATGGCGTATGCGGTTATCCTGGCGACGCATTACAAGTTCCGCCGGCTTCACGGCTGCCCGCCGCAGGGCAACTGCCAGCTGCCGGGCTACCCGTACACATCGTGGCTGGCGCTGGGCGGCTGCCTGGCGGTCATCGTCAGTATGCCGCTCGTCCCCGGGCAGGGGAGCGGGCTGGCGGCCGGCCTGGCGCTGTTGGCTATTTTCGCGGCGGCGTATCTGGCGAAAAAGCGCCTGGAAGCAAGGGCGGCCGAGCCGGAGCGGCCGGGCGCCGGCGGCCGCGATTTGCTGTTTAGGATGCAGCTTGAGCTGGCGGAGGATTTCGACCTGGGTGAGGAGCGCGAACGGCGGGAAAGGGCCGGCGAAAAGAAAGAAGGCCCCCGCGAGTAGGGCCTTTAACGGGCGCCGTCAGTCGTTGGATTTCTGGTAGCCGCGCGCCTGGGTGGCCCGGCCGTCGGGGTCGCCTTTGACGAGGGGGTTGTTGTCGGCGATGATTTCCGAGAGGTTTTGGTCGTCTTTGCTGAAGTTGGTTTTGTCTTTGGCCATGGGATGCACCTCCGGGTGTTAATGTGCCCGCCGGCGGCTTCAGTCGCCGACTTTCCGGCGGCCGCGCGCGGGGCCGGATTGTTCGTAGGCGGTAGGGCCGTCCATAAGGGGGATGGTTTCACCGATGACGGCGGACAGGTTTTGCTCGGCCTGGCTGGTTGTGGTTTCGGCTTTGGCTTTGTCGTTGGCCACTGGATGACATCTCCGGATGTTAGTGTGCCCGGGGAAGGAACGGCTTATAGGCATTTTGCGGCCGGAATATGCACAAGGCCGGAGGCCGTTCATAAGTGTCCGGATGCACGGCGCCCCGGATAAGCAGGCACATCACCGTTTTAGCGTTGATGTGATCGCTTATCCCCGAAAGGGTGCGAGCGCTTATGGGCGGCCGGGGTTCGCTTTGGCGCCGGCAAGGCAGAGGTCGACGCACCGCCCGATGGTTTCGTCGGCCCGGAATTGTTCGGGGGCTTGGTAGAATTCCCGGGCGACTTCGAGGAAGGCGAATTCGAACAGGGCGACGAGGATGTCGCCGGGCAGATCGCCTCTGAGGTCGCCGTTTGCCTGGCCAAGGGCGGCGATTTCGGCCGTGAGCAGACGGAAGCCGCTGTTCGCGTCGGCGTCGCGGTGGAGGGCGAGCGTGTTTTGAAGCTGGTAGACGAAGTATTTTTGGAAGATGCCCGGCTGGGAGGTTATGCCGCGGAGGAGTTCGGTGAGGACCCAGGCGAGGCGGGCGCGGGTGTCAGGCATGACCCGCAGCAGGGCGACGCGTTCGCCGCATTTGCCGGCGAAGGTGCGGCGGATGTATTCGCCGACGATGGCTTCCTTGACGGGGAAGTAGTTGTAGAGCGTGCCTTTGGCGATGTCGGCTTCGGCGGCGATGCTCTCCATGGTGACGGCGTCGAAGCCGCGGGCTTTGAAGAGGCTCATGGCGACGGCGACGATTTTCAGGCGGGTTTCTTCTTTTTTGCGTTCGACGCGGCTGGCGGGGGCGGTTCGTTCCACGGTGTTGGCCTCCGATTTTTTTAGGCGTCGTATAATGATGCGCGGAGTATATTGTCGGTACATGTGTATTTTACCAATCTGCCCAGCATTTGGCAAGGGGCGGACGGGGAACAGCGGCGCGGCAGGGCCGCGGGGTGCCGCAGGCGACCCGGCCGGCAGGATTTCGCCGGCGCGGGCCGAAGTACCTGTATTATGGCCGCAGGCGGGCGCAAGGGGCGCGAAGGGCCGTGCCCGCCGCCGGCCGGAAGATTTCGCGCATGGGGGTATATGATGTCGTATTGGCCTTTGGGGCTGACGGTGGTCGCCAATGTTCTTTATCATGTGTTTTTGAAGGTTACTCCGGCCAGCGTCAACCCGGTGCTGTCGCTGGTGGTTACGTATCTGACGGCGGCGGCGGCGACGGCAGTGATTTTCGTCGCGGGGCCGGACAGGGTGCCGCTGGCGGCCGGCCTGAAGGAGCTGAACTGGGCGAGCTATGCGCTGGGTCTGGCGATCGTGGGCCTGGAGGTGGGGTTCATGCTGGCGTACCGGGCGGGCTGGAATATCAGCCTGGCGGGCCTGATTTCGAGCACGACGGTGGCGCTGCTGCTGATCCCGGTGGGGCTGCTGCTGTTCCGGGAGTCGCTGACGATGGTGAATGCGCTGGGGGTGGCATTGTGCCTGGCCGGGCTGGCGCTGGTGAATTATAAGGGATAAGGCCGGTTGGCAAAGGGGAAAGCCTGTGTCGCAGGGACACAGGCTTTTTGGCGTTTGTGGGAGTTTGGGGGCGGCAGGGTTGCGGCGGCAGGGGTGGTTCGGTATTGACGATGTGTATTGTATGGACAGCAATGGCTTGGAGGTGGACGATTGAGATGAAGATGCGTATGTATGGTATATATTGTATGGACAGCAAAATGGAGTTGGTGATGTTTTGGGGAAGGCGGGGGATGAGGATGATCACTCCCCTTCCCTATCGGCAGGGTTATCCGTTGCGGTGAGTTTTTCCCATGCGGCCACGGCGAAGACACATATTATCAATGTCAAGATGGCCGATATGCAGTAGCGGCCCATTTGCGCGCCGCCGCTTTTCATGTCATAGCTAGGGATTCGAGGATTGAGGCCACTATGGATTCCACGATTAAGAACATGATCAAATAAGCCGGGTAACCCAGAAAAGCCACGGAGTCACCCCCACGTTACCGCGCCTGCTCTCTCCTGCCCAGGGGGATATTCTCCGTCTCCCCGGCCGTGGGGTCGCGCGGGCGCGGTGCGACTTACGGCGCGTTCGTCCGGGGCATCGGAGCAGAAGCCCGCTGTGATTTTTGTGGCTGCTACGCTAGGTTGGCGTTGCGGCGGGTTTCTTGGTCGGTTTTGGCGGCGGGGGCGGGGGGTTCGGTAGGCTGCAGTTTTTGGCAGTAGAGGGCAAAGCTGCGGAGGTAGGTGTCGTGGCCGATGCCGTGGCGGATGCGGAGGGCTTGGTTGATGCCGACGAGGAGGTTTTTGCCTTGCCAGGCGGCAAGGAGGAGGGTGAGGCCGAGGGCGAGGTAGACGGCGGTGGAGCCGACTGTGAGGCCGAGCAGATAGCCGGCGCCCTGCGCGAGGGCGACGAGGGTGGCGAAGACGGCGATGAAGAGGACGGAGGGGGCGAAGAGCTGGAGGAGGGTGGCGGCGATGAAGGCGGCCGGCCCCCGGAGGAATACGGGCGCGTGGGTTTGGTGTTTGACGGCCATGGCGATCTCTCCCTCTGTTAAATGTGAAGCCTAAGCACGGGGTGCTTAGGCTTGTTGCGCGAAGAGGCTGCGAATGGTGTCGAGAAAATCCGTGCCGTTTTCTTTCTATTATGATCTGCCGGGGCCGTTCAGAAGCCCCTAGATGCAAGGCGCACCGAGAAGCGCGTAGCGACGCGTACTTAGTTGCGTACGCTAGCAAGCGCTTTGAGGAGCAACGCCGCAGATGGGGGCTGCTGGACGGCCCCCCGGTATTAGGCGAAAAGTTTATCGCCGGTGTCGACTTCGGTCCATTCGACGGCTTGTCCGGCGATGAGGGAGCGGGGGACGTCGATGAGGCGCTGGTTGGCGGAGCCGCGGAAGGCGAGGCCGAGGTCGCGTTTGGCTTCCATGTAGGGGCCGTCGACGAGGAGGTCGCTGGCGGCGAGGAGGTCGCGGACGGCTTTGTCGGTGCCGCCTAGGGCGAGGAGTTCTTCGAAGCGGTAGCCGCTGTAGGTTACGAGGCCGAGGCCGAGAGCGCGGATCTGGCGAGCGAGCTGGACTAGGGGGGCGGCCTGAAGGAAGGGTTCGCCGCCGGAGAAGGTGACGCCGCGGATGAGTTTGGCTTTTTTTATTCTGTCGAAGATTTCGCCGAGGTCGACGAGTTCGCCGCCGTCTCTAGCGTGGGTCTGGGGGTTGTGGCAGCCGGGGCAGTGGTGGTCGCAGCCTTGGGCGAAGAGGACGAAGCGGATGCCGGGGCCGTCGACGACGCTTTCGGGGATGTAGCCGGCAAGACGGATTTTCATGTGGATACCTTCTTTTGGATTTTGTGGATGACGCGGTGTTTGAGTTCGGATATTTTGGCGTCGTTGAAGCGGTCGACGGTGCTGAGGTAGCCGGTGATGCGGCGGACGCGTCGGATGGAGGTGGTGCCGCAGGCGGGGCAGGCGTCGCCGTCGATGACGCCGAGGTGGCCGCAGGAGTCGCAGAAGTCGATGGGGAAGTTGATGGCGGCGAGGCCCATGTCGCAGTTTTTCATGTGGCGGATGATGTCTTCGATGGCGCCGAGGTTGTTGACGGGGGGGGCGTCGAATTCGACGTAGCTGATGTGGCCGGCGTTGGTGTATTTGTGGTAGACGCCTTCGAGGCGCATTTTGTCGTAGGCGCTGATGGGGAAGCTGACGGGGATGTGGAAGGAGTTGGTGTAGTAGTCTTTGTCGGTGACGCCGGGGATGATGCCGTATTCTTTGCGGTCGATGCCGACGAAGCGGCCGGAGAGGCCTTCGGCGGGGGTGGCGAGGAGGGTGTAGTTGAGGTCGTAGCGGTCGCAGGCTTTGTCGATCTGGTTGCGCATGAAGGCGACGATTTCTTCGCCGAGGGCCTGGGCTTCTTCGCTCTGGCCGTGGTGGGAGCCGGTGAGGGCGACGAGGGTTTCGGCGAGGCCGATGAAGCCGATGGAGAGGGTGCCGTTTTTGATGACGTCTTCTATGGAGTCGCCGAGACGGAGTCTGTCGGCATCGATATAGAGGCCTTGGCCCATGAGGAAGGGCATGTCCCGCACTTTCAGGGCGGCCTGGACGCGGTAGCGGTGGTAGAGTTGTTCGGCGGTTAGTTCGAAGGTGTCGGCGAGGTTCTGGTAGAATTTCATGAGGTTGCGCTCGGCTTTGATGGCGAGGCGCGGGAGGTTGATGGAGGTGAAGCTGAGGTTGCCACGGCCGTCGGTGACGGCGGGGCCGCGCCGGTTGGCCATGACGCGGGTGCGGCAGCCCATGTAGGCGACTTGGTCGCCGAAGGGGGCGTTGAAGGAGGAGTCCATGAAGCTGAAGGTGGGGTTGAGGCGTTTGGCGGCGACGCGGATAGCGAGTTTGAAGAGGTCGTAGTTGGGGTCGCCGGGGTTGTAGTTGATGCCTTCCTTGAGGCGGAAGATGATGTTGGGGAAGATGGGGTTTTCGCCGCGGCCGAGGCCTTTTTCGAAGGCGAGGAGGATGTTTTTGGCGACGGAGCGGCCGGCGGGGGTGGTGTCGCAGCCGATGTTGAGGCTGGAGAAGGGGACTTGGGCGCCGGCGCGGCTGTGCATGGAGTTGAGGTTGTAGATGAGGGCTTCCATGGCCTGGAATACTTCGTTGTCGTCGGCTTTTTCCATGAAGGGGGCCATGTCGCGGTCGAAGAAGGCGAAGGATTGGCCGCCGTGCATGTCGTTCTGGGAGCTTTGGAGGATGATGGCGGCGAGGGCGGTGGCGGAGGCGGGCCTTTTCGGGGGGCGGATGAAGCCGTGGCCGTTGTTGAAGCCGTTGGTGAGGAGTTTGCCTAGGGGTATCTGGATGCAGGTGAGGGTTTTGCCGTAGAAGTCGAGGTCGTGGATGTGGATGTCGCCGCGCTTGTGGGCAATGGCCATGTTTTCGGGGATGAGGCGGTCGAGGTAGTAGGCTTTGCTGGCGGCGCTGGCGATCTGGAGCATTTTGGCGGAGGGGGAGTTGGAGACGTTGGCGTTTTCGCGGCTGGTTTCGATGAGGATTTCGGCGACGGCGTCCATGAGGTCGGATTTGGCGTCGCGGATGCGGGTGCGCTGGTTGCGGTAGAGGATGTAGGCTTTGGCGGTGCGGGCGTGGCCTTTTTCGATGAGGACTTTTTCGACGGCGTCCTGGACGTCTTCGACGCCGAAGAGGCCGCCGTTGTATTTTTGCTTAAGGTGCTTGAGGACGTCGAGGGTTAGCTCGATGGCCATCTCTTTGTCGGCGCCGCCGACGGCTTTGGCGGCTTTGAAGATGGCGGCGGTGATTTTTGCTTCGTCGAATTGGACTTCGCGGCCGTCACGTTTGAGAATCTTTGCGAACATAGTTTCCTTCACCTCGTTTAGTTGTGGCTCTTCCCCGACTGCGTTTTCATGAGCGTCTCGAGTTCTTGCATGAAGTTGTTGATGTCGGCGAACTGCCGGTAGACGGAGGCGAAGCGCACGTAGGCCACCTGGTCGATGTCTTTGAGGTGCTGCATGACGGTTTCGCCGATGCTGCGGGAGGAGACTTCGCGCTCCATGAGGTTGCGCAGTTGTTTTTCGACTTTGTCGACGACGGCTTCGGCGGTACTGAGGGAGATAGGCCGCTTTTCGCAGGCGCGGAGGATGCCGTTGAGCAGTTTGGTGCGGTCGAAGAGTTCCCGGCGGCCGTCTTTTTTGATGACCATGAGGGGGGATTCTTCGACGACTTCGTAGGTGGTGAACCGGCGCGAGCATGAAAGGCATTCGCGCCGCCGCCTGATCGAGCTGCCTTCTTCGGCGGCCCGGGAGTCGATGACTTTGCTTTCGCCATAGCTGCAGAACGGGCATCGCATGGGCTTGTCCCTCCTACTACCGTTTCTTCCGGCGTTGTGCTAGAATGGGGTTTGAGGGGTTTTCGGACGTTCAGAGGCTAAAAGAGGACTACTATATTTAGTAGGTCCTAACTTATATTTACGCCACATATTGTGTAAATCCTGCATGGGGAAGAAAATTCTACATAAAAATTGAATATTTTACAAATTAAAATTCCGACATTTATCCGCTGGCTGTCTGGCACGGTTAGCGTTTTTTCTTTTGGGCGGCGGCGGTAACGGCGCGGTTTCGACAGTAATCGCGGCCGGCGGTGGCGGATGGGGGCGGATTATGCGGGCATAAACAAGAGGTATGGGGAATATAATGCTTGGTTGCCGCTGCGACGGGGAAGTTTTATAATTTTAAGTGGATAAGAAATGTGCGCGGCGCGTGGCCGCGGGAGATGTTGCGCGAGGAGGCGTTTTCAGGATGCCGGAGCAGGTGGTTATCGGCGCGGATGTGGGGACGACGGGCTGCCGGGCGGTGGTGTACCGCCCGGACGGGACGGCGCTGGCGGGCCGCAGCCGCGAGTACAGGTTGTATACGCCGCAGCCGGGTTGGGCGGAGCAGGACGCGGAGGAGATTTATCAGGCTTTGGCGGCGACGGTGCGGGAGGCTTTGGCGGCGGCGGCGCTGCCGGCCGGGACGCCGGCGTGCCTGTGCCTGAGCACGTTTTTCCATAGCATAATGCCGGTGGACGCGGCCGGGCGGCCGCTGCACCGGCTGCTGATCTGGGCGGATACGCGCGGCCAGAGGTTTGTGGAGCAGCTTCGCGCCGACGGCGACGAGCGGGCGATATACGCGCGCACGGGGTGTATGCTGAGTCCGCAGTATCCGCTGGTGAAGATCAGGTGGTTCCGCGAGGAGCGGCCGGATATTTTTCGGCGGACGGCGCGGTTCGTTTCCATTAAAGAGTACATTTTGTTCCGGCTGACTGGGCAGTTCATGGCCGACCGGTCGATCGCGACGGGGACGGGGCTGTACCATATCGCGGCGCGGCGCTGGGACGAGGAGCTGCTGGCCTGGCTGGGGCTGGCGCCGGAGCAGTTGTCGCCGGTGTATGCGACGACGCACACGGCGACGGGGCTTGTGCCGGAGGCGGCGGCGGCGTTCGGGGTGTCCCCCGCTCTGCCGGTGGTGCTGGGGGCGGGCGACGGGGCGCTGTCGAACCTGGGCGCGGGCGCGGTCGGCTCCGGGCAGGTGGCGGCGATGGTGGGGACGAGCGGGGCGGTGCGGACGGTGACGCGGACGCCTTTTTCCCACCCGGAGCTTCGGACGTGGTGTTATAATCTGACGGAGGACCGCTGGCTGGCGGGGGTGGCGATGAACAGCGGCGGGATCGCGCTGCGCTGGCTGCGCGATACGCTGGGCGAGGCGGAGAAGGCGGCGGAGGCCAAGGGCGGCGCGGATGCGTACGAGCTTTTGACGGCGCTGGCGGCGCAGGCGCCGGCAGGAGCGGAGGGCCTGGTGGCGCTGCCGTTCTTGGCCGGGGAGCGGGCGCCGCTGTGGAACGCGCGCTCGCGGGGGGTGTTTTTCGGGCTGGGGCTGAACCACGGCCGGGCCCATATGGTGCGGGCGATGCTGGAGGGCGTGATGTTCGGCCTGTACGGGATTTTCCGCCCGGTGCGCGAGGCAGCCGGGGCGGCGACGGTGGTGCGGGCGGCGGGGAGTTTCAGCCGGTCGCCGCTGTGGCTGCAGATCATGGCCGATGTGTTCGGGTTGCCGGTGGAGGTGCCGGGCGAGCCGACGGGGTCGGTGTTCGGGGCGGCGTTACTGGGGATGCACGCCCAGGGGCTGCTGCCGGACCTGGAGGCGGCGGCCGCTCTGGTGAGGGTGGCGGTGCGGTACGAGCCGGACGCGGCTAACCACCGCCTGTACCAGGAGCGGTACGCGCTGTTCGAGACGCTGGCGGCGAAGCTGGCGCCGGAGTTCGAAGCGATAGCCAAGATGCAGGAAAAGAAGGCGTGACCGGTGGTCGCGCCTTCTTTTATATGTGGCAGCCGTTTATGGTTTTACTGTTTTTTGGTCCAGTCGGTGTGGAAAACGCCGGGGCGGTCGGTGCGTTCGTAGGTGTGGGCGCCGAAGTAGTCGCGCTGGGCCTGGATGAGGTTGGCGGGGAGGACGGCGCTGCGGTAGCCGTCGTAGTAGGCGAGCGAGGCGGCGAAGGCGGGGACGGCGACGCCGGCGCGCTGGCAGGCGGCGACGACTTCGCGCCAGCCGGCCTGGCTGCTTGCCAGGGCGTCGGCGAAGAAGTGGTCGGTGAGGAGGTTGGCGAGGCCGCGGTCGCGGTCGTAGGCGGCGGCGATGCTTTCGAGGAAGCGGGCCCTGATGATGCAGCCGCCCCGCCAGAGGAGGGCGATCTGGCCGTAGTCGAGGTCCCAGCGGTAGTTTGCGGCGGCGGCGCGCAGCAGGGCGAAGCCCTGGGCGTAGGAGCAGATTTTGGCGGCATAGAGGGCAGCCTCGAGGTTGTCGAGGAAGGCGGCAGGGTCGCCCGGCCATTTGTCGCGCGGGCCGGCGAGGATGCCGGCGGCGGCGAGGCGCTCGTCCTTGTAGGCGGAGAGGCAGCGGGCGTAGACGGCAGCGGTGATGGTGGGGACGGGGACGCCGAGGTCGAGGGCGTCCTGGGAGGTCCATTTGCCGGTGCCTTTCTGGCCGGCTTTGTCGAGGACGAGGTCGACGAGGGGGCGGCTGGTGAGGTGGTCGCGGCGGCCGAGGATGTCGGCGGTGATTTCGATGAGGTAGGATTCGAGCCGGCCCCGGTTCCAGCGGGCGAAGGCGGCCTGCATGGCGGCGGGGTCGAGGCCGAGGAGGTCTTTCATGGTGGCGTAGGCTTCGGCGATGAGCTGCATGTCGCCGTATTCGATGCCGTTGTGGACCATTTTGACGTAGTGGCCGGCGCCGTCGGGGCCGACGTAAGCGCAGCAGGGGCGGCCGGCGGCGCGGGCGGCGATGGCTGTGAGGACGGGGGCGACGGCGTCGTAGGCGGGACGGTCGCCGCCGGGCATGATGCTGGGGCCGGTGAGGGCCCCTTCTTCCCCGCCGGATACGCCAACGCCGAGGAAGTGGATGCCCTGGGCGGCGAGGGCGGCGTGGCGGCGGCGGGTGTCGGCGTAGTGGGAGTTGCCGCCGTCGAGGATGATGTCGCCGGGGTCGAGGTGGGGGCGGAGGGCGGCGAGCATGTCGTCGACGGCCTGGCCGGCTTTGACCATGAGGAGGATTTTGCGGGGCCGCGTCAGCATGGCGGCGAGGTCGGCGAGCGTTTCGGCGCCGCGGACGGGGAGGCCCTGGGCGCGACCGGCGAGGAGGGCGCGGGTTTTTTCGGCGGTACGGTTATAGACGGCGATGGGGTGGCCTTTGCCGGCGATGTTGAGGGCGAGGTTCTCGCCCATTACGGCGAGGCCGATGAGGGCGATGGCGCATTGTCCGGTCATGTTCTCTGCCTCCGTGTCGTGATTGTCGTATGCTATTATTCTCAGTTGCGGCGGAAGTTCCCTGTCTGGCGGAGGAGAATTAAAGAAAAAAGCGGCCGGAGCCGCTATTTTTCGAGGTGCTTAAGATCGGCAAACTGAGGGCTTTCGACTAAAATGCAGTCGACGCCGATTTTGCTGATTTTGTCCCAGGGGATGACGATGTCTTCGTTGCGGCCGAACAGGCCGAGGAAGCGGCCGGGTCCGGGGACGACGATGGCGGTCAGCCGGCCGCTTTCGATGTCGATCTCGATGTCGGTGATGGCCCCCAGCCGCTTGCCGTCGATGACGTTGACCACTTCTTTAATTTTTAGATCGCTTGTTTTAATCATGGTGCCCCCTCCGCCCTTCCCTGCTTGTTTCGCTAACAGTATATGAGGGACAAGGGGAAAGTGTTCCAAGTAAATTTATTAAGGATTTTCGATGTTCACGGATGCCCAATTTTACTGGATTCTTGCTCTTTTATGCTCATTAAGAATCATCAAGTTTTAACCGTAATTGTCCCAAAAACTGTCCCAAATTTACAGGCCGTAATAGGCGGCCACGGCCTGGGTTATTGACTCGGTATCACCCGGCAGGAGGTGGCCGTAAATATCCAGCGTTGTACTTGTTTTCTCGTGCCCAAGCACCGCCGATATTGCTTTGATGTTTAATCCCTGGCTGATCGCCACCGAAGCGAAGGTATGCCGCAACTGGTGAATAGTCCTATACGGAATTGGCGCCTTGTCCATGATACGGCAGAACCTACTTCCCACCGTATTGGGGTGAATAACATCTCCGGTAGGTTCGCAAAATACCAAGTCAAGGTTATTATACGCATCGCCAAGGTCTTTTTTCATCTTCTCCTGCTGCACCTTATGCCATTTCAAAACCTCTATTAACCGGGTACCAATAGGGATGGTGCGATAAGAAGACTTTGTTTTTAGAGAGCCAAGCACTACCCGCCCCGCTTCCACCTTCGCCTGTTGCCTCACGGTTATCCGCTTTTTCTTGAAATCAACATCAACCCACTTTAGTCCAAGAACCTCGCCGCGCCGCATTCCCGTATGTAGCGCCAAAAAGATAATGTTGTACATGAAGCTGCCGGCGCCGGCCGCGTCCAACAGTATTTTGATCTCTTCCTGGTTAAGCGGATTGATCTCCTCTTTTTCCACTTGCGGAAGCTTTAGTTTCTTACAAGGGTTATTCAGTATAAGCTTATCAATCTCCGCCACGTTGAAGGCGTCGGCCAGTACGATTTTTATTTGCCCTAGGTAGCTCGGGGCAACCTTCTCCCCTTTTTCGTTGAGAAACTTTTGTATATCTGCCCGCCGAACCTTATCCAAAGACATTTTCCCCAGTGCTGTTCCCTTTATGTGGCAATTAACAATCGTCTTATAGATCGTATGGCTTTTGATCGAAACGCTGCCTTTTTTATTGACTTCCAGCCAAGTATCCATCCATTCTTGGAGAGTCAGCTTTTTTGCTTTCGGTTTAACGCCTAAGTCTATCGACTTCAAAAACTCTTTCTTTTTGGACAATACCTCGCCCTGACTCGCTGCCCTGATCGTCGTCCTTTTTAATTCGTCAGTATCTGGGTCACGGTAGGAAATTTTAAGCCACCACCGCCCATTTGCGGCCTGCATGGGCTCTGTTCCCGCCCCGTTTTCACGCCGTGTTGCCATACCGTCACCGCCTATCGTTTTCTCTTGTCCCGCCCGGCCGCCTAGTGTACAATAAGGACGGCGGCGGGTTCTGGATGCTCCCGTGTCTGCCTGGCCGGTGTCGCTGTTACCGCAGCGCCCGGCCCTTTGATTTTCCTAGTCGCCTTTAATGTCCAGTTCCTGACGCAGTAGCCGCTCGACCATCTCTGACACGGAAGTCTTGCGGGCTATTGCTTCCTGTTTGGCCTTGATTATTACGTTCTCATCCACATATAAAGTCAGTTTTACAGCGCTTGGCCTTTTCTCTCTTGGTGTCATACTTCACCTCCTCAATACTATAATATCCAAATTAAAATTATACGTCAAGACGTAATGTTTAATGCTACGTCTGATAATAACTATTATGTAATCTTGTAATTAAATGTCAAAAGTCCGCAAACCCTTGTAATTACTGGCTTCGCGGGCTTTTCGTTTTTTATAATAATTTCTGCCTGTGGATAACCTTCTTTGTCCCGTGCCAGTGAACGGGAAAGTTCACCGCTGGCGGACATTGAAGGCTACTATTTATGATCCGCAAAACAATGTCCAACCTTTTTCACCCGGCGGCCGCCGGTGCACGACGGAAAAACCACGACGCCCCATTATTGCCTAGTGGGTTTTTTACTCGGGGGGTACCCCATGTAGTGCCGGCTCTCGCCATCGCCCGTATAAGCGGTTTTTTTACCCTGCCCCGTGCGTTCCCCTTCGCCATCACCTTTTCGTGGCTCTGACGGCCTCTGGCGCGGTCGTGTGGTTGTTTCCGTGCCAAAATTTTCTCGCGCGCGCGAAAAATATGTTTTGGGAGGACACCTCGCCGGTCCTGGTGGCGCAAAAAGGACATCAATTCCGAGAGACGGGGGGAGGTTAAAAAGAAAACCCGGCATTGCTGCCGGGACATTGACGCGCTATTCCTTTGCACTCGCTAACCCGTTGAACGTTTCCGCTGCTAGTTGCAGACCCGCCGCGAAGCCGGCCCGGAAGTACTGGTCGCATTCATGGGCGGACTGCAAATTAAAGGCAGATTCAATCTTTAAATACCTTTTTTTGTCCTCCTGCTTCAGTTCTTCTATTACGGCCTTGTCCTCCGGGCTCGGCACATATGCCACGAAGCCGGGAATTTTCCCCTGCTCTAGTTCATCGGTCAGGACTTTAGTGACTATATCGACAATCTTCATTATTACCTCTCCTTCCTTAATTAGCCGCAGCCCATTCCTCGCAATCAGGCACGCCGTTTTCCATGTATTCCCTAACAGTCATTGATATTTCAAGTAGCTTCTTTATTTCGGCATATACGGGATTGTCGAGGATATAATTAACCGTGCCCTGCCCTATCATTGCCAGCGCCAGTTCGCTACTAAGGTAGACTATGCCACACAGCTCGCCGTCTTCTCTCTCGTGGATTACTATATACCGGCCGTCCGGCAGCTTCGCGCAACCCTTTTTCCCGTTTACTGGCAAATACAGGCCGGCGCATTGAAAAAGCAACATGTTTCCAAGAAATCGGCCGTCATCATAAACATTGACGTATTCGACCAGGCTTTTTCCCATGGGCAAACCCTCCTTCATTTGACTGATTCGCCCTGCCATTGCTATAATGAAGCCGACAGGGCTTTGATTGAACGTCGGGGCTCTCGTTACCGGGTCCGGTCGCTGTGACAGCAGCGCCGGGCCTTTGTTTTTTGTTGTCATTCTCCTCCTCTCTTCAAGGAATCAAGATACCGATTCAGGTCGTCGCGATCAATCCGCCACTCAGCGGCCCGCCCTGTACCCAGCTTGATTCCCTGTAAGCGTTTTTCGTTCAACCACTTAACGACAGTCCGGGGCTTTACCTTGAGTTCCGCGGCGACTTCCGCCGGGGTTAAGAATTCTCCCATTGGACCACCTGCCTTTCCATATTCTATAAAAATTATATCTCTTTGTGTTATTTAGTGTCAATATATATCTTTAAATGTAATTTAACGTTTACACCCTAAGATAAAAAAAGCAGGGGCCGAAGCCCCTGCCCTTGCGACTCGCGTTCAGGATGAGCGTTCGACGCACATGTCGAACGGCACATTCCTTTTTAGGTTTTCGTACCACAGAACGAAAACCCCTGCCCCGCTCCGCATCAATGCGGAATGAGGTCAAGTATTTGGCGCCGGATAATTCGCAGGTTATCCGTATAGACGATTGTATTCACTATTCCATAAACTACACCCCATATGCGCGGGCCTGGGTGTTACCTGGACCGTCCTCGCCGGTCCCATTGGTTATTCGCAGAAAACTCCACCCTGGGGAGGCTCCTCGGTAGGGTGTCATGCGCTCGTTACGCGCAAAAATTCCTGCCCCCTCGCCGGTCCTCGTTGGCTTTAGGCAGGCCTTAACCCCTGGGGGATATCCTCCCGGCTAGTAGCAATAGCCCCTTCGCGGCTCATCCGGCCAATACAAAGAACACTTGACCACGCGCAGCATAACTTCATCGCCACACTTTGCCTTGACTATTACGCGCCCTTTTGTATCGCTCGGCCACCCGCACAAGCACCCCCACCCGACGCGCAGGCATGTCCAACATATGCTTTCAGGGACTCGACCATTGCCCTCCAGCGAGCATCGTTCCAGCGCCATCCCCTCCACCTCTTGATGAGCGTTCCCCTGTCTCCCGGGTGAAGCTCTGTCTCAATCCATTCCCCAACGATCCTTGTAATCTCACTCCTCTCATCAATACGAATTAACAGCAGTGCAATACTGTCCGGCCGGCCAAACCCTGTTTTCTGATTCTCCCCGCCGCCGCAAGCAGAATAGCAATTTAGCGCCATATCGCGCAGGGTATTCCACAAAAGATAGTAACGCGGGTATTCCGCCAGAATCTTTTCTACAGTCTCTTCGCCGGCTTCTATCTGCATGCTCTGCCTCTGCGCGGGTCCGGTCCTGGGCAGATACGCCGCGCATTCTCAAGCCGTGCTTTTTTGCTTCGGCCGGGTACCGGTACGATCCATGTTGCGGCGCATTCACCGCGACGGCGGAAATACCGCCAGCACGATAGGCAATCATTAGTCAATTCTCTTCACCTCCAAAATATAGCCCGTACTAGGCGCCAGGTCAGAGGGGAAGCAGTGCGCCACCCTGTGCCCGCCGTCTGGGGTTTCTCCGTCCCCGCCGCCGTGCCTGTGTTGGCGTCCGCAGAATGGGCAAACGAATTGCAGACTCCAGTACTTTGGCCCCTTCGGCCTTGCGGCTGACTGTGGGCGCAATACTGCCGAACAGCCTACAATGGGGATATTGCCCTCATATCCGAGAATGGGCGCCGGGTTTTGTTTTGTCATCGTCATACCCTCCTTTCAAAAAAATATAAGACCCCCTACGGTCTTTTTGGCGTTTTTGGCGTGTCCGCGCCCTTGAAGCCTTATGCCTCTTGGCTTTGTACGGAAACGCCTTATATTAATTTGGCGTTTCCTTGGCGTTGCTGCTTATTAATTTGGCGTTGCTGCTCTCTTTCGGGAAACGCCAAATTTGTCTTCGGAAACGCCTAGGAAACGCGTAATTTTTGCATGGCGTTTCCGCCTGACCTCTTATAATTCATAGCTTGATGGCACACGGAAACGCCAGAAACGCCTAAATACCTGTATCACCCCCCGAGAATAATTTATCAGCCCACAAAAACAACACGCGGCGAGCTTCGCCGTGTATTTTTTTGAACCTCGCCCGCTCGCGCTTCCCGGCTATGTCGGTGCCCTCAAGGTACCCGTCCGCGTCAAGGTGTTTCAAGAGCATTTTTTCCGTAACACCGATCTCCCGCCCCTGATCCCGGAAAAACATCTGCACGGCCCTGTATGTCGGTCCCGAGAGTAAATATGCGTAACTGTTGTCCCGCCAGCCTATAAATCGCCGCTCGTCTGGCGTCGTAACCGTATCTGCAACGTTCAAAATCTGTACTTGCCCCGCTGCTCTCATCTCTTTTAGTGCGATCATAAACCTTTCGGCGGGTTTCGATTCCTGCACGGCTGCCGACTGGTCGGCAGCTAGCTTCTTGAGCACTTCCCACGATTCGCCAACGAGGGAATCCATTTCCGCGGCAGATAACGCTCCGGTTTCATACATAAACTTTGCCCCGGCCGTTATACCTAATTGAAGCCACGCCATAGCTTCCGGCAGGCGCCCATGCCCTGCATTCTGTGCTTCTTGGCGTAATACCCGGAAAGCATCGCCCATTTTCTCCGGATCGCCCATCTGTGGCGCCAGCCATTCCAGGTAAGCCCGCATAAACCCGGCCAGTGTCCCGGCACTCGCGGCCCCCTGGCTCTTTGTTAACGCCTCCAGGTCAACCCCCCCGCGCGGGATTTCTACGGCCAGCATACGGGCCGCGCCGCTCTCGCCCACGTCTGGCAGGTCTTCGCCGGTCACTATACAGCCTCCGCGCGGGGCATATGCGGCCTTAATGGATAAGTCGGCATTCATGCGCCCCCGGCCGGCTCTGTCGCCGTAGGTCCGAAGTATTGCCTGCGCCTTGCCGGTCATGTCCTGGCGCTCTTTGGTACTTGCTACCGGGTGAAAGTCATCCACAATTAATAAACTGTCCTTCAGCATAAAGGACAGTTTTTCTGTATGGTTCCGCGTGTCTTTGAAATTTGCCGGCAGCGTGTCCCGGCTGAAGTTCCCGAAAAAACTCAGGAACAACGCCGCCAGGCTGGATTTTCTCTGCCCGGTATGGCCGTAAAGCCATAGAACAAAAGACGGTTCACAATTTGCCCGCCGCAAAATATCGTGTAGCGGCGCCAGAAAGACCATTGCCAGCAGGGGCAATGTCACCTCGCGCGGCGCCACGTCCAGCACGGCCAGGGCGCCCCTAGCGGCCTCTTTCGCGTCCGGCGCGACTTCCGGCAGGCGGTACCTCCCCAGGACGAGCCCGCCCTCGGAAAGGTCAACTTGCAAACCGTCCGCTCCAACTGCGCCGCCTGCATGGAAATACGCCCATTTTCCGCCAACACGACGCCACCCGGTATGACAAAATACGATTTCTTTCTTGGCGGCCTTGGCCGTCTGTTGAATTGCTACCCGCAGAGTGTCCTTCGTCGCCGTTCCAGCCAACACTAGCGCATCGGCTCCCCATACTTTTAGCGGCCATGACATACCGCTAAACTCTGCTGCAGGTACCACTCGCGGGGGCAGCCGGCGCCCGCCGGGCAATAGGCCGTCGATCTCAAAACATATGCGGGTTTCGTCGTCCGCCCCGCTGTCTCGGACTATTTCCCGCTTGATCCGTGCCACGAAGGCGGCGAGTGGTTTCTCCTCTTCGCCGTTATTTGTTGCCCGCTTTTGGCAAAGTCGGCCCCACTTGTCAATTAGAAATCCCGTCCCGGACAATAGCGCCCTATACTCCGTGTACCGATCCCCTTCCGCGCCTTGTTCCTCCTGGGGTTCCGCTTCGGGTATATACTTGCCGGCCGACACGGCAATTTTTTGGACTTCGCCAGCTTCTAGCGGCGGGCGGCAGCGTGCCGCGTTTTCACTGTTCAGTGCCGCAAATATTGCCCCCTCGGAAGCCCCTCGCCGCCGCATCGAGCACGCCAGCCGAAACAGGTAGTCATTTCGCCCGCCCTCCACGACAATTTCGGGTATCGCGGGGGTTTCTCTTGGCTTATCCCTGGTTATCAGCGCCAGCAGCCACGCGGGCGCCTCGGCCAGTGGCATTTCGTCGGGATGAAATACCGCGTCCCATTCGTAGCGCCGGCCCGAAATATGCCGGCTAGGAGACGCGACAATATACCCGCCATCGGCGCGAACATCAAGCCCGGGCGCAAGGCGGACGCGGTTTTTTATAACCCCGCCAGGATGGCGGAATAAGATATGCCGGCCGCCGCCGCCAGTCTGTGCCTCGGGAGTGTCCGGCAGTTGCCCGTAGTCGCCCACTAGGTTTTCGAGAGATTCTCGTCCGGCCTCTCCGTCAACATCGAGAACAAAAAAACCGGCCTTGGCGCCGGTTACCATGCCGATATTCGAATGAGGCCAGGAGCTCCACCATTTACGGATTTTTTCCGCGTCAGCCGTGGCGTCTCGCAAGCCGTTTTTTGTTCGAGGATGCTTGCCGGGTGAATCGCATTTACGGCCGCAGGAGCACCCGACGCCCTCGGGGTTGTGAAGAGGAATTACGGGCCATCCCCGCGCCGCATACCCTAACGCCGCTTGCATCAGTCTATTGGTATCTGTTTTGTCCATATACTCACCATTTCCGCCGCCTCCCCGCGGCTTTTGTTCTGCATCCGCTCGTTACTCAGCGCCGCGGAGAAATGCTTCTAAGGCCCAGCCGGGAATCAGAATCCGCCGCCCGGCGCGGACAGCGTGGAGTTTGCCCTCGTTGATAAGCTTTGTTACCGTGTTGCGCGCCAACCCTGTAATACTCTGCACTTCCTTAACCTGGTAGATAGCTTTTTCCATTTTGCTTTACCTCCTATTTGTGTTTTGGGCATAAAAAAAGCACTCATAATGAGTGCGAAATAAATGCCGGTCAATGACCGGCAGTATTAATTACATATTTTCCAATTTCCACCTCCTCAGTTCTTCAAGGTCTCTTTGCCGTTGCGCTTCCTTTTCCTCTGGCGTCATGCTCTCTTTCTCTCTAATACTAGCAAATAAATCGTCAATCGCCTTTGCTCGTTCAGCTATTGCCTCTGGAGAAGAATAACGCCGAAAATTATCCATAACCTTGTTTTCTAATGCCTTCATAAGTTTAACTTCGGGACGCCCAGGATCATTCTCGTAAAATTCACCAACCAACCGCAGCCATAAAATCGAAGCGAACCATAGGTGTTCAGCTGTCCCGGACTCAACGGCATTTAATGCGTCCTCGCGTGCTTTTGCGACTCTTTCTGTCTTAAGTTTAAATCCACTATCATCAATTAAGCCGTTTATCATTCGGAAGGCAGTAGCTACGTGGGCCGGCGTTTCTTCTGCATAGTCGGTTATTTTTCCATGTCCCTTTCCCCCGTGCCCCCGCCACGGAGTTGGAATAAGACGTTTTTTTTCGTAGTTTCTCAAAGTTTGTTGTGTAACCTTAAATCCTTTTGCATCCAGTTTGCTCAATACTTCCTCAAGTCTCACGAGGCGCCCCCCTATCCCAAAACCTTTAACCCGGGGCTTCGATCTTTTTTTTGCCAACATCGAATTATAGTAGACATTGGAATAAAAGTCAGCATCCGCCAAGTCCTTAATTTTAGACACACCTCTCCCGCTATATAAGCAAAAGACATCTTTGCTTATATAATATATCCGCATAATCAGTTTTGTCAAGAAGTTGCACGACGTTATTTTTAAAATTAAGTATGTCATTTATGACGCCGCTTATTACTTGTCCATTTATTTCCATTATGATATTCTGGTGTCGAAAGGAGCGTGAACACCTTGTCAGAAGAAACCAAAAAGCCCTCTCTCGGAGTGCAAATTTTTGCCGTGATTATTACGGCAGCCGTGTTTTTCTACCTCTTTTCGTCAATTAACAGCGTAAAAACGTCTACACCAACGCCACCCCCCGCAAAGGCTAACGCGATTGACGCCCTCCAAATTCAAGAAGGATGGACGTGGGAGTTGAGCCGCAGTAATAATTATTCCTATATTAAAGGCAGTGTTAAAAACATCGACACAAAACCAATTTCATACTTTGAGGTTCGGGCCGAATACCTTGACGACAAAGGGAATGTCCTGGACACTTCCTACACCAATTCTGGAGAACGAATAAACCCTGGGGCGCAAAAAAGATTTGAAATCATGCACAAGCATAGCGACGATTTTATTAAAGCGCGAATAATGGTTTCCAAGGTAGTATTTGCTAAATAAAAAAATCCCCCGGCGTAGCTCCGGGGGGTAAATCGACATCAAGCTTGTCCACTTATTTCCAATGTGGTATTCTAAGGCCAAAAGGAGTGATTTGGGTGAGAAAAGCCATTTTTCTACTGGTCTGCCTATTCGCTTTTCCCTTGATATGTTCCGCAGAACCCATTCAGCAACAGCCAGTATTCTTTGATACTAGCAACACCAAGAAAGTAGTAGGCATTTTTCTTGAAGCTCCCGTAACCTATGTCAATAATGAAAAAGTTAGGATACTGGTCCCTGAAAAAACGATCCCACTCTTCCCGCGCCATCTGTTTACCGTGTTACCCTTCGACAAGTCTTCCATGGCTTTACGGACTTACAAAGAAGACAATCGCATGGTTATGAATCAATACTACTCGCAGCCCGTCAATCGCTCCGATATTCAAAAAATTGCCAAGGAGCTTAAAGCTGACTATGCTTTGTTTATCATCATATCCAACGGCCCGCCGCGCGTCGGTGCCGGCCTATTCTCGGTTTCGTTCCGAACTACTGTGACTTGCGACGTAAGGCTTCTGGACGTAGAAACCGGCCAATACCTGGCTAGTAGGGAAATCGTAAAAGACGGCCAAAGCACAGCCGTTTATATGGGCGTACCGTCGTTTGATAACGCCTATAATGAGGCACTAGAAAAAGCGCTGTCTGAACTTACTCTTGATACGGCAAGCCTGCTAAAGACCAAGGAAAAAACGGAATAGAAGCAACGAAAGCCCCCCGGCCAGCGCCGAGGAGTTTGCCCCTCTTGTTTTTATCTTCCGAAACAACTCGAGGTGACATCATGAAAGAAGCTGGTATCGTAAGAAAACTCGATTCTCTTGGAAGGATCACTCTTCCGGTCGAAATCAGGAAAGGGTTTAATTTACAAGATGGTGCCCCGATTGAAATCCTCACTTATAAAGACCAAATCGTTTTCCGAAAGTATAGGTATGCCTGTATCTTTTGTAACATCACGAAAAATGTTGAGATATATAAGGGTAAGGCAGTATGCTCTAAGTGTAGGATCGCCATGGAAAACAGTGACATATGAACATAAGCCCCTCGGCCATCGCCGGGGGGCTTCGCTCGTTATATGAGGTTATACACTCCAACTGTCCCAAAAACTGTCCCAAAAGGGAAAATACTGTGTTCTGAATTGCCAGGAACACAGTATTTATAAGGGTTTTTCAAATCCATGAAGGACAAGGGGAAAGTGTTCCAGGGAAAATTTCTAATCTCACCCGGCGGCGGTATTGGGCTTGGCGCAGGAAGGGCAAGCCTGTTCGACGGCTTCTTGGCTCTCGGTGCCGGGGACGATGCCCAGCACCGCCGGGCGGATGGCCTTGGTCGGACACTTGGCCAGGCACTTGGCGTCGGTGCAGTTGTTGGCCACGCACAC
>JARKPR010000044.1 GCA_029975165.1 Selenomonadales bacterium
TGGAAAGTCCCACATGACCGCTGTCGGTCATGTCTGCCGCAAAATGACTTCCATCATTTTTGCTGTTCTTCGGGACAACGCTCCTTATCTCCCGGCCATGTAACGTTCCTTCCCACTTGACTTTTTATAGCCGGTCTTAGTCCTCGTTGATCCACGCCTTGATGAGCTGGGCCACCTCATCCGGCTTGTTCTTGGCCATCTTGGTGATCGCCTCCCGCTGGTTGAAGCGGTCCTTCTCCTGCGGCGAAAGCTCCTTGGCCTGCTCCATGACATGGGCCGGCTGCGTCGGCACCGGAATCTCCATATACTCCTCGTCCTCCGCCTGGCGCCTGCGCAGCAGCACGCGGACGACATACAGCACCGCCAGGGCCGCCGCCACGCCCGTCGCGATCTTGAACCACATCGCCCGCTGCTGCTCGGCGGCCAGCTCCTGCTCCTCACGGCGCTGCCGGTCGGCAAGCTCCGTGCTGAACGGCATAGCCTCCACCGAAATCATATCCCCGCGGGCCGCATTGAAGCCCACCGCCGACTGCACCGCCTTCGTGATGCTCTCGCGCTGGGCGTTATTCACATTCGCGTCCACCAGCACAGCCACCGCCAGGCGGCGGATCGAACCGGGGGCCACGACCGTCTTCTCCTTAAGCTCATTAATCTCATAATTGCGGGTTGTTTCCTTCTTCTCATACTGCGACTGGCCCTGATTGCCGGTCACATAACCGGGAATATTCGTCGTCGTCCCCGGCACCCCGCCCGGCTGGGCCGAAGTGCCCCGGAAACTCTCGCTCACATCCTGCGAACTGCGGATTACCCCCTTATCGTCCACCACCGGCTCGAACACCTGGCGGTCCACCATCCGCTGGTCGAAATTCAGCTCCACGCTCACCCGCACAGCCGTTTTATCCGGCCCCATGACCTGCTCCAGCAGCGTCTGCACGCTCTTCTGCAGATTATCCTGCACCTTCTTCGTCAGCTCCAGCTGCGTCAGCGTCGCCGTCGTCGGCAGCTGCGGCGCATCCTGCTGGTCGTTCAGCACGCGGGCGAAATTATCCACCACCGTCACATTCTCGGGCTTAAGGCTCTGGATACTGTGGGCCACCAGATTCACGATCCCCTTCACCTGCTCGCGCGTAAGCTGCGTCGACGGGCGCAGCTTCAACATGATCGACGCCGTCGCCGGCTTCTCGTTGCGCTTATACAGGCTGTCCTCCGGCAGCACGATATGCACCCTGGCCTTCTCCACCTCGGCCATCTGCTCGATCGTCCGCGTCAACTCGCCCTGGAGAGCCTGGAGATAATACACCTTGTTCTGGAACTCCGTCGCCCCGAACTTGTTCTGGTCGAAAATCTCGAACCCCTTGTAGCCGCGGGGCAAGCCCTGGCTCGCCAAATCGAGACGCACCCGGTAAACATCCTTGGAAGAGACGAGAATAGCCGTCCCGTTACTGCCGATCTCGTAGGGAATCTTCAGCTCCTTCAGTTTTGCGGCGACCTCGCCGGCATCCTTGGCGTCCATCCCCGTGAACAGCGGCACAGTTTCGGCGCGGCCGCCCCACCACACGCTCCAGCCGAGGATGGCCACGAACAGCAGCACCGCCGCCCCGATGATCATATACCGTTCCCGTTTGCCAAGATTACGCCAGACGCCTAACGACTGTTCCTTCCAGTCGGCCATCGTCACACCTCTCCGTTACGCCTGTCCCGTTATACCTGCATCCGCATCATTTCCTGGTATGCGTCCACGACCTTATTGCGCACCTGCATCGTCAGCTGCAAGGCAATCGTCGCCTTCTCGGTGGCGATCACCACCTCGGAAACATCCTGGATCTTCCCGGCCGCCAGATCGGCCGACGCCTGCGCGGCGTCCGTCTGCAGCCTGTTCACCTCGCCCAGCGCATCGGCCAGCACCGCGCCGAAACTCTTGCCGCCCTCGGCGGCCGGCGCCAAGCTCTCCGCCGTCCGGGCAGCCCCGGCGGGGGCAAGGGCCAGAGGATTTATCCGCATAACCATTCCTCCTTAATGCTAACCGCCGATTTCCAAAGCCTTCATCGCCATGCTCTTCGCCGCGTTCACCGCCGTCACGTTCGCCTCGTAGGCCCGCGTCGCGGTGATCATATCCACCATCTCCGCCACCGCGTTCACGTTCGGCATCGCCACATACCCGTCGGCGTTCGCGTCGGGGTGCTGCGGATCGAACACCATCTTCGGCGGCGCCTCGTCGCGCGTAATCCCCACCACCCGCACCCCCGCCCCGCCGTCGAGGCCTGCGGCCAGAAGCTGGCCGAACGAAGTGCCGGAAGAACTGCGGGGCGCGAACACCACGAGCTGGCGGCGGTAAGGACCACCCTCCGCCGTGCGGGTCGAATTCACGTTCGCGAGATTATTGGCGATCACATCCATGCGCAGACGCTCGGCCGTAAGGCCGGACGCCGCCGCATCAATAGCCCCGAACATACCCATCGTCAACCACCGCCTTTAATCGCCGATTTCAGATTGGAATAATACCGGCCGAGCATCTGGGCCACCGTGTTGTAATAAATCTGGTTTTTCGCCGTGTTGGCCATCTCGGCGTCAATATCCACATTATTGCCGTCGGTGCGCAGCGACGTCGCCGTATCGGTCACGACCGCCGGCCCCGGCTCATCGCGCCTCGCCGGCAGATGCCCCGCGCGGGTGCGCGTCAGCGCCAGCTTATTGCCGGCCATCGCCGCCGCCAGCTTATCCTCGAAAACCACCTCGCTCCGCTTGAAGTCCGGCGTGTTCACGTTGGCGATATTATTGGCGATTACCTTATGGCGCAGCGAAGCCGCCCCGAGGGCCTGCTCCAGGACCGTCTCCTGAGGTGACGATAAAATCGATTTAACCACAAGATAGCCCCCCTATCAGGGTGAAAATAAGGAAAAATATACTATATCTTTAGCATCATTCTACATAATTAGGGAAAATCCTTTTACAAATATCGCTATATTCGGCGACCATTAGGGAATTTTACAATTTTTTAAGGAAAAAATCACAAAATATGCCATAATCCTCATAGAGACATAAACCGTTACAATTAAACATTCGCCAAAAATCGACATTTACTTAAGCGTAAAATAAAAAAATATTACTGTGATGGACTCCCGGACAATCCCCGCCCGCTCCGCCGCAACAAAAAGCCCGCCTTGCGGCGGGCCCTTCTCTTCCCTATTCCTTCGGCTTCTTCACTTCTTCAGCTTCTTCAGCTCATCCATCAGCCGCTCGTTCAGCACCTTGATATACGTGCCCTTCATCCCGAGCGACTTCGACTCGATCACCCCGGCGCTCTCGAACTTGCGCAGCGCGTTCACGATCACCGACCTGGTGATGCCCACGCGGTCGGCGATCTTGCTCGCCACCAGCAGCCCCTCGTTGCCCTCCAGCTCGCCGAGGATATGCATCACCGCCTCCAGCTCGGAATACGACAGCGTCCCGAGCGCGACCTGGACCGTGGCCTTCTTGCGGGCCTCCTCCTCGATCTTCTCGCTGCGGTCGCGGAGAATCTCCATCCCCACCACCGTCGCCCCGTATTCGGCCAGCAGCAGATCGTCGTCGTTGAACTCGCGGTCGAACTTGGCCACGATCAGCGTGCCGATGCGCTCGCCGCCGCCGAAGATGGGGATGATGGTCGTGAACTTGTCGTACGCGATGCAGCTCGTCTTGTCGGCGAACGCGCACAAGCCGTTCTCCAGGCGCAGATTGGGGGAAGTATCCTGGATCTTCAGCAGAAAATCCACATACCGGTCCGGGAAATGCCCCGGCGCCAAAACCCGCTCGCGCATGATCTCGCATTCGAACTCGTTCATAAGCGCGTAACCGAGCACGATGCCTTCCTTGCTGACAATGTAGACGTTTGAACTCATCACCTGGCTCAGAACAGACGAAATCTCTTCATATTTCACCTTGTCCGACTTCTGCAGCAAGCGATTAATTTTCCGGGTACGATCCAACAATGACGACACTTTGATCAATCCTGCCTTTCACCTGACTCGTTTTTTTACATTTTCAGAAGCGAGAATACTATAAGATAAACTGGCTCAGGTCCTGATCGACGACGATCGCGTCGAGCCTGCCCTTCACATACGGCCGGTCGATGGTGACGCTCCTTGCCGGCGTGTCCGGGGCCTCGAAAGCCAGATCCTCGAGCAGCTTCTCCAGGATAGTGTGCAACCTCCTGGCGCCGATATTCTCCGTCTGGGCGTTAACCCGGCAGGCGATCTCGGCAAGCTCGTCAATGGCATCTTCGGCGAACTCGATCGCAATCCCTTCCGTAGCCAGTAGGGATGTATACTGTTTGATCAGCGCATTGGCCGGTTCGGTCAATATCCGCTTCAAATCCTCCTTGGACAGGCTGGCCAGCTCGACCCTGATCGGAAACCTGCCCTGCAGCTCGGGGATGAGGTCGGCCGGCTTGGAAATGTGGAAAGCGCCGGCGGCGATGAACAGCACGTGGTCCGTCTTCACCGGCCCGTACTTCGTCACCACCGTCGAACCCTCGACGATCGGCAGGATATCGCGCTGCACCCCCTCGCGGGAAACATCCGGGCCGGCGCCCCCCTTGCCGCGGCCGGCGATCTTGTCGATCTCGTCGAGGAAGATCATGCCGTAATTCTCCGCCAGCATCACCGCCGCGGCGGTCACCTCATCCATATCGATAAGCTTCTGGGCCTCTTCCTGGGTGAAGATCTTCCGGGCGGCGGCAACCGTCACCTTACGCCGCTTTTGCTTTTTAGGCAGAAGGTTTCCGAGCATATCCTGGATGTTGATGCCCATTTCCTCCGCCCCGGTGCCGGCGAACATCCCGCCCATCGGGCTGGCGGAATCCTCCACCGTTATCTCGATGAGCTCCTCTTCCAGTTCGCCCTTCGCCAGGCGGCCCCGCCACCAGTCGCGCGCCGTATTCGTCGCCGGCTGTTCCTCGGCCGGCGGCGGCGTTGCCGGCTGTCCCAGCCCGCCGGAAAACAGCACCTCGAACGGATTGCGGCCCTGCTCCTTGCGCGCCGCCGGCAGGAAATGGTCGACGATGCGTTCGTCGGCCAGCTCCCTGGCCTTGTCGGCCACTGAAGCCATCCGCTCCTGCTTGACCATGCGGATCGCCGTCTCCACCAGATCGCGGACCATCGACTCCACATCGCGGCCGACATAACCGATCTCCGTGAACTTGGTCGCCTCCACCTTGATAAACGGCGCGTTCACCAGCTTGGCCAGCCGGCGGGCGATCTCCGTCTTGCCTACCCCCGTAGGCCCGATCATCAATATATTCTTAGGGATGATCTCCTCTTTCATATCCGCGGGCAGCTGCTTGCTGCGCCAGCGGTTGCGGAGGGCCACAGCCACCGATTTCTTCGCCTGCCGCTGGCCGACGATATACTTGTCGAGCTCGGCGACGATCTGTCTTGGCGTCAGTTCAGTCAAGGTATCCCCCCTTCCCTACAGTTCCTCCACCGTGATGTGGTTGTTGGTATACACGCAGATATCGGCGGCGATAGCCAGCGCCTCGCGGGCAACCTCCGGCGCGGACAGCGCCGCGTGGGCCACGAGGGCCCGGGCCGCCGCCAGGGCGTATGGCCCGCCCGAACCGATCGCCGTAACCCCGTCGTCGGGCTCGATGACCTCGCCGTTGCCGGAGATTATCAGCATATTATCGGCGTCGGCAACGATCAGCAGCGCCTCCAGGCGGCGCAGCACGCGGTCCAGGCGCCATTCCTTGGCCAGCTCGACCGCCGCCCGCATCATGTTGCCGTTGTATTCGTCCAGTTTCTGCTCAAATTTCGTGAACAGCGTGAAAGCGTCGGCCACCGAGCCGGCGAAGCCGGCCAGCACCTTGCCGCCGTACAGGCGGCGGACCTTCTTGGCATTATGCTTCATGACCGTATTCTGCCCGAATGTTACCTGGCCGTCGCCGGCGATGGCCGTCTTGCCGTGCAAGCGGACGGCCACGATCGTCGTGGCGTTGAACAAGGCGAACCCTCCTATGCGCGCGGATGCGCCTGCGCGTAAACCGTCTTGACCCTCTCCTTGGTCACATGGGTATACAGCTGCGTCGTCGACAGGTTGACGTGGCCCAGCAGCTCCTGGACCGCCCGGAGGTCGGCGCCGTTATTGAGCAGATGGGTGGCGAACGTATGGCGGATGGTGTGGGGGCTGACCTTCTTGGCGATCGCCAGCGCCGTCACATACTTGTCGACGATCCGCCGCACGCTGCGGTCGGTGAGCGGCCCGCCGCGGCTGTTGACGAACAGCCGCTCGTGGCGCTCGGCCGTGGCCGTCAGGCGGGGCCGGGCCAGGTCGAGGTACAGCTTCAAAGCGGCGATAGCCTTGCGACCCACCGGCACGACCCGTTCCTTGGACCCCTTGCCGTACACCAGGGCGTAGCCCTCGGTCAGATCGACGTCCCCCACGTCCAGGCCGGCCAGTTCGCCGACCCGCATGCCGGTCGCGTACAGCAGCTCCAGCGCCGCCGCGTCGCGGCGGCCGAGGTTGCTGCGGTCGGGCAGGTCGAGGATGGCGTCGATCTCCCCCGGATCGAGAAAAACCGGCAGCCTCTTCTCCAGCTTGGGCGTCCGCACGGCGACGAACGGGTTATCCGCCACGACCGCCTCGCGGCACAAATGACGAAAAAAGGACCGCAACGCAGCCATCTTACGGGCGATAGTACGCCTGGCATAGCCCTCATCCTTGAGGGCGGCGAGATAAGCCCGTATCAAAATTGGCGTGACGGCGGTCGGCGGCACTTCGTTCATCCCGAGCTTGGCGGCGGCAAAGGCGAAAAAACGCTCTATATCCGCCCGGTAGCTGGCGATGGTATACGGCGAGGAGTTTTTCTGCACCTTGAGGTAGAGGAAAAAATCCGGGAGATAGCTGCTGGCATTTTCCATGGCGAACCACGCTTTATTGTCGATTTTCCGCAAAGAAAAATCACTAATTTATAGTAGCACACTAGTCTGAATTATGCAATAATGTTCACGGTTTTTTAAGAAATTATTTTCCGACTATTCGCATAAATTTATCCAATTCCGCCAACGCCTGGGCGGCGATGCTGCGGTTCTTTTCCTTCTTATCGCGGATGCGCGCCGCCGGCGGCGGCAACAGGCCGAAATTGACGTTCATCGGCTGGAAACGGGCCGGGTCGGCCTCGGTCACGTAGCGGCACAGCGCGCCGTGGGCGGTGGCCGGCGGGAAAACGGCCGGCTCCTCCCCCTTCGCCGCTCGGGCGGCGTTCATCCCGGCCACCAGGCCGGCGGCCGCCGACTCCACATACCCCTCCACCCCGGTGATCTGGCCGGCGAAAAACAGGCCAGGCGACGCCTTGAGCGCCAGCGTGGGCTCAAGCAGGCGGGGCGAATTGATATACGTATTGCGGTGCATCACCCCGAAGCGGACGAACTCCGCCCGCCCAAGGCCGGGGATGAGGCGGAAGACCCTTTGCTGCTCCGGCCACTTGAGATGGGTCTGGAACCCGACCATATTGTACAGCGTGGCGGCGGCGTTGTCCTGGCGGAGCTGGACGACGGCGTGCGGCAGCTCGCCGGTCCGCGGGTCGCGCAAGCCGACCGGCTTCAGCGGGCCGAAGCGGAGCGTGTCGATGCCGCGGGCCGCCATCACCTCCACCGGCATGCAGCCCTCGAAAACCGTCGCCTGTTGCTCGAACTCCTTGAGGGGCGCCGTTTCCGCCGCGGTGAGCTCGCGCCAGAAATGCTCGTACTCTTCCTTGTTCATAGGGCAGTTGAGATAATCGTCGTCGCCTTTCCCATAGCGCGACGCGCGGTAGATCACCGTCATATCGAGCGAATCGCCGCTCACCAGCGGCGCCGCGGCGTCGTAAAAATGCAGGTACTCCTCCCCGGTCAGCGCGGCGATGGCGGCGGCCAGCGACGGCGACGTCAGCGGCCCGCTGGCGATCACCAGCGGCCGGTCGGCGGGGATGGCGGCCACCTCCTCGTTCACCATCCGCACCCGCGGATGCCCGCACAGCGTGCGCGTCACATACTCGCCGAACGCCTGCCGGTCGACGGCCAGCGCCCCGCCGGCCGGGACGCGGCAGGCGTCGGCCGCCCTTATGATCAGCGAATCAAGCCGCCGAAGCTCTTCCTTAAGCAGGCCGACGGCGTTTTCCAGCGCCGCCGCCCGCAGCGAATTGCTGCAAACCAGCTCGGCGAACAGCGCGCCGTGATGGGCCGGCCCCATGACCTTCGGCCGCATCTCGTACAACTCAACATCCACGCCGGCCCGGGCGATCTGCCAGGCCGCCTCGCTGCCGGCCAGCCCGGCGCCGATTACCGTCACCCTAGCCATTTTTCTTGCCGGCCTTCCCCCGGGGTGCGCTCTTGCGCTTCGTAGCCGGGCGCTTGGGCGGCGGCGCGGCGGCGGCCTCCTTCGCGCGGGTCGGGCAATTCACATTGCCGCACTGCACGGCGAACCGGCCGGGCTTGAACGTATGACGGACCTTGAAGGTGCCGCACGTCTCGCACGTCTCCTTCAGCGGCGTATCCCAGGTCGTGAACTGGCACTCGGGGTAATTGGCGCAGCCGTAGAACACCCGGCCCCGCTTGGTGCGGCGCTCGACGACCGCCCCCTGGCACAGCGGGCAGGCCGCCCCCGTCTCCTTGAGGAGGGGCTTGGTCGTCCGGCACGCCGGGAAACCGGGGCAGGCGAGGAAATTGCCGTAGCGGCCGTGCTTCACCACCATCATCCGGCCGCAGTTGGGACACGGCACATCCGTCTCCTCCACCGGCAGCGCCACATGGCCGATCTTGTCGTCGGCCACGGCCAACGTCGCGGCGAACGGGTCGTAAAACTCCTTCAGCACCTTGGTGCGGGAAACCTTCTCGTCGGCGATGCCGTCGAGGCGGTCCTCCATCTCGGCCGTGAAATCGGCGTCGACGATATCCGGGAAGTGCTCCTTCAGCAGATCGACGACCACGAACCCCAGCTCGGTGGGCTGGAACTTCTTCTCGGCCTTGATGACATAGCCGCGCTCCTGGATGGTCTCGATGATCGGCGCGTACGTGCTGGGGCGGCCGATGCCCTTCTCCTCCAGCACCTTGACGAGCGACGCCTCGGTATAGCGCGGCGGCGGCTCGGTGAAATGCTGCTTCGGCAGCAGCTTCTGCAGCTTGAGCTCCTGGCCCTCGGCCACCTCCGGCAGCAGGGCGTCCTTCTCGGCCTCCTCGCGGCTGTCGCCGTACACGGCCAGGAAGCCCGGGAACTTCAGGATCGAGCCGCTGGCCCGCAGGCCGAAACGGCCGGCGGCGATCTCCACCGTCAGCGTATCGTACACCGCCGGCGCCATCTGGCTGGCCACGAACCGTTCCCATACCAGGGTATACAGGCGGAGCTGGTCGCGGCTGAGGCTCTTGGCGACCGCGTCGGGGCTGAGCTCCAGGCTGGTCGGCCTGATGGCCTCATGGGCGTCCTGGGCGTTGTTCCGCGCGCTGTACACCGGCGGCTTGGCGGGCAGGTACTCGCCCCCGTGCCTGGCGGCGACATAAGCGCGCGCCTCCTCCTGGGCCGACGACGCCACCCGCGTCGAATCGGTGCGGATATACGTCACCAGGCCGACCGGGCCGATGCCGGCGACCTCGATGCCCTCGTAAAGCTGCTGGGCGAGCAGCATCGTCTTGCGGGCCGTGAACCCCAGGCGGCGGACCGCCTCCTGCTGCAGGCTGCTGGTGATGAACGGCGGCAACGGGTTGCGGCGGCGCTCCCGCCGCTTGACCTCGCGGACGAAATACGCCGCCTTCTCCAGCTCGGCGGTCACGGCCTTGGCCTCGGTTTCGTTGCCGATCTGCGGCTTCTTGCCGTCCACGGCCACCAGCTCGGCGTCGAACAGCCCGCCCTTCTGCTTGGCCCGCAGCTTGGCGGTCACCGTCCAGTACTCTTCGCTCACGAACGCCTCGATCTCGCGCTCGCGGTCGCAGATCAGCCTTACCGCCACCGACTGCACCCGGCCGGCGCTCAGCCCCTTGCGCACCTTGCGCCACAGCAGCGGGCTCAGCTTATAGCCGACGATGCGGTCGAGGATGCGGCGGGCCTGCTGGGCGTCGACCCGCGACAGGTCGATGGCCCGCGGGTGCTTCACCGCCTTCTGGATGGCCTGCTTGGTGATCTCGTTGAACTCGATGCGGCAAGCCTTCTGTTCGCCGATGCCCAGCAGGTGGGCTAGGTGCCAGGCGATGGCCTCCCCTTCCCGGTCGGGGTCGGTCGCCAGGTAGACCGTGCCGGCCTTCCTGGCCTCATCCTTCAGATTCTTGATCAGGTCGCCCTTGCCGCGGATATTGATATACTTGGGGGCGAAATCGTGCTCGATGTCCACGCCGAACTGGCTCTTGGGCAAATCGCGCAAATGGCCCATCGACGCCCGGACGGTGTAGTTCTTGCCGAGAAACTTCTCGATCGTCTTCGCTTTTGCCGGCGATTCCACCACGACCAGCGCTTTGCTCAACCCGATACCCTCCCAGGCAGGCGGACATAACGCTGCCCGCCAAACTCGGCTGCCATATCCTTCAGCTCGAGCTGCAATAATATATATGTAACTACCGGGGCCGGCAGGCCCACCTTCATAACCAATTCCTCCACCGTCAGCGGCGCGTCGCAGCTCAGAGCCGCGTACACCCGCCCTTCGTCGCCGGCCGGCTCCGGCCGGGGCGGCCGCTCGGCTGCCGGCGCGGCCAGATTGTACTCCTCAAGGATATCGGCCGCCGCCGTCACCAGCTTGGCCCCCTGTTTGGCCAGCCGGTTCGTGCCGCTGCTCGTATCCGCGAAGATGCTGCCCGGCACGGCGAACACGTCCCGGCCCTGCTCCAGCGCCCAGTCGGCGGTAATGAGCGAGCCGCTCTTCGCCGCCGCCTCCACCACCACCACGCCGCGGGCCAGGCCGCTGATGATCCGGTTGCGCACCGGGAAAAACCGCGCCTGCGGCCGGGCGCCCGGCCAGTACTCGGAAATTATCGCCCCGCGTTCGGCGATGGTAGCCAGCAGCCTGCCGTTCTCCGGCGGGTACGCCACATCCACGCCGCAGCCCAGCACCGCCACCGTATAACCGCCGCCCGACAACGCCCCCTCGTGGGCGGCGCTGTCGATGCCGCGGGCCGCGCCGCTCACCACCCCCGCGCCGGCCGCGGCCATCCCGGCGGCCAGCATCTGCGCCGCGTTCCGGCCGTAGGCCGACGCCTTCCTGGCGCCGACGACCGCGATCAGCAGCTCGTCCTGCGGCAGGCGGCCGCGGTAATACAGCACGGCCGGCGGATCGAAAATGGTCCGCAGCTTGGCGGGATAGGCCGCGTCGGCCGCGCACACCACGCCGATCCCCTGCTTCTCCCACAGCGCGGCCGTTTTTTGTACATCTATCTTTTCCCGCTGGGCGAGAAAATTATTACCCGTCTCCTCATCAAGACAGCCGCACAAAAACAAATCGCGCCGCGTGGCCGACCAGGCCCGTTGGGCGCTACCGAAATAAGCGACAAGCGAATTGAGCCGGGACGTGCCCAAACCCGGAACCATGGTCAAAGCTGCCCGATAATACCGCTCCACTCTCCGCTCCTCCGCCCAAAACTCATTGGCCTAATTATAACCAGGAAAAAATTATCAGTCAAGGGACTATTTGCCCAACCTGTCTAGGACCAGGCGCGCCACCGCCGCTGCCGCCGCCGGCCGCCCCAGCGAAAGCGCCGCCGCCCGCAGCGCCGCCAACCCGTCCGCCCGCGCCGTCAGCAGCCCGCCCACCGTCGCCGCCAGCTCATTCGCCGACTCCGCCCGCAGCGCCGCCCCGCTGGCCGTGAGGAAAGCCGTATTCGCCTCCTCCACGCCGGGTATCGGCCGGAAAATCACCAGCGGCAGCCCGCGGGCCAGCGCCTCGGCCGCCGTCATCCCCCCCGGCTTCGACACCAGCACATCGGCCGCCGTCATCAGCACATCCACATTATCCGCGAACCCCAGCGGCAGCAGCGTGCAATGCCGCAACCCGCCCGCCAGCGCCGCCAGCTGCCGCCGCAAGGCCTCGTTCCGCCCTGCCACCGCCACCACCTGCAGCGGCAGCGCCAGCGCCTCCAGCGCGGCCACGATCGCCGCCATCGGCATAACCCCCGCGCCGCCGCCCATCACCAGCACCACCGACGCCTCCGGCCGCAGCCCGAGCGCCGCCCTGGCCGCCGCGCGGTCGCCGGCGGCCGCGAACCGCTCGTCCACCGGGATGCCCGTCGCCATGCTCCGGTCGCGCGGCACCCCCGCCGTCGCCAGGAAATCGCGCATCGCCTCGTTGGCTACGCAGTACGTCCCCAGCTCCGGATACACCCACAGCCGGTGGACCACGAAATCCGTCACCACCGCCACCGTCGGCACCGCTATCTCGCCTCGCGCCGCCAGGTGAGCCACTAGCCCCGCCGGCGTCGCATGCGTCACCACGATCGCGTCCGGCCGCGACGCCGCCAGATACCCGGCCATCCGCCCGGCCAGGCAGCCGCTCACCGCCGCCCGCCCCGCCAAAGCCACGCGGCTGCTGTTGCCCCAGCCGTAAGCCGCCCCGTAAACCTGAGGGAAAATATCCAGCACCTTCAAATAACCGCCGAGAAGCAGCCGCCCCAGCCGCGGGCTGAAAAAAGCGAACACATCGGCGAACTCCGTCTCAATATCGGGCGCCAGGCGGCGCAAAGCCGCCCCCGCCGCCTGCGCCGCCCGCACGTGGCCGGCGCCGACCGGCGCGCTCACGAACAGCACCTTGCCGCGCTTCTCCACCGCCATTGCCCTCCCATCTTACAGGGCTTCCATTGATTGCACCACATACTCAAAACCGCTTATAAAACCGTACCGTACCGTCGCCGCACGCCGCCGCCAGCTCCGCCGCCCTGCGCCCCGCGTACACCGGCATATCGCCGGCCACCTCAGCCAGCGGCACCAGCACGAAACAGCGCTCGTGAAACCGCGGGTGCGGCAGCGTCAGCTCCGCCGTCGCCAGCACCACATCCTCATAAAACAAAACATCCACATCCACCGTCCGCGGTCCCCACCGCTCGTGCCGCACGCGGCCCAGCGCCTCCTCCACCGCCAGGCAGGCCGCCAGCAGCTCCCGCGGCGCCAGCGCCGTTTTCACGCACGCCACCGCGTTCAGGAAATCCGGCTGATCGGCATAGCCCACCGGCGCCGTCTCGTACAGCGACGACACCCGCTCCACCGTCACCCCCGGCCAGGCCGCCAGCTTCGCCACCGCCGCCCGGATATTCCCCTCCCGGTCGCCCACATTCGACCCCAGCCCCAGGCAAATCATCGCTGCCGGCTGCGGGTCACTTCCACCTGGACATAATCCAGCTGTCCGCGGATCGGCACGCTCGGCTTGCGCACCCGCACCGTCGCCGCCGCCACGCTGCCCTTCAGCACCGCCGCCGCCACACTGGCCGCCAGCGCCTCCAGCAGGCGGAACTTCGCATTCTCCACCACCGCCCGGATCGCCTCGTACACCGCCGTATAATCGAGCGTATCCGCCAGCTCGTCCGACTCGCCCGCCTTCGCCAGGTCCAGCGTCAGCTCCACGTCCACCTCGAACCGCTGCCCCATCTCGCGCTCGTGCTCGCTCACCCCGTGGAAGCCGTAAAACTTCATATTATGCAGCAAAATCCTATCCATTGTCCATCGCCTCCGTCATAATCGCATCCGTCATCCGCGCTACCCGCGCCATTGCCTTCACATCATGCACCCGGACGATACTCGCCCCTCGCATGATCCCGCACGCCACCGTCGCCGCCGTGCCCTCCACGCGGTCGTCCGCCGGCAGCCCGCCCAAAGCCGTCCCCACGAACCGCTTGCGCGACGTCCCCAGCAAAATCGGGCACCCTAAAGCCTTAAGCTCGTCCAGCCTGTTCAGCACCGCCAAATTATGCGCCGCCGTCTTCCCGAAGCCGATCCCCGGGTCCACGATCACATTCGCCGCCGGCACCCCCGCCGCCGCGGCAATGCCGACGCTCCGGCGCAAAAACGCCGCCACCGCCGCCAGCACATCGCCCGCGTACGCCGTCCCCTCCTGATTATGCATAACCACCACCGGCACGCCGTACCGCGCGACAACCCCCGCCATCGCCTCGTCCCGCTGCAGCCCCCACACATCATTCACCAGATGCGCCCCCAGCTTCAGCGCCTCCTCCGCCACCGCCGCCTTATACGTATCCACCGACACCGGCAGCGGCACCGCCGCCAGCACCCGCTCCACCACCGGCAGCAGCCGCTCCATCTCCTCCGCTGCGCTCACCGCCGTCGCCCCGTACGGGCGGGTCGACTCCGCACCGATATCGATCACATCCGCCCCGTCCGCCGCCATCTCTTCCGCGTGGCGCAGCGCCGCATCCAAAACATTATAGCGCCCCCCGTCGGAAAACGAATCAGGCGTCACATTCAAAATCCCCATAACCACCGTCCGTCCCGGCCGGATCGCCAGCTCCCGCCCCGGCCACGCATACCGCCGCTCCGGGAACCCCTCCGCCGCCGCCAGCGCTGCCGCCACCGCCGTCGCCACCGCCGGCAGCCCCCACGGCTGCTGTGCAAGCTGCGCCAGCGCCAGCCGGTACTGCTTCAGCGTCCCGCACAACAGCACATCGCTCGCCGCCGCGCTCAAGTCGGCCGTCCCGCGGGCCAGCGCCGCCTCGCCTCCCTTGGCCAGAAACGTCTGCTTCAACAGATTCGCCGCCTTCGCCGGCACGTTCTCCAGCTTCACCAACCTAAAAACCGCCTTCGCGGACATAATATTAATCCCGGCCGCGTGGCACCCCACCTTGGCCAACTCGGCCCTGGCCTCCGCCTCGTCAGCCACGCGCAGCAGCCGCGCGTTAAAATTCATTGCCCTCATCCCCTTGCCCACAAATGTATTTTTATTGTATCATGGTTACGTGCAGTTAAACAAATCTGGCAAAAAATCCGAAAAAACCCGACGCGGAGGTTCCGATATGAAACAGCGCCTCGCCCCCGACACCTTCATATTCCCTGTCGACGAAATCAAAAACGGCCTCTACAGCGACTGCTACTTCAACCGCACCCGCGACATCCTCGTCGCCGACGGCAAGCATTCCCGGGTCCTAATGCAAATCTTCCAGCGCCAGCATGCCGTCGTCTGCGGCCTCGACGAAGCGATCGCCATCATAAAAAAATGCGCCCACAACCCGGACAACCTCGTCATCAAAGCCCTCTACGACGGCGACGCAATCGCCCCCTGGGAAACCGTCATGACCATCGAAGGCGACCTCGCCGACTTCTCCCACCTCGAAACCGTCTACCTCGGCGTCATCGCCCGCCAGACCAAAATCGCCACCAACACCCGCCGCTGCGTCAAAGCGGCCGGCGGCAAACCGATGTTCTTCTTCTCCTCCCGCTTCGACCCCTGGGGCGTCCAGGCCGGCGACGGCTATGCGGCCCGCATCGGCGGCGCCGCCGGCGCCTCCACCCCCGCCAACTGCCTCTACTGGGGCGGCAAAGCCATCGGCACCATCCCCCACGCCCTCATCGCCACCTACGGCGGCGACACCCTGGCCGCCACCTTCGCCTTCGACAAATACATCGACCCCGCCGTCAACCGCGTCGCCCTCGTCGACTACGACAACGACTGCGTCGCCACCTCCCTGGCCGTCGCCAGGGCCATGGGCGGCAAACTCTGGGGCGTCCGCCTCGACACCAGCGACACCATCGTCGACGCCTCCGTCATACCCCAGATGGGCGCCTTCCGGCCCACCGGCGTCTGCCCGCAGCTCGTCGAAAACGTCCGCCGCGCCCTCGACGACGCCGGCTTCCCCCACGTAAAAATCATGGTCTCCGGCGGCTTCAACGCCGACCGCATCGCCGACTTCGAAGCCGCCCGCGTCCCCGTCGACACCTACGCCGTCGGCGCCAGCCTCTTCAACGACAACACCAACTTCACCGCCGACATCGTAATGGTCGACGGCCAACCCTGCGCCAAAGCCGGGAGAAGTTACCGCCCCAACCCAAGACTGGAAATCGTCGAATGACAAGAATCCCCGCCAAACCCGGCGGGGATTTCGTATTTATCGTTCCATATGAACTGTGCGAGGCTGTTCAGGAAGCTCCAGATGCAAGGCGCACCGGAGGCTGACACCGGAAGCGTACACGAACGTACGCTGAGGATGGCAGCCGAGGAGCAACGCCGCAGATGGACTTCCTGGACAGCCTCCCCCGTTACTTGCCCTCAGACCCCGCAGCCATGGAGGCCAACTGCTCCGACATCGCCGTCAACGCCTGGCTATGTGTCGTCAGCATCTGGATGGTATCCGCCTGATGCGTCGATACCGCCTCGATCCGGTTGATCTCCCCGCCGATCCGCGTGATCGAATCGCGAATCTCGCCGAGAATGCTCGTAATCTGCTTCGCCGAGCCGGCGCTGTTCACCGCCAGCTTGCGCACCTCCTCGGCCACCACCCCGAAGCCGCGCCCCAGATCGCCGACCCTGGCCGCCTCGATCGCGGCGTTCAGGCCCAGCAGGTTGGTCTGGCTGGCCACGTCGTGGATGAAACCCACCACCTTGTCGGTATCGCCCACCTGGCGCCCGGCCGCCGTCGACATCTCCTTCAGGCACCGTCCGCTCGCCGCCAGCTCCTGCGCCTGCCCCAGGATGGCCTGGATCGACGCCGCAAGGTCACCGGCCGCCGTCGACAATTGGCGGGCCGCCGTCAGCAGCGTATCCCGCCGTTCCAGCGACTCATGGACCGCCACCGCCCCGACGACCGCGCCATCCTCGATCACCGGCAGACTGATCGCGATATACGACACGCCGTAAACCTCCTTGGCCACCTCCACCACGACCCGCTCGCGTTTCTCCATCGCCTTGTGGGCCGCCGAGCCCGGCTTCACCGGGTCGCCCACCACCACCTGGCCGACTAGCTCGGCCATACAGTTGCACGCCACCCACCTCTCCCGGTCGCAGACGGCCATCCCGGCCCGGCCGCTGATCAATTTCGGGATATGCGCGGCCACCCGGCAGAAACTGTCAAGCAACTCCGACACCCTCCGACACCTCGCTTTCATGCTAAGAATGCCATCATAATTATAATAATTCATCCATCGCAAGCCAAAAACCAGGGACAAAAGGCCAAAGCGCGTCCGTCAGCGGCGCAGCGAATCACACCCACATATTTCCAGGAAATTATTGGCTGCGAATCCCGGCCGCCGGTCCGGAAAGTTCCCGTCGCGCTCCATGCCGCGCGCGGCAACGCCGTTTTCCGCCGTCCTTAACACGATGCCGTTCCTTATATATCGCGGCTTCACGGACATTTTTCGTCAAAATACCCGCCCTTGCGTCAAATTCTCGTCATCATTCGACAATACGTAGTTGTAAATATATACTATTTTACCGCTATTATAATAACAAAGTATTTTTAACTAAATACTACTACGTCAGACCGTTTCCCGCGGGCCCTCTCCCCTAAAACATGCTTTCCTTCACACTATTGCGCAGATGTATCGCCTCGGCCACCGCCTGCGCCCCGATGCTCTCCTCCCCCGCCAGGTCGGCGATCGTCCGCGCCACCTTCAGCACCCGGTCGTAGCCGCGGGCGCTCAGGTTCAGGCGCTGGAACGCCTGCTGCAGGAGATCCCGGGCCTCGTCCGTCAGCGGGCAGGTCGCCTTCACATGGTGGTGGCCCATCTGGGCGTTCGCCCCCAGGCCGTACCGCCCCAGCCGTTTCTGTTGCTCGGCCCGCGCCGCCGTCACCCGCGCGCGGATGGCCGCCGACGGCTCGGCCGCGGCCTCGCCGGCGATCTCCTTATACTCCAGGCGCGGCACGGCGATGCAGATATCGATGCGGTCCAGCAGCGGCCCGGATATCTTCTTCAGATAGCGGCGGATATCGCCCGGCGAGCAGCCGCACTGGCGGCTGGCATCGCCCCAGTAGCCGCACGGGCACGGGTTCATCGCCGCCACCAGCATGAACTTCGCCGGATACGACAGCGAAGCGTTCACCCGCGAGATCGTCACCGCCCCGTCCTCCATCGGCTGGCGCAGCACCTCCAGCACCTGGCGGGGGAACTCCGGCAGCTCGTCGAGGAACAGCACGCCGTGGTGGCTGAGCGTCGCCTCCCCCGGCCGCGGCACCCGTCCGCCGCCGACCATGCCGGCATCGGACACCGTATGGTGCGGATTGCGGAACGGCCGCGCCGTCACCAGGCCGCTCCCCGCCCTGAGCAGGCCGGCGATGCTGTAAATCCTCGTAACCTCCAGCCCTTCCGCGTCCGTCAGCGGCGGCAGGATGGACGGCAGGCGGCGGGCCAGCATCGTCTTGCCCGTCCCCGGCGGTCCCACCATCAGCACGTTATGGCCGCCGGCGGCCGCGATCTCCAAAGCCCGTTTGGCCACCACCTGCCCTTGCACCTCGGCCATATCGTCGTCCGCCGCCACCGGCGGCGTCGGCAGCGGTCCGCGAACCGCCGGCGCCAGCGGCGCCTCGCCCCGCAAGTGGGCGACCGTCGCCGCCAGCGTCGCCGGCGCATACACCGTCAGGCGGCCGGCCGCCAGCGCCTCCTGGGCGTTGTCCGGCGCCACGAAGACCGCTTCCATATCCCGGGCGGCGATATCCATCGCCATCGGCAGGATGCCGGCGATGCCGCGCAGCCGCCCCTCCAGCGACAATTCGCCCACGAACACGCCCCGTCCGCACGCCGCCGGCCCGACCTGTCCGCTGGCGGCCAGCACCCCGAGGGCGATCGGCAGGTCGAGCCCCGAGCCGTCCTTGCGCATATCGGCCGGAGCCAGGTTCACCGTCACGCGCCGCACCGGAAACTCGAAGCCGGCATTCTTGATCGCCGCCCGCACCCGCTCCTTCGACTCCTTCACCGCCGCATCCGGCAGGCCGACGATATCCAGGCCCGGCAAACCGTTGGCGATATCCACCTCCACCGTCACCAAGGCGCCGTTGATGCCCAGCGTCGCCGCCCCGTACACCTGCGCGAATGACATACCATCCCTCCGGCAGCTCAATCTCTCCCGGCTTACAAACCGCGAAAACACCGGATTCTTCGTTTTATAGTCATTATATATACGGTATCGAGTACTTAAACATGCTTCATTGCCGGGAGCCGCCGCCATCGTGTCCGTCACGGACGGCCCGCGGGCCCCGGTTATGCCGACAATGACTTTCATGCCGCCTGCAAAGTAAACCGTTTCAGCGGCCGAAGGCATTAATAATGTGATTTATCTTCGCCTTGCCGTCCGCAAACAATACTTCGACCACATCGAACCGCAGCGGCTTGTCGTACAGGCCGTGCTGCTTCACATAGCACAGCGCCGTGGCCATAATCCTGCCTTGCTTGCGGCGCGTCACCGCCTCGGCCGGCGTGCCGTAGTCGCCGCTCCGCCGGGCCTTGACCTCCACGAACGCCAGCGTATCGCCGTCCGCGGCCACGATATCCACCTCGCCCGTCCTGGCCCGGTACTTCACGGCCAGGACGGCGTAGCCCGCGGCCCGCAGGTGGGCGGCCGCCGCCTGTTCGCCGGCGTCGCCGGTGCGCTTGCGGTCCACGGCCCCTACCTCTCCACCACGTCGGCGATATACAGGCGGCTGTTCTTCGACAGATCGATCTCGACCAACTCGTTTATCCGCCGCTTGTGCTCGTCGGCGATCACCCGCACCACCGGCTTGGTTTTGCTCTCATGGGAGATGTCCACCACCACGCCGACGCGGTTGTCGCTCAGCCGCACCACCGAGCCGATCGGGTAGGGGGCGATATTGGCCACGAACGGCTCGACCAGCTCGGGGTCGAAATACGTGCCGGCCGCCTTGGTGATGATGGCTAAAGCCTCGTACACCGGCACGGCCTGGCGGTAGCTCACGTCGGCCGTCAGGGCATCGTACACGTCGGCGAGGGCCACGATCTGCGCGAACTGATGGATATCGCTGTCCCGGAGGCTGCGGGGGTAGCCGCTGCCGTCGTAGCGCTCGTGGTGCTGGAAGGCGCAGTGGGCCGACATCAGGCTGACGTCCGGGTTTTTTCGCAGCGTCTCGAACCCGTACATCGCGTGCTTGCGGACCTCCGCCAGCTCGTCCGGCGTCAGCCGGTCGGTCTTGTTGACGATCGCCGGCGGCACCATCAGCTTGCCGACATCGTGGAGCAGCGCCCCCACGCCCAGGTCGCGGAGCCGCAGCTCGTCGTAGCCCAGGCTTATGCCGGTCATCGTCGCCAGGATGCAGACGTTGACCGAATGGCCGAAGAGATAGTCGGCCTTGGTCCGCATATCGACGAAGTTGACCAGCGTACCGTGGCTGCGGCACAGCTCGTCCACGAGCATATTGGCCACCCGTTTCGCCTCGGTGGCGTCGACCTTGTGGCCGACCTTGACGCTCTCCATCACCTGCTTGGCGGAGGACACCGCCTCTACCCGCGCCTTCTCGCTGACCACGTCCGGCACGTCGATGTCGGCCGTCAGGTCGTCCTCGATATACACGTAAGTCACTTCGAGGTTGCGCAGCCGGTCGAGGTAGCGGTCCTTAATCTCCAGGCCGGCGTTGAGCAGAATCCTGCCGTCGGCGGAATAAAGCGGCTTGGCCAGCTTCATTCCCGCGGTGACGTTATCGAGCAATAACCGTCGCATGTAAAACCTCCGGAATCACCGTTTCCGCCCGCGGCTCTGATCCAGGCGGTAGATATGGGCGAGGACCTCGGCCACCGCCTGGTAGAGGGCGGGCGGGATCTCGCGGTCCAGTTCCACCGCCATCAGCATGGCGGCGAGGGTGCGGTTCTGGAAAACCGGCACCGTATGCTTGGCGGCCGCGGCCAGGATCTGATCGGCGACCAGCCCCTTGCCTTTGGCGACCACCTTGGGCGCTTTGTCTTCCTTGCCGTCGTAGCGGATCGCTACCGCTTCCTTACGGGGCTTCTCGGCATCGGCCATAGTCCACCTCTGGTCATCTGTTCGCGGCGGACGCCACGACGGAAATATCGGTCAAAGTCAGGGGCGAAGCGGCCAGCGCGGCCCGCAGGTCGGGCAGGGCGCGGCGAAACTCCTCCCCTGTTTTCGTATCGCTGAAAACCACGCGGATACTCAGTTGCCCCTGGTCGTAGAGATGGAACACCATATCGACGACGCCGAGATTGTCGGTGGCCACGCACATCCTCAGCCACGTATCCCGCGGCGTGGCCGCCGTCTCGCCGCCCGCCTGCTCCCGGTCGCGGGACACGTGGATATAGGCCGGGTAGACATGCCCGTCGGCGAAAAATATCGGCATGGTCATCACCAGCACCTGCTGGCCGGCCGCCGTCTCGATCGCCGCCTGCGCGGGCGTCGCCACGGCCGCCGCCAGCTCCTTCGCCGTCTGGGCGGCCTGGCGCAGCGCCGCGGCGGGCAGCTTCAGCCACGGCAGGCTGTCGGCCACCTTCTGCCACACCAGCGCCGTTTCCAGCTCGGGGATGTTCTGGAAAGCCGCCGCCTCGCGCACGTTCTCCGGCAGGGAGCGGAGCAACGCCGCCGCAGCTTTGGCCATATCTTCCCGCACCGCCGGCGCCGTCAGCTCCGGCGGCAGCGCCGCCAGCAGCTCCCTGGCGGCGGTCAAAAGCGCCGCGTCGCCCTCCGGGGCGGCGGCGAGCTGTTTGGCCAACGTCAGCAATTTGGCGGCAAAGTCGCCCCGCTCGCCGGTCGCGGCGCGGAAAGCCTCAACCGCCGCCGCCGTTTCCGGCGCCAGGCCGTCGGGGAAAGCCGCGCCGAGCAGCGCCGCGTCGTTGAGCGTCTGGGCGAAGGCGGCCATGGCCTCCCCGCCGCTGCGCGGCCCGCGCACCATGGCGACCAGGCCCTGTGCAACCGCGGTATCCGCTCCCAGCGCGGCGCGGCCCATATTGTTAAGCTCTTCGGCCGCTGCCGGCGGCAGCTCGCGCCCCATCGGCCGCAGACCGCCGAGCGTCTTCCCGAGGGCGTCGAGCAGCAGCTTGATGTTGCCGTCGGCCATAAGATCGACCAGAGGGCGGGCAGCCGCCGCCCCGTCGGCCGTTTTTCCCGCCGGGGCGCCGGCCTGGGCGTCGATAGAGGCAGTCAGCGCCGGGTCGGTCAACAGGATGGAATTAATCTTCAGCAAACAAGTTCCCCTCCCCCCTTACCGGCGCGAAGCTCCGCCGGTGGATGGCGCAGGGGCCGTGGCAGCGCAGGGCCGCCAGGTGCTCGCGGGTGGCGTAGCCCTTGTGGCGGGCGAACCCGTAAGCCGGGTACTCGCCGTCGAGGAGGGTCATTATTCTATCCCGTTCCACCTTGGCGATTATCGACGCGGCGGCGATCGACGCGCTCAGCGCGTCGCCGCCGACGATCGCCTGATGGGGCACAGGCAGGCGGCGCAAGGGAACCGCGTCCACCAGCACCGTGTCGGGGGCGGGCGCAAGCGCGGCAACGGCGGCGTACATGCCCCGGACCGTCGCCTGATAGATGTTGATGCGGTCGATCTCCGCCACCTCGATGACGGTATGGCTGACCGCCACCGCCTGTTCCCGGATGCGGTGGTAAAGGTCTTCCCGCTGTTCGGCGGTCAGCTTTTTCGAATCGTCCAGTCCCGGCAGCCGGCAGCGCGGCGGCAGGATGACCGCCCCGACGACCACCGGGCCGGCCAAAGGCCCCCGCCCCGCCTCGTCCACCCCGGCGACCAGCCGGCGCCCCTCGGCGTACAGCGGCTCCTCGTAACGGTACAGACCGGCGAGGCGCCGGTCCTCGGCCGCCAACGCCTCCTGGCGGCGCTGCCGGCGGGCCAGCAGGCGGGCGACGGCCGCCCGCGGGTCGGCGGCCAGCAGTTCTATCGTCTCGGGAGCCACGGTGTCGGCGGCCAGTACAGCCGCCACCTCGTCAACCGTCATCCGGCCGTCCGCCATGCAACTCCCCCCGTTCGACAAATAAATGATGCTAATATATATTCTTGGCTGGCAACCCAAATCCTGCCGGCAGCAAAAAAGGCCTGCCCGGATCGGGCAGGCCTGTCTTGTCGTTATTGTTCGGGCGGCGCCTCCAGCGTAAACCGTCCCAGCTTGCCGTCGCGGAATTCGCTCAGCACGATCCGTCCCGCCTTCTCGTGGTCCACCGCGCCGCCGCCCTTCAGGCAGCCGCGCCGTGCCCCCACGGCGGCGAGCAGCTCCAGGCCGCTATCGGGCAGCGGTGCGGCCAGGTTGTAACGGGCCGCCAGCCTGTCGGGGTAATCGGCCTGCAGCAGCGCCAGCAGCCTGGCCACCACTCGCTCGCGGTCGAAGACCTCGTCGCTGATCGCGCCCGTCACCGCCAGGCGGAAGGCCGCGTCCTGGTCCTCGAGCTTCGGCCACAGCACGCCGGGAGTATCCAAAAGCTCGAGGTTGCGGCCGATCTTGAGCCACTGCTGGCCGCGGGTCACGCCCGGCTTATCCCCTGTCCGCGCCGTCGCCGTGCCCAACAGGCGGTTGATGAGCGACGACTTGCCAACGTTGGGGATGCCAAGGATCATCGCCCGCACCGCCCGCGGCCGGATGCCCTTGGCGGCCAGCCTGGCCAGCATCGGCGCCGCGGCCTTCTCCACCTTGACGGTGATCTGTTTCGTGCCGCCGCCGGCCAGCGACTCGACGGCGACCGCCTCCCGTCCGGCGGCGCGGAAAAAGGCCAACCACCGCTCCGTCCCTTGCGGATCGGCCAGGTCGGCCTTATTGAGCACCACCACCCGCGGCTTGTCGCCGACGACCGCGTCGATCACCGGGTTGGCGCTGGCGGCCGGGATACGGGCGTCGAGGAGCTCGATAACCACGTCCACCAGCTTGAGTTGTTCGCGGATCATCCGCTGGGCTTTGGCCATATGGCCGGGGAACCAATGGATATGCATCGTCCCAAAACCCTTGTCAGATATTTGCCAGGGTAAAATGTTCGCCAGGCTGCTAGAAAATGCCAGAGAATGCCAGATACATGTCAGGGGCGTTTACGGCAGCGATTTCAGATGGTCGAGCGGCCAGAACACGAACACCGCCTTGCCTTTTATCAGGTCCCAGGCCACGAACCCGACGTCGCGGAACCGGCTGTCCTCCGAGTTGTTGCGGTTGTCGCCCATGACGAAAATATGGCCCGCCGGCACAGTCGCCAAGGGATAGGAGCCCTTGGTCTTTTCCAATATATACGCCTCGTTCTGAAGCTGGCCGTTGACGAAGACGCGGCCTTCCTTGATTTCGATGGTGTCGCCCGGTATGGCGACGACGCGCTTGATGAAGTCGCGGCTGGGGTCGCGCGGGTAGCGGAAAACGATGATTTCGCCCCGCTCCGGGGTTTTGAAGCGGTACAGGAATTTATTGACGACCAGGCGCTCGCCGTTGGCCAGCGTCGGCCGCATGGACGGCCCTTCGACCATGTACAGTTCGACGATGAAATAGCGGATGAAGAAGGCCAGGATGACTGCTATAAGGATTGATACTACCCAATCCTTGATTTCCTCGCCGAGAGATGTTTTCAAACGGTATACCCCCCTGCCGAGTAAGAAACTGAGCGTGGGATGAAGAAACAGGGACTGCTGCCAGTCCCTGTTTTCGCTAGCGTTTTTCCTTGATTCTGGCCGCTTTGCCGGTCAGGCTGCGAAGATAGTAGAGCTTGGCCCTGCGTACGACACCGCGGCGCGCCACTTCGATTTTATCGATGCGCGGCGAGTGGACGGGGAAGGTACGTTCGACGCCGACGCCGTAGGAGATCCTTCTGACGGTGAAGGTTTCGCGGGCGCCGCTGCCCTGGCGCCTGATGACGGCGCCTTCGAAGACCTGGATGCGTTCGCGGCTGCCTTCGACGACCTTGACGTGCACGCGGACGGTGTCGCCGGGTTTGAAGGCGGGGATGTCGCTGCGCATTTGCTCCTGTTCAAGTGCTCTGATGATATCCAAGGGAGTTCCTCCTCATACTAGACGTTCATGCCGCAGCGGGCAGCGGACCGTCCGTTTTTCACAGATGGATTATACCATATGTTTGCCAAAATGACAACAATTATTCCCCCCCGGCGCCTTTGTGCCACCAGGCGTCGCCGAGCAGGCGGTCGAGGATGATGGCCGCCGCCGCCCGTACGGGGAGATGGTTGTATTCGCCCCGCCCCCAGATGGGTTCGAGGATGTGGTCGAAGCTGGCCATGACCTGCTTGTCGATGCCCCAGCCGGTGCCGAACAGCAGCAGGCAGGGCGCCGCATCCCCGGCGATGCGCTCGCGGAGAGCGGCGTAGGTGATGGTGTTGGGAAAGCGGCGGGCGTCGGTGGTGACGATGACCGGCGCCTGGCCGCATTCGGCGGCGATAGCGGCGACGGCGGCCGCGATGTCGGGGACGACGGCCAGGATGGAGAGCGCCTCGCGGCGGTCGGGGTTGTATTCGCCGCCGTAGCCTTCCCGCCAGTAGGCGAGCACTTCCCGCGCCAGGGCGGCCTGGCTGTCGTGGGGATGGATGACGAAGTAGCGGGCGATGTCGTACGTCCGGGCGGTACGGGCGATGTCGTGGATGTCGAAGTTGGTGATGGCGGTGGCGACCGTCGCGCCGTTCTTGTTGTAGATGGGATAATGGACGAGGCCGATGTACACTCTGGCGGCCATGTCAGCTTTTATCCCGTTCGGCGAGGATTTCCCGCAGCAGGACGGCGTCGCTCATTTCGAGCTCGACTTCGTCCAAGAGGTCGGGGCGCCGTTCGAGCGTGCGGCGGAGCGATTCCTTGCGGCGCCAGCGGGCGATCTTGGCGTGGTCGCCGGACACGAGCACTTCCGGCACCTCCCAGCCACGGAATTCGCGGGGCCGGGTGTAGTGGGGATATTCCAGCAGACCGGAGGCGAACGAGTCCTGGGCGGCGGCGTCGGAAGCGCCGAGGACGCCGGGGATGAGGCGGGCAACGGTGTCGGCGATGACCATGGCCGGCAGTTCGCCGCCGGTGAGGACGTAGTCGCCGATGGAGATGGCCTCGTCGGCGAGGTGTTCTTTGACCCGTTCGTCGACGCCTTCGTAGTGGCCGCAGATGAGGACGAGGTGGTCGTAGGCGGCCAGTTCCTCCGCCTTGGCCTGGTCGAAGCGGCCGCCGCCCGGGCAGAGCAGGACGACGCGCCGCCGGCCGGCGGCGGCGAGGCTCTCGACCGCCAGGAACAGCGGGTCGGGCTTCATGACCATGCCCGAGCCGCCGCCGAAGGGGTAGTCGTCGACGATGCGGTGTTTGTCGAAGGCGAAGTCGCGGGGGTTGGTGACGCCGATCTCGATGAAGCCGGCGTCCAGGGCCCGTTTGATGATGCTGTGGCCCAATGGGCCGGCGAACATTTCGGGGAAGAGCGAGATTATGTCGATGCGCATGTCATTCCCATTCTTCCTGCAATCTTACCGTCATCCGCCCGCCGGGGACGTCGATCTCACGGACGACCTCCTTGAGGGCGGGGATGAGAAGGGGCTGCCTGCCCTCCTGGTCGACGATGTAGACGTCGTTGGCGCCGGTGGCGAGGACGTCGCCGACCGTGCCGAGATAGCCGCCGGCCTCGTCGTAGACCTTGAGGCCGACGATGTCGAAGATGTAGTAGTGGCCGGCCGGCAGTTTGACGAGGTGGTCGCGGCCGACCATGAGCAGCTTGCCGCGCAGAAATTCGACGGCGTCGCGGTCGTCGAGGCCGCGGAATTTGAGGAGGACGAACTGTTTGTGGTATTTGGCGCTTTCCACGGCGAGGACGCGGCCGTCTTCGAGCCGGACCTCGCCGGTCTTCTGGAAGCGCTCGGGGTAGTCGGTGAGCGGGATAACACGAACGTCACCCCGCACGCCGTGCGGGGCAACTGCCTTGCCGATCGCTATGAGGGTGGCGGCGTCCATGGCTAGGAGCGGAAGGCGATGATCTTGCCGTCTTCGAGCAAGATTTCGGCGGACATGATGGCGTGCAGGTCGTCTCCGACGCTGACCGTGACCGTCCTTTCCATAGTGCCCTGGACGATCTCGGAGCCGAGCTCGAGTTCGGCGGTTTCTTTGAGCCGTTCGGTCATGCGGGATTTGACCTCAAGCCGCTTGCTCTTCTCCATGTCGATCTGCTGACGGAGGGCGGTGAGGCCCTGAGCGTCTTGCTTGGCCTGCTCGGCCATGACCTTTCTGGCGTAGAGGTCGATATGCTGGAGTTCCATGTCGGCCTTGCGGATGGCGTCCTGGATTTCGGCCGCCAGCCTTGTTTTGAGATCGGCGGTGACTTTGGCCTTGACGGTCACGGGGCATGTCAGAGTCATGCTGTCCATTCACTCAGCACCTTTTCAGACGATTTCCACCATGATGCGCTCGTTCGTACGGGTGGCCGCGGCTTTGACGACGGTGCGCAGCGCCTTGGCGATGCGTCCCTGCTTGCCGATGACCTTGCCCATGTCTTCGGGGGCGACCCGGAGCTCGTAAACGGTGACGCCTTTGTCGTTCACCGCCGTGACGCTGACCTGGTCGGGGTTTTTAACGAGGGATTTGGCGATAATTTCGATAAGCTCTTTCATCGTTATTACGCCTCTTTCTTGGTGCGCTTGACCTCATCCCACTTTTTCATGATACCGGCCTGGCCGAAGAGGTCCTTGACGGTGTCGGTGGGTTGCGCGCCTTTTTGCAGCCACTCGAGGGCCTTTTCCTCGTCGATCTTGATGACGGCCGGCGAGGTGGTGGAGTCGTAGTGGCCGAGGGCTTCGATGAATCTGCCGTCGCGCGGCGAGCGGGAATCGGCCACTACTACGCGGTAGAAGGGGCTTTTTTTCGCGCCCATGCGCTTGAGACGGATTTTGACTGCCATTGTGTGTTTTCACCTCCTTAATAAAGTAACCAATAAGGTCGTTTTTATCGCATGAAAGGCAGTTTGAAATTGCTTTTTTTGCCGCTTTTCTGCATCTGCTGCATTTGCTTCATCATTTTACGGGCGTCGGCGAATTGTTTCAGGAGGCGGTTGATGTCCTGGACGAGCGTGCCGCTGCCGGCGGCGATGCGCTTGCGGCGGCTGCCGTTGATGATGTCGGGGTGGCGGCGCTCCTTCTTGGTCATGGAGCGGATGATGGCTTCGGTCTTGACGAGCTGTTTTTCGTCGAGTTCGGCACCCTGGAGCTTTTTGCTGAGGCCGCCCATGCCGGGGATCATGCCGAGGATCTGGTCGAGGGAGCCGAGCTTGCGGACCTGCTGGAGCTGGTCGAGGAAGTCGTCGAGGGTGAAGTCTTCTTTGCGCAGCTTCTTTTCGAGTTCCTGGGCCTTCTCGATGTCGATGGACGATTGGGCTTTTTCGATGAGGCTGAGGACGTCGCCCATGCCGAGGATGCGCGAGGCCATGCGGTCGGGATGGAAGGGCTCGAGGGCGTCGAGCTTCTCGCCCAGACCGGCGAATTTTATCGGGCAGCCGGTGACGGCCTTTACGGACAGGGCCGCGCCGCCGCGGGCGTCGCCGTCGAGCTTGGTGAGGATGACGCCGTCGAGGCCGAGGTCGTTGTTGAAGCTTTCGGCGACGGTGACGGCGTCCTGGCCGGTCATGGCGTCGACGACGAGGAGGATTTCGTGGGGCTTGACGGTCTGCTTGACGGCCTTGAGCTCGTCCATAAGCTCGGCATTGATGTGGAGCCGGCCGGCGGTGTCGATGATGACGATGTCGTTGGCGTAGGCCAGGGCATGCTCGACGGCCTTTTTGGCGATGGCGACCGGCTTTTCCTTGTCGCCGGGGGCGAAGACGGGGATGTCGAGCTGTTTGCCGAGGACCTGGAGCTGGGTGATGGCCGCCGGGCGGTAGACGTCGGCGGCGACGAGCAGGGGGCGCTTGTTCTGTTTGCGCAGATAGAGGGCGAGTTTGCCGGCGGTAGTGGTCTTGCCGGCGCCCTGGAGGCCGACGAGCATGACGACGGTCGGCGGCTTGGGCGATATGGCGATACGGCTCTGGGTGCCGCCCATGAGGGCGGTGAGCTCGTCGTTGACGATCTTTATGACCTGCTGGGCGGGGGTGAGGCTTTCGAGCACTTCGTGGCCCACGGCCCGCTCTTTGACTTTGGCGACGAAGTCCTTGACGACCTTGAAGTTGACGTCGGCCTCGAGGAGGGCCATGCGCACCTCGCGGAGCGCTTCGCCGACGTCGCTTTCGGACAGTTTGCCGCGGCCCCGAAGCCTTTTGAACGTTTGCTGCAGTTTTTCCGCCAAGCCTTCGAATGCCATGCGGGGCCTCCTTTCAGCGTTCGGCGAGTTCGCTGAGTATTTTAAGGGCTTTTTGCGTTTCCGGCCGCTCGCGGCAACTGTCCGGCAGAGCGCCGAGGGCGGCGGTGACGGCGGCGATGTCGCCCAAGTCGCGGCGGTGGCGCGCGACGAGGCCGAGCTTGGCCTCGTAGCCGGCGAGAAGCTGCTCGCCGCGGCGGAGGATGTCGTGAACGGCCTGGCGGGAGACCTGAAACTCTTCGGCGATCTCGGCCAGGGAGTCGTCATTCAAATAGTGCATCTCAAGGCAGCGCCGCTGTTTGTCGGTAAGCAGCGCGCCGTAGAAGTCGTAGAGCTGGGCTATCCGGAGTACCTTATCGAGCATGGATGCCCTCCGTCTGCGATGAGATTAACCGCAAACTAACGTGGAAACGGCCAGTCAACGCCGAATCCAGGAGGAACAGGAACTGAATCGGAGCCGCGGAAGCGGCATCATTGTCTGCGATGAAACTGACAAGGCAAAAACCTTTACACCCGATAATTATAGGCGAAAAAAGGCGGGCTGTCAAGGGTGCGGGGTTGAGGGCATGTGGCCGGCAACCGCGACCCAGAAAAAAATATCCAAAAAAATCGCAAAAAAGTTTCGCAGTGGACTCTGAGTGGACTTCTGGTGGACTAACCGGCAAAAAAGTATGATATGATTATAGCGTGAGGAAGACCGCCACGGGCGGTCTTCCAATTTTTATGCCGGAAAACCGGCGAAGGAAAGGGTGAATGAGGTAATGACATGGTATGAAGACGAGTATCGGCGGAGAATGAAGGCAAGGGGCTACGAACCGACCATGGACGGGATGGACGACCAGGACATCAAGGACGCGCTGGAGGCGATGGACCGCAGGAACGCAGCCAGACAACAGGATGAATGGCAATACCCCCGTTACAAACCGGTGGACCCAGGCCTGCAGGCGCGCATCCTGCGCATGTTCGGCCAGCCGTACGACAAGAGCGCCATCGACCCCAAGGAAGCGCACTATCTCAACGGCGGCTGGGACGACGACGATGACGACGACCCGCCGCAGGCGAAGCCTATGCAGAATCTGCTAGAGCCGCCGCAGGGCAGGGAAAGGCAGCCTGACAAGCCGTGGACGCTGAACTGGGGCAAAAACGGCAATATGTTCGGCGCAAAGCCGCAGAATTTCCAGTACCGGCCGCGACAGGATACTACGCAGTTATCCAGCCGAGGGGAAGCTTTTCAGCCCATGAGCTACGGGGGACCGCCGAGTTACCGGCAAGACGGCCTGCAAATGGCC
>JARKPR010000048.1 GCA_029975165.1 Selenomonadales bacterium
CGACCGGCTCGCGGGCCGTGCCCATCTACCAGACCACATCCTACGTCTTCAAAGACAGCGACCACGCCGCCAACCTCTTCGCCCTCAAGGAATTCGGCAACATCTACACCCGGATCATGAACCCCACCAACGACGTCCTCGAAAAACGCATCGCCGCCCTCGAAGGCGGCGTGGGCGCCCTGGCCTTCGCCTCCGGCCACGCCGCCATCAGCGCCGCCATCTTCAACCTCGCCCAGGCCGGCGACGAAATAGTAAGCTCCGCCAGCCTCTACGGCGGCACCTACAACATGTTCGCCTACACCCTGCCCCGCCTCGGCATCAAAGTCACCCTCGTCGACCCCCGCGACCCCGAAAACTTCGCCAAAGCCATCACCCCCAAAACCAAGGCCCTGTACGCCGAAACCATCGGCAACCCGCGCATCGACGTCCTCGACATCGAAAAAGTCGCCGCCATCGCCCACGCTAACGGCATCCCCCTCATCCTCGACAGCACCTTCTCCACCCCCTACCTCACCAGGCCGATCGACTTCGGCGCCGACATCGTCGTCCACTCGGCCACCAAATTCATCGGCGGCCACGGCACCTCCATGGGCGGCCTGGTCGTCGACAGCGGCAAATTCGCCTGGACGAACGGCAAATTCCCCCTGCTCACCGAGCCCGACCCCAGCTACAACGGCCTGCGCTTCACCGAAGCCCTCGGGCCGCTGGCCTACATCATCCGTCTCAGGACCCAGATCCTCCGCGACCTGGGCGCGGCCCTCAGCCCCTTCAACAGCTTCCTCTTCCTCCAGGGGCTGGAAACGCTGCCGCTGAGGATGCAGCGCCACAGTGCCAACGCCCTGGCAGTCGCCCAATACCTGGCCGGCCACAGCCTCGTCGAATGGGTGAGCTACCCCGGCCTGCCCGGCCACCCCGACCACGCTTTGGCCAAGAAATACCTGCCCAAAGGCGCGGGAGCCATCCTCACCTTCGGTATCAAAGGCGGCCTGGAAGCCGGCCGGAAATTCATCGACGCCCTCCAGCTCTTCTCGCTGCTGGCCAACGTCGGCGACGCCAAGTCGCTGGTCATCCATCCGGCCAGCACCACCCACTCCCAGCTCACGGCCGCCCAGCGGGCCGCCGCCGGCGCGCCCGACGAACTCCTCCGCCTGTCGCTCGGCCTCGAAGACCCCGCCGACCTCGTCGCCGACCTGGAGCAGGCGCTGACC
>JARKPR010000045.1 GCA_029975165.1 Selenomonadales bacterium
GCAGATAGGGGTCGGCGAAGTGGAAGGCGCCGGCCAGAAGGGCGCCGATGACCACCCCGACGAGGGGGAACCAGCGGACGCAGGCCCCGAAGGCTTCCGGCGCGACGGCGTCCTGGCGGGCAAGGCGGATGCGGGTAAGGAACTGCAGGGCGGTGAGAAAGTTGGCCATTATGCTGCGTCCGGCGGAAGCGCCGGTCTCCTCTCCCTTTATCGTACGATGAGTACGGTTATCAGCGCGGCGAACAGGGCGGTGGCGGTGTACATTATCCTGATGGTGGCGGCGATGTCGCCGGGGACGAGCTGGCGGCCGGGGTCGCCCATGGTGGCCCGCAGCGAGGGCACGCCGCCGTAGTAGTTGAGGCCGCCGAGCCGCACGCCGAGGGCGCCGGCGACGCCGGCCTCAGGGATGCCGCTGTTGGGGCTGGGATGCTGGGCGGCGTCGCGCCAGATGGCGCGGGCGGCGCCGCGGGCGCTGCGGCCGGTCAGGAAGGCGGCGGCAACGACGAGCAGGCCGGTGATGCGGGCGGGAATGTAGTTGAACGCGTCGTCGGTCCTGGCGGCGACCAGGCCGAAGTCGCGATATTTGTCGTTTTTGTAGCCCACCATCGAGTCGAGGGTGTTGACGGCGCGGTAGAGGATGGCGAGCGGGGCGCCGCCGAGGGCGGCGTAAAAGAGGGGGGCGATGATGCCGTCGGTGATGTTTTCGGCGACCGTCTCGACGGTGGCGCGGGTGATTTCGGCGCTGTCGAGGCGGTCGGTGTCGCGGCCGACGATCCAGGCGACTTTGCGGCGGGCGGCGGTGATGTCGCCGGTTTCGAGGCAGGTCTGGATTTCCCGTCCGGCGGCGGCGAGGCTGCGCGGGGTGATGGCGAAGGCGAGCAGCAGGGCGCTGCCGCCGAGGGCGGCCAGGGGATGGAGGGCGGCGAGGACGGCCACGGCGAGGGCGGCGGCGGCGTAGCTGGCGGCGAGGACGGCGGCGACGAGGACGAGGCCGGCCAGGCGCTTGGCGGCCGGGGCGGCGGCAGGAAGGAGCAGGCGCGCCTCCAGGGCGGCGATGAGGGTGCCGATAAGGACGACGGGGTGCCACTTGGTCCGCGGGTCGCCGATGAGGGTGTCGAGGATGAGGGCCAGGCCGGGGAGGTATTTGGCGGCGCTCAGCATTGGGCACCGAGGATGCGGTAGATGAGGTCCAGGTCGAGGTGGGCGCGGACATGGGCGGCAAGGCGGTCGTAGCTGTCTTCTTTGCTGCGGCCGGCGGCGGCCGCCAGGGGCGCGAGGCCCTTGCGGGCGCGCAGGGCGCCGACGACGGCCCGGCGGAAGGCGGTGTTGTCGAAGATGCCGTGGATGTAGGTGCCAAGAACGAGGCCGTCGGCCCGCACGGCGCCGTCGCTTTCGCGCACCGGGGCGCCGGAGCGGGCGGTGACGGTGAAGGCGGGGCTGACGGGGCCGGGGAATTCGGTACGGCCCATGTGGATCTCATAGCCGGCGAGGCCGGCGGCGGAGAAGCCCAGGCCGAGAAAGGGGCTGGCATCGCAGGCGGCGGCGATTTGGTGGGTGATTTTGTCGGCGGCGAAGGTGGTGACGGCGTCGAGGAGGCCGAGGCCGGGCACTTTGCCGACGGCCGATTCGGTATGACCGGGGTCGCGGATCTCGCGGCCGAGCATCTGGTAGCCGCCGCAGATGCCGACGACGGGCGTGCCGGCGGCGGCGAGGGCGAGGATGGCGCGGTCGAACCCCTGGGCGCGGAGCCAGAGAAGGTCTTCGCTGGTGTTTTTGCTGCCGGGGAGGATGACGAGGTCGGGGCGGCCGAGGGTCTCGCCGGCGCCGACGTAGCGGACGGCGACGCCGGGCTCGGCGGCGAGGGCGGCGAAGTCGGTGAAGTTCGCGATCTTCGGCAGACGGAGGACGGCGATGTAGATCTCCCCCTCCCCTGCCCTGCCCGGCCGCTTGTCGTCGAGGGAGACGGAGTCTTCGTCGTCGATGCCGAGGTTTTCAAGGTGGGGGATGACGCCGACGACCGGTTTGCCGGTCCTGGCGGTCAGAAAGTCTACCGCCGGCCGCAGGAGGCCGATGTCGCCGCGGAATTTGTTGATGATGATGCCTTTGATGAGGTCGCGCTCGTCGGGGTCGAGCAGTTCGAGGGTGCCGACGACGGCGGCCAGCGCTCCGCCGCGGTCGATGTCGGCGATGAGCAGTACGGGGGCGGGGGCGAGCTTGGCGATGCGCATGTTGACGATGTCATGCGCTTTGAGGTTGACTTCGGCCGGGCTGCCGGCCCCTTCGATGACGACGATGTCGTAGGCGGCCTGGAGGGCGCGCAGGGATTGCTCCACGACGCCGAGGAGCTCGCGGCTGTGGCCGGCGTGGTACTGGCGGGCCGACATGTTGCCGACCGGGCGGCCGAGGACGACGATCTGGGAGGAGGCGTTGCCGGTGGGTTTGAGGAGGACGGGGTTCATTTCGATCGCCGGCTCGATGCCGGCGGCTTCGGCCTGGGCGACCTGGGCCCGCCCCATTTCACCGCCGCTTTTGGTGACGTAGGAGTTGAGGGCCATGTTCTGGGCCTTGAAGGGGGCTACGCGGTGGCCGTCCTGGCGGAAGATCCGGCAGAGGGCGGTGGCGAGGATGGATTTGCCGACATGGGAACTGGTGCCTTGGAGCATGATCGATTTAGCCATATTAAACCTCGATGCGGGTGGCGATTTTCTTTATGTCGACGGCTATGCCGCTGACGACGAGGTATACTTCGGCGGCGGCGGCGGCGACCTGCTGGTTGGCGAGGCCGGCCAGGTCGCGGTATTCGCGGGCCAGGGCATTTTCCGGCACGATGCCGGCGCCGACTTCGTTGGTGACGAAGAGGACGGCGGTGCCGGCGGCGCGGGCGGCGGCGACGAGGGCGGCGATTTCGCCGCGGACGAGGCGGTGCCGTTCCTCCGGGGCGGCGGGCGCGGCGGGGGCGAGGAGGAGATTGGCAAGGTAGACGGTGAGGCAGTCGAAGATGACGGTATCGGCGGCTCCTGCTGCGGTCAGGGCGGCGGCGGCGGCGCGGGGGGCTTCGATGGTGCGCCAGGAGGCGGGGCGGCGGGCGCGGTGGCGGGCGATGCGGGCGGCCATTTCGCCGTCGAGCGCTTCGGCGGTGGCGATGTAGGCGACCGTGCCGCCGCGGGCGGCGGCGTAGCGTTCGGCGAACGCCGATTTGCCGCTGCGGGCCCCGCCGGTGACGAGGACGATTTTGCCGCTCATCGCTTTTCTCCTCCCGCGGCCCTGAGCGCGCGGCAGCGGTCGACGAACCTGGCGGCGGCGGCGCGGTTGCCGGCGAAGTGCATGTGGAGGTACGAGGCCAGGAGGCTGTCGGCGGCGAAGCCGCCGAGGTAGAGGTTGCCGGTGCGAATTTTTTTGAACTGGAAGGCCCAGTCGAAGTCGTCCGCCGGGCCGGTGAGCTCCATGCGGGAGAAGTGGAATTCGTGGCCGCGCAGGACGTCGCCCGCCCGGCAGAGGATGTTGTCGGCGAGGGCGGTGGCCTCGATGTAGCCGACGGTCTGCAGGCGGCTCTCCATGCGGCAGACAGCGGGGACGAGGCCGACCATCGGAAAGGGACGGCCGTCGAAGGCGATTATTTCGCGAGCCAGGTACATGAGGCCGCCGCATTCGGCGTAGGCCGGCAGGCCGAGGCGGACGGCGCGGCGGATGTCCTCGTGGAGCGGGACGTTGGCGGCGAGGTCGCCGAGGAACATTTCCGGGAAACCGCCGCCGATGATGAGGCCGTCGGCCGCGGGCAGGCTGGGGTCGCGCAGGGGGCTGAAGGGGATTATCTCCGCCCCGAGGTCTTCGAGGACGGCGAGGCTCTGGGGGTAGTAGAAGGAGAAGGCGTCGTCCTGGGCGACGGCGATGCGCACCGTTTTGGCTACGGGCGCGGCCGGCGCGGGTACGGCGAGCGGCGGGGCTACGGCGGCGGCGCGGATGAGTTCGTCGACGGCGACGTCGCGGTCGACGGCCGCCCGCATGGCCCGGACGCGCAGGGCGGCCTCGGCCTGTTCGGTGACGGGGGTGAGGCCGAGGTGGCGTTCGCCGAGGCCGATGCTGTCGCTGCGTTGCAGGAAGCCGTAAACAGGCTTGCCGAGGCGGCCAAGGGCCTCGGCGACGATTTCGCGGTGGGTGGGCGAGGCCAGGCGGTTGACGATGAAGCCGGCTATGTCCAGTTCGGGGTCGTAGGTGGCGAAGCCGAGGGCGGCGGCGGCCACGCTTTCGCCGGCCGCGCGGGCGTCGAGCACGACGACGACCGGGGCGCGGAGCGCTTTGGCGATGGCGGCGGTGCTGCTGATGCCGCTGCGGCCGCCGTCGAAGAGGCCCATGACGCCCTCGATGACGGCGAGGTCGGCGCCGGCCGCGGTTTTGGCGAACAGGGGCACAAGCTCCTCTTCAGGCACGAGCCAGGTGTCGAGGTTGTGGGCGGGAGCGCCGCTGGCCAGCCGGTGGTAGCCGGGGTCGATGTAGTCGGGGCCGACTTTGTAGGCTTGGACGCGGACGCCCCGCTGCCGCAGGACGGCGAGCAGGCCGGCGACGACGGTGGTTTTGCCGACGCCGCTGTGGGTGCCGGCGATGACTATTCTCGGTATGTCGACAAGGCTCATGCCAAAAACCCCTTCGGGAATTTTGCGTACGCCTGCGGCGCTCAGTCCTGCAGGTAGAGGATGGCGTTGACGGCGGCGGCGGCGATGGCGCTGCCGCCTTTGGTGCCGGCGACCGTTATGTACGGCGCGGGGGAGGTGGCGGCGAGGAGGTCCTTGGCTTCGGCGGCGCCGACGAAGCCTACGGGGACGCCGACGATGGCGGCCGGCCGGATGTCCGTGGCGGCCATGATTTTGAGCAGTTCGAACAGGGCGGTAGGGGCGTTGCCGATGGCGACGACCGCGCCGTGCAGACGCGGGCCGAAGGCCCGCATGGCCGCCATGGCGCGGGTGATGCCGGCGGCGCGGGCGGCGGCGGCGACGCCGTCGTCGGCGATGAGGCAATGGGCCGCGCCGCCGTGCTCGGCGAGGCGGCGCCGGTTGATGCCGGTGCGGACCATTTCGACGTCGCAGAATATGTCGCAGCCGGCCTTGAGCGCCCGGGCGGCGGCTTGGGCGGCCTGCGGGTGGACGCGGATCAGCCGGGCGTAGTCAGGGTCGCCGGCGGCGTGGATGATACGGGCGTAGATGGCCGCGTCGGCCGGGGCGAGGGCGAGGCCGGCGATATGGGGGGCGATGATGGCCATGCTTTTTTCCTCGATGCGGCGGGGGTCGGTTATGTAGTCCATTGTTAAGCCTCCCGGATGCGGTCGAGCAGGATGTCGGCGATGCGGGGATCGGGGCCGATGTGGGCCGCCAGGGCGATGGCGACGCCGGGGAAGCGGCCGGCGAGGGCGGCGAGCTTCGCCGGGATGTCGTGCTGGATGTGCAGGCCGTTGGCGAGGAACATCGGCACGATGACGATGCGGCCGGCGCCGCGGGCGACGAGGGCGGCGACGGCTTCCTCAAGGCCGGCGAGCTCTGATTTTGGGTTCATGATGGCCGGCGCCACAAGGTCGTGGCCAAGCCGTTCCTTGATGATGTCGCTGATGCGGAAGACGACCTGGTTGGCCTCGCCGACGCTGGCGCGGCTGCCGTGGCCGAGGACGACGATCCCTTGTTTCATGACATGACCTCCCGGACGAATTCGCCGACGGCGGCCGGGTCGGCGACGATACGGCCGTACTCTATGGCCGGCCGGCCGATGACGACCAGGGGCAGGCCGAGCTCGACGGCGGCGCTGAATTTGGCGTCGGCGCCGCCGCGCTGGCCGCTGTTCTTGGTGACGACGACGTCGGCGGCGTATTCGCGGAATAAGACGAGATTGAGCTGGTGGGAGAAGGGGCCCTGGAGGGCGACGATGTCGCCGGGGGCGAAGCCGAGGCGTCGGCAGGCGAGCAGGACGTCGGGGTCGGGCAGCACGCGGGCGATAAGGCGGTGGCCGGCGAGCAGCGGTTCGTGCTTGAAGACGGCGAGGGTGCGGCTGCCGGTGGCGAGGAAGACGACCCGCCCCAGGCCGGCGGCCAGGCGGGCCGCTTCGGCGGCGTCGGCCGCCAGGTGAAGTTTATCGTAGGCCGGCAGGGGGGCCGGCGGTCGTTCGTAGCGCAGGTAGGGCAGGCCGAGGGCGGCGCAGGCTTGCCGGGCGTTGTGCGAGACGGCGGCGGCGTAGGGGTGGCTGGCGTCGACGACCGCTCTGGCGCCGGTATCCTTCAGCAGGGCGGCCAGGCCGGCGGCGTCGCGCGGCCCGGTGTGGACGGCGAGGCCGTCGTTGGCGGCCAGGCTGCGGGCGTAGTCGGATACGACGGCGACGCTGACCGGCCAGCCCTGGCGGGCGAGGCCGGCCGCGAGTTCCCGCCCGTCGCCGGTGCCGGCCAGCACGAGGATCACAGCGAGTACCCCCGGGGGGTGATCATCCGTCCGGCGGCGGTATATGTGCGGCTGTTGCCGATGATGACGAGGGAGAACATGTCGATGTGCCCGCTGGTGAAGGTGCCGAGGTCGGCGAGGACGACGCTTTCACCCGGCCGGCTAGCGCTATGGACGATGCCGACGGGGGTGGACGCCGGCCGGTGCTTGAGGATGATTTCGCGCACCTGCTCGATTTGGCTGACCCGCCGCGAGCTTTTCGGGTTGTAGAGGGCGATGACGAAGTCGCCGGCCGCCGCCATCTCGACCCGTTTGACGATGGTGTCCCAGGGGGTGAGGAGGTCGCTGAGGCTGATGACGGCAAAGTCATGCATGACGGGGGCGCCGAGGAGGGCGGCGGCGGCGGCGATGGCGCTGATGCCGGGAACGATGGTGACGGCGGGCTGGACGGCCGGGGGGTACTGGAGCACGAGCTCCAGGACGAGGCCGGCCATGCCGTAGACGCCGGGGTCGCCGCTGGAGACGACGGCCACCTGCCGGCCGGCCATGGCTTCTTCCACCGCCGCCTGGCAGCGGTCGATCTCCTGGGTCATGCCGGTGCCGATGATCTTTTTGCCGGGAAGGAGGTCGCGGATGAGGCCGAGGTAGGTGTCATAGCCGACGATCGTCTCGGCGGCGGCGATGGCTTGGAGCGCCCGGCCGCTCATGTCGGCCCGGCTGCCGGGGCCTAGTCCGACGACGGCGATTTGGCCTCGGCGATGGCCACCGTTATGTTGTCGTACACCGTTTTCGCCAGCAGGAGCGTGTCCGCTCCCGCCGCCAGTAGGGCCGCCGCTTCGCATACGTTGCCAACTCCTATCTTGTCTTCGACGAATTCCACCGTACCCAGGCGGTGGGCGTCGATACACTTCTGCAGTTCTTCGTTGTTGTACGTGGCTAGCGGCACGTTCATCTGGTCGACCATCGCCAGCAGGCCGATCTCGTCCTCCTTGACGACGCTCGTGCCGATGGCGGCCACGCTCTTGACGCTGCGGCCGATCTTCCGGCAGGCGTCGGCGACGGCGGTGAAGAGGGCGGCGCTGGTGACGCCCCGCCGGCAGCCGATGCCGACGACCAGGGTGGCCGGTCGCAGGAAGATGTGGGGTTTGACCATGTACAGTTCCTTGTCGGAGATGACGACGGCGGCGTCGTAGCGGTCGGCGTGGACGAGGTCGGCGCTGGTGACGAGCATGACGCCTTCCTCGGCCGCCCGGTCGATGTAGTATTCGTGTTGGGGCAGGGAGTGATCGACGAAGAAGACGACTTTTTGACCGGCGACGATGGCCGCGTTGACGTTCTTGAGCTGGTTGAAGGGCTCGATCTCCAGGCGCATGCGGGCCGCCAGCACGTCGGGGGAGGGTTTGTTGGCGACGTCGGTGGCGGTGGTGATGACGGGGGTGGCGCCGGCGGCGGCCGCGACGGCCCGGGCGAGGTCGTTGGCGCCGCCGATGTGGCCGGAAAGCAGGCTGATGGCGTGGCCGCCGGCCTCGTCCATGACGACGACGGCCGGGTCGAAGCGCTTGTCGCGGATGTGGGGGGCGATGATGCGGACGACGATGCCGGCGGCCATGATGAAGACCAGGCCGTTGTATTTGGCGTAGATGGCGGCGATCAGGTCGCGGAGGTTCTCGTATATGTGGGCGTCCGTCTCTCCCTCCCGGCCTACTTTGGCGTAGAGGTCGACCGGGCCGGCGAGCCCGGCGGCCGTCCGGGCCGCGAGGCGGGCCCCGTTGTCGGTGACGGAGATTATTGCCGTTTTCATGTTGCCTCCCTGAACGTGTGTCCGAATTCGGGGGCGTAGAGCCTGGAGAGGGCGTAGTCGCCGGCGAGGCAGCGGCCGACGACGATCATGGCCGTGCGGTCGACGCCGGCGGCGGCGACGGTGCGGGCGATGTCGGCCAGCGTGCCGCGGTAGATTTTCTCGTCCGGCCAGGTGGCCTTCTGGACGACGGCGACCGGGGTGTCGGGCGGATAGCCGCCGGCGATGAGCTCGGCGACGACGCCGTCAAGCAGGTGGACGCTGAGGAAGATGCACATCGTGGAACGGTGGGCGGCCAGGGCGGCGAGCTTTTCCTGCTCGGGGACGGGGGTGCGGCCTTCGAGGCGGGTGACGATAACCGTCTGGCTGACCGCGGGCAGGGTGTATTCGCAGCGCAGGGCGGCGGCGGCGGCCAGGAAGGAGCTGACGCCGGGGACGATCTCGTAGGCGATGCCGCGGGCGTCGAGGGCGTCCATTTGTTCCTTGATGGCGCCGTAGAGGCTGGGGTCGCCGGTATGCAGCCTGACGACCTCCCTCCCCTCCCCCACCGCGCCGGCGATGGCGGCGACGACTTCGTCGAGGGTCATGGCGGCGCTGTTCATTATTGCCGCGCCCGGTTTGGCGAAGTCCAATAAGGCGGGGTTGACGAGCGAGCCGGCGTAGATGATGGTGTCGGCGGCGGCAATGCAGCGCTGGCCTTTGACGGTGATGAGCTCGGGGTCGCCGGGGCCGGCGCCGACGAAGTGGACGGGGACGGCCATCACAGTCCCCCCTTTTTGACGAGGATGAGCGACAGGTAGTCGCGTTTTTTGCCCACCAGGCTGTCGAGGTCGCGGGTGACGAACTGGTCGGGATAGCCCAGCCTGCTGACGTAGACGGCCTTGTCCCTGAGGCCGAGTTCGGCGAGGAGGGCGACGATTGCGTCGTATTTGCCGGCGACCTTCATGAGCACGATGCTGTCGAAGGCGGCGAGCAGCGGCCGCAGGGCTTCGGGGTCATCAACGGCCGGGACGACGGCCAGTTTTTCCGGGCCTTCGGCTAAAGGCAGGTTGAGGTGGGCGGCGGCGGCGGCGAATGAGGTGACGCCGGGGACGCTTTCGACTTCGACGGCCGGCAGGAGGGCGCGGACGTGTTTGAGGAGGTAGGTGTAGGTGCTGAACAGCATGGCGTCGCCGATGGTGATGAAGGCGACGTTGCAGCCGGCGGCGAGGTGGGCGGCGATCTTTTCGGCGCCGCGGCGCCATTCGGCCTCCAGCACATCTTTGTCACGGGTCATTGGCGTGGGGACTTCGATGATGGCGGCGCTTTCGCCGATGAAGGCGCCAGCCGCCTTGAGGGCGGTGCTTTCGTTGTCGGCGGCCGAACGGGGGATGCAGATGACGGCGGCCGTTTTGAGGAGGTCGGCGGCGCGGAGGGTGAGGAGGCCGGGGTCGCCCGGTCCGACGCCGATGCCGTAGAATTTGCCGGTCATTGGGGTCCTCCCTTGGTGCAGGCGATGAGGTAAACGGGGTTGTTGGCCTGGAAGAGGTGCTTGGCGCCGGCGCGGCGCAGGCGGGTTATCTGGACGCCGGCGGCCTCGGCCCGGTAGTCGGGGCGGGCGGCGAAGATGGCGAGGGCCTGTTGCAGCGTTTCGACGGTGACGGCGGTGACGATAAGGCGGCCGCCGGGCTTGAGCAGCCGGTCGGCGGCGTCGGCGACGGCGGCGAGGCGGCCGCCGCTGCCGCCGATGAAGATGGTGTCGGCGGCGGGGAGGCCGGCGAGGGCGGCAGGGGCGGTGCCGGCGACGATGGCGACGTTGGCGGCGCCGAATTTGGCGGCGTTGGCGCGGATGAGGTCGAGGGCGGCGGCGTCCTGTTCGATGGCGTAGACGCGCCCCTGGGGGGCGAGGAGGGCGGCCTCGACGGTGAGGGAGCCGGTGCCGGCGCCGATGTCGACGACGGTGGACGCGGCGCTTATCCTGGCCTTGACGAGGGCGAGGATGCGCACTTCCTGCTTGGTCATGGGGGTGTCGCCGCGGATGAATTCTTCGTCGGCGATGCCGGGGACGGCGTATTTCATGCTATCACCACCATCACGCAGTGTTCGAAGCCTTGGCTGTCCGCTGTGGCCGCCAGGTCGGCGGCCTGGACTTTTTCGTGGGGATAGGAGAGGTCGGCGCACAGCCAGACGGCGGTCGCCGGCGGCCAGCCGCGGGCGAGGAGGTCGGCGGCGATGCGGCGGGGGGAGTTGGCGGCGTCGGTGAGGAGGGCGAGCTTCTTGCCCGGCGCGAAGGCGAGGGCGGCCGGGTCGCCGTCGCGGCCGTGGAGGCTGACGAGGACGGCGTCCTGCCAGGGTACGGCCAGGCGGGCGAAGGCGAGCTGGAGCGAGCTGACGCCGGGGATGACGTCGATGCGGTCGGGCCCGAAGGCGCGGCCGAGGGCGGGCAGCAGGCTGTGGAAGCCGGGGTCGCCGGAGACGAGGACGGCGACGTCGCTATTTTCGAGGCGGCGGCCGATGTAGGCGAGCGCGCCGGCGATGTCTTTGCCGAGGGTGTAGGTTTCGCGGCCGGGGGGCGCGAAGGCGGCGAGGGCCCGGCCGCCGCCGACCAGCACGGGGGCCCGGGCGATGGCGCGGGCCGCGATGGGCGGCAGGTAGTCGGGGGAGCCGGGGCCGATGCCGATGACGGTTATCCTGTGGTCCATCCGAGGGCGCCTCCGATTTGCGCGGCCTTATCGTCGCGGCCGAGGATGTCGCCTTTGAGGGTGGCGATGGCGGTGCCGACGCTCAGCCGGCCGTGGACGTAGCGCTCGGCCCGGCGGCTGGCCTGGGCGGCGAGGCGGGGCCAGACGCTTCCTAAGGGGTAGCGGCCGATGACGTCCGCGGCCGCTTCGGTGGTGACGCAGGCGAGGATTTCTTCGACCGCCTCGCGTGGGGCGCCTTCGGCGGCGGCGTAGGCGGCGAGCGTCTCGAGCCTGGCGTCGGCCAGGCTGCTGTGGGTCTGGAAGATGCCGGCGGTGACTTTGACGATTTTACCGAGGTGACCGAGGAGCAGGACCTGGCGCAGGCCCTGGTCGGCGGCGCTCGTCAGCATGTAGCCGATGAAGTTCGAGGTCTGGACGACCCGGTCGGCCGGCAGGTTGCAGCGGTTGACGGCAATGTCCCGGCCGATCTTGCCGGGCACGAAGACGGCGGTATCGTAACCCAGCGCCCTGACGACGCTGATCTGGGGGGTGAGCGAGGTTTTCCACGCTTCTTCGGACATCGGCTCGACGATGCCGGTGGTGCCGATGATCGACAGGCCGCCTTCGATGCCGAGGACGGGGTTGAGGGTGCGGGCGGCGAGCTCGCGGCCGCCGGGAATGGCGATGGTGACGACGGCGCCGCGGCCGGCGGGGAGCACGTCGTGCAAGGCCTGCTCGATCATCCGCTGCGGGCCGGGGTTGATGGCCGGCTGCCCGACCGGCACGGCCAGGCCGGGCTTGGTGACGGTGCCGACGCCTTCGCCGGCGCGGATGACGATGCCGGGGGCGTCGGTGAGCGTGACGGCGGCCGTGACGGTTACGCCGTCGGTGACGTCGGGGTCGTCGCCGGCGTCCTTGACGACGGCGGCCGTGCCGCCGCCGGCGGCGGAGGAGCTTGCGGCCACAGGGACGCGGATGGGCTGCCCCTGGGGCGAGGCCACGTCGACGGCGGCCTGCGGCCGGCCGAGGGCGGCGAGGACGGCCGCTTTGGCGGCGGCGGCGGCGCAGGTGCCGGTGGTTATCCCTCGGCGGAGCGGCTGGGGCGACACGAAAATACCCCCTTGGACAGGGGGCATAAATAGTAACAATAATGACGCATTGTTATACCTATCTACCCACCTGCCTATCTTCCGTAGGTCGTAACGGCGCGTGTCAGAACAGGCAGGTCTCCTGGCTCCGGCTCATCGCTTCCCCACGCCTTCCCGGTCGCCCAGTGGCACAGTGTGGTTGGCTCGCCGTCACAGTGGCGGGACCGCGCCGGGTTCCCCACCGGCTTCCCTATTAAGCAAAGCACCTGTTCCCTCGTTTATTTAATTACGACAGTGTGGTGATATTATGTGGCTTATATTCGTTCAGTATTACGAGATTCCTGCCATTTTTGCCAGGAAAGGCAATTATTATCAGCAGTCAGCCATATGTGAGAAAATTTTGTATTCTTCCGCCGGCGGTGGAGGATTTCGCATGGTGCTCACGAATAGATAGGTTACCGGTCAGTCCACCATACCAAGCAGCGGGAGGAGTGGTATATTTGAAAAAGGTGTGCGAGAGCTGGGAGAAGGCTTTCCCGGCAGACATTTATGGCCCGCACCTGTTCGACGAATTCGAGGCCCGCGCCAAGAGCGTCGGCGCGGAAGTATTCCGGGCGGCCACGGCCGCCGAGGCGCGAGAAGTGCTGGTCGAGCTCGCCAGAAGCCTGGGGGCGAAGAAGGCGGTGGCGGTCGACTGTCCGCTGGCGACGGCGGCCGGCGCTTATGCTGCGCTCAGGGAGGCGGGGCTGGAGGTTTATACCGCCCAGGCCGACATCGCCGCCCACGCCCCGACAGCCGACCTCGGCGTGTCGGGGGTGGAGTTCGGGGTGGCGGAGACGGCCAGCGTCCTCCAGGACGCCCAGGCGGTCGAGAGCCGGCTGGTATCCACCCTGCCGCCGGTCCATGCCGTGTTCATGAGCAGCGGGAACATCCTGCCGGCGATGGCGGACGCGCTCGGCGTCGTCGCCCAGGTGTACGACCGCGGGTATTTGTCGTTTATTACCGGCCCCAGTCGGACGGCCGACATCGAACGGGTGCTGACGATCGGCGTCCACGGCCCCAGCCGGTTCGTGATCATTGCCGTCGATGAGGCTGCCGACGGAGGTGCGCAGTGATGGAAAACCCGAACCGCAATATCAAGCAGGAGATAAGCGAGAAGCTGCGCGACGACGTGCTGCGCGGCGCTCTGGGCCGCTTCGGCGAGGCCTACCCGGTCGCGCGGGCCAAGGCGTACGAGAATGTCGAGGATATCGAGGCGCTGCGCGATTCGCTTAAGGCGATGAAAGCGGCGGCCGTGGCCGACATCGAGGCGATTGCCGACAGGTTCGAGGCCGAGGCGTCCAAGCGGGGCGCCAAGGTGTTCCGCGCCAAGGACGGCCCGGCGCTCAAGAAGTACCTGCTCGACCTGTGCCGGGAACAGGGCGTGAAGCGGGTCGTGAAGTCGAAGTCGATGGCGTCGGAGGAGATCCACCTCAACCATGCCCTGGAGGAGGCCGGCATCCACGTGCGCGAGACCGATCTGGGCGAATGGATCATCGCCCTGGCCGGCCACAAGCCGTCGCATATGGTCATGCCCGCCATCCACCTCAACCGCCAGCAGGTGGCGGAGTATTTCTCCAAGGAACTGAAGGAAGACATCCCCCCCGACATTCCTTTCATGGTGCAGACGGCCCGCAAGACGCTGCGCGAGGAGTTCCTGCAGGCCGATATGGGCATCTCGGGGGCGAACATCGGCATCGCCGAGAACGGCGCCATCTGCCTGGTGACGAACGAGGGCAACGCCCGCCTGGTGACTACCCTCCCCCGCGTCCATGTCGTCATCATCGGCTACGAGAAGCTCGTCCCGACAATCAAGGACGCCATCCCCATCCTGCGGTCGTTGCCCCGCAGCGCCACTTCGCAGGTGGCGACCAGCTACGTGAGCATGATCTCCGGCCCGGTGCCGGCGATGGTCGAGAAGAACGGCCAGTGGACGGAGCAGGACAAGGAGCTGCACATCATCCTGTTCGATAACGGCCGGTTGAAGGCGGCCAAGGACGAGACGTTCAAGGAGATCTACCAGTGCATCCGCTGCGCTTCCTGCCTGAACGTCTGCCCGGTGTACCAGCTGGTGGGCGGCCACGTCTACGGCCATATCTACGCCGGCGGCATCGGCGCCATCCTCACCGCCTTTTTCAACAGCATGGGCGACTTCGAGAAGATCAACGAGCTGTGCATCGGTTGCCGCAAGTGTACGACGGTCTGTCCCGGCCGGATCAACATCCCCGGCCTGATCGAGGAGCTGCGGACCAGGGGGGTCAAGGACCACGGTCTGCCGTTCTCGTTGCGGCTGCTGTTCGAGAATGTCATTGCCAACCGCCGCCTGTTCCACTCGCTGCTGCGGACGGCGGCCCTCGGCCAGAAGCCGGTGCAGTCCGGCCGCTTCATCCGCCATCTGCCGTTGTTCATGGCCGGCCTGACGGAAGGGCGCAGCCTGCCGGCCATCGCCGATTCGCCGCTGCGCGACCGCATCCACAGGATCACGAAGAAGCTGGCCGCGCCGACGAAGAAGGTAGCCTTCTTCAGCGGCTGCAACACGGATTTCGTCTTCCCCGAGACAGGCGAAGCGGTGTATAAGGTGCTGCAGGATCTGAACATCGCCGTGGCGTTCCCCGAGGAGCAGAGCTGCTGCGGCAAACCGGTGGTCGGCTTCGGCGACGTGGAGACGACGAAGAAGATCGCCAAGGGCAACATCGCGGCGTTCGAGAAGGCCGGCGCGGATTACGTGATCGCCGCCTGTCCGAGCTGCGCCGAGACGTTGCACGTGACCTATCCCGAAATCCTCAAGGACGACCCGGCGTGGGCGGGGCGGGCTAAGGCGTTCGCCGCCAAGGTCCGGGAGTTCTCGCAGTTCGTGGCCGGCGAGTACGAGCAGGCCGGCCGCCTGGCGAAGAAGCCGGGGGCGAAGAAGGTGACCTTCCACGACTCCTGCCACATGAAGCGGGTGCTGGGCATCTACGAGGAGCCGCGCAAGCTGCTGGAGAGCACGGGGGCGTGCGAGGTGGTGGAGATGAAGGATTGCGACAAGTGCTGCGGCATGGCGGGCGCGTTCGGCATCAAGTATGCGGAGCTGTCGGCGCCCATCTTGAAGCAGAAGATCGACAATATCAAGGAGACCGGCGCCGAGGTGGTCTGCGTGGCCTGCCCGGCGTGCATGATGCAGATCGGCGGCGGCCTCGACAAGCAGGCGCCGGGGGTCAAGGTGAAGCATGTGGCCGATATACTGGCGGAGAATATCAAAGACTAGTCCTGGTATGAGAAAGGGCCTCCCGGTCTGCGGGAGGCCCTTTTGGTGGTTGTTTTAGATGTTGTGGATGACGATCGGGCCGTTGCTGGTCACTTCGCCGGCCTGCCTGTCGAACGGCAGCCGGGTGGTGATGGTGACGGTGGCGTCGCCGCTGACGGTGCCCTGCTGGTTCCGGAGGGTGTCGGCGCTGACGGTGGCGCTGCCGCCGGCCGTCAATTCACCGTTGCCGCTGTTGTTGACCGAGCCTTTGGTGGCGATGCGAAGGTCGCTCATGGCGGTGATGGTGCCGGCGGTATTGTCGAGGGTGTAGGGCGCGGCGGGGGTAGTATTGCCGTAATGGCCGCTGCCGCACTTGGTTTTGCCGTAACGGCTGTACTGGGTCGTGCCGCCGATCCCCTGGAGGGTGATGGTGAGGTCGTTGCCGGCGCTGATGTAGCCGGCGGTGTTATTGACGAAGTAGCCGGTTTTAGCGGGAGCGGGCGCCGGGCTGCCGCATTTGCCGCTCTGGCCGCCGGTGGTGGTGGCGTCCTGGGCGGTGATGACGACGTCGTTGCTGGCGCTGATGTAACCGGCGGCGTTGTTGACGGCGTTGACGGTGGCGGTCGCCGGTTCGCCGCATTTGCCGGTTTGGGCGGCCGCGGCCGTGACGGCGATGGCGAGGTTATTGCCGGCGCTGATGAAGCCGCTGGTGTTGTCGACGGCGTAGCGGGTGGCGGCGGTGGTCGTTTTGACGGCGATGGCCAGGTTGCCGCCGGCGCTGATGAAGCCGTTGGTGTTGTCGAAGAACCCGGCAACGGCGACCGGCGCGGCGGGCGAGCCGCCGTGGTTGTAGCCTTTGTAGCTGCCGCAGCCGCCGTAGCTGTAGTAGCCTTTGTGGCCACCGTATTTTGGGTAGCCTTTGTTGCCGCTGTAGCTGCCGGCGATGGTCCCCAGGTCGACGGCGAAGTTGCCGACGGCGGTGAGGAAGCCGGCGGTGTTGTCGAGGGAGGCGGCGGTGACGGTGAACGCGCCGCCGGCCGTCATGCCGCCGCCCGCGGTATTGACGAAGGCGCCGGGGGTGGTGACGGCGATGTCGCCGCCGGCGGTGACGAAGCCGTAGGCGGTGTTGGTGACGCCGCCCGCGCCGGCCTTGAGGGTGACGGCGCCATCCGCGACCATCGAGCCGCCGGAGAGGTCGATGGCCTGGGCGTCGACGGCGATGGCGCCGGTGGCCGCGGTCTGGTTGGCGAGCACGACTTTGCCGCCGCTGGTGATGGCGATGTCGCCGCCGGTGGCGCTGATGACGCCCCGGCTGTTGACACCGACGCCCCGCTCGGTGGCGACCAGCTTGATTTTGCCGGCGTACATGCCGCCGAGGGCGCCGACGTCGATGGCGACTTCGCCGCTTTGGGCGGCGCCGGACAGCGGCTGGGCGGACAGGGTGCCGTAGCCGACGGTGTTGGCGCCGGCGACGGCGTTGATTTCGTTGGCCCGGATGCCGGCGTTGACGGCCATCGTCCGGCTGATGAGGTCGACGCGGTCGATGGCGGTGGCATCGAGCCCGGCTCCCTGGATGTCGATCCGGCCGCCGCCGACCCGGAAGGCCAGCAGGCTGCCGTTGCCGCCGAACACCGGCCGTCCGGTGGTGAGGACGGCCCGGCCGGCGTTGATGAAGCCGCCGCCGTCGACGACGATGCCGTTGGGGTTGGCGATGACGACGTCGGCTCGCCGGCCGGCCACTTCGATGAAGCCTTTGATCTGGCTGACGCCCGTGCCGGTGACTTCGTTGAGGATGATGCGGGCCGGCCCGGCCTGGAGGTTGGCGTTGCCGGCGATGGTGCCGGCGAGCTGGGTCTGGACGGCGGCGGCGGAGTTGTTGAGCACGAGGCCGCCCGGCCCGACATTGAAGGCGGGGTAAAGGTTGTGTGAGACGCCGGCCGCCGACGGGGCGGCGATCTGGACGACTTCGGCGGCGGCAACGGCGGCCGGCGGAAGCGCCAGGCCGAGGACGAGCAGCAGGCCGGTCAGCCCGGCGGCAAGCCTGGTGCCGAGGATTCTGGGATGTGTGCGGTTAGACATTGTAGACCTCCTTTTTATGCGTTATCGCCACGCTTGGCAGCGGCAGACGCGCTTATAGCTGATAGGTCAGTTCGAAACCGCAGGTCGTGCCGGCGGTGGTGAACCCGGCCGGTTTTTTCAGCGGCCAGCCGACGAAGATGTCATAGGCGGTTTTGCCGTGGGCTCCCCTGAGCCCCAGGACCGCTCCGGCCAGCACGCGGCCGGGGAGACTCGCGGACGACGGCCCGTAGACGGCGCCGCAGTCGAGGCCGACGTAGGCTTCCTGCCCGGCGGTGCGGAGCGGCGCGGCGAATTCATTGCGCAGGTACCAGCCGTATTCAGCGGCCAAGGTCTGGGCGCCGTCGAAGCCGCGGACGGTGAAGCGGTTGCCGATGCCGAGGAATTCGCCGGAAAAGGTGAGGTCGCCGGTGTATTGGCCGTGGAAGGCGAGGCTATAGCGGCCTCTGACGCCGCCGACGGCGGCGGGGACGGCGAAGCCGGCGTCGGCCAGCCAGATGCTGTAGCGGGTGGTGGGCGAGTCGGCGGCCAGGGCGGCGGGGTCGGCCTGGGCGCCGAACCAAGGGACGCCGCGCTTGTTGGCGACGGCGAGGTCGATGACGGCGCTGCCGGCGTAGCGGCGGTGGGAGAGGCCGAGCTGGAAGGCGGTGGTGGTCTGCCGCTGGACGAGGATTTCGCTGTCTTCGACATAGTTGCGGCCGCGGCCGAGGATGAGGCGGGCGTCGAGGCTGGTCTTGCCGGTTTGGTCGCGTCCGAGGAGCCGGGTGAGGCGGAGTTCGTTGTTTTCTATTGTCCCGGAGTAGCGGAAGGCGGTGGCGCCGTCGCCGACCGTCTGGTGGAAGCGGTAGGTGTAGCGGGAAAAGGCCAGCGTGCTGTTGCCCCACGGCAGCGAGTAGGCGAAGCTGTCGCCGCGGGTGCCGCGCAATTCGCCTTTGCGGTCGCCGTCGCCGTTGACGGCGTAGATGAAGAGGTCGTTACGGCCGAGAAGGTTGTCGAGGGCCAGCGCCGTGGAGAGCTGGAAGCGGCCGGTGGCGGCGGCCCCGGAGTCGTCGACCGCCAGTTGCAGGCGCCAGCGTTTCGTAGCGCGGACGGCGATGACGATGTCGCTGTCGCCCGGCTTGTCGCCGGGGACGATGGTCATGTCGGCGTCCTGGGAGGGGACGCGTTTCAGTTGTTCGAGCCCCTGTTCGAGGTCGCGGAGGTTGAGGATGTCGCCGGGGCGGGCCGGGAAGGCGCTGCGCCAGTCGGCGGCGGCGCTGCCGGCGGCAAGGCGGAAGGCGCCGATGCGGCCGGGGACGAGGACGAGGGTGAGCGTGCCGCCGGTAAGGTCTTGTTCGGGGACGGTGAGGCGGGTGGTGATGTAGCCATGGTCGATGAAGGCGTTGGTGAGGCGCTTGGCTATGAGGGCGACGCCGGCGGCGCCGATGCGGCGGCCGGCGTAGTCTTCGAGCATGGCCTGGGCCCAGGGGAAGCGGCCGGCGCTGTCGCCGGCGAGGACGACGGCTTTGACCGGGAAGGAGGGCGTTTCGGCCGGCAGCGAGGTGTCGCGGCCGGCCTGGGCCCCTTTTTGCAGAAAGACGTCGCTCTGTTGGTCGCGTTCCTTGCGCTGCCGTTCTTCCTGGCGGGCCCGGCGGTTTTGCTCCTCGCCGCCGGCGGGCGGGGCCGGGGCGGCGGCGACGGCTGTCATCACGGCGGCAGCTATCCAGACCGGCAGGACAACCAAGCAGATTTTTCGGCAGGCTTTGGCCCGGGCGGCGTATATCATGGTTTGCACCTTCGCTACGGCTTTCATCTTCAATTATAGGCAACTTCCTTGTCCCGGACATGAGGCCAGCGCATCAAGTGCCATAAGGCGGAGGTCTTATTTTTTCGGGGCGGCGATGGGACTTTGGTTGGGAGGAGTTGTGGCTGCCGGCGGCGGGGGCATATCGGCCGGCGGCGGCATAGGTTATAGTGAGAATTGCCGAGGAGGTCGCCGCGAAATGAACGTGACGGTTCTGAATTGCCTGTCGCCCGCCGGGCTGCTGATTGTCTGGTTCATCGCCTTCATCGTCCTGACGGATTTCAACTGCCCCCCCTTTTTCACCCGCTACGCCTGCTTCCCGTTCTGGTCGCGGGGAAAGTACGGCCGGCGGCCGGAGCGATAATAAAAAAGCCGCGAGTTATTTCGCGGCTTTTCGCAGGAGGCTCGGGGGGACGGCTTATCCGGATACGGGGCGATTTTCACTTGCTGTTTTGGTGCCGTTGAAGACATCCCAGTCCAGTTCGTTGTAGCGGGCGGCGCAGATCGTGGTGCCGACGACGTCGCCGGTGACGTTGGTGGTCGTATGCGGGATGTCGATTATCGGCCAGATCGCGGCGAGGATTGGCAGCAGCGTCTGCGGCACGCCGAGCGCTTCGAAGAGCACCGCCGACATGACGATGCCGGCGCCCTTGACGCCCGCGGCGCCGATCGAGAGGACGAGGCCGAGGTAGACGATCTGGATTATCAGGCCGGCGCTGATAGGGACGTTGAATATGTCGAGGGCGAATACCGATATTACGCCGATGGCCGCCGCGAAGCCGTCCATGTTGGCGGTGTTGCCGAGCGGCAGGGTAAAGCCGTAGATCCGTTCGGGAACGCCGAGCCGTTCTTGGGCGATTTTCATTTCGACCGGCAGGGTGGCGGCGCTTGATGTGGTGCTGGCAGCGACGATCATTGCCGGCGAGATGTGCTTGTAGAAAGCCAGTACCGGCACTTTGCTCAGTGTTTTGAGCAGCAGCGGGTAGACGAGGACGATCATGATGATGATGGCGGCGTAGTCGGCGAGGATGAGCTTCGTTACGGCGGCGAGCATTTTGCCGCCGATCGTCCCCACCACTTCGGCCACGAGGGCGAAGATGCCGTAGGGGGCGACTTCCATGACGAGTTCCGTTATGCGGATGACGACGTCGGACGCTTGATTCATGAACTTCGTCACGTAGTCGGCCTTCTCGCCCAGCAGGAGCAGCACGACGCCGACCAGCAGGGCGAAGAAGATGATCTGCAGCATGTTCATTTCGGCCATCGCCTGTACCGGGTTGGTCGGTATCCAGTTGAGGATGCTGTCTACCACCGAGTATTTGGCGACTTTCAGCTCCGTCATCTTGCCCAGCGCCCCCTGCACGCCGAGGCCGGGCCGGACGGCGAGGGCCAGGAATGTGCCGACGGCGGCGGCGAAGGCCGAGGTAATGACATAGTAGAGAACGATGAAGCCGCCGACGCGTTTGAGTTCTTTCGGGCTGCCCATTTTCGTCACGCCGGACACCAGGGTGAAGAAGACGAGCGGCACGATGAGCATTTTCAGCAACCGGATAAAAGCGTCGCCGAGCGGTTTGAGGATTGTGGCCTGAGGTCCCAGGATATAACCGACAATAATACCCAGCGCAAGCATCACGAATATTTTCGTGTATAGGGGTTGCCTAAACCACAAGTTCATCTTTCTGTACACCTCCTAAAAGTTAAGCGTTTTCTTGTGCGCTCTCGGCGGAGCGAACGCCATCACCATCCTCCACGCAGCCCTTGCGAATCAGTGTTTTAATGCCTGTCCGATCCTCTTTACAGCCTCCTGCAGGTTCGCGAGCGAAGTCGCATAGGTAAGCCGGATGCATCCCTCGCCGGCCTGGCCGAAAGCGATGCCCGGCGTCACCGCCACATGGGCGGCGTCGAGCAGGTATTCGGCAAGTTCGAGCGAATTCTTCCCCTTGTAGTCAATCCGGGGGAAGAAATAAAACGCTCCTTCGGGCAGCGGACAGTGTACCCCGGGAATGTCATTCAGGGCGGCGGCGATGAGCCGCCGTCGCTTATCGTATTCGGCGACCATGGCGTTCACGCAGCCGAGGCCGCCTGTCAGCGCCGCCACCCCGGCGACCTGGGTGAAGGAGGCCGCACAGGTGACCAGATGCTGCTGTACTTTCAGTATTTCGTCAAGCGCCGCGGCCGGCCCGGCCATGTAGCCCAGCCGCCAGCCGGTCATCGCGTAGGCCTTGGACATGCCGTTGACGGTTATCGTCCGTTCCCGCATGCCCGGCAGACCGGCGAGCGCCTTGTGCACGCGGCCGTCGTAGATGATCTTTTCGTAAATGTCGTCGGCAATCACCCACAGGTCGTGGCGGGTCGCGAGCCGGGCGATGCTTTCCCGCTCGGGGGCCGTCAGCACCCTGCCGGTCGGGTTGTTGGGCGAATTGACGATTATTGCCTTGGTCCGGGCGGTGACGTGCTGTGCGAGGATTTCGTCGCTAACCAGATAATCGTCTTTGCCGTCCAGGGTTACGCCAACCGGCTTGCCGCTGAGCAGTTCGACGATCGGCCGGTAGCTCACCCAGGCCGGTTCGAGCAACAAAACTTCGTCGCCAGGCTCGACCAGGGCGGCGAGGGCGATATACAGCGCCACCTTGCCGCTGGCGGTGGCGACGATCTCCGTGGCCGGATCGTAGGCCAGCCCTTCGTCGGCGCGGTATTTTTCGGCAATCGCCTTGCGAAGTTCCGGCGTACCTTTGCTGTTCACGTAGTGGGTGAATCCTTGCCTGATGGCGTTAATCGCGGCATCCTGGATATGCCGGGGGGTGTCGAAGTCCGGATCGCCGCCGCCGAGGTTGACGACGTTGATTCCTTCCTGCTGCAACTGACGGGCGCGGTCGGATATCGCCACCGTGCTTGACCCTTCCACCGCCCGGACAATGCTGGAACAATGTTTTGTCATTCAAGCCACCTCTCAACCGGATTTTCACCGCATCGTCCCGTGCCGGCCGCGCCCGTCTTACGCGGCAACGTGTGCCGGCAGGGAAAACGCAACGAACTGGGTTCTGAGATAATTGTAATGTGGCCATGAAAACATTGTAAAATTGAATTACATGTAATATAAAATCGATATTTTCAATATTTTTCCGGCTGTTTGCCGAAAAAAAATTGTAAGGACATTTCCTTACAACTAGAATTAGCCGTTCATATTGAGGTAAACGTCTATCGACAGCAAATTCAGGCACTGTTGGAATAGATTCAGGCTTTCCGTAACGCTGGCCTTGGGATAGAGCGGCCGGATTTTATAGCAGATGCGTTCAGGAGGCGGATCCTCAAGGAGGTAATAAGCGAAATCGCCTGTCGCGGCCAGTTTTTTCGCCATGCAGAGGGGCACGATCGCCCAACTGCCATGGTTGCTCATTAGCGGGAGGAGCAGTTGCGTCGTATCCACCTCTAAGGGAGGCGGGCCTTTTTTGCCTTTCCAGCGATCATGCCAGGCCCGGTACGCCGGATCGCCTTCGAAAAACACTTCGTGGGCCGGGTCGAGAACGGCTGGGTCGATGAAGTTGTCGCCTTTGCCTGGCACCTGTTCTCGGCGGATAACGACCCTGGCCTCGGTGTAGAACTTTTCGACGATAATGTTCCGCATCGGCAAATCAAGGAGCGGGAAGGCGATGTCGAGTTCGCCCCTGTCTACCTGGAAGTAAAGCTGGGTGGAATTATGGGTCCTCAGCCGCAGGTTTATTTCCCGGCCGCAGGCGCGCAACGCCCGGTAAAAGGGCGGCAGTACGTAAGTATGGATGGTATCGACTGCGCCGATGGCGAGGGTGGGGTTGCTGACCCGCGATTGGATCTGATTCGTGTCATGGATGAGGTCTTCCCACCGTCTGGCGATCGTGAGGAACTCTTGGCCGTAAGCGGTCAGGGACAAGGACCGCTGGCCCCGTCCCCGCTCGATCAGGTTCACGCCCACCTCCCGCTCCAATTCGGCCAGGCGGTGGCTGAGGGTGGATTGGGACAAGAAAAGCGAATTGGCTGCTTCGGTTACGCTCCCGTAGCTTACGACGGCAAGAAAGGCCTGAATTCCCAGCGTGTCCATCTTTCGCCTCACTAAATCGATTATATTGATATTATAGTACTAATTATTGTATTTTACAATTTTTCCACTGGCCACGGCGACAAAAAAGCCGCGAGTTTATTCGCGGCTTTTCCCCTGCGGCGCGGTCTTTAGAAGGTGCGCAGCGCGGGCTGCTTTTTGGCGCTGAGGGTGCGGGTGTAGTCTTCGAGCTGGGTGTCAAGGACGGCGGTGGCGGTGATGATCTCGCCGTCGGCGGACTGCTTGTCGGCCATAAGCGCCTGCAGCGTCTGGCGCAGGGCGGCGACCTGCTGCTGCACCTGCTGGAGGCCGGGCATCGGCGTGCCCGTATTCTGGCCGGCGGCCTGGGCGGTAACGGTCCGGCCCACGACTTGGGCGGTCATGGCCGGGGCGGCCGGCTGGCCTTGGCTTGTCTGGTCGGTGGTGGCGGTTTTTTCCACTGTCTTCCCCCCTGCTTCCCGGATACTGTTAGCATGCCGTGAAAGCAGGCCGGCAATGCGTGGGTCCGGGTGTTGTTAGCGAGCCGGGAACAGCTTGAAGAGTTCCTTTTTCACGCCGCAGATCGGGCAGAAGCCGGGCGGCTCGCCTTCGCCGGTATGGCCGCAGACCGGGCAGATGTGGACGGCGCCCAGTTGCAGGTCTTTGTTCTGTTTGGCCGCGTCCTGGGCCGTCTTGAACATCGCGGCATGGATTTTTTCTGCTTCCAGGGCATAGCGGAAGGCCCGTTCGGCGCCTTTTTCCCCCTGAAAGCGGGCGGCTTCGAGGTAGACGGGGTACATTTGTTCGACCTCGTGAAGTTCGCCGTCGATGGCCCCCTGGAGGTTTTCCGCCACCGTCCCGAGGCCGAACACGGCGCCGGCAGTCACGGCCGCCCCGCCCGCCTGGCCGCCGAGTTCGCGGAAATGATTGCCGGCATGGGCCTGTTCGGCGTAGGCGACGGCCCGGAACAGGCGGGCGATGTTGGGCATGCCCTGTTTTTCGGCGTGTTCGCCCCACAGCAGGTAGCGCATGCTGGCCATTGATTCGCCTCCGAAGGCGGAACGCAGGAAGTCGGCGGTCATGTCGTTCTTTACGGACATATTCATCACCCCAAGCAAAGATTACGCAACGCGTCGTTATAGCTTTCCTATTCGCGCCGCATATCATTTGCACCTGCCGGAAATTTTCCGCCGCCAGGAAGTTCACGGCGCGAGATGCGCGTAGACGGGCATTTTCGCTACCGTGTCGTCGAAGATGCGGTTCATCATCGATTCGGGGCCGGTATGGTCGTAGTCTTTGCCGAAGGCGTAGGAGGCGCGGGTGCGGGTGTCCGTAAACGACCAGACGTATTTCCACGAGCGCGGGTCCAGGAAGGCGAAGTTGGCCTGGGCGCTGTCGTAGATGCTGTAGCAGGCCGGGTGGTGGACGAGGACGGTCCGCGGGACTTCCATCCAGCCGGACACCCAGGTGCCGTCCGATCGCCGTTCATGATAGCGCACCTTGTCGTAGACCGTCTCCTCGGTGTAGTAGGCTTGGTTATACTGGTGGAACCAGCCGAAGTCGCGGAATTCCCAGTACATGACGAGGTCGACGTATTTGGGCATCTCCCGCTGGACGAGGGCGGAAAACTCGCGGGGGTCGGCGGGGCAGTCGAGCGTGGCGTCGCTCCTGACCCTGGCGGCCACGTCGGCCAGGGTGACGTACCTGATGTAGGGCAGCTTCTGCCTGCGGGCAGCGAACATGGCGGCGACCTTGGCGGCGGAGTCGGGGTATTTGACGAAGCGGTCGTCGCCGCTGACGTCGAAGCCGTTGTAGGTGAACGTGGGTTCCATGAGCAGGACGGTCCTGACTTTGGCGAAGTCGAAGCCTGGGTCCACCGACTCGGTCTGCTTGGCTGCCGCCGGCGCGCAAAGTCCGGCGAGGGAGCAAGCCAGGACAAAAATGGCCGCCAGTTTCCGCATGTTCTCCCCCTCCTGTCGTATGGCTACAATCTCGGTTAAAACTGACTGGTCAGTCGGCGCCGGATAAAAAAAATTGCTGCCGAATTCTTACTTAAATGGTAGCAGCAAAATATGACAGTTGTGTGACAATTATCCAGGTCCGGCGCAAATTCAGCCCGCGCCTAACAACAACGCCGGACGGACGCCGGGGCCGTTGGACCGGCCCCGGCGCCCGCCGGCGGCGCGGCTATTATTTCATGGCGGCGATGACCTCGGCGGTGATGTCTGTACCGCCAAAAGCCACGCTGTTTTTATAGAGGATGAGGCGCAGCTTCTTTTCTTTCGCCACCTGTGCGAGAGCTTGTTTTATCGCCGCGTCGACCTGCGCTTCCAGTTCTTTTTTTATTTCCAGGAACTTGTTGTAGGCCGCCTGCTGCTTCGCCGTAAACTGCTCCTGGGTCAGGACGGGCTTTTCCGCATCCAGTTGCTGCGCAAGCTCGCGGGCTTTCTGGTCGAGCTGCTGCTGCAACATTTTCACCTTAGGGCTTTCGGCCATAATCTTGGCTATGTCGATAATCCCCGTATCGTTCGGTGCTGCTGCAGCGGTGCCGACGGCCAAAAATACAATGAGGACAACAAGGGCGGCTATTTTCTTCATCAAGTCTACCCCCTATACGATAATCATGCTGGCTACATTCTCCGGTTTTTCTCCTTTCTCCTTCGGCACGAAAACGGAAGTGAAAAGAAAAGCCTCTACATGGTGTAGAGGCTTTTGCGTTATTTGCCGGCCTGGCCGCGGGCGGCGAGGATTTTGCTGAGCATTTGCCCGCCGTTGCCGATGTTGTCGTAGTCGTTTTCCTTGATGAGGACGACGAAGGCCGGCGCGGGGATGTTGAGAATGTCGCTGGCCGTTTGCGTGAAGCCCGCGATCAGGGCTTCTTTCTGTTCCTTGCTGACTTTTCCGGCTTCCATGGTAATGACCGGCATGCCAAATCACCTCTCGGTTAGTCTATCCTTGCCGCGGCGGATTATAACGCGGCGATGGACATTACCTTCGCCGCCGCGCCGCCGATTCCTGCCGGGTTTACGCCGGGCGAGGTTTCGTCCTTGACAAGTCCGGGACGATGTGGCTATAATGTAGAAGTGTGTTGAAAATTCAATACTTGTGTCCATATGAAGTCTGCGGAACGCAAGGACCGTTGACGGATGGAACTCTGGAGAGCCCCTGAATAAGGGCGCCGAAGGTGCAAGTCGGCATGCGTGCAGCCGATGAATCTCTCAGGCAAAAGGACAGAGCATTTGATGTCACCGCTGCTTTTTTGCGGCGTGGCGCAAGTGTCCATTCTTCAGAGTCAAATCGTATGATTTGACTTTTTTGTTTTGCCTTGCCGCGGAGAACGGAAAGCGCGCGAATAATGTTGAGAGAGGGAGTATGGAGAATGAGAAAAACGATTTTTACGGTGGCGGCGCTGGCGTTGGCGGTGATCATGCTGGCGGGACTGCTGGCGGGTTGCGGGAGCGATTCCTCGTCGACGGAGATCAAGATAGGTCTGCTGAATGAGCTGACCGGCGGCAACGCCACGTTCGGCGCTTCGACGACAAACGGGGCCAAGATGGCGATCAAGGAGGCCAACGCCAAGGGCGGAGTGCTCGGCAAGCAGCTCAAGGCGGTCGTCGCCGACAATAAGAGCGAGCCGTCGGAGTCGGCGAACGCGATGACGAAGCTGCTCAGCCAGGACAAGGTGGTGGCGGTGACCGGTGTTTTCGCCAGTTCGAACGCCATCGCCGCGTCGAGCGTCGTGGAGGCGGCCAAGGTGCCGTTCCTGGCGGTGGGCGCTACCAACCCCAAGGTGACGGTGGACGAGAAGAGCGGCAAGGTTAAGGATTACACCTTCCGGGTGTGCTTTATCGATCCTTTCCAGGGAACGGTGGGGGCCAACTTCGTGCTCGGGACGCTGAAGCTGACCAAGGCGGTCGTCCTGGTGGACAACAGCAGCGATTACAGCAAGGGGCTGGCGGATTTCTTCAAGAACGCCTTTACCAAGGGCGGCGGCACCATCCTCGGCCAGGAAGCCTACCTGCAGAAGGACCAGGATTTCAAAACCGTCCTGACGAAGGTCAAGGCGCTGAACCCCGATGTGCTCTATGTGCCCGGTTATTATGAGGAAGTGGGCAAGATCGTGAGGCAGGCCCGCGAGCTGGGCATCAACGCGCCGATCGTCGGCGGGGACGGCTGGGATTCGCCCAAGCTGGTGGAGGTGGCCACGGCGGCGCCGCTGAACAATACATACTTCACCAATCATTATTCGGTCGACGACACGAGCGCGGCTTCGCAGGCGTTCGTGGCGGCGTACAAGAAGGAGTACGGGCTGGCTCCCGACGCCATGGCGGTACTCGGCTACGACGCCATGAACGTGGTCATCGATGCTATCAAGCGCGCCAATAGCACCGAGCCGGCGAAGATCCGCGAGGCGCTGGCGGCGACGAAGGATTTCCCGGCGGTCACGGGGGCGACGACGCTGAACGCGACCCACGACGCGGTGAAGAGCGCGGTGATCATCGAGATGAAGGACGGCAAGCAGGTGTACAGGGCCACGGTCAAGCCGTAGTAATAGAGGTATACGCAAAAGGGCTTCGGATTTTATCCGGGCCCTTTTGTTTTGTCCCTCTCCTCCGCCCTATCGTTCCTTATGCGCCGCAGATGGGTACTTATCAACGGCCGCCAATGTAAAGAGCCTCCCGATAAAGGGAGGCTCCAGCATCAAGCTAGAGGATTTCGTTGGACGTGATTTGCACGGTATAATCGCCTTTGGCGGTGCGCTTGATGACGCCTTTTTTGCCGGCGCCGTCGTCGACGGTGATCGCCTGCAGGTTGTGTTGCATGAGGAAGTTGAGGACGTCCTGCTTGATGAACGCCTCCCAGCTCAGCTTCCTGGCGCTGGCTTCGTTTTCGGTCATGATGTCCGCTGCCATTTTGCCACATCTCCTTTGTGAAAAGTGCCTCCGGGGCCTACTACATATTCGCCTTTTGCCAGGAAAACCCTGCGGCCGGCAAAATTTCTTTCACCGCTGCGCCGAATTTGGGCACTTCTGAACGGCCGCTAAAGAAAAGTGCTCCCCGTATAGGGAAGCGCTTTTCGGCCATATCAATCTTCTCTTTATTTCTTCCCGCCGAGGTCGAAGCCGATTTCGAGGGCCTTGGTGTTGACCTCTTCGGTGCCTTTGGGGACGCGGGCGAGGACGGCCTGGAGGATGGCGTCGCGGCCGACGATGCCGGTGCTGCCGACGAGGACGCCGAGGGCGACGATGTTGGCGAACATGTCCTTTTTCAGGTGGTCGCGGGCGGCTTTGGTGATGGGAGCGGACAATATATCGGCGTCGACCGCCGGGATGTCGGCGATGTTGGTGGCGTCGACGATGAGTTTGCCGCCTTTTTTCAGATAGCCGATGTATTTGGTGCAGGCTTCCTGGCTCATGGCGAGCAGGATGTCGGCGACGATTATTTTGGGATAGTCGATCGGCTGCTCGGAGATGATGACTTCGGCCTTGCTGGCCCCGCCGCGGGCTTCCGGGCCGTAGGACTGGGTCTGGATGGCCTGCTTGCCTTCGAGGATGGCCGCTTCGGCCAAGATGATGCCGGCGAGGATGATGCCCTGGCCGCCTGTGCCTGCAAGGCTAATATGCCATGTCAATTTTCTTTGCCCCCCTTCTTATAGACCCGGGCGATGAGTTTGTCGTACTCGGCGGTGTATTCCGGCGCGGTGGTCCGATAGAGTTCGCCGATGACAAATTTGCCCTGCAGGTCTTCGGGTTTCATCTTGGCCACGGCTTGGGCCGGGACGGCGCTGTCGCGCTGCCAGGCGAGCATGTCGGCGGCGGAGCCCATCTTGTTTTTGCGCCCGTAGGAGATGGGGCACTGGGTGATGGCGTCGATGACGGAGAAGCCTTTGCTTTCGATGCCTTTGACGATGAGGTCGGTGAGGAGCTGGGCATGGAAGGCGGTGCCGCGGGCGACGTAGGTGGCGCCGGCGGCGATGGCCAGGGCGGCGATGTCGAAGGGGCGCTCGATGTGGCCGAAGGGGGCGGTGGTGGCTTTGGAGGCCATGGGGGTGAGCGGCGAGTATTGGCCGCCGGTCATGCCGTAGATGTTGTTGTTGAAGATGACGGTGGTGATGTCGAGGTTGCGGCGGGCGGCGTGGATGAAGTGGTTGCCGCCGATGGCGGTGCAGTCTCCGTCGCCCATGACGTCAATGACGGTCAGTTCGGGCTTGGCGAGCTTGATCCCCGTGGCGAACCCGAGGGAGCGACCGTGGGTGGTGTGCACCGTGCAGGCGTTGATGTAGCCGGGCATACGGCTGGAGCAGCCGATTCCCGATGCGATGACCGTCTCCTCGGGCTTCTTGTCGAGCGCGGTGAGGGAACGGAGCAGAGCGTGCATGATGACTCCGTGTCCGCATCCGGGACACCAGATATGGGGAAAAAAGCGCGTCCGAAGCCATTTCATGACTTCTTCCCGAGGCATGATCAGGCCACCTCCTCAATCTTGGAGAGAATCTCCGCGGGTTTGAAAAGCTCTCCGTTCACCAGGTTCTGGCGGACGACCCGTTCCTTTCCGACGACCCGCTCGACTTCAAGGACCATCTGGCCGCAGTTGAGCTCGGGAACGAGGATGGTCTTGGCGCGGGAGGCGATGAGCTCCAGCTCCTTGTCCGGGAAGGGCCAGAGCGTGACGGGCCGGAAGTGCCCGACCTTGATTCCCTTCTTCCGGGCCATGCGCACGGCGCTCAGGGCGGTGCGGGCCACGCTGCCGTAGGAGAGCACCAGCACGTCCGCGTCCTTCACGGACTCCGTGTCGTACTTGACGATGTCGTCCCGGAAGCGGTCGATCTTCCGCATGAGGCGCAGCATCTTCTTCTCTATTTCCGCGGCGTTGTTCGTGGGGAATCCCCAGTCGTTGTGGGTGAGCCCCGTTACATGCCAGCGATACCCGTCTCCCATGCCTGCCATGGGGGGGATGTCGTCCTGTTCGTCCGCCCGGTAGGGCACGAATTCATCGGGGGAAACCGTGGGACGCTTGCGGTCCACGAGCACGAGGGTATCGTCCTCGGGGACGATGACTTTTTCGCGCATGTGGCCGAGCACTTCGTCGTTCATGATGAGCACGGGCTGGCGGAAACGCTCCGCCATGTTGAACGCTTCGACGGTGATCTCGTAGCACTCCTGCACGGAGGACGGTGCATAGGCGATGGTGCCGTGGTCGCCGTGGGAGCCCCAGCGGGCCTGCATGACGTCCTGCTGGGAGATTTTCGTGGGAAGCCCCGTGGAGGGACCGCCGCGCATGACGTCCACCACCACGAGAGGGATCTCCGCCATGTAGGCCAGGCCCAGGTTTTCCTGCTTCAGGGAGAAGCCGGGACCGGAGGTGGCGGTCATGGACTTGACGCCCGCGATGGAGGCGCCGATGGCCGCGGCGATGCCGGCGATCTCGTCCTCCATCTGGATGAACTTGCCGCCGAGGCGGGGCAGTTCCTCCGCCATGGCCTCCGCGATTTCCGTCGAGGGCGTAATGGGATAGCCGCCGAAGAATCTGCATCCTGCGGCGATGGCTCCCATGGCGATGCCCATGTTCCCCTGCCAAAATGCGATCTTAGGCATCCTGTTCACGCTCCTTCACCGTAATGGCAAGATCCGGACAGATATTCTCGCACTGCCTGCACCCGATACAATCGTCCATTCTCACCGGCTCGCACTGCACACGGTCGTCGAGTTCGAGAACGTTCTTCGGACAGACGGCGATGCAGAGTCCGCATCCCTTGCACCACCCTTTGTTGATGAGTACGTCGAACTGCTTGCTCACGAAATGCACCATCCTCCCTTTAGAGACTCAGCCAAGATGCACCACCGGCATTATGACACCTTGAGCACAAGGTTTCAAGCACAAAGTTCGCGAATGAACCATATTCGCGATAATTGTACAGTCATATTCGAAATTTTCCGCCGCTTTTTCGGATTCCGAGAGGGACGCTCGTAGGCACGAAGCGAGGGGGGATACGCTCCCCCCTCGCGGGTTTTTCCGTCCGCCGGGTCTCTCCCTACACCACCGCGGGCTCCAGGATCAATTCTCCCTTCGCGAAGCGGCGATACTGCAGCATGTCGATGGGGATC